>CALMYG010000170.1 GCA_937873455.1 uncultured Verrucomicrobiota bacterium
CCAGCAACCAGCATCCAGCAACCAGTAACCAGCATCCAGTACCGGTTGCCCTTTTCAAATGTCGGCAAACGTCGTATATAAGGGACATGCTTGACCAACTTGAAAAAATAGCCAAACCGCCATCGCCGGCCAAAGCCGCCGCGGTGGGCCTCGGTTATCAATTTTTGGCGGCTATGCTCATCTTCGTCGGCGGGGGGTATTACCTGGACCAGCGACGGGGCGGGGAAAGTCACCTCTTCACCCTGATCGGCGTGGCCCTCGCTTTCCTGTATTCCGGATACGAAGTCTGGAAAGTCGTGCGTATTCTGGAAAAAGAAAGTGGCAAGCCCGACCCGAGCTAAACCGTTGACCCTGATGGCCGCCTGCGCCGTGGCCAGCCTGGCCATCGCCCTCGGCATAAGTTTTGCCGCCGGCTACGGAGCCCAACACGCCCGGGATGTGCTGGCCGGATGGTCGGCATCCATCGCGGTTCTCATTGCCCTGCACCACGTTACGCGAAGAAACCTCCGTGCGGCTCCGGAGCAGACGGGCCCACGCCAGATGGTTCTCGCTTTTCTGCGCCTGATAATCTTGCTTATTTTGATCGTTATAGTATTAGTTACCGCCTTTTTCGAGGTCGGCCCCTTTTTAATAGGGCTGTTTGCCGCCTATTTTTCCGGCGTTTGGCTGGAGATTTTGTGGCTGGCGGGCAGAAGCGCGAGCGATCGAGCGCCGGTAAGTCAAACCGGGCCTCCGCCGACCTGATGCCGGGCGGCTCAAACGCTCCGATGCGGCCGGAATATGGCCTTGGGTATTTGCGGGTGTTACGAAATAACGAGACGAGTATACATGGCGACAGCAGAGGAAATCATTGAACAGGAAGTAAACCGGTCCGAACTGGTCCAGGATTACATCATGTCCAAAATCGCCGACGCGCCGTATTGGAAGACGCCGCTCGGCCCGGTTCCTCTCGACGCCCTCAACCTTACCCGCCACGGCTTGATGCTTCTGCTGGCCTCGGCCCTGCTGATTTGGGTCTTCGGCTTTCTCTACCGGAAAAAAGATCCGGTTCCGCGGGGCTTTACCAATCTCCTCGAGGTCCTGGTCCTCTTTATCCGCGATCAAATTGCCATCGCCAACCTCGGTGAACGCGATGGGCGCAAACTGGCGCCATTTTTCCTCACGCTTTTCTTCTTTATCCTCTTTCTGAACCTCATGGGACTTATTCCCCTGTTCGCCGGGGCGACCAGCAACGTCAACGTCACCGCTGGCCTCGCCTTGATCACCTTGAGCGTGATGATCGGCGGGGCGATCATGAAGAACGGCTTTATCGGCTTCCTGCGCGCCTTCATCCCTCATGGCGTGCCCTGGCCGGTCATGATTATTCTCGTCCCGATCGAATTCATGGGCATGTTCATCAAGGCCTTCGCCCTGACCATGCGCTTGTTCGCCAACATGCTGGCCGGCTCCATTGTGCTTTATTCCATCATCGGCCTGGTCGTGGTCTTCGGCATCGCCGGCGCCCCCTCCCTCTTGCTCGCCGCCGGCATCTATATCTTGAAGGTGTTCGTGGCGTTTCTGCAGGCTTTTGTATTTACCCTGCTATCCGCCTTGTTTATACATCAGGTGCATCACCCGGCCCATTAACGCGGGGTGGCACGTCGTCACTGTTCGAACAGTAAACTGAAGTCATCATAGTAATAAAGGAAGTTGACATGATCTCATTAGCTCCTATCGGCGCGGCCTTGGTAGTCATCGGGGCGGCCTACGGCATCGGTAAGTTGGCCACCGCGGCCATGGAAGGTATCGCCCGGCAACCGGAAGCGGCGCCCAAGATCCAGACCGCCATGATTATCGCCGCGGCGCTGATCGAAGGCGTGGCCTTGTTCGCCACCGTCGTCGTGCTGCTCAAGTAATCCCGCCCTGCGCGGGAAGGAAGGGTCCGTATGGACGACGCCACCCCCATAACTACCGCCGAAATCCCGGTGGAAAGCGCGCCAGCGTCCGGGGCCAAGAACGTCATCGACGTCTCCGGCTCGATGATGGTCATGACCTACCTGACCTTTGCGCTCACCGCGCTCATCCTCTACAAGGTAGCCTGGAAGCCGATTCTCGCCGCGCTCGACAAGCGCGAGGGCGCCATTCGCCAGTCGCTCGACAATGCCGAGCGCCTGGAAAAAGAAATGGCCGAGATCGAGCAGACTCGCGCCCGTATCCTCGAGGAGGCGGAAGCCAAAGCCCGCGACCTGATCGACAAAGGTCGCCGCGCCGCCGCTGACGCCGCCCACGCCATCGAGACCAAGGCCCGCGAAGAATCGCAAATCCTCGTGGAAAACGCCCGCCGCGAGATTCGCGCCGAATCCGATAAAGCCATGGCCGACCTCCGCCGCGAAAGCGCGGCCCTGGCCGTGGACATTTCCCGGAAAATCCTCCAGGACAACCTCGATGAACCCCGTAGCCGCGATCTCGCCGACCGCATGATCAGCCAACTCTGACGCCATGTCCGCCCGCAACGCCGCCCGCCGTTATGCCAACGCCCTCTTCGCCCTCGCGCGCGAACAGGATGCGCTGGAACCGGTGCGCGCGGATTTGCGGCAACTGGTCGATCTGCTCGACACCTCCCCGGAATGGCGGCTGTTCGTCACCGAACCCTCGGGCGCCAAAGCATCGCGCACCTCGGCGATTCATCACCTCCTCACCGGGCGCACCCACGCGTTGAGCGAGCGGTTCACCGCCTTTCTCGATCACAAGGGCCGGCTCCCCCTGCTTGACCTGGTGGTCGAGGAATGGATGCTGCTGTACGACCGACACCTCGGCCTGCTCCGCGCCACCATCGCCAGCGCCGCCCCGCTCGCCCCGGAACAGGTGGAAGCCATCCGCGAACACCTGGCCGGGCGCTTCGGAAAAACCATCATCCTCACCCCGCGTGTCGATCCCGCCCTCATCGGCGGCTTGCAGATCTTCATCGGCGACCAGGTCTTCGACTTCAGCGTCGAGACCCAACTCCAACTCCTCCAAAAACGTCTGACTTACGCATAACGGAATCGCCCCATGACACAGCTACTTAAACCCGAAGAAGTCTCCTCCATCCTCAAGAAACAACTCGAGAACTTCGGCCTCAAGGAACAAACCTACGAAGTCGGCGTCGTGCTCAGCATCGGCGACGGCATCGCCCGCGCCCACGGCCTCTCGAATGTCATGGCCGGCGAGCTGGTCGAATTCTCCAGCGGCATCATGGGCATGGCCCTGAACCTGGAAACCGACAACGTCGGCATCGCCATTTTCGGCGAAGACACCCACATCAAGGAAGGTGATCAGGTTCGCCGCTCCGGGAAGATCGCCTCCGTCCCGGTGGGCGACGGGCTCATCGGCCGCATCGTCGACGCGCTGGGCAACGCCATCGACGGCGGGGCGCCGATCGTCGGCACGGAAATGCGCCCCATCGAATCCAAGGCCCCCGGCATCATCGACCGTCAGGACGTCAAGGAACCGATGCAGACCGGCACCAAGGTCATCGACGCCTTGACCCCCATCGGCCGCGGACAGCGCGAACTCATCATCGGCGACCGCAAGACCGGAAAAACCTCCATCGCCATCGACACCATCATCAACCAGCGCCACGAAAACGTGAAGTGCTTCTACGTCGCCATCGGCCAGAAACGCTCCACCGTGGTCCAGGTCTATGAAACCCTGAAGAAGTACGGCGCGATGGAATACACCACCATCATCGCCGCCACCGCATCGGACCCGGCGACCATGCAATTCCTCGCCCCCTACACCGGCTGCGCCATGGCTGAGTACTACCGCGACAACGGCCAACACGCCCTCATCATTTACGACGACCTGACCAAGCAGGCCCAGGCCTACCGCCAGTTGTCCCTGTTGTTGCGCCGTCCGCCCGGCCGCGAAGCCTATCCCGGCGATATTTTCTATTTACACAGCCGCCTGCTTGAGCGCGCGGCCAAGATGAGCGCGGCAAAAGGCGGCGGAAGTCTCACCGCCCTCCCGGTCATTGAAACCCAGGCCAACGACGTCTCGGCCTACATACCGACCAACGTCATTTCCATCACCGATGGCCAGATATTCCTTGAATCCGACTTGTTCAACGCCGGCCAACGCCCCGCCGTCAACGCCGGCCTGTCCGTCTCCCGCGTCGGCGGCGATGCCCAGGTCAAGGGCATGAAACAAACCGCGGGCTCCCTGCGCCTCGAGTTGGCCCAGTACCGCGAACTCGCCGCGTTCTCTCAATTCGCCTCCGACCTCGATCCCGCCACCCGCAAACAACTCGAACGCGGCAAACGCCTCATGGAAATCATGAAGCAGGGCATCCACGAACCGCTGGCGGTGGCCAAACAGGTCGCAATCATCTTCGCCGGCACCCAGGGCCACCTCGACGATATCCCCGTGGCCAAGGTCCGCGAATTCGAAGCCAGGCTGATGGAAGAAATGGACGGCGCCTACGCCGACGCCACGCGCCTCTTCAACGAACAGAAAGCCATGACCGACGAAGTCAAAAAAGCCTTCGTCGACATGCTGGTTGATTTCAAAAATCGCTTTTACCCCAAGAAATAATGCCTTCGCTCAAGGAATATAAGGCCAAGCTGGCCAGCTTGAAAAACACCCGGAAAATGACCAAAACCATGAAAATGGTTTCGGCCAGCAAGCTGTACCGCACCATGGATGCCCAGCGCAAGGCCACCGCCATGGCCGAACAGGTCAAGAAAATGATCCAACGGCTCGCCGCCGCCATCGACCCTTCCGCCGATCCGCTCTTTCAGGTGCGCGACCCGGCGCGGCGTATCCTTGTCTTGTTGATCACCTCCGACAAAGGACTCTGCGGCGGCTTCAACAACAACCTCATCAAATTCGTCTCGCGCTGGTTGGAGGATGACGCCCGCGCCGAACAGGATATCGTCTTGAGTTGCTGCGGACGCCGCGGCCATCTGTTCTTCCGTAGCCGCCGGGAAATTTACCGCCACTACGAAGGCGTCACCCAAAAGCCCGGCTACCACCACGCCGAGGAAATCGGCGCGGAGTTGCGCCAAAATTTTCTCGCCGGCCAATTCGACGAGGTCTACCTCGCCTACAACCATTTCATCAACCCGATCTCCCAGAAGCCGGTCATCGAGAAACTCCTCCCGGTGGCGCCCGAAGAAGACGCCGACGCGCCGGTCGAAACCGCCGCCGCGGTGGATTACCTGCTCGAACCCTCCCGCGAGGAACTGTTGCGTCGCCTGCTCCCCATGACCGTCGACTTCAAACTCTATTACGCCCTGCTGGAAAACGCCGCCGGCGAAAACGGCGCGCGCATGACCGCCATGGACAACGCCACCACCAACGCCAGCAAACTCATCGATTTGTACACGCTGCTGCGCAACCGGGCGCGGCAGGCCGCCATCACCAAGGAATTGATCGAAATCATCTCCGGGGCCGAGGCCCTCAAGAGCTAAACAGGATACGCCTATGACCACCAGTACCGCCACCTCCTCGGGCTTCATCACGCAAATCACCGGCGCCGTCGTGGATGTTGAATTTCCGTCCGGCGCCCTGCCCCCCATCTTTACCGCCCTGAAAGTCGCCAACGCCTCCATCGACGACCGCCCGGACAACCTGACCCTGGAAGTCGCCCAGCACCTCGGCGACAACGTCGTGCGCACCATCGCCATGGACACCACCGATGGATTGATCCGCGGCGCCGAAGTCAAAAACACCGGCAAGGAAATCATGATGCCGGTCGGTCCGACCACCCTCGGGCGCGTGCTCAACCTGCTCGGCGACCCCATCGACAACGCCGGTCCGGTGGTTACCGATCATTACCTGCCCATTCATAGCCCCGCCCCGAAGTTTGAAGACCAGGACACCAAGGAAACCATGCTCGTCACCGGGATTAAGGTGATCGACCTGCTCGCGCCCTACAAGAAGGGCGGCAAGATCGGCCTGTTTGGCGGCGCCGGCGTCGGCAAAACCGTCCTGATTCAGGAGCTCATCCGCAACATCGCCACCGAACACGGCGGCTACTCCGTTTTCGCCGGCGTCGGCGAGCGCACCCGCGAGGGCACCGCGTTGTTCCGTGAAATGCGCGAATCCGGCGTCATCGACAAAACCGCCATGGTATTCGGCCAGATGAACGAGCCGCCGGGCGCCCGCGCCCGCGTCGCCCTTTCCGCGCTGACCATCGCCGAATACTTCCGCGATGCCATGCGCCAGGATGTGCTGCTCTTCGTCGACAACATTTTCCGCTTCACCCAGGCCGGCTCGGAGGTCTCCGCGCTGCTCGGGCGCATTCCCTCCGCCGTGGGTTACCAGCCCACCCTCGGCACCGACATGGGCGAATTGCAGGAACGCATCACCTCCACCAAAAACGGATCGATCACCTCCATCCAGGCCGTCTACGTCCCGGCCGACGACTACAGCGATCCGGCCCCGGCCACGACCTTCGCCCATTTGGACGCCACCACCGAATTGTCGCGGCCCATCGCCGAGCTGGGCATTTACCCCGCCGTCGATCCCCTCACCTCCTCCTCGACCATTCTCTCCCCGGAAACCGTCGGTCGCGAACACTACGAAGTCGCCCGCGGCGTGCAGGAAATCCTCCAGCGCTACAAGGAACTCCAGGACATCATCGCCATTCTCGGCATGGATGAATTGTCCGAAGAAGACCGCCGCACGGTCAACCGCGCGCGCAAGATTCAGCGGTTTCTTTCCCAGCCCTTCCATGTCGCCGAGACCTTCACCGGCATTCACGGCGCCTACGTCGAAATCGCCGACACCGTCCGTTCGTTCAAGGAAGTACTGGAAGGCAAACACGACGACCTCCCCGAGCAGGCCTTTTACATGGTCGGCCATATCGATCAGGTCATCGAAAAGGCCCGCAAACTCAAGGCGGTTTAATCCATGGCGCCGACGTTTCAACTCACCCTGGTTTCCGCCGCCGGCAAAGCATTTACCGGTGAAGTCGAGGCCGTGGTGCTGCCGGGCGTCAACGGATCCTTCGGCATTCTCGCCCAACATGCCCCCCTCATCAGCGCGCTTGAACAAGGCCTCGCAAAAATCACCGTCGGCGGCGTGGAAAAATTCTATATGGTGGGCGATGGTTACGTCGAAGTTGCCAACAACGAGGCCGGGGTCATCGTAGGCGAAGCCTTCGCGGTGAAGGATCGTGAAACGGGACTGAAGCTACTGGCCGATCCCCGTCCGTGGGAAGCCGCGGCGGCTCTGGCGGAACAGGAAGAAAATCTATGAATCCGGTAAATTTACTCGTCTGGGTGCATATCCTATGCATGGTCAGCGTAATCGGCGCGTTGCTCAGCATGCAGTTGTGCATCGGTCCGGATGACCGCAACCTGGCTTCCCCCTCCCGGAAAATCGCCCGGCTGTGCAACATCCTGCTCGCCGTCGGCTTCGTCAGCATCATCGCCTACTACATCCTCAGCGGCGGCCACACCCGGGGCCCGCATTACAACGGCGTGGTCGGGGTAAAATTCGTGTTCTTTCTCGCCGCCGGCGCGTTGATCGGCATCAGCAAAACCACCGACAAAGGTGATGGCCTCCGCTGGATCGCCCTCGGCCTCATGCTGCTCGCCTCGTTGTTTGGAACGACGCTGAATTGATCGAGCGAGCGGACTCTGGATCATGACCGGCGTCAATTGACGACCTTCATCAACCTTGCTATTACTTTCTTATGCCGACCATGGGTGACATTGAAACCTTCTGCACCGATTTGGTTAAATCCTTTAAGCCCAGCCGTGTCGTTTTGTTTGGTTCATACGCGCGCGGGAACCCAACCGCTGACTCCGATGTCGATTTATTGATTACGGTTGGATGTGAACCAGCCGGTCCCGAAGCGGCCGCACGTATGATCGCCGCATTAAACCCCTCATTCGCCGTTGATTTAATTGTAAAAACCGAAAAAGACGTTGAACGACGCCTTGGGCAACACGATTATTTTCTCCAGCAGATTCACCGGGAAGGACGCGTGCTCTATGAAACCGCTCACGCGTGAATGGGTGGATAAAGCCGAAGGTGACTTCGCCGTAGCGGAAAGAGAATTGCGATGCCGCAAGCAGCCGAATTTCGACGCCGCATGCTTTCATGCCCAGCAATGTATAGAAAAGTATTTAAAGGCGGTGCTACAGGAAAAGGACGTGCCGTTTGAAAAAACCCACAATCTTGTTCATTTACTCAATTTGCTGCTGCCTCATTTTCCATTGTGGGAAGCCATGCGCGTTTCTTTGGGACAGCTAAACGTTTTTGCCGTGACCTTTCGCTACCCTGGTGAGAG
>CALMYG010000171.1 GCA_937873455.1 uncultured Verrucomicrobiota bacterium
GGGCGACGAGATTTGATTCTTTATGCGCGTCGATTCCTATGTATAGTCTCTTCATCCGCCGTCGCTCTGTCGAGCTATGGCGGACAAGTGGCGTGTCCTGTGACTCCTATATGTTTGTTCATCATTCATGCGGATAGGCTCTGCTTCGGCAGAGCAGCCCGCGAATACTGTCGCAGGCACGCCACTATTTTTATCAGAATAACGGCTGAATCCACGAAGCTTCAGCCATAAGGTCTAGAAGGAGGAAAACATGATCGTAGGTGGCATACTGCTAAAAGCAAACGGGGCTCGAATAGTCACTCTATCTGGAACCCGTTCGGCACATACTAGATTGCTGGATTCGTTCCACAAGCTTGAGCTTCCGTCAAAGCCAACACAGGATAATGTCGCAGCATTTGTGCAAACACTTCAAGCATACTGCGCTGACAATAATATCGATATCCTTTGTCTTAATCAGCGTACAGAGGGCAAGGGCACTCATGCCGGAGGTTCTGCGTCTTTCAGAAATGAAGGCATCATCCTCGCTACCTCACCAGTCCCTGTTCAGATGATTCATCAGGCAACAATTGGTGCTGCGCTCAGAAAGCACGGCGTCGACAATGCCATCCGCCCCGACACCGCTGATCTCGGAAAAGCATACGACATTGCATTTACGGGATTGGCATAATGCCGATCGACTGTTCAAAACTCCCAAATGAAGCGCAGCTTGTTCTCAAGCAATATCCGGAATTTCAAATTGGGGAATTTAATGACTCCGGGGCAAACGGATATGTGTTAGTCGGAATGCAAGCTGTCTTGCGAAAGAAAGTCGCAATCAAGGTTTACTTTCACAGTGGTTCTGAAATGGTCCACGAACCAGCTATTATCGCAAAAATCAACCATGCCAATGTACTTAAAGTCTATGATGCGCGCAAGCTCACGGACAATTGCTCTTTTTTTGTAATGCCGGCTGCTGGAGATGGTGATCTCCTTTCCTTCCTCGAACGCTATTCGCTCTCCCACTCACTTGCACACAGCTTGCTCTGTCAGTTACTTTCGGGCGTAGCGGCTCTACATGCGAAACCAAACATGCTTGTTCATCGCGATTTAAAACCTGCCAATCTTCTTGTTCATGATGATTCTCTTCTGATTGCTGATTTTGGTTCAGTTCGAAAAGTTGCCCCTGATACTGGATGTGCTCCCGCATCTCGACACAGCATTCTTTACCGACCACCCGAAGCTTTTGGAGATAATGGGTATTTTGATTTCTCATCTGACCTATATCAAATTGGATTAATTGGATTTCTTTTGTTCGGTGGGAGAATTTCAGAAAATCTGCTGGATCACCTTAACGATAAACAGCGATCCGAAGTGAAGCGGTTAGAGGCAACTGCTGATAGCTTTTCCGTGTCGCAGTATATTGATTCGTGCCTGTATGATAAAATCAAACGTGGTCGCTTGATCGATTTGGCGTCCCTGCCATGCGTTGTCCCCAAAAAGATTAAAACAATTTTGCGGAAAGCGATATCATACACATCTCGATACTCAACAACATGCGAGTTTCTTGCCGATCTTAATAATGCTCGAGGCAGTTTTCCGGATTGGATAGTTCATTCTGATAAAATGGAGCTTCGGAATTGGAACAAAAGGGATTATTTACTCTGCAGGGAGGGCGATGTATTTCTTGCTAAAAAGCGCAAGTCAGGTGCGTCGAAGTACCAAATAGACAACTCTATCGGTAAATCAACAGCGATAGAAGACGTTTACGCCACCCTCAAACTAAAGCTTAAATTGAAATGAAGACCTTCTAACATGCGCCTCCAGGGCACACCGAAGACGGTGGCCCTGAGGCTTGTCGTTAGCCGAAAGAGAATATCGTGAATAAACCAAGTATATTTTTTAGTCACTCTTCAAAAGACAAGGCTGTACTCACTCGACTGAAAACGCTATTCACGGAAAAAACGGGCCAGACCATAGACGTTTTTCTATCCAGCGACGGTCAAAGCATTCCACTCGGGAGAAACTGGGTCCACAGAATTCAGGAAGCGCTAGAGTCAACCACGGTGATGGTGGTCTTTTTAACTCCTAACTCGGTTTCTTCCTCTTGGATATATTTTGAGTCAGGATTTGCTTACTCAAAAGGTATAAAGGTAATTCCTGTTGGGCTTTTAGGGGTAGATCTTACACAAATTCCACCACCTTTGAGTCTTCTCCAAGGATTCAATATTAGGTCACAGGACGGGTTAAACAATCTTATTGCACTTGCAAACACAGAGTTTAGCCATTCTCATACCGCTTCATTTAACGATCAAGAGATGAAGGACTTGCTTGCGCTCTCTGATACTTCGACAGGGTTTATCGGAGAGAATTCAGCGGCATTGATAAAAGCAATATATTTCTTTCTTTCCGCTTCCAATGATAGACCGACGACTATTGAGAAATCCATGTCTGCTCTTTCATCATGTTTGGCAGAGCATAATATTGAATTTACAGCACTACAAACGACCATGTTATTTCACGGTGTCTCAATTCAATTCTCCGAATCAAATAATAAAATTCAAGCTCAACTCGGCGTTGACCCACTTCTTCTCACTCACAACGTTCAGATTATTAACGAAATTGCTGATATTATTACCGGCAAGGGATGTGTTGGTTCCGAAATACGAATAGTTTCTGTTGATGGGATTGACACATTGTCGGAATTTCACAACATATCTGCTCGCATATTTGGTACGGATATTCGACTTGTAGATGAGCGGCATTTCAAATTCAAACAACTACATTTCTCAACACGATCTGGCTCGTATAATCGGACATATACTAGGGCTTGGATTGATATTAATGCACTTGATCGCCAATTGTCGGCCACAGAAATATTTGAACTCGTAAATATTCTCTATGAACGTGGGGTATTATACCAAGATAACGAGATGATTATCGGCTAACATGCGCCTCCAGGAGGACGCGGCGAAGCGCCGCGCCCCTGAGGCTTGTCGTTAGCCATAAATAGGCCGGTTGACAACGCCGAGGGAATAGCGTACGTTATCACGTACGCACATGGGGGCCCAAACATGACATCGATTACCGCTACTGAAGCCCGAAAACAACTCTACACGCTACTGGATGATGTGGCCGAATCGCACCACCCTGTGCAAATTAAAGGAAAGCGATCCTCCGCTGTTCTGATATCAGAGGATGATTGGCGGGCAATCCAAGAAACCTTGAACCTTCAATCCATCCCTGGAATGACTGAATCGATTCAAAAGGGACTTAAAACTTCAGTCGCTAAATGCTCAAAGGAGCCCGGCTGGTGAAAAAGTGGACCGTGGTATTTACGAAGCAAGCCCAAAAAGATGCGAAGAAGATAGCCCGATCTGGACTTCGGCCCCAAGCGGAGAGACTTCTTGATGTTCTGGCAGACAACCCATTTCAGAATCCACCGCCATACGAAAAACTCGTTGGAGACCTGGCTGGTGCCTGCTCACGAAGAATCAATATTCAGCATCGACTTATTTATCAGGTTTTGGATGACATTCGAACCGTTAAGATAATCAGAATGTGGACACACTACGAATAACGAGGGCGAACATGTACCGCACACCCGAAACGGGGCGCACTGAGGCTTGTCGTTCAAATCTATAGGAATTACTTCTGTGTCCCCGGATACACCCCGACTTCATGATCGATTGCCTCCGCAACCTCACCACCGATGAAGTGGCCTTGGAATTCAGCGACGAACTCAGCCCCGGCGTCATGAAATGCGACGCCCCCTTCCTGTACGTCCTGATGCCGATGCGGATTCGCTAAGCCGCGCGCCGACGAAAAAGTTCCAAGGTTCGGAAAAAAGCCCCCGAAA
>CALMYG010000172.1 GCA_937873455.1 uncultured Verrucomicrobiota bacterium
GCCGGGGGCGCTCCCGAACACTGAACACCGAACACCGTATTTCCTTCACCCTTAACCTTGAACCCTCAACCTTCAACCTTGAACCTTTAACCTACCATGGATATTCAACCTCTTTTCGCCGAGCGCATCGGCGGCAAAACCTTTGGGCAGACCAACGAAATCTACAAATTCGAAAAGATCAAACGCGCCAAGGCGGCGGCCCGGGCGGCCCGCCCGGAAGTCGAACTGCTCGACTTCGGCGTGGGCGAGCCGGACCAGATGGCTCCGGTTGCCATACGCGAAGCGTTGAAGCGGGCGGTGGATGATCCGGCCAATCGCGGCTACGCCGACAACGGTATTGCCGCCTTCAAGGTGGCCGCCGCGGAATACATGAATTCGTTTTTTGGCGTGACCGGCCTCGACCCGGACCAGCACATCAACCACAGCATCGGCTCGAAGCCCGCGCTGGCCATGCTCCCGCTATGCTTCGTGAACCCCGGCGATGTCGTCATTCAAACCGTGCCCGGTTATCCGGTAATGGCGACGCACACGAAATACCTCGGTGGCCGGGTAGTGAATGTGCCGCTTAAAAAAGAAAACGGATTTATGCCCGATCTCGCCGCCATACCGGCGGAAACCCTCGATCAGGCCAAATTGTTTTACATCAACTACCCGAACAACCCCACCGGCGCCGCGCCGACCCCGGCCTTTTACGATGCGCTGATCGCGCTGGCGAAAAAACATAAATTCCTCATCGTGCAGGATGCCGCCTATGCCACGCTGGTCTATGGCGACCACAATCCCTCCATCCTCGCCCGTCCCGGCGGAATCGAGGTCGCGGTTGAATTGCACTCGATGAGCAAAAGTTACAACATGACCGGCTGGCGGTTGGGTTTTGTCGCCGGTCATCCCGGCGCGGTCAACGCCTTCGCCACGGTAAAGGACAACTGCGACTCCGGTCAGTTCAAGGCCATTCAACACGCCGCCTGCGCGGGAATCGCCAACAAGTCACTGGCCGATTCGATCCGCGAACATTACCAACGCCGGTTGGAAAAACTGGTCCAGGTTTTGCGTAATGCCGGCTTTGATGCCGCGATGCCGGGCGGAACCTTCTTCCTGTACACCCAGGCCCCGGTGGGGGCGGGCGATCGGGTATTCGCCAACGCCGAGGACGCCTCCCAGTACTTGATCCGCGAACAATCCGTTTCCACCGTGCCGTGGGATGATGTCGGCTCGTTTTTGCGCTTTTCCTCGACGTTTGAGTCCGCCGGTCCGGCGGACGATGACCGGGTGCTCAACGAGCTTGCCCGTCGTTTGGAATCCGCTAAGCTGAAGTTTTAGGAGGACCACCATGAACGAAACCATAAATGAAACCGCAGTACCCGCAGCCTTCAATCTGGAAACGATCAAGAAACAGGCGTTGGCGGTTATCACCAACCCGGTTGAATTTTACCGGACCATGCCTATAGCGGGCGGCTTCAAGGAGCCCTTGTTGTTTCTGGTTGCCATGAGTCTGGTAACCGGCATCCTCCGGGCGATTCTGATGATCGGGACGTCGTTTGCCGGTGCGTTGGGTATGCTGGTGGTGACGCCGATCCTCGCCGCGATCTTCGGGTTTGTCGGCGCGGCGATTGTTTTCCTGGTCTGGAAGCTCATGGGCTCCGGTCGTGACTACGAGACGGCCTATCGGTGCTTCGCGTATGCCGCGGCCATTTCCCCGATCACCGCCTTGTTATCCTACATTCCATACTTGGGGGGTGTGGCGGCTACGGGATGGGGCCTCTTCCTGCTATACGCGGCCAGCATCACGGTGCATGGTATCGCCGTATCCAAAGCGAAAATGGTGTGGGGTATCCTCTTTGCGGTGTTCGCCCTGGTTGGTATTTCCACGGAGGCCGCAGGTCGCCGGGCCGCGAAGAACCTGGAACGGTTTCAACAGCAAGTCGGTCAGCAAATCGGTCGGGAAGACATGACGCCGGAAGAAGCGGGACGCATGCTTGGCGAATTTCTCCGAGGCATGGAAAAATCCTCCCGCGAGCAACAGCAGTAGGTGGCTCTCCCGGACCGGACGTTCGAATACGAAATTGCTTTGGCGACTGATTGATCCTGGTTGGTCAATGACAACGCGAAAACTGCAAAGGATCGGGGTCGCGGCCATCGTTTCGATTGCCATGGCCTATCCTGCCTTTGTGCTTCTTTTCACCTGGGCGCATGTCGCTGTTTCCAACCTGCCGGGAGGACGCCATGGGCCGCTTGATGCTTATCGGCACACGTTGGCGAGCGCGGTTGTGGCGTACACGCTTGGCGCGCCCGTTGTTGAAGTCGTAACCGGCATCATGGAACGGGGCAGCAAGGATTCGAACCGGATGGATCGTCATAACAATAGGATTGGCGCCGCCATCGGCGCACGGGCCGGGAACTTTTCTGATATCGAACCGGCTGTGGCCGATCAAATTGCAAGCGGGATGGTTAACGCCACTAAGAGTAATCAAATCACCTGGTTGCCGGAGAGCAGGTGGCGGAAGGGAATGGCATGGTGAATCTGAATGTTATTTCTCTCTCTCCGGAAATTTTATCCCTCGGAACGATTAGGAGCCTTGTGCCATAGTAGGCTTTATGCCGCCACGAATACCCAACGTATTACTGGGTCTATAAAGCCGACCTCATGATGATTGACAAAGCCTACTCCACGAATGACCTCGCGTCTGCAACCAACTCATTATCAACGATATTTGCCTTGCTCACGTCGGCCAGGCAGGAATATCGTTTCTGAAAGCAAGCACGACCATTCATAAAAATGAAGTCACGTTAATAAATACTGTTCGCGAAATAAGCCATGACATTACTTGCAATTATTCTGATCGCAGGATTACCAGCAGCGTGGCTGTTTGCCGAGTTCAGAGCCGGCAAGGTACTCCGGATTACCCTTGGATCACTTTCAATAATCACGATTTGTTTCATGCTGTACACAGCGTTACATGTTACTCAGCAGTATGAGCGACAGTGCGTGGCAACTTCGCTTAACGAAATCAGGGCGTTAATTAGTGCGGGTCAAACAGATAGAATTCTCTCCGCGATTGACGCATACGAAATTGCGCGGACGAATGACGCAGCATTTTCATTTAGCGGAAGTAGCACTTTGATGTCGAAGCTAAGGCAGATAAACGAAGATCGCGAACATGTGCCTCCAGTGCAGCCCCGAAGCGGGGCGCACTGAGGCTTGTCGTGCACAGAGTGAATGACATGAAATCATATATAGCGGCGATCATATCACTGATGGCGGCATGGACTTATGCCTCCGACATGCAAGAGTATCTTTCGACGACTCGCCAAATGACCAGAATG
>CALMYG010000173.1 GCA_937873455.1 uncultured Verrucomicrobiota bacterium
GCTCCGCCTTGCTGGCCGCCGGTCGCCGACGACCGGCTCGGCCCGCTGGACCAACTGACTCCCCGAATCCCGCGCAGCGCGGGATTTACCCGACGGTTTCCCGCGGTAGCCTATGCGCCTGCGGCGCATCAAGAGGCCGGGCACGTCGCACGGTCAGCTTCTTTTTCCTGATGGGGGTGATGCTGAAGCAAATTGGAGCGGTCAGCCAATCAAGGATGCGCCTGCTTAATCGGTCGCCCACGCCGCGAGGGAGACTCCGACCGAGGCGCCAAGGACATCCCAGACGAGGTCCTTCCAGCTCCAGCAGGTTTGCTTGCCGTAGAGGTCGTAGCCCTCCTTGGCCAGTCCGGCGGCGAGGGCGACGGAGAAACCCATCGCGGCGGCATCGCCGGTGTCGTTTCGTTGCGCGGCGACTGCCGTCGCCCCGGCCCCGATCAAGGCGGAAGCGACGAAATGCTTGCGTTTATCGGCGCCCCATGCGTCATCCTCCGGCCCGCACGCCCGGAACCCGGCGCATCCGACCGACAAAAATGTCGCCAAAACAACGATCACCCACCCCGGTTTTCCCCGATTCGGGATTCGGGGCGATCCGCTATTGTAAAAACGTTGGACCCGGGTATAGTGCATCGGACTTTCCGCGTAGCTTAATCACGGAGAATTCCACATGACAACACGGATCGAACGAGACTCTTTGGGTGAACTGGAAGTGCCGCTGGAGGCGTATTACGGCGTGCACACCTGCCGCAGCCTGCGCAACTTCAATGCGGCCGGCGAGCCGGTGCCGCTGGAAATGATTCACGGCATGGTGAAATTGAAATGGGCATGCGCCCAGGCCAATCACGCCCTGGACCTGCTGCCCAAGAACAAGCTGGAGGCCATCGCCACCGCGTGCCAACGCATTTTAGCCGGCGAATTCACGGACCAATTCCCGGTGGATTGTTTCCAGGCCGGCTCGGGCACCTCCTCCAACATGAACGTCAACGAAGTGGTCGCCAACATCGCCAACGAAGTGCTCGGCGGCCAGCGCGGCGACCGCGGCCTGGTCCATCCGAACGACGACGTCAACAAAGGGCAGTCCACGAACAACATTTTCCCCTCCGGCATCCGGGTGGCCGGGATCGATCTGACCGACGCCCTGCTGCCCGCGCTGAAGCACCTGATCGCCGAACTGCAAAAGAAGGGCGGGGAATACGCCGATGTGATCCGCAGCGGACGCACCCACTTGCAGGATGCGGTGCCGGAGACCATGGGCCAGGCCTTCCACGCCTGGGCGCACGCGCTGGTAAAGGATGTCCGCCGCATCGAAGCGGCGCGGGACCGCCTGTTGGAAATCGGCGCGGGCGGCAACGCCATCGGGACCGGGATCAACACCAAAAAGGCGTTCCGACCGGAGATCGCCAAGGCCATGCACCGGATCACCGGAAAATCCTACCGAGTGGCCGAGAACGGCATCGAGATCACACAGTTCCTGACCGACATGGCCGACATGTCGAGCGCGCTGCGCCTGACCGCGATGGATATCGCCAAATTGTGCAACGACCTTCGCCTGCTGGTTTCCGGCCCGAACACCGGGTTTGCCGAAGTGCAGCTTCCGGCGGTGGAGCCGGGATCGTCCATCATGCCGGGCAAGATCAACCCGAGCATTTGCGAGGCGGCGAACATGGCCTGCCTGCAGGTGATGGGCAACGACCACGCGGTGCAACTGGCCGCCAACGCCGGCCAGTTGGAGCTGAACACCCACATGCCGGTAACCGGCCTGAACCTGGTCAAATCCTTCCGCATCCTCACGCGGACCGCGATGATGCTCGCCGACAAATGCATCAGCGGCATTCTCGTCAACCGCGAACGGTGTTACTACTACTTTGAAAACAGCGGCGGCCTGGGCACGGTATTGAATCCGGTGCTCGGTTATGACAAAGTCGCCGCGCTGGTAAAAGAGTCGCTCAAATCGAAGAAAACCGCGCGCGAAATTGTGATCGAAAAAGGAATCATGACCGGGGAAGCCTTTGACGAGCTGGTGAAACACTGCACCGGGCCCAACCTGGATTGATTGATTTTACAGAAGGCAACAAAGGATAACGAAGGGAATGCATGAATTGTTTCAAAAGGCGGATGCCTGGAGCTTCAAGGTCATTGCCGCGGCAATCGAGGTTCACAAATTAAAGGGTCCGGGTATTCTCGAACCGATTTATGAAAAATGCATGCTGTGGGAGTGCCACCTTCAACACATCCCGGTCGTCCAACAGTTGCCGGTCAGCATCGAATACAAGGGTCATGTGTTTGAGCAACCCTTGCGGCTGGATTTGCTGGTCGATGATTGCTTGATCGTGGAATTAAAATCCGTTGAAAAAATTCTGCCTATTCACAAAGCGCAATTATTGAGTTATATGCGTTTGCTCAACAAACCGCTCGGCTTGCTGATAAATTTTCATGAAATTCTATTAAAAAACGGAATACATCGCCTCATTTTACCCGGGGCAAACCAACCCTGATTCTTTGTTTTCCTTTGTTTCCTTCTGTAAAAAAATAAGGACATACCCATGAGCCAAATCAAACCCCTGAAATCCACCATCGGCAAGAAGGTGATCATGGCGGTGTCGGGCATTCTCCTGATGCTGTTCCTGATCGCGCATCTGGCCGGCAACTTGACCCTGTTCGTCAGCGCGGACACGTTTAACGCCTACGCCCACAAACTGGAAAGCCTGGGCCCGCTGCTGTACGTCGCCGAGGCCGGCCTGCTCGCCGTCTTTCTCTTCCACATTATTGCCGCCTTCCAGACCTACGCGGAAAAACGCCGCGCCCGCCCGGATGCGTATGCGGTTTCGGCGAGCAAAAAGGGACCGAGCAAGATGACCGTGGCCTCGAAATCCATGATCTACACCGGCATCATCCTGCTGCTCTTCATCCCGGCCCATATCTGGATGTTTAAATTCAATGCCGGAACCCCGCACCCGACCACCGAGCTGGACGGCCAGGAGGTCAAGGACATCTACACGACGGTAGTCAACGCCTTCGCCAATCCGGCGGTCGCCTTCGGTTACGCCGGGGTGATGTTCCTGCTCGGGCTGCACCTGCGCCACGGCTTCTGGAGCGCCCTGCAATCGCTGGGGGCGATGTGCCCGAAATGGTCGCCGCTGATCTATGCGGCGGGCCTGCTCTTCGCGCTGGCGCTGGCCGGCGGCTTTTTCATCCTTCCGCTTTACTTTTATTTCTGCGGCGCCGGCAGTTGCGCCGTGTCTGGAGGCGCCCTATGAGTTCCGAAAAACTACATGCCAATATTCCCCCCGGCCCGATCGCCGACAAATGGAGCGGCTTCAAGGCGAACTGCAAGCTGGTCAGCCCGGCGAATAAACGTAAACACACCGTGATCGTCGTCGGCACCGGCCTGGCCGGCGGCGCGGCAGCGGCCTCGCTCGGCGAGCTCGGCTACAATGTGCTGAACTTCTGCATCCAGGACAGCCCGCGCCGCGCCCACAGCGTAGCCGCCCAGGGCGGCATCAATGCGGCAAAAAACTACCAGAACGATGGCGACAGCATTCACCGCCTGTTCTACGACACGGTCAAAGGCGGCGACTTCCGCGCCCGCGAGGCCAACGTGCATCGCCTGGCCGAGTTGAGCGTGAACATCATCGACCAATGCGTCGCCCAAGGCGTTCCGTTTGCCCGGGAATACGGCGGCACCCTGGCCAACCGTTCGTTCGGCGGCGCCCAGGTCTCGCGCACCTTCTACGCCCGCGGCCAGACCGGCCAGCAATTGCTGCTCGGCGCCTACGGCCAATTGATGCGCCAGGTGGATGCCGGGCGGGTGAAACTGTTTGCCCGCCGCGAAATGCTGGATCTGGTGCTGGTGGATGGCGTCGCCCGCGGCATCATCTGCCGCAACCTGGTGACCGGGGAAATCGAATCCTACGCCGCCGATGCGGTCATCGTGGCCACCGGCGGTTATTCGACGGTGTTTTTCCTCTCCACCAACGCGGTGAACTGCAACGCCACCGCGGCCTGGCGCTGCTACAAGCGCGGCGCCTATTTCGCCAACCCGTGTTTCACCCAGATTCACCCGACCTGCCTGCCCCAAATGGGCGAGACGCAATCGAAACTCACCCTGATGAGCGAGAGCTTGCGCAACGACGGCCGGGTGTGGGTGCCGAAAACCAAGGGCGACAAACGCGCCCCCAACGAAATCCCCGAAGCCGAGCGCGATTACTTCCTCGAACGCCGTTACCCGGCGTTCGGCAACCTCGTCCCCCGCGACATCGCCTCGCGCGCCGCCAAGGCGATCTGCGACGAAGGGCGCGGGGTCGGATCGACCGGATATTCCGTGTATCTCGACTTCGCCGACGCCATTAAACGGCTCGGCCAGCCGGTGATCAAGGAGCGCTACGGCAACCTCTTCGCGATGTATGAGGAAATCAGCGCCGACGATCCGTACCACACCCCGATGCGCATCTACCCCGCCCCGCACTACACCATGGGCGGACTGTGGGTCGACTACAACCTCATGAGCACGATCCCCGGCCTGCATGTCCTCGGTGAAGCCAACTTCTCCGATCACGGCGCCAACCGGCTCGGGGCCAGCGCGCTGATGCAGGGCCTGGCCGACGGGTACTTCGTCATCCCCTACACCATCGGCGACTACCTCGCGAACCAGAAGCCGGCCAAGGTCGGCACCGATCACGAGGCGTTCCGCTCGGCGGTGGCCGGGGTCAAGGAACAGACCAACCGCCTGCTTGCGGTGAAAGGCGAAAAGACCGTCCGCGATTACCACTGGGAACTCGGGCGCATCCTCTGGGACAACGTCGGCATGGGCCGCAACGCCAAGGGATTGACCCAATCGATCAGCGACATTCAAGCGCTGCGCGAAGATTTCTGGAAAAACGTCAAGGTCGGCGGCTCCGGCGAAGACTTCAACAAAAGCCTGGAATTTGCCGGGCGGGTCGCGGACTTCTTCGAACTCGGCGAGTTGATGGCCCGCGACGCGCTGGTCCGCAACGAATCCTGCGGCGGTCATTTCCGCGAGGAGTTCCAAACGCCGGAAGGCGAAGCCTTGCGCGACGACGAAAACTTCTGCCATGTCGCCGCCTGGGAATACCAGGGCGAAGGCAAGGAACCCATGCGCCACCAAGAGGCGTTGACCTTTGAACACGTCCACCTGGCGCAACGGAGTTACAAGTAAGCGTGCCGCTCACCAAGCGACGGGAAAAATTGGAGAACAACAATGAAATTTAACCTAAAAATCTGGCGCCAGGAAGGACCCACCCTCCCCGGTCGATTCGCCGACTACACCGTGGACAACATTATTCCGGAAATGTCTTTCCTGGAAATGCTGGACGCGCTCAACGAGGACCTGATCAAAAAAGGCGAGGAACCGGTTGCCTTCGACAGCGATTGCCGCGAAGGCATTTGTGGAACCTGCGGCCTGGTCATCGACGGCTTGGCTCATGGACCCAAACTCGCCTGCACGACCTGCGAAGTGCGCATGCGGGTATTCGAAGACGGCTGCACCATCACCGTCGAGCCGTTCCGGGCCAAGGCCTTCCCGGTCATCAAGGACCTGGTGGTGGACCGAACCGCCTTTGACCGGATCATCGCCAAGGGCGGATATGTTTCGGAAAACACCGGCTCAGCCCCGGACGGTAACGCCATCCCGGTTTCCAAGGATATCGCCGAAGCGGCGATGGACTCCGCCGCCTGCATCGGGTGCGGCGCCTGCGTGGCCGCGTGCCCGAACGCCTCCGCATCGCTGTTCGTCAGCGCCAAGATTTCGCAATTCGCCCTGTTGCCCCAGGGCCATGCCGAACGCAAATCCCGGGCGACCAATATGGTCGGACAGATGGACGACGAAGGGTTCGGCCATTGCTCCAACCACGCCGAATGCGAAGCGGCCTGCCCCAAAGGCATCAGCATCGAAAACATCGCCCGCATGCGCCGCGAATACCTGAAGGCCATCTAAGATGACCGCCGGGGGGAAGTGGACCGCGCCGAGGATCCGGGCGCTCAAGGGCGGGAAAAAAATCGCCATGCTGACCGCCGGCGATACGACCACCGCCCGGCTGATCGACGCCGCCGGCATTCCGTGTATTCTCGTCGGCGATTCACTTGGCATGACCATGCTCGGGTTTCCCTCCACCCTGCCGGTCACGCTCGAACAGATGCTCCACCACACCGCCGCGGTCGCGCGCGGGGTGAATCAAGCGCTTGTCATCACCGACCTCCCGTTCATGTCGTATCAGGCCTCCATTGAACAGGCGCTGCTCAGCGCAGGCCGTTGCTTGAAAGAGGCGAATGCGGACGCGGTGAAAGTGGAGGGCGGCGCGGTGCGCGCGCCCACCATTCGCGCCCTGGTCGAGAACGGAATTCCCGTGCTCGGCCATATCGGCATCCTCCCCCAGAGCGTCAAAACCGCCGGCGGCTACCGCGTGCAAGGCAAGACCGAGGCCGAAGCGGATCGCCTGCTTGACGACGCGCGCGCGGTCGCCGGTGCCGGAGCCTTCGCGGTCGTGCTCGAAGGCATGCCGCCCGACGTCGCCGCCGCCATCACCGCGGCGATTGAAATCCCCACCATCGGCATCGGGGCCGGACCGGATTGCGACGGCCAGGTGCTGGTGGTGCACGACTTGCTGGGCTTGACCTCCGGCCATGTGCCGAAATTCGCCAAACAATATGCGAATCTGGGGGCGGCGATGAGCGAAGCCTTCGCCGCCTACCGGAGCGAGGTGGAGTCCGGAGCGTTTCCTTCCGAAGCCTACACCTACCGGCGCGAGGGCGGATCGTGAAGCTGATTCCGCTCGGCATCAACGGCTACCTGCCGATCAACGGGCGACACTCCTCCTGTCTGCTCGCCTTGTTCGACGACGCGGCCTTCCTGCTCGACGCGGGCACCGGCGCCGCCCGCCTGCACGAACCGGCCATCCAGAAGCACCTTGCCCCTTACCAGGAACTGCATGTCCTGCTGTCCCATTACCATGTCGACCATACGGCGGGCCTTTACTACGCCTTCACCGCCGGCGCGCGCGTGCCGCTCCACATCCACGCGCCGGTATGCCCCTTCATTCAGGCCGACCCGGTGGAAGCCATACGCCGATACTTCCAGCCGCCGCTTAACTCCTACCTGCTGGAAGACACCACAATCCGCATTCATCCCATCAACCGCCCGGAATTCGAAATCGCCGGGCACCGCATCCACGTCTGGTCGCAACGACATCCCGGCGGCTCCATCGGCATCCGCATCGACGATGCACTCGCCTACGTGACCGATACGGTGGTCATGATGGAAAATGTCGCCTACGTGCGGGGAGTCGATGTGCTCCTCCATGAATTGTGGTTAAACGACGAAGACGCCGCCGCGCAGGAAAAAGAAAGCCAGCGCCACGCCTGCCTCGGACCGGTCGCGGCCTTTATCCATGCCGCGCAACCCCGGCGGTTCATGCCGGTGCACCTCTACCCGCATTATGACGACGCCATGCTGGCACGCATGCTGCATACCGTGCGGACGCGAGCCGGCGTTCCCGCTGAACTCCCGGAGGAAGGCCGGGAAATCCTCATCGGTTGACCGCCATGAGCCGGGCCTGGATGCGTTGTTGGCCGCTGATGGCCCTGGTCCTGCTCGCCTGTGACCTGCGCACGCCATCCGCCCGGCCGCTCGCCTTCGAGATCATCGCCCAGCATCCACACGACCCGCTGGCCTTCACCCAGGGACTGCAATGGCATGGCGATCGTTTGTGGGAAAGCACCGGCCTCTATGGCAAATCCTCGGTTCGGGAAGTTAACCGGGAAACCGGCGAGGTCATCCGGAGGCGCGATTTCCCCAAACACTATTTTGGCGAAGGATTGACGGTTCACGGCGATCACCTCTGGATGCTCACCTGGCGAGAACGCACGGTTTTTGTTTTGGATCCGGAGACCTTCGAGGAGGTGCGCACCCATGCGTATCCGGGTGAGGGTTGGGGGCTAACCAGCGACGGCCGCCACCTGATCATGAGCGACGGCACCAGCACCCTGCGCTTCATGAGTCCGGATGACTTCAGCGAAGTCCGCCGCGTGACCGTGACGGAAAACGGAAAGCCCCTGATCAACCTTAACGAACTCGAATATGTCGACGGCGCGGTGTACGCAAACATATTCATGACCGACCGGATTGTGCGGATTGATCCCCGGCGCGGCGTGGTAACGGCCAGCCTGGACGCCTCGCCGTTGCGCGCCGCATTGCCCCGGCCCAACCGGGCTGAGGTCTTGAACGGAATCGCCTACGATGCCGCAACCGGACATTTCCTGGTGACGGGAAAGTATTGGCCATCCTTGTTCGTGATCCGACTTGTCGAATAGCGGCTAACGTACCGACGCCATCCATGAACCAGACCGGCAGTCCTTACACGACGAATTCCTTCTGCATGTTTCTGGCATCACCGCCCCGGTAAGCGGTAGCCCGCCGGGAACGCAAAAGCCAAACGTTCAAAATACCGAGTCCGATAATCCATTGAGCGACAAGCTGGGCGGTTTCCATACAAAATCTCCTTTAACTCACAATCGCGCAGATCATCGAAAAATCAAACACATAGCCGTGAGAAATGGGAAAATTGTGGTATGCTTTATCTTATGAAGGCGAAATTTGATCAAATCGATACGGTGATTGCGGGCTGGATGTCCCGGAACGGCATCCGCATGCTGCGTTGGTCGTTGGGCATCGTCTTTATCTGGTATGGCGCGTTGAAAACCGTGGGCATGAGTCCGGCCCAGGAATTGGTGGCGCGCACGGTTTACTGGTTTCCGCCGGAAATGTTTATTCCCATTCTCGGTTGGTGGGAGGTCGTCATTGGCCTGGGTCTCATCATTCGCCCGTTGGCCCGTGTCGCGATCGCCTTGCTGTTCTTGCAGATGCCGGGAACGTTTCTGCCTTTGATTTTGCTTCCTGACATCTGCTTCACCTCGATCCCGCTTGGTTTGACCATTGAGGGCCAGTATATCGTAAAGAATCTTGTGCTCATCAGCGCCGCGATTGTCGTCGGAGGTACCGTGCGAGACCCAGGACACGAACGCCGGTTGTGATCCTGCGATGACCCGGTGGCTCGACGCCGCCAACCACGCCAAACGTTAGCGGGTCACGTTGATTTAACGCTTAAGCGTTGACCCCGTCTTGGTTAGGCGTTCCGCAGGGCCAAGGCAGGGGCTACGCTGGCCGCTGCCCGGGCCGGGGCCCACGAAAAGACCAGCCCCAAGGTGGCCGCGACCACGATGGGCGTCACCAATACCGGCGAGTCGATGACAATCGGCAGGGCGATGCGATCACCCAACAGCGCCAGCACCGCGCACCCGGCTGCCGTGCCGAATACCCCGGCGGCGAGCGTGGTAAAAAGGCCCTCGCACAAAAACATCAGGAATATGTCCCGCCATGACGCGCCAATGGCCAGGCGCAGTCCGATTTCCCCAATGCGTTGTTGCACCGAAACCGTCATAAGGCTGGTTAGGGTAACCCCGCCAAGCAGCAGGCACAAGCCAGCCACGCTGCCATATACCCAGCGAACCGTGGTCATCATCGCGCGCGTGCTGGCGATCAAACTATCCGGGGTGGTGATGAGCGGGGCCGTTTCCCCAGGCGCCAAATCACGGCGCAACCGCCCGGCCAAATCCTCCACCTCGGCGTAGGTTTTGTTTTTGATGTACAGCGCGTCAAATGTCCCCGCCGCCTCCCGCTCGGTCCACCAAACCGGCGCGCTGATCGGTGTCATCAAAAAGTATCCGGGTGACCGGGCAATACCAACAATACGCAACCACGACTCACGCACCGGCAGCAAGTCGCCGTGGTACAGGTTCATGCCCTCGGCGAGGCCGCTGCTGACTACCGCATGCAAGGCGGCCTCTTCGCGGTCCCGCGCATCCAGCCAGCGCCCGGCGGCCAGGGTCCAGCCGCGGATGGTTGGAAAATCATCTTCAGCCGCCAAAACCTCAACGGCGCCGACCGGCAATACGTGATCGAGCCGCATCATGCGGACGCCCGCCACCAACGACCCCGGCGCCAGCGCGCGAACCCGCGCGGCGGTTTCGATGGTTAACGTCACCGCCCCGCCCTCCCGGCCGGTTCCGCTCACCACCGCGACATCCGCCCCGATCTCCGCTACCTGCTCCCGCGCGCGCTGTTGAAGACCGGCGACAATGGCCAGCAGCAGCGTAAGCGACAACATACCCACGGCAACCGCCATGAAGGTCAGTCCCGTTTTCAGCGGCTGCGTGGTCAGGCTCTCGCGAATATCACGCCAGAACCAACGGGTCGTCATCCCCCCGGCCATAAACGGCCCTCCCGGCATTCCCAATGGACGGTGGCGTGCTGGACCAACGCGACGTTATGGGTGACCAGCACAACGGTGATTCCGGCACGATGCACCGATGCGAGCGCTTCGAGAACGACTTCGGCGGAGGCCCGGTCAAGATTGCCGGTTGGTTCATCCGCCAGCAGCAATTCCGGAGAAACCAGCAGGGCGCGAGCGATCGCCACCCGTTGCATTTCGCCGCCGGATAACAAACGGGCTTCGCGGTCGGCGATATCCCGCAAGCCAAATTGCTGCATCAAGTGTTCCGTCCGATCCGCCCAAGCTTCGGGATCTCCCCCGGCATAGCGGGCGCGAAAACGTATGTTGTCGCGCACGCTGCGGTGCGGCAAGAGGTGAAAGGCCTGGAACACCATACCGATTTTTTCTTTTCGAAACGCACCGCGCACCGTCTCGGGCGCGTCATGAACGGCGACACCGCCTAAAGACAAGCTGCCGCCGGTCGGGGTGTCCAACAGGGCCAGCAGATTGAGCAGCGTGGTTTTTCCCGAGCCGGAAGGTCCGGTAATCGCGCAAAATGCACCGCGCGGAACGTGCAGATCAACCTCGCGGAGCACCGGGACGTCACCGGCCGGCGTGCGGTAGGTTTTGGCGAGATTCCGGCCCTCCACCCAGGCGCTCATGGCCGAACACCGGGAAGCGCCACCGTATCGCCCGCCTCCAAACCGGCGTTGACCACAAAATACCCGTCGTTACCGGGACCGAGCTCCAGGGCGCGGCGTTTCCAACCGCCTTCGCGCACCAGACACCACGCTTGGCCGTCTTCCCACATTACCCAGGCGCGCGGAATCACCACGGCCTGGTCGTGTTGGAAGGATAACACCTGCGCCGCCACGGACATATTGGAGCGCAGACGCTCATCCGTGTCGCGTAGTCGCAAGGTCACATTAAAAAATTTCTGCCAGGCCGGACGCCCGGAGACCGGCATGGCCACCGAACCGACCGCCTCTACTTCGCCGGCAAGGCGCAGATCGGGAAAAGCTGACGGGGTCACCACCACCGGAAAACCCGGGCGGACCAGCGAAAGGCTGGACTCGGGAACCAGGCAATGGACGATCAGGGTCGTCATGTCGGCGATTTGCATGATTTTCTGGTTGCGGTATACGGTGTCGCCTTCGCGGACGTTGCGGAATTCCCCGTCGAGATGCAGCGGAAGGTACACCACCATGCCGGAGATCGGGGCGACGAGGCGGGCGCCTTCGGCTTGGGCGCGGACCAGCTCCAACTGCCGCCACGCCGCTTCGCGCTGCGCGCGCGCCTTGGCTTCGCGGGCGGGATGCAGGATCGTGCGCAGGTTTTCGCGCCGGCTTTCCAGCAAGGCGATTTGTTTTTCCAGGTTGGACGCCAGCACCTCTTGGCCTTCGAGTTCCGAATCCGAAACCAGGCCCGAGGCATGCAGGGCGCGGGTATGCTCCAACACCCGCTCTTGCTTGAGCCGTTCGTAGCGCTGCGCATTGATTTCGTATTCGAGGCTGTCGCGTTCCATCGGAATTTCCGCCTCGAGCAGCGCCTTGAGTTCGGCGTCGGCGAGGGCAAAATCGCGTTCGTGTCCGACCAACGCCTGATCCAACGCGGAGCGATCCAGCTCAGCCACGACCTCGCCCGCCTCAACCTGGCTGCCTTCGGCGGCCAGAAACAACACGGCGGTGGGCTGGCTGATTCGCGAATATATCGGCGCGCGCTGCTCGGCCTGGATGGTGCCTTCAAACGCGGACCACCGGGAAAAATCCCGGCGTTCGATGACATGCACCGCGTCGGCGCGGCGCGGCGCGGCCTCGCGTCCACAAGCGGTCAGCGCGGCGGCGACCACCAGGCCCGCGAACCATGGCGTGCAGTTACCAAGTCGGTTTAAGTTCATGCGGCGTATCCAGCAAACGACCCAAGACATACAACAAACGGTAGCCGGAAAGCGAGGCTTCCGCGCGCGCGGCCAATTCCGACGTCACCGCGGCGGCGTGGGCCGCTTCGGCATCGGTGACGCTGAAGTTGTCGCCCCGGCCCATCCGAAACATCGATTCCGCCAATTCCAACCGCTTCCACGCCAGATCGGTATTGCGCAGGGCGATGCGGTAATTCACGGCGGCCCGCTGATAGGCGCGGGTTTGTTGCTTGATGTCGCGCTCAAGCGTGTAATCCAGATCGGTGAGGGCAATGCGGGCTTGATCGCGACGGCTAATGCTGCGCCCAAGGCCGGCGCGCTGGCTGTAGCGGTTCAGGTCCGGCTCGACGGTCACCCCGGCGAACCAGGCCTCTTCCGCCAAATCCCAGGTTCCGCGATCATCCTGCCCGCCACGCCAACGGTAATTGCCGACGGCGGAAAGGTCGGGAAGCAGCCCTTGACGGGCAATCAGGATTTGCCGTTCCGCGGTGTCGAGCTGATCCAGGGCGCGCGCATAATCCAGGCGATTGGAAAATGCCAAACCCAGCGCTTCGGGGAGCGGCGGTGGATCGAAGTCGAGGAGCGGCGGCGGCACGAAGACCCGGTCCGTGGATTGCGTCCAACCGATGAGGTTGAAAAAATCGTCCCGTTCCAGGGCGAGAACCTCGCGGCTGTTTTCGAGGGCGGCCTCGGCTTCGCCGCGTTGCAACTCAACGCGCAAGGTATCGAGACGGGTGGCGCCTCCGGTATCTTCGCGGGCGCGGGTGAGTATGGCCAGGTTTTCCAGACGCGTCAGCGCCCGGGCGTCCATATCAACCTGCCGTTCGTAGCGCAACACCGCCTCGTAGCCGCGCACGACGTCGAGCATGACGTCCATCTTGCGTAAAAACAAGGCGCGCCGGGCATCCAGCACGCCTTGCCGAGCCCGCACTTCCGATTCACGATTGACCAACGAACCGGCATTGCGAAACAACGGCTGACGGGCATCGAGGACAACATAACCGGCGTCCCGGTCGCCCTCGGAAGCAAAGCCGCCGCGCGCGCCGATCTCGCCGCCGGTATAAAACCGTTGTCGCGCCTGCACGCCGGCAAAGTAGCCGTCGTCATCCGCGGTGGTGGTGATGCCGGCTTCCGGTCCCCAGCGAATGGCAAAGGCGCCCAGCGCTTCGGCCACGTCAATCTCGGCCTCGCCGGCCGCCAATTCACCCGCCAACACACCGCGGTTATAACGCAGGGCGTGGTTGATCGCCTCGACCAACGAAAGCGTTTCCGCGCGCCCGACCAACGCCGTCAACGACACCGCCACCATACCCACCGCCCGCCACACTGTCATGGCGACGCGTCCGCGGCTTGGCTTTGGACATGCAACCGCACATCCGGTACGTAGCTGATGTCGATCAGTCCTTTCCCATTCAAGCGGTTCATCATGCCATCGCTTTCCGCATGGTTTCGCAAAGGGAGGTGAGGGTGTAAGGTTTCTGCACGAAACCACGCACCCCGTTGGCGAGGGCCTGGAGAGCGCGATCGGATTCCGAGTAGCCGCTGACAATCACGCACCGCTGATCGGGCTTAAAGGCGCGGATGGCCTCGTAGGTATCCAAGCCGTCAAAATCGGCCTCCATGATCATATCAAGCAGGACAATATCGACATCGTGTTCGCGCAAAAACGCCACCGCCTCGCGACCGCTGGCGGCGAGGGAAACCCGGCACCCTTTCGAACCCAGCAGCACCCGGCACAATTCCCGCTGCACCGGTTCGTCATCCACCACCAACACCGAGGTGAAGCCGGCCCCTCCCGTTGTCGGCATAAGCGGCGTGTCCGCGCGGCGAAGCGTGCCGGGCAAGAGGATGGTGAACGTCGTGCCGGTTTCCGGTTCGGAGATGACATCAATGGTTCCCCCGAAATCCTTGATAACACTGTAAACAATAGCCAACCCGAGACCGGTGCCGCTGGTGCCGCTGGAACCGGACTTACGCCGTGAAAAAAACGGCTCAAAGATATGTTCGCGTTCGTCGGCGGGAATGCCGCATCCGGTATCGCTGACCTCCACGCGAACGGCAGGCCGGACATCCCCGCCGTGGCCGCCGGGCATCGTGGCGGCCCGGGTGCGCACGGTGATGGTTCCGGTGCTTGTTTTGATTGCCTCAAACGCATTGCCGACCAGGTTCATCAACGCCTGCGTGAATTGATGGGTGGCGCCGATGAAGGAGGGCGCCTGGGGGTCAAGATCAATCACGACCTGTACGCCGGGATACCGTTGTGACAAAGCACGGAAGTCGGCGGAATCCAGGTAGGTACGTATGGCTTCATTGGCTTGCACCGGCTCGGTGGCGTGGTTACCGCGCCGGGCCATCGTCATGAGGTCCTGGATAATGGCCGCCGCGCGCATGGCCGCTTTTTGCATTTGCTTGAGGATGCCTCGGGAAGGATTTCCGGCCGGCAGATCATCCAGGATCAAATCCGGATAGGAGACCAGCGGCGCGAGAATGTTGTTCAAATCGTGGGCAATTCCCCCGGCAAGGACGCCGACGGACTCGATCCGTTCGGCGCGGGCCAGTCGCATCTGCAGCGCGCGCTCGCGCTCGCGCAAAATGTGCGACTCGGTAATATCGCGAATGACCACGCTGATTTGATGGCCATGGGCCGGAATCAACCGCAGTTCGTAATGACGCCGCGCATCCTCCGGGCCGCATGCGACCTCTCCCTTGGCCATCCGGTCCTGGCTGCGCATCTCAAGCAGCAACCGGTCCCAGGTCGCCCCGGCTTCCGCGATCAGGGTGTCCCGCAGCATCCGTCCGGTCAGCGGGTCCTCACCGGTAAAAATCGCCGGCAGCTTGCGTCCGCGTTCGTATAACACTTTTCCGCGCTCATCCAGCCGGGTATAGTAGTCGATCAAGCCATCCAGAACGGCCCGGATATCGGCATTGGCCTGAAGCAATTCCTGGGAGCTGATTTCGACGGAGCGCTCCAGGAGCAGCCGATCCTGATCGGCTTGCCGGTAGGCCTCATCCACCAAGTCCAGCAGCCCGCGCCACGCATCGGGCGGCGTTCCGGATTCCCCCAGCGAGCGGCGAAGCTGGCGCTCCAACAGATGATGGTACGTCTTCACGTCGTCGGGGTTTCGGAAAAGGACGTGATGGTCATGGTTTGATTCAACAATTCACAACGGGCGTTCGGCTGCAGCGGACTGATTTCGCCGTAGGAATAAAATCCGGCCAACGTAGCGCCCGGGGCGAGAATATCCCGCACGCCTTCCACCTCTTCTTCCACGCGTTGCCGCAAGACCATTTTCCGGCCGACGCAACTGATCAGCAGGGCCAGCTCGCTGCGCATGCCGGGCAGGGAGGCGGCGGTGGCATGGGCGGCTTGGGCGGCGCCGTCGATCAGCCGGTCCAGGTTGCACTTCATAAAGCGGGCGTAATGACCTTCCGGCATGTCACCGGCGAACGTCATGCTTTTTTCGTGTTCATCGACGCCCAATACGGTGCGCACCCGTTCCGGACTATGGGCATCGGCGCGGATGGCCAGGGGAAACAACAAGGCCGAGGCGGGCAACCGGGCGGCGTACTCGCCGAGGTACTGCCGGTAGAGATCCAACGCGAACACTCCATCCAGTTCATACAGGAGATTGCCGGAGGAACGGGTGATCAAGCGTTCCGGGCCGAAGGGATCCCAGCCGCCGAAGGTGCCGAAGCCGATGCGCAAGGCGTCGCCGTAAAATCCAACCGCGACAACCATCCGCTCCTGCGGCAAGCCGTGGGCGACCACCACGGTTTGTTGAAACAATTCGCCATCGGCGGCAAGGCCTCCGGTAATGGATATGGCGTCGGGGAAAACGGTCTGCATGCCCTTGACCAGATTGGTGCCGTTAATGTGCAAGCCGTCGGAAAATATCAGGACATGGCGCAACTGATCCTGATTAAAGCGGCCGGCCAGGGTCATTCCCCGGGTAAAGCTTTCGTCCGGGGAATCCACCCCGATGCATTCGAGACGGCAGCAGGTTTGGTCAAAGGCAATGGCGGTACACACGATCACGTCGTCGAGAACCCGGGTGGCCATGATCTGACCGGCCGTCGAGCATCCGGTGACCACGGCGTGGGGATAAGCTTCGGTGATGGCGCGCAGCGGTTCGCCTTCGCGCAGCAGGCTGGTCGAACCGAATACCAGCACAAGGTCCGGTGTTATCCCGGTGGAACCGGGAACCAGAGGATGCCAGCCGCCTTCCTTTTTCCAGTGTGTCTGTTCGATGTGCATAACGCGGGTGACTTGATTTATACTAGGCTATTTTCCGTGGATGGGTCAATCACGGTCGGCATGATCCGGGCGCGGGAGCATCCGTGATTCCTTGACTGATGCCATTGTGTTCATCACCCATCCCATCAGGATTTCAAAGGGATTGTGCAACGAGCCCGTCCTCTTTATGCGCCGCAGGCGCATGCGATACCGCGGGAAGCCGTCGGGCAGACCCGCGAACGCGGGTCCGGGGAGTCGGTTGATCCAGCGGGCCGAGCCGGTCGTCGGCGACCGGCGGCCAGCAAGGCGGAGCGGGTGGCGCTGACCTCTTGGTCGCGCCGCCCGCGACAACACCGCTGGCGGCACGCTGGGACAACCGACTCCCCGCCGACGGATTCCCGCATGGCTCACGCACCGCATCACTAAACCCCTTCACTCATGAACGGGCTTCAGGTATGCCGCGTCACGAGGAAGTCAGCCAATCAGGGATGCTCCCCTAGACACAGCGTGGCCATCATGAAAGCGCGCAAACAGCCGCGTTGAAGCCAACGCGGTCCACGTGGTTATCCCGCCGCTTCACACCCGGGGTTTACCAACCGGCGAGCGATAAACCCTGGTACGTAATGAACGCCATGCCGTAAGCGAGCAGGGTCATGTAAGCCAGTTGAAACAGCGGCCATTTCCAACTGTTGGTTTCGCGACGGGTCATCGCCTGGGTGGGCAGGCATTGCATGGCCAGAACATAATACACCAACAAGCTGATACTGGCCGGCGCGGTGAACACCGGACGGCCATCGGCATGGGTGGCCCGCCGCATGGTTTCATACAAACCCTCGGGGTTTTCATCCACCGCATCGGAACCAAGCCCATAAACAATAGCCAGGGTGGAGACGATGACTTCACGGGCGGCAAATGAGGTGATAATGCCGATGCCGATCTGCCAATCGAAGCCTAGCGGACGAACCACCGGCTCGATGATCTTGCCGAGTCGTCCGGCGAAGGAATGAGCCAACTGATGCCGTACCATCAGGCGATCCGCCGCGGCCTGCCGCACGTCAGCCGCCTCGCTTGCCCCTTCGGCGGCCAAGGCTTCCGCCTGCGTGATGAGCGCCGCTGCTTCCGGCGGAAGCTCATCGGTTTTGGGATAGGTGGCCAGCGCCCACAAGGCCATGGAAATGACCAGGATAACCGTTCCGGCCTGGGTGATAAATACCCGGGCGCGATCGTAGGTCTGCAACAGCGCGGAGCGCAAACCCGGTATGCGGTATCCGGGAAGTTCAAGCACCAGGGGCTTGGTCTCTCCGGGCAAAATCGTCCGTTTGAGCGCCCACGCCATGGTCAAGGCGGCCATGATACCCAAGGCGTAGGCGGCCGTGAACAAGAGCGCCGCCTTGACCGGATCATCGGGGAACAACAGGGCCGTCACCATGGCATACACCGGAATGCGGGCCGAGCACGTCATCAGCGGCGCGACCAGAATGGTCACCAGCCGGTCACGCGGATCGCGAATAACCCGCGTGGCCATGATCGCGGGAATGGCACAGGCATGGGCGGACAGCAACGGGACAAAGGCAGTACCGGGCAGACCGATCCGCCGCATCAGCCGGTCCATCACAAACGCCGCGCGGGCGAGATAGCCGCTATCCTCCAACAGCGCGAGAAAAAAGAACAAGATGCAAATCTGCGGCAGGAACACGAGGATGCCCCCCACCCCGCCGATGATGCCGTCCACGAGAAAGCTGCGCAGATCGCCCGCCGGAACATGACCGGCGATCCAGCCGCCGAGTCCGGCAAACAAGGTTTCGATCAAGTCCATGGGTACCGAGGCCGCGCTGAAAATCAGGTAAAACACGCTGAGCATCACCCCGAGAAACGCGGCGATACCGGCCACCGGATGGGTCAGGAAGCGATCAATGCGCTCGGTCTTGCCGGCCCGGGCCACGCGCGGCGCGCGCACCACCCGCCCGGCCACGTCATCCGACCAGGCATAGCGGGATTGAAACGGGCAGCTTCCGCAGGCCCCGCATGCCGGCGCCGCCGGACGCAGGGAAACCGATTCCTCGCCCTCCCGCGACAACGCCCGCGCGATCGCCGTGCGCAGGGCGTCCACCCCTTCCCCGGTGCGCGCACACATGGGAATCACCGGACAACCCAGCTCCGCGGCCAACGCCTCGGGACGGATATGCAAACCATGACGCTCCGCGACATCCACCATGTTCAAGGCGACGACCACGGTCACCTGGTGCTCCAGCAGTTGGCTGATCACAAACAAGCTGCGCTCCAGATTGTCGGCATCGGCGAGAACCACCACGACATCCGGGCGGGCGACATCGCGAGCGGAACCCAATACGACATCGGAGGTAACTTGTTCTTCCGGCGTGGCCGCTTTCAGGCTGTAAATGCCGGGCAGGTCCAATATTTCAACCGTGCGGTTTTCACAAACCGCCCAGCCGGACTTCTTCTCCACCGTGGTCCCGGCAAAATTGGCGGTGCGGGCGCGTAAGCCGGTGAGCGCATTAAATAACGTGGTTTTTCCGGTGTTGGGACTTCCCACCAACGCGACCAACGGACGGCGAACCGCCGGAGATGACACGGCCGACGCGGCCTCGGTCGCCATCACGGCAACCGCTCCGGCGCCAACGCGCACCGCCCGCCGGCCAGCACGCACGGCTTGACTTTAATCTTCTCGGCCAAGCGGGCCGACAACCCGATCCGCGTACCGTATACCTTGAGTATCAGCGGATCGCCGACGTGGATCAGTTCCACCGTCCGCCCACCGCACACCCCCATGGCCATCAGGCGTTCGAGATCGCTATCCGGGGCCAACACCTCCTCCACGACGCCGCATTGGTGCGGCAGCAACTGATGGAGAAAGACCGTGGCGCTATCCACGCCGGAAGAGGATTCGTTCATGATCGAGCCGCTTGTTTGACATACATAACACAAGATATAGACACAATACGCCGCCGGGCGTCAAATCAAAATCAGCTTAGGAAAACAGGTTGGGGCGCATCCCCGATTCGTTGACTGATGCCCTTTCGTTCATCATCCATTCCATCAGGATTATAAAGGGAGTGTGCAACGAGCCAGCCCTCTTGATGCGCCGCAGGCGCATGCAATACCGCGGGAATCCGTCGGGCAAACCCGCGCATGCGGGTTCGGGGAGTCGGTTGATCCAGCGGGCCGAGCCGGTCGTCGGCGACCGGCGGCCAGCAAGGCGGAGCGGGGGGCGCTGACCTCTCGGTCGCGCCGCCCGCGACAACACCGCTGGCGGCACGCTGGGACAACCGACTCCCCGCCGACGGATTCCCGCATGGCTCAAGTCCGTGCATAGGCAAGTATGCCCGTGTCACATTGAAGTCAACCAATCAAGGATGCGCCCAACAGGGTGGGGAGTCCTGAAAATAGGCGTCGCTAATAGGTTTCCGGGACGGTAAAACCGGAGCTGGGCGCCAGCAGGGTTTGTTCGGCTTCGAAGCGTTCGGCGAACCCCTTATTCAGGTCCCGCGCCTTCTGGAGTGCAACGGCGGCTTCGGATTCGCGTCCGGCGAGCTGGTAGGCCTTGCTGAGCCATAACAACGGCAACGGATGGTTGGGCAGAAGATCGCTCGCGTGCCGCAAGGTCGTCACCGCGGCATCGATCCGGCCGGTTTCCACTTCGGCAATACCGCGGTTCACCCATGCCGCGACCATGCGCGGCGAACCCCGCGTGATGAGTTCCAGGATCGCCAGCGATTCGGAGAACCGGCCCAGCACATGGTACATGGAAGCCGCGCCGATCAGTCGGGCCGGATTCGGCAGCAGCGCCCCGCGCCGCGTCAACGCCCGCTGGTACCGCGCATAATCGGCCTGAATAAGCGCCAGTCCGCGCCGCGACCATTCCGCATCCTCCAACAACGGCGCGTTGGCCGACGTTTTTCGCAACAACAGCACCGAAACCCCGTCGAAGTACGCGATGGACCATTGCGGCTTGCTGAGCAGATTCAACAATGCGGTGCGCGCGCCGGTCCAGGTCGCGTTGAGCAGGATGGCATCGCTGTCGATCAACGGGGTTTCCCCATCCCGCCAACTGACATGTCCGGTCAACTCCCCGGATAAGCGGTTGAAAAAGAGACCGCCATACAACGCGCCGCGCGGGTCGGTGAACACCCGCGTTCCCGGCCGCTGCCAGAGCAGGTAGCCGCCATCCTGGGCCAGGTTGATCATGCGCTCCGGCGGCGCGGCCAAGCCGTTCAACGCCTGGACCACGGCAACCGGATAGATATCCGTATTCACCCGCAGACCGAAACCGGATGCGCTACCCGAATGCACGTAATAGCGATTGGTGACAATCCAGAAGGCGCTGAACACGAGCGCCAGCGTCAGCGCCGCGCGCCCCGCCCGCGCGACCAGCACGTCGAGGCGTTCCGGCAACCACCTCCCGACCAGATCGCTCACCACCGCCAAGCTCATGGCCGCAAACGGAAACGCCAATAACGCGCACACCTCCAGATAATGCCCGGACTGCACCAAGGCGTAGGCGCTGATCACCGCCGCGCCGGTGAACACCAGCGGCAGGCGTTCCCGGCGAAAAATAAACACCGCCGCAATCAACGCCAGCAAGGTGGTGGTAAACACGGTTAAACGCACCGGAATAAAGTCGCCGTAAAACGGGGAAATCCACTCCAGCATCACCCGGCCCTCCGGATGAAGGAGGGCCCGAATCGCCTCGCGCCAAACGCCGAAGCCAAACGGATTCATCAGCGTCACCGCCAGTACCGCGATCATCACCGTGCCGTAAAACGCGCGCGGCTGATCCGGTTCCGCCGGCAAAGCGCCCGGGGGAGGCTGGCGTATCGCCTCCAGCGCCCGCAGTAACACCAGCACCGGCCCCAGCGCAAACGACACATGCATGTTCGCCCACAACGCCTGCAACACCACCAGCGCGGCGCCCTCGCGCCACGTCAGGCGCTCCCGGCTTAGCAATCCCAAAAATGCGCCGAGAAACGCCAGGCAAAACAACAGCGGACGCAACGAAAACATCGGCGCCAACACCCAGGCGCACAACAAAAGCGCGGTGGCTTGATGCACCCGTCCGGCATAACGACGCAATGCCGGCGCCACCGCCAAAAAACCAGCCAACACCGCCGCCACATGAAGCAAAACCGTCAACGGCGCGCCGCCAAAACGCCACACCTGAAACACCAGCACATCGTACAACCAGGTCACCTGACGCCACGCCGTTTCCGCCGGCAACCCGAAGGAAAACGGATCCACCGAGGCCGGACCGGCGGTCATGACCTGACGACCCGCCGCAAGATGAAACCACAGGTCGGCCCCGCTGATGGTGCGCAAGCCAAAGAGAAAAACGATCAACAACGACCCCGCCAGCAGGACAACATCCGTCCACCGATCGGTACTCCAGGAATTTGTTTTATTCATGGGCGCAGCATAGCGACGCCCTGAAACCGGCAACAGGAAAAAAACCGGATTTCCGCTTGCCCCGCACCCGCGCCGAATGCTAGTGGTATCCCCTATAAGTATGCCGGAGTTCCAACCATTGGAAAATCGTTGAGAAAAAAGTTCCAAGGTTTGGAGGTTTTCCCCGGGCATCGGAGGTCGCTATGAATCAGGATTCGCGCTGGATTGTGCTTGCCGTCATTATCGGGTCGTTCCTGTGCCACAACCTTCTTGCTCAAATCACCCAGACCAGTTCGGTCGCCGACGGGATGGGCGCCCGTTCCACCGGCGGAAGCTTCACCCACATCGGCGCGGGCGGACAACCCGGCGGGATTGCCACTTCGCGGGGGGGCTCTTACTACAACCAGGCCGGTTTCCTAAACACGTTTTTCCTCAAACCCGGCCTCGATACCGACGGCAACGGCATCCCCGATGAAGCCGACTGGGACAACGACGGTGATCTGCTTTCCGATCTCGATGAAATCATCGGCGGCTTGTTCAACCCGACGTCGCCCACCAATCCCAACAACGTGGACAGCGACGGCGACGGCATGAGCGACTACCAGGAAATGATTGCCGGCACCGACCCCAACAATCCCGACGCCTTGCTGGAAGTCATCCACATCGCCACCGCCGGTGGCGGCCAGGAAGTTCGTTGGGTTGCCCGTGGCGGCAAGACCTATATCGTTCAAGCCCGCCTCGATCCCACGGCCGGCGCGTTCGCCCCGCTTGCCACCAACCTCGCGGTCGGCGGCTCCGCCCCGTGGTTTGTCGTCACCAACAGCTTCGTGGACCTCACCAGCACCAACACGGAATTCTACGCCGTGCAGGTTTTGCCGTAGGATCGCCGGACACAGAGCCTGCCAGCCCCGCCTGTCGGCAGGGGGCAGACTGGGTCCGGCCTACAACGGCGAACGTTTGCCTTTTCAATACGCGCAGGTTGTAGGCCGCCCCTCCGTGGGCGGCGGAGGTTACGCCGGACGCAGAGGTCCGGCCTACACCGGCGGACGTTTGCCTTTTCAATACGCGCAGGTTGTAGGCCGCCCCTCCGTGGGCGGCGGAGGTTACGCCGGACACAGAGAGGGCCCTGGCCGACAAAATAGACGATTCAAGTTGAATAACTTGACCCAACAAGACCGGATTCATCTTAATGGTCATCATGACTTCGGAAAATGCCCCAAAACATCCCGACCTTCCACCCGGACCGCGACGCTTGCGCCGCCTGGCTGAGGTCTGGACATCCCGCGGTCGTCCGTTGTTTTTCGTGACCATCTGCACCCACGAACGGCACCGCTGGTTGGCGTCAAAAGAAATCCTGGACGCGTTTATCAATTTTTGTGGGCAATCGCCGACCAAAGCGCAAGTGTGGGTCGGCAGTTTTGTCTTGATGCCGGATCATCTACACATGTTTGTCTCGGCGGAAGGATCCCAACATCTTTCTCGCTGGGTGGGTTCGCTGAAAGGATTTCTTTCGAGTCGGAAACGCGCGCTGGGCATTCCGGGAGAAGCCTGGCAGGAAGGCTTCTTTGATCACCTGTTGCGGGACACAGAAAGTTACAGCGAGAAATGGGCCTATGTGAGGTTGAATCCGGTTCGTGCCGGCCTGGTTGAAAAACCCGAACAGTGGCCCTTCATGGGCGAGGTTCACCGGATTGCGTGGTAATTAGCCCTACGTGGCTGGCGGAGGTTACGCCCGGGGGTGGCGTTTGCCGTCCGCGCCAGTTGTAGGCCGCCCCTCCGTGGGCGGCGGGGATGCAGGTAATAAATTGGGATCGCCGGACACAGAGGTCCGGCCTACAACGGGGGGGCGATGTAGTGGCTGGCGGATTGTAGGCCGCCCCCAGCCTGCCCCCTGCCGACAGGCGGGGCTGGCAGGCTCCGTGGGCGGCGGAATTTTTGGCGGCAAAACCTTGACACCACCCCGCGTTATCACTATTGTTATAACATGACCATCAAGACCAAAGTTCGGAAAATCGGCAATTCCTACGGCATCGTTTTGCCCAAGGAGGCGCTCCATCAGTTGAAGGCCAAGGAAGGCGACGCGATCTACCTGACCGACGCCCCGGGATGCGCCATGCGGTTGACGACAGATCACAAGGGATTCGCAGAAAAAGCGGCCGTCGCCGAAAATCTCATGAACCGCTACCGTAACGCCTTGAGCGAATTGGCCAAATGAAAGAGCCGATTTGGGTTGATCGCGAAGACTGCCTCGCCTTTCAGGAAGAAATGTTATCGCGGCATGGCGGTATTGCCGGCGTACGCGACTATGGGCTTCTTGAGTCAGCTCTGCACCGCCCCCAACAACTTTTCCACTACGGGTCGCCTTCCATGTTCGAAATGGCGGCGGCCTATGCGGCAGGAATTATAAAAAACCATCCCTTTCTGGACGGGAATAAACGTGCCGGCTTTATCGCCGCGGCCTTATTTCTGGAAATTAATGGATATGCCTTTGTGGCCACCGAAGAAGACGTGGTGATCCAAACCCTCGCCCTCGCCGCCGGCGAATTGAATGAAGCAACCTATGCCCACTGGTTGAAGCGGGTGTGCGAACCGGCCGACAAGAGCAGTTGAAGTAAAAAAACGTAGCCGCGTTCATGAGAACGCGGATGACAAAACCTGCAGAAAAACCATCCGCCGTCTCACGACAGCGGCTACGTGCGTATTTAAACAGCGCTAATCGCACAGCAACCGGAACACCCGTAGGGGCGCGCCTACTGACAGGCGGGCGGGCGAAGTCACGCCGAGATCGTACCAGGGGCCGCTTTGGCTTTCCGCGCCCTGGAGGCGATAGCCGTCGCCCTCCCAATGCACAGTCACCGCGCCGGTGGCGTTGGTGATGACCACGGGAGTCTCGACGCAAGCCAAGGTGGTTTGCACGTTGGATACGCGCATATCCATGTCCGGCGCGATCATGAAGTCCACGCCGGTGAAGGCGAACGGCACTTCCGCCTCGGGTCCACGTTCGGCAACGATCCATAGTTCATCACCAATGCAGGGCAGGCCGCCGCAATCCATGCCGGACACAAAAAACCCATGTTCATCGGCGAGCCGGATCACCCCGGACGTCGGAACGCCAATCTCTTGCGGAAATCCGCTGATCACCACCAGCGGTAGGCCGAGTTCCGCCGGATGCGGTGGCCGTTCGCCGACCAGCACGTCGTGATTGAACAATTGCATGGAGGCATGCGTGACGTTCCACGCCGAAAAATCCGCGCTGACATCAACGCCGCTTCCCGAAGTGCTGGCGGCCAGGCGCAGGTAGTTCGTGGGTGGCGGCGGACGGTTGGTGGTGGTGAGCGGCGGCCAGCCGATGATGCGAAGTTCCTGATAGGAATCATGCACCTCCGCGCCGTGGAAGGACGAGACGCGGAAGTGGAAACTTGCGGCGTGGCCGATATCCAGGCTCACGCCGCCACCTGGTCCGGCGGCGGTGAAATCCACACCCCCTTCCCCGCCATCGTCAAACGCCTTCATCAGGGTAACGTGCCCGTCACTGTATTTGGGCCCTCCTTTTGCCGTGGAGGTTTCCTGAACGATCAGTTCCGGCATTCCGGCGAACCGCAATAGCAGTTCCTCCATCGGCGGGTTTTCCTCAGAAACCGGCGGTGTGATGATCACCCGGGCGGTTTTGGGCGGCTTGGGTCGCGGGCGGTCCGGCCCGTAGATGCATCCGTCCCAACCCTTGTGGCGGGTACTGGGACCAATCTCGCCCAAAAAGCCCACCGATGCCCCGCCGGTGCGCAAATTCACCTCCACATCCAGATGAACCTCCGACGTCCCGTTCATGAACTCGACCAGGAGAAGATCATTGGTCAACGCTTCCTCCGCGGTGAAGCTAATGGCGTCAAACAGATTGCCGTTGGTATCCACCGCTACGGCCTTGAACATGCCGACAGCCGCGGCGCCGGCCCGGATGCTCACCCCGTTGGTGCCGGTGCGATAAAAGCCGAGAAGCGGCGTGGGGTCGGGGTCCATGCTGGAAGCCGACGGCATAAATTCGACATAGCCGCCTTCGGGAACATCCCGGCGCATGGGGATGGTCAAGCGCAGGGAGTCAGCCGGGCCGGGCGCCAGCGTGATGCCGTGAGGACCGGCGACACCTTGCTCGGGCAAGACGACGATGCCGGGGTCGTTGTCGTCTGTGCCCGACGTGCGGAGCTGGATCGCCGAGCCGCCGCCAAGGGCATGCCCGATGCCGATGCCCACGCCCACCGCATTGCAGATCCATCGGTTGCGCGGCGGGCGTACGGTGATGGTGAAGGTGTTGGTGGCCACGCCGCCGCATTCGCCGGTGGCCACGCAGGTGACCAGCGTTGAGCCGAGCGGCAACCACACCCCGGTGGCGGGCCCGGGCGATGGCGTGCACGACACCGGCACCGGCCCCTGGCTCCCCATCGCGCTGACCGCAAACGAAACGTGCGCCTGGTTACTGCACGTTTGCACCACGAAGTCGCCGGGCGTGGTGATCACCGGCACCGGCGTACTAACATTGAATGGCACCATGCAGGTGCTGACGTTTCCCGAGCAGGATTCCACCCGCGTGGTGATCATGTAGGTGCCGGGGCCGAAGACCGTGCCGGCGGGCGGGGCCTGGGTGATGGTGACCGCCCCGCAGGCAAATTCGATGCAGTGCGTGTAGGGCGAGAGATCGGGCACGATCCCCGCGCAACTGTTCGTGTTCAACGCCATGATCGCGCTGTCGGCTATGCATTCGCAGATCACCAGCGGCGGATCGGTCTCTATCGCGGTGACCGTCTGGCTCCAGGACCCGGCGTTGCCGCACGCATCGGTCAGCGTCCACGTCCGGGTCATCACCAGCGGACAGGTATTGTTGGTCACGGTCGAGGCCACCGTCACCGCGACATTCGTGCCGGAGCACGCGTCGACGCCGGTCGGCGGGTCAAAGAACACCGGCGAGGAGCAATTCACCGTCTTCCCAGTGACCGAGGGGTCGCAGATGGCAACCACGCTCACGTCATCGAAGTAGTAATACGTGAAGTAATTGGTTCCGGTGTAGGCCAGGAATGGTGTGGCGAGGTCGGAAAGGAAATTGCCCAGCGTGAGGTGCGTTTCCCCGCCGGCGGCGACGTAGGTTCCCTGGACCAGCGTCCACGATTCGCCGATAAGGTTGGTCGCGGGATTGACGATCTGCGGGGTGGCCGGAAGGACATAGCCGTTGGGAAACGGCAAGCCGATCGGGCCAACGGAAAAATGTGCGCCGACCGAGGAAATGATGGTGGGCGAGTAAGCGCCGAGGCTGGTGTAAAACGCCACCGCATACGATTGCCCGGCGATCAGCGGCGCTTTCAGCTTCACTTGCAGATACTCGCGGTAGGATTGCACGTCGCCCTGTCCGGAATCGCGGTGCAGGATCGCCCCGGCATACGCTTGTCCGGTCACCGGCCACTGGACGCCAAACTCATTGGCGGGCACGCTAATGGGCAAGGAGGTCGGCGCGCAGGTGTTGAAATAATCGGGCGTGGCCCAGGTCGGTGGATACCACGGAACGGCCCGGTCGGTTTGCGAGAAAAAATCTGGGCACAGACTGAAATCCTCAAACGATGGGTTTGGCACGAGGTTCACCCCTGAACACAAGGCCGCTGGCGGATTGGTGTCAATGAGGGTGACCGACTGACTGCAACTGGAGGTGTTGCCGCAGTAGTCGAACACGGTCCATGTGCGGGTGATGATGGCTGGGCACGAGCCGTTGGTCACGGTTACGAAAGGTAGAAATTCGAAGTAGCCGTCACCGGCATTGGTGCAGGTCGAAGAGGCTTGCGGTGTATCAAACATCCAGGCCTGGTCACAGGCGGCGGTTTTGCTGGAATAGCACGTTAAGGTCAGCACGCCGGCGTGGACAGAAAAATGGGCGAGCAGAAGAACGAACAGGACCAACAGACCGCGCCAGCGACGCATGTGCATAGATGCTCCCATGAGATTGGATTAAAGAAATATCCGGGAATCACCCGTCTGGCGAGCGGTTTTTTTCGCGGTCCTCGAACCGTGTGCATCCATGATTCATCACGCGACAAGAGGGACATAATCTTGATTTCTATTATCCTCGTGGTGGATTGGCTTCGCCCAACTGGTCTCGCCGTAGTTCGGCCATGCGTAGGCGGACGATGCTCGATCATGAACCAACCAAGTGAACTCCGCCGGATACCGAGACCCGGCCTACGCCAGCGGGGAGGCCGCCCCTATACAGCTGGCGACAGCGGCTACGGCATGCTCACCAAATACGCGATGCGCCGAGAAGGCTTAACTGCGGATCGGGGGAGAGAATGGTGGCGCCCGCCTCCATCGCCGTGGCCGCCAGCAGTCGGTCAAATGGATCGTCATGATCGGACGACAGTTCACCCGAACGAAAGATGACCGCTTCGGTCAGGGGGATTTCAATAAGGTGGAAAAAAGACCGGCGGCTCGGAATCCAATCGGAAGGCTCCAGGGGCAAGGGCAGTTTTCCGGCCCGGTATTTCAAGGCGATTTCCAACACGCTGACCATGGATAAATGGGGTTCTGTGGTTCGATCATCGAACAGCGAGCGGGCGCGTGGCGATAACCGGTCAGGCTCCAGGGCCAACCACAGAAACGTGCAGGTATCGAGAATCACCTTCATCGGAGGCCCCATGTGCGCAACTCATCGGGTGATAAGGGCGCGAAGGCCTCCTCGGGGATGTGCATGGGCTTGTCGAGCGTATCGCCAACTTTCGGGCGCTCCGAATCCACGGGATCGAGCGGAACTAACTTGGCCACCGGCTTCTTTCCATGGGCGATAATCACACTTTCTCCTTTCTTCACCTGTTGAAGAAGGGCGGAAAGATGTGTTTTTGCTTCGTTGGTGGCGACGGTGATCATGGACTCATAATCCATAGATTAGTTGACTAAGTCAACCATAATTAACAAATGGGCAGACTTGGCTTTTTGTAACGCGTTGATTATCAAACTCCGGATAATTCTAAGAACGGCTTTCAGAACGTGAATAAACCGCCGTTTTCTGTGACACCCCGAGCGAAGTTGAGGGGTCTCCATTGTGTTGGTGAAGGCAGAGATTTCTCGACTTCGCTCGAAATGACCCCGCAGTAGATCGCCGGACACAGAGGTCCGGCCTACACCGGCGGCGGTTGTCCTTGCCGTTCGCGCCGGATTGTAGGCCGCCCCCAGCCTGCCCCCTGCCGACAGGTGGGGCTGGCAAGCCCTGCGGGCGGCGGGAATGCCGCCGGGATGCTCTTGCCCAAAAATAAAGATTGCTCCCCAACCCGCCAAGAGATAGGAATTACCCCGATAGCCGCTTAAGTGCATGCACATAAAGTTCCAAGAATTGGAAGATTTCGATTGCCGTATTTCCAAGCATTGGAATTCTTACTCTCCGACTATTCCCCGCTTCTATGCGTAAGCATCGCCACGCGCGTTCCCATTTTCGCATCCCTTCTCACGGGGTATGCGTTTTCACCACAAGGAGGTCGTTATGAGTGGGTCTGCTATTCGGATAGGACTGTTGGCGTATGGCGTGTGGCTAACCGTGACGGTTTGCGCTCATGCTCAAGCTCCACTGTTGATCAATTATCAAGGACGGTTGGTAGACGGCACCAACCTGGTCAACGGCCCAGTGGGTCTGACCTTGCAACTGTACAATGTGTCATCCGGCGGAACCCCCCTTTACGCCGACTCGAATACGGTAACCGTCGTGGATGGCCTGTACAGTACCTTCCTTGGCGATAATACCATTTCCGGCAATCTGGTGGCCGCGCTGACTAATTTCTCGGTCTGGCTGGAGGCCGTCGTCAACGGAACGCCACTCACCCCGCGCGAGCAGGTGGCGTCGGTCGGGTATGCACTTTCCGTCAGGGGCATGCAGGTCACGACGAACAACAACATCATGATGTTGCCCAACCTGAATTCCATGGACGCCGGCACATCGTGGGCGGCGATCGGCGGAGGTAGCGACAACCACATCAGCAATGCCGCCAACTATGCCGTGGTGGCCGGCGGGGTTCAGAACCGGATATCGGCCCAAGCCCAGCAATCCGTGATCAGCGGAGGCGGGTTCAATTCCATAGGAACCAACGCAGCGCAATCCGTCATCAGCGGCGGCGCCCAGAACCGGATCGGACCGGTCTCGCAATATGCCGTTATTGCCGGAGGCAACAACAATGTCCTTGGCACCAACGTACTGAGCGGAACCATTTCGGGCGGCGGCAATCACGTGGTTGAGTCGGGGGTTACAACGCCGACGATCAGTGGTGGTCTGGCAAATCGAATCGACGGGAACGCGAATTTCGCAGTCATCGCCGGTGGCCATAACAACCGAATCTCCACGAACGCCAGCGGAGCGGTCATCTCCGGCGGCGACGGCAACCGGATCTGGCAAAGTTCGTCGCAAAGCGTTATCGCCGGCGGGCGCGAAAACTCCATCGCCTTTTTCACCGAGCACGCCACGATCGGCGGGGGCCGCGACAACGAAGTGGGCTGGAACTCCGATTACGCGGTTATTGGTGGTGGACTCAACAATGATTTGGGGGTGGAAGCCCAATACACGGTCATCGCCGGCGGGCAGCACAACTTCGCCTTGAACAGCGCCTCGAACGCCTTTATCGGGGGCGGGGTGAGCAATCGTGTGGCGCGTTTCGGCATGATCCCGGGCGGCCAAAACAACTTTGCTGACGCCTACTCCTTTGCCGCCGGACGCCGGGCCCGGGCCGTTCATTCCGGCTCGTTTGTGTGGGGTGACAACACCGATGCGGACATCACAACCACCGCTGACCGGCAGTTTCTCATCCGCGCCGGAGGGGGCATGGGCGTGAACGTGCCGAGCATTGGATCAGGTGTCACCGCCGATTTCGGCGACCGGTTGCGGGTGCGCGGGAGCACCGCCGGGATATGGATGTACGACACCGCGCTTTCATCCGATCGTGGATTTGTCGGATTGTCCAGCGCCAACCACATCGGTTTCTACGGACATCACGGCGC
>CALMYG010000174.1 GCA_937873455.1 uncultured Verrucomicrobiota bacterium
GAGTAACCGCACAAAATGTATGATAAGGGTAAGAATGGTCATTTGATAAGGGTAACAGCCCAGGCGGCGCGGCATGTCCGCAGAGTTGTCGCGGAATGGCCGCGAGGCGGGCGATTAAGGGTCAGCATCATCAAACAGCCAGTCAAGTACAAGGGTGAGGCCCTCAAGCGATCTGTATGCTGTCCTGTAGGCACTGTAAAATAGGTGATGGGTTTTGCTTTCGCTGCTGCTCCATGAGGTGATGATCGTGCCGGCAAAGCCCGATGTAGATACCCCGGAAGATTGGCATCCACCGCCGGAAACAGTCATCGTCTTGAACCAGCCATTATCAGGACTAATCCCATTGTTAAGATCGATGCGACCGAAGTCGATCCAATGATGCTGCGATTTGGGCGAAGACGCAACGCGATGGTATCGACCATTTATAGTGCTCTCCAATGGATTCGGTTGGAGCGACAAGGTCACTTGAATAGACGTGCTTACGCAGTCAGCCGTCAAGTATTCGAGGTCAACTAACATCTTATCACCGCCTGCATTTGTGGGCACAATGAGGCTTGTCAGAGCATAAATGCGAGCCCGTGCCTGCACACCGGTAGCAAGGCCACCAATTTCGACGGCAATTGTTTGAGGCCATGCCAGAGGGCTCCCACCTACGGCAGAGGATGCCTGGTAATAGTCTGACTCGGTGGTTTCAGTACATAAGCCAAAAGGGGGAAAAAGCAATACCTGGTTGACGGTAGATTGATGGCTAAATGACTGCTCCATTCCCATGCGGAAAAACTGTTGGTAGCCCCAAGAGATGTGATCGACCATTACCGAATTGGATAAATTGGTCCAAGGATAGTCAGTGCGGAGGCAGTAATCGTGTGAAAACCCAAAGAATTGCGCCATCGTGTTCGTTGACGTGCTGTAAGGCTCGTTGCAACTACCGCTTGATGAAAATGAAGATTGCATCCCGAAAGTGCTCGCGTTTGTGTCGCAACCATAAAAGTCGTAAGTTTGACCTACATACTGGACACGGAAAGCACCGTCAACCGGAGGAGAGCGCTGTACCGTATACGGAACCGGACCGGCGGAATTTGCCCTGAAATGACCCAACCCGAACGCGACGGCGGTGACCTGTAGCTGGGTGATTATTGACCACCGCTCGCGCCAATAGATGGCGTCGCCAAATGGGGCCATTTCCATGACCTCTGACGGCTGGCCGTAACCCAGTCCGACGTCAGGGAACACATGCCGCTTGAACTGTTGCTTGTCATACTCTTGCACAATTGAAATAACCGTTCCTTCGGCTGATGGTTGGTTCGTCCATCCGGGCGGATATACACCATCCCTGGTAATTTCCCGACGGGTCCAGTTTGACGGCGCCCACAGCGATGTGACCTCGGCAAATGGCACCGATGACGTGACGGCGCCGGGATAATTTACGCTAAAGACGTCGACGGTGCGCGGGTGGGGCGACTCTACGGAAAATACCGGTCCCGAGGCCGATAACGATATGGGCAGATTTATCGCGTCGTTGGTGGCGGGTCGCGTCATGATGGCGACGGTGACGGCGCCGGTGCGACTGATCTCCAGCCTCTCGCGAACCAGCCGGTCGTATTCAAGCCTTGTGTACGGCTCCATTACCCATGCCAGGTCTCTGGTCGTTTCGGTATAAATGTTGGTGACGTTGCCCTGCGTCCATGTGTTGGTCGCGATCGTGGTGTTGGTGACACTTAACCGAATCGACGCAAGCTGGACGCGGTAATTTGTAACCGCCGGGGCCAATGAAAAGAGATATTCCCGGAACGAGTTCGTTCGCAAGCCAGGCGGATTTGTGAAGGATACGATGAATTGATCAAGGTGGCCAGCAATCCCCGTGCGCTCATAGGCAACCCAACCCGGCACGGTCTCGGTGGTGGCGACCGCGGATGTGGTGACGACCTCATAATAATAATTCGACAGCCCGGCGTTTTTCCAGGCGTTGGACTCGTTGAGGTACGGCAGGGTGGTCGGATAGCTGTTCGTGGGCACCCACGTCGTGTCGTTCCAGTTATAGACCGTGCTCGGAGAAGCAAAATAGGCATCGATTCCGCCGGCGGCATCGATCTGGCTCATGTCCACATAGTACGGCAACAGGGCGCGGATTTTGGAGTCGAGCACGAAGGCGTTTTCAAGGGTCATGGCGACGTTTGTGACGACCACGGCGGACGGCGTGTCCACCGCCTCAAGCCAGGTATTTGAGGCCAGCCATAAATCAATCATTTCCCCAGTCAGACTGCCCACCATGTTGGTGAACGGCACCTTGATCGACTCAAGGCGGTGGTTGGTCACGACATAGACGTCGCCCTGCGAGTTGGTCAGCGTGACCCGATTGCTGATCATCAGATAGGAGCCAACCGGCCAGATCGCCACGTAATTGGTCGGCGCGACGATATAGACGCCGGTCGCCGTCTCCATGGGCGCGACGCCGTTGGTGCCGTACCAGGTCGGCTCGCAGCGCTCATTGATCGCGTGAATGAGATTGCTCCATTGCCCATAGGTTGCTCGGTCTTCGGCGAAAGGAGCGGTTTTTGCCATCCAGGCGGCCGCCGGCGCGGCGCTCAGAATCAAAACGAGAAAGGCTCGGATCATGGCGTCATGACTCCCAGGTGCAGCACCGCGTCGAGTACGACCGCTCCGTCATCGTCCAAATATACCGCATAGAGCGGCTGGCGAATGGTATCGGCGGTGTCGCCGGTGAACGACGAGGCCAGAATGCTGTTGGGGAGGATTCGCGGCCCGGATTGCTTGCTAATTTCCGCGATAATCAGGTGGCGATTGTCAATGCTGCCACCGATCGAGACATAGTTTTCCGCGCCGCCGACGGCGGTGTACTGGCCAAACGTCTTAAAATACCCGCCGCGAATGATAGCCTGCTGTCCGTCGACGCCAAGCCAACCGAAAGCGAATAGACTCAGATCGAGGCCCTGTGAGCCGTAGAACTGAAGACCGGCAGGCGTCCGGAACACCTGGATACCGCCGAAGCCTTCAATGCCGTTCAGCAGCCGGGCGATCTTGTTGAACTCGCGGCCGATCAGGCCCAAAAGCCCCTTTTCCGGCCAGTTGTCTTTCAGCCAGAGCATTTGACCGCCGCGGGGTATGGGGTTATGATGGAAGAATGAGACTTGGAACCGTCATAGCGTTGCTGGTGTTTTCCGGGGCGGTCATCCGCACCGATTATGGATACGTCAGCGGCCAGGATCGCATTATCCGCACCGACTATGGCTATGCGGTTTCCCGCCAAGACGGCACCCAGGCGACGATAACCAAGACGGACTACGGCTACGCGGTAACCGAGTCCGCCCAAGGAAACACCCACCCGCGCCGCGCGAAAAAACGGTGAGTTAATCATCGTCCTCGATCGTGCCAAATGCGCTACCCGGCACGTCCTTCCACTTGGTGTAATGTTCCCAGTTCTGGGTCTGAATGACCTCCCCGGCCTTTAGATCGATCACGTTTATGTCATCGAGCGTGCAGATGAATTTGCGATTTCCCACCCATTGAAACCCGATTTGTGATTCCGGTCCCGTGTAGAGTTGGAAACCGCTTTTCGAAGTGCGGTTTTCCGGTTTGATAGACGTCACTCCGAAAACCCGCCGCTGCTGGACAATGACGTAGTGGCGGCAGCGCTGCAGCTTGGTCGTGGTCCCAACAGACACGCGCTGGTAGATATCCCGGAATGTCGCCCGCTGCAGGCTCCAATCCGGCCCAAGACCGCCGCGATCGTCATGTATGTAGCCGACCCCGCTCACGACTGGCCCACGCTTTCCAGGAGCTTGCGGATCGCCGCATTGTGCTCCTCGATTTTCTTCGTGTTCGCGGCGACCATCTCGTCGGGGTTCTTGCCGCCGCGCACGTCGTACATGTGCTGGAACACCTGGCTGGTGTCCATCGCCGTGGTGGCCCGGCTGGCCCGGATTTCCTCAATGTCTTTTTTGTGCTCGGAAATGGCATCGTCGCGCCTCTTGGTCTCCTTGCCCTCGCGCTCTTTTTCCTTTTCGATCCGCCCCGTAATCGATCGGCCCTCCTTCATGGTGGCGGCCAACTCCTCGATCAACTGCCCCTGTCGGATTTGCAGACCGGCTTTCTTTTCGGGATCCGCCTCCGCCGCGATCGCCTTGGCGTTGATCGCCAGCGCGGATTGCGTTTCATTGGCCTGTCCGCGCAGATGGTCGGCCTTGTCCGTGTCGCTCATCCGGTCATACCGGTCGGCGGCGACGGCGGACGCGGCCCGGTCCTTGGCCTGGTTTACGCGGCGGCCGCGTTCCTTCTCCACGGCCGCCAGGCGTTCCTGTTCCGCCTTTTCCTCCGCCGATAGAGCCGTTTTTTCCCGCGTCAGGGTGGCGTCGGCCGAGTCCGTCGCGGCCTTGAGCCCTTGGCCGATCGTCGCTCCCTTCACCGCGTGTTCGGCCAGCTTCTTCGAAACGTCATCCGCCCGCTCCGGGGCGGAATCCTCAAAATCCTTCAGGGCGCTCTGGTGAGATTCCAGGGCTTTGATTAAACCGCCAAGATCGCCAGCCTTGCCCGTTAGCTGATCTGCATATTTTTCGGCGGCGGCGCGTGGATCGGCGGCAAAATCTTTGCGCATCTGATCCATTTCGGCCGCTTTTTCCATCCATGCCTCGCTTTGTTTTTTGCGCTCGCTTTCATAAGGCGATGTCGGCTTCAAGGCATCGGTTTGTTCCTGGGCGATCTGGTCAATAATGTCGGCAATTTCGACTCGGGCACTCGTGACATTCCCCCCCAGCATGGCCCGCTGGTTCGTCTCTTGCCGCGCGGCCGTTTCGACGATATTCCTCCGCTCGTCGAGATGGGCCTGTTTTTTGAGTTCGAACTCTTGTTGCGCGGTTTCCTTGCTGGCCTGGTTGCGCTCCACGGCATAGCGGCCGCGGATTTCCCGGCGTTGTTCGTCGGTGGTGGCGCCGGCCAGTTCCTCGGCTTCGCGCAGGTCGATGTTGGCCTGGTTCGCGTTGCCGACGGCGGTATTGTAGGCAATCTGGGCGTCGGCCATGTCGCGGATGGCCTTGGCGGACCGCTCGGCCGCCTTCTCGATCCGCTCGTAGATTTGCGCCGAATCCTTCACATTGCGCTGGTGCCGATCGAGGGCGGAAATGCTCAACCCCAGGGCGTCGATATTCCGGCGGGCCTCCTCCGCCTTCTGGGCGGCTTTTTCCTTGGCCGAGGTGAATGCTTCGTAAGCGAGTTTTCCCACAAACAGCACGGCGGTCAGAATGCGCAGGGCCGGGTTGAGGTTTGAGATCGCCCTCAAGGCGATTCCCGCCCCCATGGCCAACTGCATCAGAGCCCCCACGTTGCCGCGCACCGCCCCGGAGGCGGCGCTCATCGCCATGCCCAGCCCCGCGCCGGCCTGGGCGATGGCGCCGAACTGCTTGCCGGTTTCCTTGATCTCGCCCTGGGCCTGTTTCAGCCCGTCGGTTTTCGCCACAAAGTCGGCTTGATATTTGAGGGATTGGGTCATAGAATCAGCACCATGAAAAGGTCACCCCACGACTGGATCGGCTCCTTGTTGCTCCCCGGTTGGACTCAGCTCGCCTACTGCCGGTGGTGGAGCGCCGCCCTCTTTTTCTTCGGCGCGATCTGCGGGTGGATACTTCTCGACCGCTGGACCGATCTCGCCTTCCTGCACGCCCTCGCCGCATTTCACGCCTACACCGTTGTCCAGGACTACGGCCGCGCCATCGGGTTTGACCGGCCCGATCCCCGCTTTCCCGCCGCCGGTTAATTTTTTCTCGAACGCCGCCGCCGCGTCGTTGAATCGTCTGGTGGCGGCCAGGTGCCATTTGCTCACATACGGCGCGACGTCTTTGCCCAGGGCCCGGGCGAGCCGGGCGGTATCCGCCCGCCAGTTTTCGTGGATTCGCGCCAGGGTTTCTTCCACCAGCTCCGCCGGCGCCTCAAAAATCCAGTAGTCGAGCGGGTGGTTTGTTTCGGTCAGCAGGGTCAGCAGGATCGGCCCTACGCCGGGATCCGGTTCGTCCGCCTTGCGCTCCTGGCGCGGTTTCGGTTTGGGCGATAGAAAACGGCAGGCGGCCAGGATCGCATCATAGTTGGCCGTGGTGTCCGCCGCCCACTCGCGGACGATCCGCCTGGCCTCGGCGGGGTTGTGGCGAACGGCCTGCAAGGCCCTCTTATTGCGGGCATGGGCCATCGCCCAGGCATAAGCCAGGTCGAGGGTTGCCGGGTCGTCCGCCCACCACCCATACGCGCTGTCGGCCAGCCATTCCCGGGCGGCCCAGGAGAGGCGGCGCAGGGCCACCCCATCCACCACCACCGGCGCATCGAGCAGGTCCAGTTCAGCGGCAATCGGCGGGTTGCTCATTTCGCGGGCCAGCCGGTCGAGTTCGGCCAGGTCGCCAAAGTGTTCGAGCGCGTCGAGCTTCCCGCCTTGGGCAATCACCCGGTCCACGACGCGCCGGGCCAGAAGATGGAGGCCGTCGGGCATAACCGGCTTAGTTCTTGGCGATAAACAGATGAGCCTTGATAACCCGGGTGGCCGAATCGAGGCTTTCCCCGGCGCGCAAGTCCGAATCCTTGAACCACCCGGCCGCCAGCGTCAGCGTGTCGTCGTTATCGAGCAGCGTAACCGTCGCATCGACGCGGCACCCGAACGAGAAGCCGAAGAGGTGGTCGCCAAGCCGGTCTTGCTTGTCCACATGCTGCACGGCGGCGTTAAAGTCCATGCTGATGATGTTCGGCAAAATACTGCCGGTAAAAACCGGGCAGGAAATGATGCCATAGCCCAGCACCGGAAAGACCACTTCAAATGCGCTGTCGTCCAGGTGCTGGTCGTTGATCATGTTCGGGCCGGTGTGCTCATGCACCTCGAGATCGACCTGCGCATAATTGTTGTTTACGTACCGCGCATTGGCGGAAGTGATGATCGGTGTGTCGGCGCTCTTGCCGCCAAGGGTTAAGGTCAGTGCCTCGCCGCCGGGCACGTCGGATTTCAGGCTGTATCGGCCGTTCAGCCGCATGTTGCGCTGCTGGTTGGTCGCTGCGATGAAGTTGCCCTGGCGGTCCTGGTTGACGATGTTGTCCGTCACTTGCTCCGGCGCAGACGGCGCCGAGATCAGCGTGAACTTGGCTTCCGGAAATCCGATATCCGCTAAAAAGTCGCCGATGTGTAGCGTGCCGTATTTATAGGTCATGGTTGTGCTCCTTCGTGGTTAAATTATTGAGGCGCGAGCAAGAACTTAATTTGAGCGCCGAAGTTGGTAAGCGTTATGCCGCTGCGGTTTTGCAGGGTTACGAAATACGTGTCCAGGCCGCCGGCGTTCCCGGGAAGCGCATCCAACAGCACATTGGTCTGAATGATGCCCGATGCATAGCCATGTCGCGCGCCAGAAGCACCGGTGAAGTTGGTTGGCATTGGAAAGGATGCCCACGGCCCGCCGGCTCCGCCTCCGGGCCAAGCTAGCGCAATCAACACTTGGTTGCTCTGTATATTGCTGATCGGAGTATCGGTGATCCAGGCCATTTCATAGGCCACGATTCTTCGATAGCCTGGGGGTACATCAAGGATGTGCATTTGGCTGCCCGTTCCGTTGTGGGCCACGGTGCTGGCAGCCAATCGGGCTCCACGCCAAATAACGGCGATCGATCCGGCGGGCATATACCGAGCATCGGCCATGCCTACAGTAAGGGCACGGTTCGAGGACCCAGCACCCTGATTTGGAAGCAAAAGCGTCTCGTTAATGATCGCGGGGCCATCTACGAGCAGGCCACCAGTCCCTACATTTAGATTTGTCGTTGTGATCTGTGGCGCATGAATTGGTAATTCAGACACTATCCGCTCATTATTGACCCGGGATATCCGCACAAATCCAGGCTCCAAGATACCGGTCACCCGTATGCTCATGCTCGTAGCATTCGTAACGCTGTAGGTGTGCGCCTGTTCTTGCCACTGCGGCGCCAGCAAGCTCGTGGTATATTCAACGACCGGCGCCGGCGGGTTGGAAGCCGTAGTCAATTGAACAATCAAATCGCCCGTGGTTTCTTCCCACCGCGAGAACACGACATCGCCGACGCTATCACGTCCGGACGCGATGGATAGCACCGGCGTCGAGTGACGGTTAATCCTGAACGTTCCGCCAACACCCTGTATGCTGTAAAGCGAGTTGAGGTAAAGCGGGTGCCCGGACATAAAAAGGGGAAACGGGTAATGTGATGGTACCTGAAGTAATGCCTGCTCATCTCTGATTCGCCAACCGCCGCGTGTCGCGCCGTCTCCGATGCGGACGTCGTGAGGATTTTCCTCGTTATAGACGATTGCGCCCGGCTCAATGATTGTCGCGTTGATCTCGTCGTCGGCCATGCGCTCAAGACGCACACGCGTGATGTCGGTCTGGGCCTCTACCACAAGAGATAAACCAACAATAACCAATACCAAGGGTGATAGTACGCTCCTCACAGAGCCCCTCCCGGTATCGGAATCCCATCGTAATCCAGGTACGCGTCCAAATCAATGATCGAGAGGGAAGCCCCGCCGCCCATCTCATCGATTGCCGCGGAAATGTCGGGGAGCGCTCGCGGAAGCGAACTGATCGCCAGCGTCGACCACGCAAGCCCGATCAGCACGGCCTGCCCATCAATGTACATAATCACTGGCGATCCCGAGTCGCCGACCGCCACACCCGGCCACGTCAGATGTCCCGGATTTCGCACGGTAAGGGCCGTGTCGACCGCCCACGATTGCACCGGCGTGGTGATCAGTATCAATGATGCCTGATTATTCTGGTTTATCATAAACGCATACATGCCGCTGCCTTCAAGATAATTCCAGTAACCATAAAAGCGTTTGATCCCATCGACGTCGATCAGGCGAGCCGGGGTTACGGATGCAGGCAAAGCGGCATCCAGCAGGGCCACCCCCACATCGTTTCCGACATCGCGACAGTCAATAATCGTCCGAATCAGAACGCCATTTGTTGCATCCACAAAAGTTAGCGCCGTGCCGACCGGTAAAGGAAAGTGTGATGCGTATAAAACATGCCGGTCGGTAATAGCCGTACCTGCCCGCTGGCCTCCGCCCAAGCTATTGAAGGGCGAAACACACGTCACGTCGATGCCGGAAATCCAGGCCGCATTGTTACGAACTCCATTGGTATATACGCGCAAGTCAGGTTGGCCCTGGGCTCGCGCGAGCAAGCCGGTGTTGATGGCGCGCCGCAGGCCTTCATCCGCAACAAATTCCGTCTTTGTGTACGTGCTCGTTGGACCACGATAAAAGAAAGATGCTTCTCGATAGGCATCCCCCAACGTTGCTTTTACCGCACCGATCGCGCCCTCTGGAATAGTGCTGTCCCAAACGGCAACGAAGACTTGATTAGATTGACCCGGTAGACTCGGATTTGTAAGCCACGTTTGGCTGATGCTCATGTTGGTCAGCGCGAGATAGGTCACTACGCTGGACACATCACCAATCCGCGTTACATTAGCCGTCAACAGGTACCCGATCTCCTGCCCAACGAGCACATGACGGACGCGCACGGCGTTTACAGATTGCGTTTGCGTAACCGTCTCAACACTGTAGCCGTAAGCCTCCGCGACTAAATCAAACCAGTTGGAGTGATAATACCCCCCGACGATACGGAACGGTAGCAGATCGGCCAGTTGATCGGATGTTGCAAAAGTCTGCCAAATAAGATTCGATAATCCGCTGGTTTCGGCCAAGAATACAAATGAAATCCCGTTCACCGGCGGGTTTCCGGCAATCGCGCCATAGGGCGTTGTCTTCACCGTCAATTCGCCGTGGCCGAGCACGGCGATCTGCAAGGTATCTCCCCCCTCCACCCGGAAAGCCCGCACCGTATAGCGGTACCGCCCCGCCGCGATCGACGTATTCGTCACCGCCGCCCGAAACCCAACAAAGCCCGCCTCCGCCGTCAGCAGCGTATTTGTCAGCGCCATCGCGAACCGGTTCGGCCGGTCGAACACCTCCAACACCGCCCACGATCCAGACGGGAACACAAAGGGCGCGCCATTCGTCGTCGCGTATAAATCGAACTCCACCGTCGTCGCCTGGAAAATGGCCTCGGCGCGCCCGAATCCGCGCGCCACTTCGGCCACATCGTTCGTCTGAACGATCCGCTGCGCCAGGTCCGCCCGCGCCGCCCAGAAAGTTCCAATCATTGGAAAAACCAGGACCCAGAACTTCCAATCATTGGAAGTCCTGCGCATCATTCGGTCACCACCAGATTCTTATTGCCGCTCACCTTCACCTCCGCCGTCAGGTTCGTCAGCGGCCAGGCCGCCGAATACGGCGCGGTAGACGTGCTCCAGTTGCTGAACAGGTACAGCCGCGCCGTGTTGCCGGTATGGGGCAGAATCTCCGGCGTGACCCGGGCAAAGTGCGCGTTCGTGTTGCCGGCGTGGGTCTGCGTATTGGTCAGCACCTGATACACCCCGTTGCTCCAACTCAGCCAGAACCAGGCCTCCGCCCTCATCCCCTGCTGGCCATACGTCGCATACCGCGCCGCCACCTCCACCGTCGCCTGCCCCACGCCGCCGGTCGGCATCGTGTAGGTCTGCGCCGGCGTGGCAAAGTGCACGTTGGCCCATGGGTGCGTATAGCCGGAAGCCTCCACGTAATCCAGCCGGATCCAGCGCTCACCCGATACCGCTCCAAAAAACGGATTGTCATTGCCAGGCGAAATCCCGTTGCCGATCACCGGCGCCACCAGCGTGCCGCCGCTCCACACCACCTTCGCGTACATCCCCGTGATGTACTCGAACGACCACGTCGCCGCGTTCGATGCCGCGATGTAATAGTAGTCCGTTCCCGCGATATTGCCCGACCATCCCCGCGTCCGCGTATTCGTCACCCCGATCGGCGTCGCCCCGAAATCCACCAGGCGGAACGTCCGTATGCCCGTCTCGTCGCCCACCGTAAAGTCTTCGTTCTCCGCCGCCCAGATCAGCGCATCCACTTCGGCTCGCGTATAGAGGCTCGTCGAGATCACATTCCTGCCCACGCGCAGATCCCGCACAACGCGCACGTCTTGATTCAACGTCAGCGCCGCATTACCGGGGTTCGTTGCAAACTGCTGGATGACGCCAATCGTAGGGTTGGTCCCAACAAAACCTATGTGGAGCGTGTTGGCGCCACCGGCGGATGTAGGACTAACGACAATATTACTCCCCAACAAGCGAACCAGAGGGCCGTCCCCAAACTGACCCTGGGTTAAATTTCCTTCGATATGCCCGCCGGAAACCGATAGAACATTTGTGCTATCGGCCTTGTTCGCCAACGCCGCCAACGCCTCCGCCTTGTCGTATTTGCCGGTCGAAAGCGGCGCCACCGCCGCCGCGATCGCCGCCGTCAGGTTCGTCGTCACCGCGTTAGTCTTCGCGTCCACGTCGGCCTTCGAATACACGTTCGTCGTCCGCGCCGCACCGATCTGGTCCACGAAGTTCGAGTACAGGTTGTTGATCGTGTGTCCTTGGGCATCGGCATCGCCTCGAAGCTGCAGGCCCTTAATCGGGACAAACTGCGCATGCGCGGCTAACGGAAGGAAAACAAAAAGAAACGCTAGTATTTTCATGGCATGGTCATCCAGTGCAGTTTGTATCCAGAATCGGGTATCGGAGAGGAAAACCAGAAAATCACGGTATCGCTGTCACGTTCCATGGCCGCCGCAACCGGAACGTCACCTTCTACCTGGAAAAAGATGCGAGGAACCGTCAGGTGATTCGGAATCTCAAACGACACGATCTCGTCCGATGCGTTCAGGCCCACCACGCCCTTGTTCAGATACGGCAAAAATCGCGCATCCGCCGCGCCCTTGGTGTACGGCCCCGCCGCGCCTGGCGTTGGCAGCGCCCCGCTCATGACACCACCATCCAGTGCAGCTTCGCGTTGGGCCCTGGCGGCCCGGACAAGAAGTAATTAAAGCCAGCCTCGAATAACATCACCGACGCAAACACCACGAGGTTGTTCGACTCCACCGAAACGAACACATGCTGTGGCATCGATCCCAGATCCACCAACCCGTTAACATCATTCGGCGGCAGATTCACCGTGCCGCGCAGCAGAAACTCCACGAACTTCTCGTCCGCTTGTTCCTTCGTGTAGTATTCCGGGAGGGCCTCCTCGACAATGCCCTCGTTGCCCTTGATCACGTCGTTGACGATCGTCACCGGAAACCGGGCAATCGTGCTCGCGTGGCCTTCGGTATCGATCATTTCAATCTCGAAATTCAGCCGCTCGCCTTCCTTATCGCCGCCGAGCAGTTCGTCCAGCGCCTGTGTGTTCAGATTCACCAGAACCGAGAGTTTGCCAGCCTCCAGGCTCGCCTCGTCCCAGTCACCGGCGCGGTTGAACCGGTCGTGGTCGCTAAAAACTTGAAAGTCGCCGGCATAATCCTTCTGCTTCTTTGCACCCAGGGTAAATGTCGCCGGGCTCAGCGCGTAGGGCGAGGGCACGTTGGTATTCGTCAGCGAGAGAAATCGAAGCCGCACCAGAAACGTATCGCCGCGCGGCCACTCCGGAACCTTGCCCTGTTGCTGGCCGGTCTCGGTCACCAGCTTACCGCTCTCCACATCGATCCAATAGTCCAGCGCCTTCATTATTGCCGCTCCACCGTTGAAAGGTTCAGCGCTGCCGCCGTATAGCTCTCCGTGCTCTCCAGCGCCGTAGCCTGGCTATCGGGCAGCAGAAAGCACTTGTCCTCCACCACCTGGCTCACCAGCTTCTCCCGCGCCTCGTCGATCGCTTCCAGGATGAACGTCGCCGCGTCCTGGCTCGACCCCTTCGCGATGAGGATGAGAATCCAACTCGCCTTCCGTTCCCACGGCCGGCCCTTAAAATCGTCCTCCACGAACACCAGCAGCGCCGCCGGCAAATTCAGCCGCGCCAGGTCATCCGGAAACGTCTTGGTATTCAGGCGGCTCAGCGGATACGCCTCGCACGACCGGTAGCGGTACGTCGCCTTCAGCCGCTCAAGAATCTTGTCTTGGATGGTCTTCGTCGCCAACATAGTCACACCATCAATCCGCCGTTGGTGCGATGCGTCTTCGCCGGTTCGCTCACCAGCCCGCCCGGGCCGCCGGCCGGTTCCAGGTCATCGCCCAGGCTCATGGCCCCCTCAGACACCTTTTGCAGCGTCGCGCGCATGCCGTTCGCCCGGTCGCGCCAGGGGTTTTCCTTCACCTGGCCGGCCCGGTCATAAATCATTTCGCAGCCGAACACCTCCGCCGCCTCCCGCACCAGCGCCGGAACCCGCGACAGGGGCAGCGCATAACGCCCCTCCAGGTAGGCATCCACCGCCCCGCTCGCCGCCTCCGCCACCGCCGCCCACAAGCCGTCGTCCTCGACCCCATCCCCATTATCGTCCAGCGCCTTCAGCAAAATGTGCTTCGGCAGCCGCGACGTAATCTCATCTTGCAGGTAGCTCATGATAAAAACGGCCCCGATGCTGTTCTCAAATCCAAATGATACGCAGCATCGGGGCCTCTGGGGGGGTATTAGCGACTTAATCGAAAACAGCGCCGATCGTCCGAGCCTTGAACGTATTCGTGCTCGACAGCCCATTCGGGACCACAAGGAAGTAGTCCCCGAAAAACATTGGCGGGATGTTGGTCAGCGCGATCAGGCTCGCGGTCGTCGCCGCGCTCACCACGCCGGTATGCCCGCTCGCCACGTAGCTGATCGCCTGGGTAGAGCCGGCGGGCACCCCGCGCAACACCAGGTACTGCGGCATAAAGCGGCCGGTCTCGCCAATCGGGATCGCCACGATCGTGTTGTTCGTGCGGATCGTGCTCTCCGCAAACTGAGGCCCCAGGTCCCGCGCAAAGGCGGAAACCGGAAACAGCACCAGCGCGAACAAGACGATGAAAGCGATCATCGTTAACAGACGGGTCAAACTAAAGAGCATTTTTTTCATGACAGGTCCCTTTGTGAGGTTTGATTATTTTGAACGATTATTGGGCGGCGCCCGCCTGCGACACAATGCGCTGCAGACAATCGGTTTGGCCCTTGCCCACGCCAAACATCAGCGTATAGGAGCGGCGGAACTTCGCCGGCGTCGGCTCGTACCACTCGCGTACCTGGATCGAGAGGCCGGTCTGCGGTTCGGTCGCCACCGTAATGCTGCAGTTGCTGCTGCCCTGGCCGGGGTCATCCGGAATCCGGGTGGCCAGCGCCAGCGCGGTCGAAATGCCGGCAATACCAACCAGGCTTTCGTTATTGCCCGGAATCCGGGAAAACTTGTTCACCGAGAAACCATTCACTTCCGGCAAAATACCCGACTTAACCGAAGACGCACCCTCGGAAAGCAGAATCGTCAGCATCGCCTTGTCCATGCAAAGAGATGCGTAATACGCCGGATTGAGCAACATGAAACGACCCATCGGCGGAACGTCCCGGTTGTCCAGCGCCAGCGCGATCAGTTGCAGCGTCTTCCAGTCGAACCCGTCCTGGCCGCTTCCCAGCGCCTTCACCGTCTTATTCGAGAAGTTCGCCTCCGTGCAAAGCGCCAGCAACGTGGACACCAGCTTGGACCCCACCGCATAAGCGCCGGTGCGGCTGAACCGCTCGATTAAATCCACCCGGCTCGATGAAGCCTCCTGCACGCTCACCTCGTAAGTGTGATGCACATGCTGGTTAAGCGTACAGGGAATGTCCACCTGGGTGCGCGCCGCCGGAACATACCCGACTGCCGGATCAAAATTAATCGCCTCCGCCGCCGCCACCTCGTGTACGATGATCGTTTCGCCAAACTTGGCGTTTTCGCCCGACAAGTCGGTTGCGATATTCCGCAAAAACGGAAGCATGGCCACCAGTTGCTCAAGCGCACGTTGCGCGATGATGGTGGCGTTCGTCGTTCCTACCGTATTGATGTTACCCATGGTCATTGTCCTTTATGTGATGGTTGAAATTCGGGTCCGGAGGATCAGCTTGCGCCAACCAGCTTGTCCTTGTTCTTCGCGTAAAACTCCGCCCGTTTCCCCGGGTCCGAGATCGCGTTAAACTGCGCGATCGGGCTGCCTTCGCCTCCCTCCGGCGGCTTCGCCGCGAAATGCGCCGTCCGCAGGTGCAGCGGCACCGTCACCGGCAGCTTCTCGATGTGCGCCCGGAGATCCTCGACGGAAAGCTTCGCGATCGCCTCGTCCGTAAGCGTCGGCACTTTCCCCGCAAACGCCGCCTGCACCAGCAACGCATCCTTGTCGCGCTTCGCGAAGCCGGCATCGATATCCGCCTTCAGCGTCGCCAACGGCTTCAGCGCCGTTTCGAGTTCCGTCACCTTCGCGGTCATCGCCGATACGCCGAGCCCGTCGATCTTCGTCATCAGGGCCGTGACCGATTCCGCGAGTTTGTCCACCTGTTGTTTGAGTGCCGCCAGTTCCATGTCCGTCTCCTGCTGTTGGGTTGATCCCTCTTCGGGGTTGTAGAGCGCTGAAAAAAAGGAAAGGCCGATCACCGACCCGTTGGGAACCAGACCGACCGAGGAGAGACCAAGGATCTCCATCGTGGTTTTATCGTAGGGAACCACCGGCGAAATATCGGGATAACCCCGCGCGTATTGCTCCCCGTCCGGCGTCCAGGTCACGTCCTTGAGCATGATCCCGCCATCCGCCGACGCCGCCAGAACGCCCACCCCCGCGTGTTTCCGCGGCGGCGGCTGATACTTCGGCGACCCTTCCAGCGAGTTGTGCTCGAAATCGATTAACACCCGCTCGAAAACGCCCTTCGCGATTTGGCCATTCAGCGCGTCCAGCGTACGCTGGGTCACCTTGAACGTCCCCTGGTCGGTCGGGTTGTCGCCAAAGCGGAAGAGTTTCAACTCGCGGGGAAGCGTCGCGGCGGAAAGCGCGTGGTTCTTAATCGAAAAATATGCAATTGCCGGGGCATCTGCCATGCCCCGCAACGTAGGCCAACTCCCCCGCCCCCCGCCATGAAGCCGCGAACCCTACGAAAGCCCGAGTTGCCACCCCTCTTAACTCCCTGCCCTCTTAAGTCCCCGCCCACTTATGACCCCTGCCACTTATGATGGCCGCCTTCGTGTCCTTCGTTTGCTTCTGTTCAAAAATCTTCCGGACCTAACTCACCCGCATGATCAGGTTGATCTTCTCCGTAATCGTCGCCGTCACCACCGGCGCCACCTTCTCGCGCGGCGGAAACGCCCGCGCGTCCGGCTTCACCGTCACGCTCTTCAGCAGCACATAGTGCAGGTTCCACACCTTGTCCTTGATCTCAACCAGCAACGGAGGCTTCCCGCCCTTCCGTTCGATCAGCGTCAACTCCCGCGGGAACAACTTCGCCGACCCCGCCTTATACGCCTCCGGCGAAAGCGGGATCGAAAGCGCCTTCGCCCCGGACGGCGTCCGTTTCCCGCCGAAAAACCTCCCCGCCATCGGAATGCTGTCCACCACCACCGTCGCCTGGCGCGCGTCAAACGACTCCACCTGTACCGCGTCCATCCCCTCCTTCCGCCAAAAATCCCGGCTCGGGAACCTGCGGCGGTTCGGCGGTTGCCCCGCGTAGTGGTCGCGCATCGCCCGCTTCATCGCCTCCCCCACCGCACGCATCAGCGGCCGCGCATTCTCCAACTGCGCCAGCTTCTTCGCGATATCCGGCGACACCGTATCCGTGATGGTAATTCTCGTCTCGATCATGGCTTGATCCTCCGGTCCTCCCTGTAATACACTGCCGCCCTCCCTGCCACAGCCAGAAAGACTACCAGCAACGCGCCCGCGAACTTCAGGTCGTGCTCGAAAACGCCACCCTCCGTGTCAACCGCCTTTGGATTTGATCGCTTCATCGCTTTACTTCCTGTTTTGTGGGTGTATATTCTTATCAGTGGGCGCTGTCGTTTCGGACGTAGAGCCAGGGGGCCGTTCCGCAGGAACGCTGCATCAGGGCAGGTGCTCACGCCTTTTCCTTCCTAAACGTTTTTATCCCTGCCCTCATGTACTTCTGTGAGCGCTGAAACTCCACAACTACGAGTTTCCCAACGATCCGTTTTTTGAATATCAATGAGCCGTCGGCCCCTTGGGTGATCTCATCTGGATCGCGCCACACATGCGGAATCAACTCCACATCACCCCGGCTAATCGGATTTCGGTCTGCGCTCTCTACGCCGTGGCGTCCCTCTTGGTGTCGTATATCGTCGGCAAATATACGCATACTCCAACCCTCCAGATTCACGCCCTTCGTCGCCGCCATGTTGATCGTCCGGCCGGTGGCGCGTCCTAAATCAAGGTGATCCTTCCAGTCTTTCTCGACATTCGCCCTGGCATAAAAATCGCCCAAGACATTCCCCAACCACTGCACCCGACCGCCATCCGTCTTCACCTGGTCCCCGAACGCCAGCTTCAGCGTCGAAATCTGGTCCGGCCGCCACCCGCTCACGCTCGCCTCCAGCTCCGCCGCAAAGTCCTGCTCCATCGTCGGCGCGATCCGGTCCGCCGGGCTGACCAGGCCGAGTTGTTCCGCCTCGTCGCGCCACACATCCTCCAGTTCCCGTGTCGATCCCCAGTCAAACGGCGGCCACGGCGTGCCGAAGCGCGAGAGCCTCATCCAGATCGGGCTTGTCTTCAGCGCCACAAACTGGTTCTTCGCCGCGCCCTCCCAGCCCACCGCATTCCCCGCCGCCTGCCACTTCGCCATCCACTCGAAATCCGGGCGCGGCTTCTTCGCCCTGCTGGATCCCAGCCGCCAGGCCGGGAGCAGGTTCAGCGCATCCGCGTCATTATCCAGCTTCCACCGCGCATAGCCCCGCGCCTGCGCCTTCTGCATATCGTGAATCAGGCCGATGCGCCTCGGGGCCGCGATGTTCGTCAGCACATTGCCCTTGCCGGTATCCAGCCCCTCATCCAGCGCCGCCTGGCGAACGGTGCGGATAAACGAATCGCGCGTCACATACCGCTCCTTGCCGCCCGCCAGCAATTCCCGCTGGTGGCTCACCGCCTTCAAAAGCTGGTCTTGAATCGTGCCCATCACCCGGATGCTCTCCACCCCCGCCGAAAACTGCCCCGCCTCGCGCAGGGCCAGCGGCATGCGTTCCCAGGCATCCGACCGCAAGCCCGAGGTCACCGGCGTTTTTCCCGCGATCCGCTTGATCGCCGCCTCGATCGGCGAGAAGCCGGGGTTTTGCGCGGCCAGCGCCGCCACGCCCCGCTCATGCCGCGCCCACATGCGGCCGCGCGCCGCCACCTCATCCGCCGCCTCCGCCTCCATCTCCGCGCCTGCCGCCTCGCCCAGGGCAAAAAAATCAGGAAGCGGCAACTCCCGGATCATCTGCTCCACCTTATTCAGCATCGAGGCATCGCCCGGAAAATCCCGGATCGTCGCCTCGATCTCCCGCAGCGCATCCAAAAGGGGCGCCCCCCACGCCTTGAAATCAGACTGGTTCATGGCCAAAACAATAAAGGCGGCCCCCAACGGCCGCCATGACTACGCGAAACCCCCGCACCATCACCCCTCCAAATCCTGCCGGCGCATCGGCCGCTCATACTCCGCATGGCGGCATTCCGCCAGCCACTTCACATACTCCTCCACCGGCACCCGGATCGTAGCTCCGAAGCGCAACGATGCAAGCTTGCCCTCCTGACACGCCGCATACACGCTCTGCACGGAGATCCCAAGGCTCGCCGCGATCGTCGGCACGGTCAGGTACTGCGCGCTCGTCACCGGCCGCAGATGAATCCCCCCCTTGCCATCTGGAATCGCCTCATAAATAATTGCCCGGTACTTTGACGCCATCGTATTCCCTCAAATTTAATCGCCACCTACCCGCGAAGCTCCGCGAATCCACGATCTCCCCTCCGCCCGGCCCTTGAACCGTCCCGCCGCCCCAACGCCTCCACGGGCCTCCTGGAGCGTCATCGCCCAACTCCCGCACCAGCGGACGCCGAAGCGCCGCCGCTGTGCTCCTTGTTCG
>CALMYG010000175.1 GCA_937873455.1 uncultured Verrucomicrobiota bacterium
GGGACAGAGCCCCGGCCTACAAGGAACCTTTGCACAAACTCGGAGATGCGCCCGTTATTCCATCCGGGCGATGTTCGCGGTTGGCAGGGCCGGAGGATTTCAGTACAATGCGCGTATAGTTATGACTTCGGAACTTTATGGCGCGATATTGGCGGGTGCGGTCGATGATTTACGTCCGGCCCGGGAAGCGTTCGACCGGCAACCGGTGGATTGGGACTTGATCGAAAGCGGGGTGGAATTCGCGCCCCGCCGGCAATCCACGATTGATCATGCGGTTTCGGTGGCCGGCCCGGGTACGTTTCTCGGCAAGGCCACCCGGCTTTTGAAGTTTGAGCCCACCGACCTGGAAGGCTGGTGGTTTGTCCGCGATGATTTGCCCGATTGCCTGCCGGTTCGGGTCTCCATTCGCAACGTGTGGACCACCGGGGACGTGGTCAGCAATATCGTGTTGCGGAGCGGCCCGCCGCAAAATTACATCCGCATGGTGGAACATATCGTGGCCCTCAAGTGCGGGTTGCCGGTGGACAACGTGTTGATCCGTCTGACCTCCGGCGATCCGCCGCTGTTTAATCGCGGCAGCCTGGATCTGGTCGAGACGCTCGAGTCGGCTGGGCTGCGTGAAACCGAGCGCCCGGCCCGCTACTTCACCGTCAAGGAGAAGGTCACGGTAGCCGCGCCGAACGGGGCGTTCCTGACCTTCCATCCGGCAACCGGTCCCACCCCCCGGTTGACCGTGGACTGCGCGATCAATTTCCCGACGGCGATCGGCAAGCAGCGCATCCGGTTTGTCTTGAACCCGGGCCATTTCAAATACGGCGCCGAGGCCCGCACCAACACCTCGTTTATCAAGATGCTGTACTGCCGTACCATCGGCAAGCTGTTCGCCGATATCCGGAATCTTGGATACACCTCGGACAACTTGTTAATTGCGGCCCGCTGGGGGTATGTGAACGAGGCTAAGTTGATGCACGGCAAAAAATCGTTGGAGGCGGTTTGGCACCGGGCCATTCTTGACCTGCTCGCCGCGGTGGCGTTGCTGGAGGAAGGGCGGTTCTGCGGGCATATCGAGTCCTACAAGGCCGGGCATCATCTGGATTGCCTCGCGATGCGGCTGCTGTACAAGCACGACCTGCTCCGCGAAATCACCGATTTCTAGGCGTTCCCTCACATAATTCTTACCGGATCACCGGAGGCTGTTCCCATGACCACCGCACCCCGCGGACATGAGGAGCGCTTATGAGGAACGAGGCCGCCGGTTACCGGAATCGGATGCAGATCGCCTGGAAAAATGTTCGGGCAAATCGCGGTATCCGCCCGGTGGACTTCATCAACGGCTACCGCATGGTCCAGCCGTTGCGCGCGCTGAACGGCGCCGGGCCTTCCATGGACATGGTGCAACTGATCATGGAAATGTTCACCCGCCTTGAGATTCGTTATTTACCCTGCCCGGTGAACGAACCGGTGCGCAATTGGTCGCCGCCGCGTTCACCGGAGCCGACGCGGCACGAGCCGCGCGTCGGATTGTTTGTCGACGCCCCGGACCACCTCAGCGGCGTTTGTCTTACCTTGAACGAATGGCGGGATCAGGCCCTTCGTAACGGCCTGCCATTAACCCTGCATGCCTGCGGCGCCGGGAAACCTGAGCCGGGTATGGTCTTCTTCCCGCCGATGGGTGAAGTCAAACTCGATGCCTACGCCGGACTTACCCTCAACATCCCCCGCATGGATGAAATCATGCGGTATGCCGAGCGGCCTCCCTTTGATGTGGTACACATCTCCACGCCCGGCCCCATGGGGCTGTTGGGCTTGCTGATTGCCCGCCAACACGGGCTTCCGGTTTGCGGCACCTATCACACCGATTTTCCCCGGTACGCCGGGGCGCTGACCGGGGACCCGGAACTCGAGGAAGTTGGCTGGCGGTTCATGCGTTGGTTTTATGGCCAGATGGACCGGGTGGCCGTCCCAACCGAGTCGATTCGCCGCGAGCTGGTTGAGCACGGGTTTGATCCGGCCCGCCTCCGGGTGGTCGGCCGCGGCGTTCGTACAAAAGATTTTCATCCCGATTTTCGGCGCGAAACCTGGCGGGCCGGTCATGGACCTAAACATCCGGTCAAACTCTTGTATGTCGGGCGCTTGTCCCGCGAAAAAAATCTGGAACCCCTGGCCCAAGCCTTCCGCCGTCTTCATGCGACCCGCCCCGATGTTTGCCTCGTTTTTGTGGGCGACGGACCCTACCGCGCGGAATTGCAGGAGAACGTTCGTGATCTCCCGGTATTCTTTACCGGGTCGCTTTCCGGTAAAGACCTCGCCATGGCCTATGCCTCCTCCGATCTTTTTGTTTTTCCGAGCCGCACCGATACCTTCGGGCGCGTCGTCCTCGAAGCCCAGGCCTCGGGTTTACCGGTCGTTGTTTCCGATGAAGGTGGACCGAAAGACGCCATGGTGGATGGCGTCACCGGGATCGTGATCCGCGGGATTAACGGCGAAAACCTTGCCGCCGGCGTCGATGCCCTGACCGATGATCCGTCCCGTATGGCCGCGTGTCGTCGCCAGGCGCGCCTCCACGCCGAACGCATGACCCCCGAAGCCTCCTTTGACGCGTTTTGGCGCATCCACCAATCGCTCGAATCCGCCATCCGCTCACCCCGCCGCGAGGTACCCGTATGATCGCTCCATCCGCCCCGGACACCACAACGTACCGCTCTATTTTTCTATCCGACTTCCATCTCGGAACCAAAACCGCGCGGGTGCATGACCTGCTCGATTTTCTGCGCAACCACGACGCACAGTTCATCTACCTGGTGGGAGATATCGTCGACGGCTGGCAGTTGAAAAAGAACTGGTTCTGGTCGCAAATGCACAACGATGTCATCCAGAAACTCCTGCGCAAGGCCCGCAAAGGCGCGATGATCAAATACATTCCCGGCAATCATGACGCCTTCGCCCGTGAATACGTCGGTCATCATTTTGGCGGAATCGCGGTGGCGGAAAACGCGTTGCACCTCACCGCCGACGGGCGGATGCTGCTGGTTGTTCATGGCGACACCTTTGATGGCGTCATCACCCAGAGCAAGTGGCTCGCGCAACTGGGCGGCACGGCCTATGAATTCGCCATCAAATTAAACTATGTCTTTAACCGGATTCGTCGTCGGTTCGGCTATCCGTACTGGTCGCTTTCCGCCTGGTTGAAGCACAAGGTTAAAAATGCCTTCACCTACATCGATGCGTTTGAGCGCACCCTCGCCGGCGAAGCCAAGCGCCACCATGCCGACGGCGTGGTGTGCGGCCACATTCATCGCGCGTCGATTCGTGAATGCGAAGGCGTCACGTACTACAACACCGGCGACTGGGTGGAAAGTTGCACCGCGTTGGTCGAACATTTCGACGGCCGCATGGAACTGATCACCTGGCTGGGCGATGAACTGGCCCGACCCGATCAAGCGCCCGCCAAACTGGAAGCTCCGGCCAACCGCATCGAAGCAGTTTTGGCCGAAGCGGCCCGGGGCTGATCGCCGGTCTGTATGCGCTAGCCGGGTTGAAT
>CALMYG010000176.1 GCA_937873455.1 uncultured Verrucomicrobiota bacterium
AGTCAACGAATCAGGGACGCGCCCCTCATCGCGGCATGACCAACCTCCGGGTGGACCTTGTCCGCGCTACGTGTTACGTTCAGCCGATGCAACGCATTCCAGAACCCGAACTAATGGTGGATGATGAGCAGGCGGCGGCGTATGCCCAAGCCGACTTTGAAGCTCCGCACAGCCGCTTTATCACCCTGTTTCAGGAAACCTTTCCGGATTGGCACGGACAGGGCCATATCCTCGATCTCGGTTGCGGGCCGGGGGACATCGCCCATCGCTTTGCCTTGGCCTATACCGGCTGTGACGTTGACGGAATCGATGGCGCGGCGGCTATGCTGGAGGTTGGAAAAATCGCCATCGAATCGGATCCGGCATGCGCCGGGCGGATACGCCTGGTGCAAGCCTGCCTCCCTCACGACCGCCCGCCCCGCCCGGATTACGATGCGGTCATCAGCAACAGCCTGCTGCATCATCTGCACGAACCCGCCGTGCTTTGGCAAGCGGTAGCCGCCTACGCCAAGCCAGGCGCACCGGTCTTCATTATTGACTTAATGCGCCCGGAAACCCGCGAAGAAGCCAGACGGCTGACCGACCTGTACACGCAAGGAGAACCGGATGTCCTTCGCCGAGACTTCTTCAACTCACTCCTCGCCGCCTTCACCGTGGAGGAGATTCAAGAACAACTGCGGCAAGCCGGATTAGCCCACCTCAAGGTACGAGCGATTAGCGACCGCCATATCATGGTCCATGGAGCGCGTTGATGAAGTACACCGCCGCCATTTTCGACCTTGACGGTACACTGATCGACTCCATCCGCGATATCGCCGAATCCATGAACCGCACACTGGAAGCGATGGGTTTTCCCGCGCATCCCGTAGATGCATTCCGCTATTTTATCGGCGATGGCGTCACGTTGCTGGTTCAGCGCGCGCTGCCGCCGGAGGTCCGGGAAAGCCCGGAGGTCCTCGAACAATTCCTCGCCGCATACCGCCGGGATTACCTGGCCCACTGGCGGGTACACACCCGTCCGTATTCCGGCATCCCGGATTTGTTGGCCCGGCTGGTGCAGGAAGGCGTTGCGCTCGGGGTGCTGTCCAACAAACCCGACCGGGCAACCCAGTTATGCGTGGAACACTTTTTCCCGGATATCCCGTTCATCAGCGTTTCCGGTCAAAAGGAAGACGTACCTCGCAAGCCGGACCCCACGGCGGCGTTGGCCATGGCGGAGAGCATGAATACGGCCCCCGCCCGCTGCGTGTTTATTGGCGATACCGCAACCGATATGCAAACCGCAACGGCGGCGGGCATGTTCCCCGCCGGGGTCACCTGGGGATTTCGCGGCGAAACGGAATTGATAGAAAGTGGCGCCCGGCTGATTGCCCATGTTCCACAAGCGTTGGAAGGTCTGTTCACGCCATGAACACCGAGCCGCCCCTTCCGGTGATGCCACGAACCTTTGCCGCACGCGTGCTGAAATCCAAACGCCTTTCCCCCTTCGGCTATGAATTGCGGCTGGAACGCCTCGGCCTGTCGTTTCAGGCCGGACAATTGATCAATGTTCACGGCAACAACCGCCTGGAAAACCGGAGTTACACCATCTGTTCCGGCGAGCGGGACGAGGAACTGCGGATTCTATACCGCTACATTCCCGGGGGCGTGCTGACCCCGCAACTGATCGAACGGCAACCCGGGGATCACGTAACCGTTTCCGGTCCCTACGGTGAATTTGTGCTGCGGGATACCCGGCGTCCGATTTATTTTTTTGCCACCGGCACCGGAATCGCCCCTTGCCGCGCCTACCTCCGCACGCATCCCGATCTCGACCTCACCCTGATCCACGGCGTGCGCGATCCCGCCGATCTTTATTACCGCAATGACCTGCCGGCGCGGCGCTATATTCCCTGCGTCTCCGGGCCGCATCATGACCCGGCGGCATTCGGGGGACGGGTTACCGGATGGGCGGCGACCAACGTCCTCCCACCCGACGCTCATTATTACCTCTGCGGAGCGAATGAAATGATCTACGAAATGCGTGAATGCCTTGAACAAAGCGGCATTCCGCGCGAACATGTATTCAGCGAGGAATATTATTACCGCATGGACGACGCATAAGGCGCCCGAGTAACCGTATGAAACCCCTACCCTCCATCGCCACGCTGTTGCTGGCGCTTCTCGTCGCTGTGGGAATCGGGTGTCGACCACCGGCGCCACGGACGGCGCGCGTTGAATTCGGCGAAGGAGTCACCGGTTCCGTGACCGTTGCCTCGGCTAATGTGCGCATGCTTGGCGTGGCCGTTCAAGGCGCGCAAACCGTCATGAACGCCATCCTGCCCCAATTGAATGCCCATAATCCGGACAGTGAAGTGGCCAAACTTAACAAGGTCGCCGGGTCGGGGCGGCTTCCGATTTCACGCTCCACCTTTCGCGCCTTGGATTTGGCCCGCCATTACAGCTTGCTGACCGATGGCGCATACGACATATCATCAGGCCCGTTGTATACCTTGTGGGCAAACGGCACGCCGCCACCGCATGCGTTAGCGGAGGCGCGATCCCGGATCGGAATGGGTTTTGTGGAGGCCTCGGACATTGGCACGATTTCTTTTACCGCCAGCGGTGTCGAACTTGATCCAGGTCCCCTCGCCTACGCCTATGCCATCGACATGGCGGTGGTGGATCTGCGCCGGAAAATGAGAGGGCCGGTTCACCTCGCGGTAGCGGGCATGGCACGAACGGACGGCGCTTTTCCTGACGATGAGGCGCCGCGACTTGAGATCGGCTGGACACCGTCTCCCTTGGGATTCATCCGTATGAACGAATCCGGAGCGGCGGTGATTCGACGCCACCCGCGATGGGACGCAAACGCCACGCCGGGTAGCATGCTCCTGGACCCGCGCAGCGGAGAGCCGGTTCGGCATACCCGCATCGCCGCGGTTACCGGACCGCTGACCATTACGGCGCTGGCTCTGGCCGAAGCCTTGATCATCGCCGATCCGGATGAGGCGGAAGTACTGCTCGCGCGGTTTCCCGGTTACGAGGCCATCACCGTGCCGGACCGCGAACCCGTGGTGTTAACCATGACCCCCGGCATGCGCACGCGCCTGAGCATACCCAATCCGGGAGCGGTAACCATCGTCACCCTGAAACCAGCCGAACCCGAGTCCAACGATCTTCCGTTTCCCATGGATTCGTTGGAGTTGAACCGTACGGAATAACCCGTCGCTCTTCGATCAGGAAACCGCCTGCAAATCCGCCAGTCGGCTGTGGCCTTCGTACAGCGCCTTGCCGACAATCGCACCGATCAAATTCGTGTGACCCAATGCACGCAAGGCCGCCACATCCCCGGCCGTTGTGACGCCACCCGAAGCGATCACACCGGCCTTCACGGCCCGGCAAACCGCGTCCAGCGCCTGAAGATTCGGGCCTTGCAACATGCCATCGGTGGCGGTGTCGGTTACAATCAATGTTTGCACGCCCAAAGCATCCGCCTTGCCGGCCAGATCCAGCGTGGTCAAGGCGGTGGTTTCCGTCCACCCCCGGATTTGCACCTTGCCATCCCGGCTGTCGATGCCCACGGCCAAACGGTCGCCGAAACGCGCGGCCAAACCGGCCAAACCATCCGGATCGGCCCACGCCCGGGTGCCGAGGATGACCCGGGCCGCTCCGTAGTCCAGCAGGCGCTGGATGTCGTCATCCGTGCGAATCCCTCCGCCCACTTGCACGGGTATGGGAAGCGCGGCAATCATGCGGCCAACGATGGCATGCTGCCGGGACTCCCCGGCAAATGCGCCGTCGAGATCCACCACATGCAACCAGGTTGCGCCTTCGTCCAGCCAGCGGCGGGCCATATCCACCGGATCGGTTCCGTAAACCGTCTCGGCATCAGCCCGGCCCTGCAACAACCGGACGCACTTGCCGCCTTTGAGATCCACCGCGGGAAAAATCGTGAATGCGTTCATACCGGCGCCGCCTTAGCCGCGGTTGCTATGTCATGAAAATTGCGCAACAGGGACAGACCGGCTTGCTGGCTTTTTTCCGGGTGAAACTGCACCGCCATGACCCGGCCACACGCAACCGCGGAGGTATAGGTAATTCCATAATCCGTGACACCGGCGATCAGCGAGGTGTCAGCGCCGTCGACATAATAGGAGTGAACGAAATAAAAATGCGTGCCGTCGGGAATGCCGGCAAAGAGCGCACGGCCCGACGGGCATTGGCGAACCCGGTTCCAACCGATTTGCGGCACTTTTAAAGAAGATGGCGTTTGAAAACGCCGCACAACGCCGGGAAACACGCCCAGCCCCGGTACCCCGGGCGATTCCTCTCCCGCCTCGAACAACACTTGAAGGCCCAGGCAAATACCCAGAAAAGGGCGATCCGCGGCAATCCACGCCCGGACCGGCTCGGTAAAGCCGTGCTCAGTCAAATGCCGCATGCAGTCCCCGAAGGCGCCGACGCCCGGTAGAATCAGGGCGTCACACGCATCCAACTCATCCGGAGCGGTGAGTATGCGGGCGGGCAACGACAGAAAACGGCAGGCGTTGCTCACGCTGCCGAGATTGCCCATGCCATAATCGATAATGCCAATCGTCATACCAGACCCTTGCTGGAGGGAACGCCGCGCACCCGGGGATCGCGCGCGCAGGCCATGTAGAGGGCGCGCGCCGCGCCCTTGAACATCGCCTCGTACACATGGTGCACGTCCTCACCGTACGGTTGTTCAATATGCAAATTCATTCGACCCTTCTGGGCCAGCGACTCAAAAAAATGTTTCAACAGAAACACATCAAAATCCCGGATCTTCTTTTTCTTGTTGGCGATCCGGTACACGAAATACGGCCGACCGCCCAAATCCACCGCCACCTGGCACAGGGCCTCGTCCATCGGCAACAAACTGAATCCATAGCGGGCAATTCCTTGGCGGTCGCCCAGCGCCTTATCCAGGGCCTCGCCCAACACCAGGCCGACATCCTCCACCGTGTGATGGTAATCGACGGCCAAATCCCCTTCCGCCTTGACGGTCAGGTTCATCAGCCCGTGCTTGGCCAACAATTCCAACATGTGATTAAAAAATGGAATGCCGGTTTCAATGTCCGACCGCCCCTCCCCGTCCACGTTCAAGGCAAGATGAATGCGGGTTTCCCGGGTGGTGCGCGTGATGGTTGCGGTGCGTTTTTTCATCCCGCCAATCTAGCCGGGTTGCCGTTTCCGTCAACGAAGAAGAAAGATTTTCTAGGAAATAACACGAAAATTCCTATGATGGGACCCGATGAACGAACGGCCCATGCATACCAGCGAAGATCCCGGCCCCGCCGGGCAACGACCTGACGACCTTCAAAACCTGCTCACCCGTCGACTGGGTGGCGCTTTGCTTGCCAGCGGCGACACCCGCTCGATGCTGGCGGCGGCGCTGGCGGCCTTAAAAGATGTCACCGGCTGCGCCCTCCTCGGCATCGTGGCGGAGGAGAAGGAAGAAGGGGTCCTGCTGATCGAGTTGGCCGCGCCGGTCACGCCGAAGGAATTGCATGACTTCGAGTCCCGCCTGCTTCATGCCCATCAACGCGCATCCGGAAGAAGCCTGGACCGGAGCCGGCTGCGCCAGGAACGAAACGGATTTGCCACGGAGGACGGATTGGGCGGCGAACGCACGACGCTGGCCGAATTTCCGATCGCCATCGCCGATACCGTCATCGGCATGATCGCCATTGCCGGATGCCGGGAAACGCTTCCGGACGCAAACCGGCTCGCCGCCGTGCGTCATGTCGCGGGGCTGCTGGCCGTAGCCCTCCAGGCCGCGGCCAACCTGCGCGATCTCGCCGCGCATGACCCCCTTACCGGCGCCTACAACCGCCGCCACCTTGAAAACGAATTGCAACGCGCCTGGCAGTTTTCCTCCCGCTATAAAACCGCCATGGCCGTGATGATGATGGACATCGACCTGTTCAAAGACATCAACGACCAATGGGGCCATCGCGCCGGAGATGTCCTGCTGAAAGACGTGGTCAACACCCTCCGCGCCGGCATCCGGGCGACGGATACCCTCGCCCGATTCGGCGGAGATGAATTCGTCATTATTCTGCCGCAAGCCAACGAAGCGGAAGCGCTGGTGCTTGCGCGGCGTTTGCTCGAGGCCATCCGCGGACGCTCGTTCGCCATCGGTCCCTCGACCGTCTCGGTGACCATGTCGATCGGCATCGCCGTGCATGATCCCCTGCAACCGCTTCCGGACTGGGAGGAACTGCTGCACCGGGCCGACCAAGCCCTGTTCCGCTCGAAAAAATTCGGGCGCAATAACGCCTTGGTCTGGCGGGCCGGCGCCATGGAACCGGCCGAGCCGGACGCCACGCCAACCACAGCAGCCGACAGCAAAGGACGCATCCTCGCCCTCGACGATGAAGAATACATTCTGATGGTGTTGCGGCGTCTGCTCGAAAATCAAGGCTACACCGTGGATTGCGCGCAAACCTTGTCCGAGGCCCGTGAACAATTAAAAAAGAGCCGCGCCGCCTACGACCTGTTGCTGTGCGACCTCTGGCTGCCGGACGGCGACGGCCTGGATTTACTGCGCCTCGCCCACGAATTGGACCCCTCCATCGTCAGCTTGGTCATTACCGGACAGGCCACCACCGATAACGCCATCAATGCCCTGCGCCAGGGCGCGTACGACTTCATCCAAAAGCCGGTCATTCCCGACACCCTGCTCGCCGCCGTGGACCGCGCTCTCCGGTTCCGCAAACTGACCATGGAAAACAAGCGCTACCGCGATTACCTCGAAGACATGGTCCGGGCCAAACATTCCGAAGTCACCCAGGCCCTGGATGAAATCAAAAAGGCCTACGAATTCTCCCTCGAAACCATGGTGGCCATGCTGGATGCCCGCGAATTCGAGACCGGACGGCATAGCGTGCGGGTGCGCGATCTCACCCTGGTGCTCGCCCGCCGCATGGGCTTGCAGGGGGCCGAACTTGAGGAAATCGGGCGCGGCGCGCTGTTGCATGACATCGGGAAAATCGGCATTCCCGATTCCATCCTGCTCAAGCCCGGAAAACTGACCGAGGACGAGTGGATGATCATGCGCAAGCACCCGGAAATCGGCTACCGGTTCTTGAAGAACAGCGCCTTTCTGGAGACCGCGGCCGGCATCGTCCTCTCGCACCATGAACGATGGGACGGCGAGGGCTATCCCCATCGCCTACGCGGCGAGGCCATCAACCTCGGCGCCCGTATTTTTGCGGTGATCGATGCCTACGACGCCATGCGGTCGCCCCGGGTCTACAAACACGCGGTCACCACCGAAGCCGCCGTCGCGGAAGTCCTCGCCGAATCGGGTCGGCAATTTGACCCGAATGTGGTAAGCGCCTTCCAACAATGCATTCAGGAACTTGAACAGACCGGCCGCTGGTCCGCCACGGCCTCGATAAGCCCGGCAGGATAAACGCATGCTAGAATTGGACCCCTATCGCCCCCTCCCCAACGCCGGAGAAACCGCCATCCTGGAAATTCGCCCATCCGTCGCGGTCATCGGCGCGGGGGTTTCCGGACTGATCGCCGCCCGTATCCTCGCCGAACACGGGTATCCGGTTACCGTTATCGACAAAGGCCGTCGCCCAGGAGGCCGTTCATCCACCCGGACCGAAGGCGACTTTATCTTCGATCACGGCTGTCAGTACTTCACCGCGCGTGACGGTCGTTTTCAGCGGTACGTCAATGCCTGGACCGAGCAAGGTATTGTCAGCCCGTGGAACGCCCGGCGAGCCTCCTGCCGTCACGGTGTGGTATCCGCGGTGGAAGACGAAATCACCCGTTATGTCGGAGTTCCGGGCATGAACGCAGTGGCCCGGCATCTGGCCAAGGATATGGATGTTCAACTCGGCGTAACCATCACCGGCATAGAACCGGATGCCCGAGGCTGGCGCTTGATCGGCGCGACGGGATACCCGGAGACGGTTGAACTGGTCATCTCCAGCGCACCGCCCGCCCAAACCGCGGAAATTTTTGGCCCCCACGCTCCCGCCTCTCCCGCCCTGGCCGCCATTCCCATGCAGCCCTGTTGGACCGTCATGGTCACCTTCGACTACGACCTCGACGCCGCCTTTGACGCCGGCCATTTCAGCGCCAGCCCGCTGGTCTGGGCCGCCAATAACAGCACCAAACCCGGACGAGCCGCCCACGAATGTTGGGTATTGCATGCCTCGCCATCCTGGACCACGGAACACTTCGACGACCCACCGGATCACGTCGCGGCAAACTTACTTGCGGCATTTTTCCAGGACGCCGGCATCCCTCCCGTACAACCCCGCTTCCTCGGCGCACATCGCTGGCGTTACGCCTCACCCGCGCAGGCCAAGCGCATCGACGGTTATTGGGATCCCGAACGGGGCTTGGGTTTCTGCGGGGATTGGTGCCACAGCGCCCGGTTGGAAGGCGCTTTTCTCAGCGGCTTGGAGTTGGCGGAACGCATCATGGATGACCGGCCCCGTTCACATTTCTGACCGGCGCTTGCCGAATCCCCCGGCCGAACAGCCGCTTCACGTCATCCCCTACCAGGTACAGAACGGGGACCACGCCCAAGGTGAGAAACGTGGCGAACAACAGGCCATACGCCAAAGCAATCGCCGCCGGCACGATAAACGGCTCGTAGCCGCCCCACCCATAAATCGTCGGCATCAGACCGGCGATGGTCGTCACCGAGGTCATCAGGATCGGACGCAACCGGGTCAGGCCGCCATCCAAGACCGCATCGAACACCGACTGCCCCGCCTTGATCCGGTTGTTGATGAAGGTAACCAGGACGATGGCATCGTTCACCACCACCCCGCCCAAACCGACCACGCCCATCAACGCCATCATGCTCACCGGCTTGCCATGAAGCACCAACGCAATCGCCACCCCGATCAAACCAAGCGGAATCGAAACCATGACATACAACGGCTGGGTGAACGACGAAAACTGCACGACCATGATCGAGTAAATCAGCAACGAAGCGACCACAAACGCCACCTTCATGAACTCGATAATCTTCCGGGTTTCCTTCCATTCGCCGCTCGGGATCAACGCATAGCCGGGATACCGCGCGCCAAGATCACGAAACGCCGTTTCCAGAGCGAGATTAACCTCGGTGGAGTTGGTAATTTCCGTATTCAGCGAAGCGCTCACCGTCACCACGCGATCGCCGTTGTAATGGAAGATCGCCGGGATGCCGCGCTGTTCCTCAAACCGGGCCACCCGGTGCAGATCAATCAAACGCCCGTAGTCGTTGCGCACGGATAACGCCTGCAGTCGTTCCCGCGTGCGAAGCTCCTCGGGAAGCCGCACCCGAACCGCCAACTCCTCCCGGCCCTCGCGCACCAGGGTCGCCTCCGCTCCGCGAAACGCCGCGAAAACCGTCTCGGCAATTTGATCCACACGCAAACCCAAGCGCGCCGCCTCCTCCTCGTCCACCACGACCTGGATTTCCTCTTTGCCCTCGTCCAGATCGTCCTGGATGTCCTCCACGCCGGAAAGCCCGCCCAGAAAGGCCTTGATCTCTTCGGCAATCCGCGCCGACACCGCCAAATCCGGGCCGGTAATCTTGACCTCCAAGGGCCGCCCGGCCGGAGGACCGGGCTTGACCGACTCGATTTCAATCCGCGCCATCCCCGGAATCGACGCGGTTTCTCGTCGAATTTGATCCATGATGCGGGCGGTCAACCGCTCACGCGTTTCCTGCGGCGTCAGATAGACAATTAACTGAGCCAGATGGCTGCCGGTATTTTGTCCGGTATTGTCGAACGAAATGTGCCGTCCTACATGGGTGACCACATGCTGTAACTCCTCCGCGGGTAACTGACGAATACGCTCCAGCACCGCCTCGGCAAGCTGATCGGTATGCCCCAGCGTAGAACCTTGCGTCGCCTGTATACGGACGAAGAAAATGTCGATCATGTCCTCCGGAAAAATATCAATCTTGAGATTCCGGACCGAGAACGTAACCAACCCGCCGAAAAACAAGGCGGTTACCAACAGAAAAAGGTACCGGCGTCGCAGGATCGGTCCCATGGTGACCGCGTACAGCGCCTGCAATCGTTTCATGATCCGGTGCTGCCGTTCGTGGTAATGACCGCCGCCCCGCTCCAGCCGGACCATGGAGCCCGCCAAATGCGCGGGCAAAATAACCAGACACTCCAGCAAGGACGCCGCCAGCGCCAACACCACCACATACACCAGCCAGGAAAGGTACGTACCGTACAAGTCCGGCGCGAAAATCAGCGGAATAAACGCGGCAATGGACGTCAAGACCGTCGACACCACCGGCGTCATCACCTCCGTCGCGCCGTTGGCGGCGGCGGAGACCGGATCATCCCCCCGCTCCAGATGGCGGGCGACATTTTCCCCCACGATAATCGCGTCATCCACCACCATCCCCAACACGATAATCAAGCCAAACATCGTCATCAGGTTGATCGTCATCCCGAAGTACGACATGGCCAGCAGGGTGGTCAAAAATGCAAACGGAATCCCGAACGCGGTGAAAATCGCCACCCGCGCATTCAGGAAAACAAACAGAAACACCGTAACCAACACCATGCCCACCCAGCCGTTGGTCAACAGCACGGAAAGACGGCGCTTCACGTAATACGAAGCATCATCCACCAGAACCACCTCGACGCCCGCGGGTCGAATCTCGCGTTCCGCCTCCACCAAGGCGCGCGCGGCATCCACGATGCTGATGACATCTGCATTTTCGCGATTCTTCACGCCGAGAATGATGGAACGCTGACCATCGGCCCGGGCAAAACTGGACTCCTCGGCAAACTGACGGCGCACCTCGCCGACATCCTGGACCAGAAGACGCCTCCCATCCGGGTTCGCGCGCACCACCACCCCGGAAATCCGCTCGGCATCGTGAAATTTTCCGATCGTGCGCACCAAAAGCTCGCGCTCGCCCTCGGGAATTTTCCCGCCCGGCAAATTGATGTTCCGCCGGGCCAAGGCCGCCACCACCTCATCAAACGAAACCTCCAGCGCGGCCAGCCTCCCCGGATCGAGGCTGACGCTGAATTCCTCATCCCGCCAACCGGTACGGACCACCGAGGCCACCCCGTTGATGCGTTCCAGCCGACGCTTCAACTGGTCCGCGTAACCGCGCAGGACAGCTTCATCAACGTCACCGGAAACGCACACATTCAGGATCGGCTGCGCGGTGGTCAACGCCTCGACAATCGGGTCATCCGCATCCGCCGGCAACCCGCGAACTTGATCCACCTTGCGTTGAATATCGTTGATGACCCGGTCGGGATTTCGCGCCTCCAGCGCGATCTTGACAACGATGTAGGAAATACCCTCCAGCGAACGCGAGGCATACTCGTCGATATCCTCCACTTCGCGGATCGCCTCCTCCAGGGGATTGGTAATCAAATCTTCCACCTCGGAAGCCGAGGCGTCCGGGTACGTCGTGCGAATCACCACCAGATTCAGATCGGTGCGGGGAAACACCTCCCGGTTCAGATGATTCAAGGCGACATACGAACCGGCGACCAACACAAACACCGTCATCATGTTCGCGAGAACGGAATGTTTTACCGAAAAAGCCGGTAAACTCATGGCGCCATCTCCAGCACCGACATCCCCTGGGCCAATCCCAAAGCCACCCGAGCCCGCTGGTAGGCGCCTTGCGCCGCCATCCACTCGCGCTCCGCCGCCTCGCGATCCGCCTCATAATCCAACACCGTTTTGATGTCCGATTGTCCCCGGTCAAACCGATCGGTTTCCATCGCCAACTTTTGCGTTTGCGCATCCAGCGCGCGGCGGGTGGCCATCAACAGGCGCCGGGCGGTCGCCTGCTCCCGGACCGCCGCCCGGCATTCCAGGGCAATGACACGCTCCAACTGCTCCACGTCCTCGCGAATGCGCTCACGCTCGATCATCGCCTCGGCCACCGCCGCGCGTGTTTCGGAACGCTTGAGGGATAGATCGGCGAACAACCCGATCGACCAGACCGTTTTGTCAAAATCCAGCGTTTCATCCCATTCGGCGCCGGAATCGCCGCGCCCGATGCCGCCGCTCAGAGAAACCTCGGGGCGGTCATCGGCTTGTCGCCAACGAATCAAATCCTCCACCCGCCTCTCTTCACGACGCCAGGCGTCAAGGTCGGCGCGATACCGGAGCGCGTGCTCGTAAGCATCCAGAAAATCGATGGGCGCGCCGATACCGTCGGGGGGCGGCAAACGGTATTCGATGGCATAGCGGTCCCAATCGCGCACCGGGAGATCAGCCAACTCCTTCACCTGATCGTCCAGTGACTGAAACCGGTACCGGGCGACCTCCGCCTGCACCCCGGCCACCGCCAGCGCGGCCTCGACCGCCAACACCGCCGATGCGTCCAACAGCCCCTCCTCCACGCGCTTTTGATTCACCGCCAGCAACCGCTCCAATCGCAGCGATACCGCCTCCTGAACCGTCGCGTCTTGACGCGCCGTTACAGCTTGCCAATACCGGTCGGCAATCCGGGCGGCAACTTCATTGCGCGCCTGTTCATACTGAAGCGACAACGATTCCAGCCTCCCGCGGATGTAGGCGGTTCGCGCGCGCTCGCCCGCCCCGAATGCATTGCGACCGAGTTCTTGACGCAGTGTCAAACCGGCCGCGGTGCGCCAGATCGGGTCCCCGCTCCCGCCAATCCCCTGAAAATAATTCCGCTGAGCATCAAGCTCCACGCCCAGTTGTGTCCCGGAAGCAAATCCGCGCAGGAGACGCGCTGTCGCTTGACCCCGCTCCACGCCGCCCGACGTGGGAAACGAACCCGGAGGCAGCTCGGAATCCTGATAGAATCCGTCAAATTGAAGGCGCGGATCGTACGGAGCCGCCGCCCGCATAACCTCGGCGGACGCCGATGCCAATTGCAAACGTTGCAGGTGCAGCAAACGACTGCCCTCCAACCCGCGTTGAATACACTCCGCCAGTGTCAATACGGGAAGGGAATCCGCAAAAACCGGCGCTGGAGCGCCCGTCAACAGGGCGACAACCGCCAGTCCAAGAATCCATAAACGTTTCATCGCCCTAAAGATGCGCCAAGACCAGCCATTCCGCAAGCGCGGGACCCTGAAGCTATGCACTTCTTCGGGGTAACGACACCGCCCACACCCCCGCCCCCTCAATATGGCGTATTGAGAATTTCATCCACAAAGTCCCTGCGCCTCCGGGTTCTATGTTCCATTGCCCTGACCCGCGCCAGCCAGATCATCGCCGATTTGGGTTGCGCCGCGCACGACAGCAGGTAGATGAACGCATACAATTTGGCGCTACATGGCATGCAGCCTCGAAACAACGGCTGTAACTCCATTAACTGACGCTTGTAAAACAAGATGGCTGACTTTGGCAGACCAGAAACCAACGGCAATATCCCCGCCATCTCGACAAGGCCCGGTCCACGCCGTCGCATGCTGCAAATGTAACTTGATTGCTCATACCAGCGATTGCGGATTCGGCGCATAATCTCATCATGCAAGTCGATCGGCACCCCGCGAGGACGCCACATTGGGCGAGGCGGTATTCGGACTTTTACCACTCGTCCTTCCGCAGAACGCACCATCGCATAACCCGTCATGATGCCACTCGCCTTCCGGAAAAAACCGTGCGGATCGTTTCAACCGCGGATCTGGCCGCATCCGAGAACACAAGCAACGGATGACCGTCACGATCGCAGGGCACCCACGGCTCAGGGGGTATTGCTTCATCAAACGGCACCGGATCGGCCTGAGCCTCGACGCCCACCGCCCAGTCCTCTCGTTCGTCCGGAGTCGACTTGATGGCACCCCGCACGCACACGCCATCGAAAAACTCGGTCAAAATGGCCTCGCGATCCGCCCGGGCGAGCATCAGGTTGCCAAACCCCATGAGCTGACTACATTCCCAATGGTTTTTATACCAGAATATCGCCAGGGTGGCCCGCACCGGCTTGAGTACGCGGTAAACGTAATAGGCACCACCGGCCACCCGATTTGCATAGGCAGCGACACAGTGCCGCATCTGGATACCCTCTTCAACCAAGTCTTTCAGCGTACAGAGCGGAACGATGGCGTCCGTGCCGACATACGGAGGCTCCGGGAAGTCGATTTTACGCGTCAACATGATGTCGTTGACCGGTGCAACCAAGTCATCATGCATCTCCCGTAAACGCCTCAATGAATGAAACCGCGCGGGAACATACCCCCCGCCAATCTGATGGTTCATGCGTAGGGTGTCGCGCAACAGCCAGCGGACGTCACGGGCCGCCGCCCGGTTCTCCAACATCTCCATGAAAAACCGCATACTGAGGCGGTCGAAATAGTCATCATGCACCACCAGCGACAGCACCTCCGGCGGTAGCGCCGGCAAATGGGCCAGGACCTTGCCCCGCCGGGGATCCAACAAAGCTCCCTGCAGACGCTTCAACAACGCCGGATGCAAGTGATCGATTGGTATCTTGCGGAACATCTGTTGGACCGACTTGGTTCCCGGAAATCCCATCCAGGCCAGAATGTCACGCTGGCGCTTGTACACCAACCTGCGCGTCGCCCGTATCGGGTTGCTCACCCGGTGCTCCCGGTAAAACCAATGCCCGGACAAGGCAAACGCCAGCGCCGGATTGCTGCGGAAAAGATCCACCGCCCCCGGACAGCGCGCGAACATGCACAACAGATGCCATGCCCGGTGCTGTAAGGGAGCAATTAGCGCCCGAATCTCCGCCGGAATCTGTTCACTAAAAGGCTCAATGCAGGTTGTCCGTTCCTTCCAGGCCGCTTCCCGGGATTTCCAGTCCTTGATCCGATGCTCTTCCAGCGCTTCCGGCGAAATGTCCAACCCATCGGCCTGAATGATGGCAATCGTGCCCGGGGCCAGGACATACGTCTCCAACGGCGCGGGACGCCGGGCCGGTTCGTCCAGACGGCGGAAAAACGCGACCAGCGCCTCATCCGCCCACTTGCGGGTTCCTCTCCAAGGACGCTTCGGGGTCTTCACCCACGCCATCGGCTCCGGCCATCCCCGCAACACCACGATGCGCCGCGTGCTGAAGTCATATAACTTCCCGTTCTTGAACGAGACGCCAGGGCGGGCAAACTGGAGTTCAGCCTTCATGATCGGGGCGATCACCCTCCACCATCCGCTCCAACTCCGCCCAATGCTCCCGCGACTCCACGTGATGCTCGTCCAGCGCCATCGCGCGCCCGATCAATTCCTGCGCCTTCTTGAGGTCACCCATCTTCATGTACACAAACCCAAGTGAATCCAAATGGTTGGCGGATTCTTCAAGCTCGCAGGCCCGCTGGCAAAATATCAGCGCCTTTTCCAAATCGCCCAACTCGGCCAGCAGGAATCCGTAGTTGTTCAACGCCAGCGGATGCTCCGGGTCAAGCCGGACCGCGTATTCAAAACAGTGTAACGCCTCCTCGCGGTTACCCCGGCGATACTGCAAGAGCCCCAGATCCAGAAACGGCGACGGCATCGGCGGAGCCAACGCCGCCAACGTTTTCGCGACCTCAAACAAATATTCCGTTTCGTTTAACCTGTACAAACTGTAGACCAGATAGGCCAGGGCAACAAGGTCCCGGGGGCTTTCCGCGAGAATCATCCGGCACCGGGCGGCGGATTCGTCCAAACGGCCCATCGCGATCAGGATCAGCATTGCCAGGCTTTGCGGATACACCCAAGCCGGCGACAACGCGGAAGCTTTTCGCGCGGAAAACAAGGCCCGTGCGGACCGCCCCACAAAATGATACGCCTCGGCAAGCGCGGCCCAAGACCGGCCGTCGCCGGGATACCGTCGAAGATGCGTTCGCAACATCCGGATGCGCGCCTCCCCGCTGGCGTGGGCTGCACACATCAACGCCCACTGACTGGCGGGATCGTGGTGTCGCGATGGATCAACACTCCAGTTCGGGCCGATATAACGTGTTTTCCACGAGCTGTACCATGCGACGTTATGCTCACGAACGGACGCCACGAACGATTCCGGTGGGGCCTCGGCAAAATACACCCAGGTACCGGTCTCCGGAACCGGGGCCATTCGTTCCGACAAATCGGCCAGCCAACCACCCGCGTCGTGCGCCATGCCGGTCAGCAAACCTTTGCTCAACACCCAGAACATCGACACATGAACGTCCGGGCTTCTGCCGCCCATTGCGGGAAACGGCAACGGCTCCGCAGAAGCCACAACGTCATCCGCAACGTACCGGCTTCCTACGCTCCGGTGATCCAGCAGGATCATGTTCGTCTTCGGGCCTCCGCGCGCCCGCGCCATGTAACCGCCGATGGGATAGAGTCCCGGCAGGACCACCAGCAACCAGTCCATACCATGCGGCAGCGCATCGAATGCCAAACGCCACCGGAACACCTTCTCCAGCGTCACCGATGGATCCGGATGATGCGACTGCATGGCCTCCTCCGCCTCCGGCGGAATCACCCACGCCCCTTTGCACCGGTACGGACCGGCCGAAGTAAGTGCGACGGGTATGGAAAAGAGATGGGACATGATTAAATCTCAACACCGTATGCCTTGCAGAATACATAACGGACATCCACCCAGTCGACCTCCGAAGGCATCCGGACTTCCTTATTGTCTGGAAAACACTTGGCAAGCCCGGTCCAGAAACAAGACGCCAATGATTAAGGATGCTTTCACGCGGTATATCCTTTGACCTCACTTGCCGACTGATCCGTGACATGCCGGAAAAGGGTTTCCATTTCATCAGGGTCGCCATTCAAGCAATATCTGCGTGCCGCATCGGCCAGGCCCGTGCATTCGTCATAGTACTCCTGCAGGGCGGCATTCAAGTTGGGATCCTCGACAAGCGAATGCATCATCGCATCAACACATTGCTCAAATTCAGCCAGACAGGCGTCATCTGCTTCGGACGTCTTAAGCAGAACCAAGTGGCGGCGGCATTCCAAATCAAAATCCATGTCAATCCGGTCGTTCTCAATGATCATGTCATACATTTCCGGTGTGATCAGGAGTATGTTATCCACGCTATCCGGATGTTGTGCATTCATGGTGGCGTCCTCGATTGCGTTTTGATTTCCGTTGCTCATGGAATGAAGAAGCGGGATGAAGCCGTGATTTCCGGGAAAAATGCTGGCCATTATAAAATCATCGCGCCACGGCCAGCGCCCGGGGCCTATGGGCCCGCGTTCGCGCTGGTTCCAAGAGGACATTCAGCCGGCAATCAACCCGGGCATGGCGGTAGCGGTAATAAACATAAGCCGCCCCGCCGCCCAACACCGTGCCCGCCGCCGCTACGGCAATAATCGCCGCCTTGGAGGCGCCAGCGCCAAGGAGGAAAGCACCAACCACCATGCCCACCGAAGCCCCGCGCGAACAGTACTTCACCACCTTGTATTTATCCCGCTTATGCACGATTTTTCCTCAATACATCCGTGATGGTCGCTTTGATCATCCGTTCAAATTCTTTTCTTTCCGACACCTGTTGTCGGTTCTTGAAAAGCCGTTTCCGATCCTTGCCAAACCCCCAGATCGCGCCCGCCGCACCCAGCGCTTTGTCGGCGGCATCACCGGTTAATTCCAACACCCGGTCAGTAAAAGGCAGAGGAATCGTCAACACATTGTCCAGGATTTCCCCGATGATCAAACCGATCACGGTATAAGCGATCGTTTGGGGATGGTCCTTCGCGATCCTGGCCGCCTTGGTGATCGCACGAGTGACAAAGCGTCGCCGTTTATTGACTGGTAGCCTCAAGGCCTCCTGACAGATCACTTCCTTCATGTAGAGCGGAATGGCGTGGTTCATGGTGTTCCTCACTTCTTGTCAAACAGGTCAGCATACACTTCGGGTTCTTTTTCAATCCGGATCTCGATCAGGTCGTGAAAACGCGATGCCAGGGAAGGATCCAACTGAACGATAAAATCGAGCAAGACGTCCCGGAAAACGGTTTCGGCATGAATGCGCGCCTGTTTGCAGTGCATGATATTCTTGAGCGCCTCTTCCGTGGCCATTTGGGTAAGCGGCTGTTGGGCGCGACGGGCAACCTTATCCTTATCCGAATCAGTCCGGAGCCGGGTGGTATCGACATCACAAATGCGCATATGACCGAGATTGATATTCGCCCTGAACAACAGCGAGGGCGGCCGCAATTTGACGACAATCTTGTCCTGCTCCTTAACCACCTCATACGGTTGACTGCGGATGTCCAACCGGTAGCCGTAATACGCCTCATACGGCGCCTGAACGGCGACGTACAGGCTGCCCCATAGCTTACTTCGGTCCCGCCGGGTATTCTTGATCGTCCCCTTGTGCTGCCCCACAACCAGGCAGGGATGGCCTTGCCGGTTGGCCCGGGCCTTCAAACCATGCCGGATTCCTTCCGCAACGTTGGCTTCCGTCAGTATCGGCGCCTCAACAACCGCATCAGGAGCGTCCCCGGTCGACGTCGATTTAATCGGGCTGTAACGAAGCGCCAGTGCCGGCACCATGACCAGACCCAATATTCCGAGGATGATGGAGGCCAACACGGCCAGATCCCGAAAGTACGAAAGCTCTTTTAAACGTTGAAATTTTGCTTTGATCGTGTTCATGGTATTCGCTCCTTAATCGTCGTTACGGTTATTCCCGAACCTTCCATACCACCCGGATATGGTCTTCCCCTCCCGGGGCCTCCAGCGCCTTTCCTAAAAGATCCAACCGCGTTTCCAGGATAAAAAGCAACCCGCCGAAAAGACCCTCGCGCTCCTTCATGCCGAAGCAGAGGTTGTCGGCCATGGTCTCCATGTTGTTCCCGAAGGCCGTTCCGATCTTGGTCTCCACCCCGCGCTGGCTCGAAACAATGGAATCGCCAGGTATCGTCAATGCCGCCTCGACCAGAGCAACCGGCCAGCTAAATGGCAAGGTGGCAATCGTGACAACCACCATCCCGGCATTGATCCGCGCCGACAAACGGTTCTCGCCCCGGATCTTTTGGCTCAGGTCCCGGAGCGAATCCTCTGCGAGCTGCCGCAAAAAGTCATCCGCCCGCGTCGCATGCCGTTTTGCCTCCGGCAATTCCCCTTTTGCCAACGCCTGTTGCAGGGCCCAGCTTTCGAGCGTCTCCAGTTCGTACAAATACAGATCAATCATCCGGTTGATGGCGATTTCCAGCCTGTTGGAAGGATTGAGCAATTCCATCACCCGGGCGGCGACCAGTCGGTTGTATTCCTCCACCGATTTCGCGTACGAACGGTACTGCATGGATATCCCCTGGAATCCCGCCACCCATTCGCCGCTGTTCCAGATTGCCGCCAAAATCTCCTCGTGGATTTCCCACACCAGCTCCGCTGCCCGGGCCTCGCCCTCCCGGCGCACCCGGTCCACCAGGTACTCGTGATAGGTCAACTTCCTGGGCGGTTTATCCGGGAGCGAGAGTTCAGCATAAGGCCCCGTCATCACACCCTGAACCGGACCGGGCCGGTTGGCGATCTCCAACGGAATATCCGGCCTCCGGACCGCCAGGGTCAGTCCAGCCGCCACCAACAACCCACCCAGGGCAAGCATGCGAATGTTTTGGTTCATTTTCATGGTTAACAGGCTCCTTGATTGTTCGTCGCCATCGCTTGCTGATTAGTCCGGCGGTTCCGCCACCAGCCCCTTATCGCCATCCGCAGACCAAACAGCCCAATCAGCGCGCCGACCACGACATTCATATTGACCCGGTCCATGGCCTTGCCGGCCACTTCTCCAAGGGTCCTGATAAATTCCCGCACGAACCCCTCGCCCAGCTTGCGAATGCCCTCAATGAAGGGTTCCGGATTCGCAACAAAGGCCGTCAGCCCACCGGCCACCACCAGCGCGCCCTTGTTGCGCCAGATGAAATCCATGCCCTTGTTCCCGTAGTTGCCCACCACCTTGAGCAGTTTATCGAAATCCGCCTCGGAAAAGCGGCGCTCCTGGTGAAGCCGGATCAGCTCCCGTTGCCGGGCCGGCGTGAGGTTGTTGAGCGCCTTTGCTCCAAGCTCGCCATGTTGAGCCAGCACCGGATACGCCTGATGCCGGGTTTTGGCCATGGCCTTGAACATTTCATCGCTTTCCTTGACCATGATCCGAAGCCCCGCCGGATTTTGGGCCATTTTCACCGCCTCGTCGCCGTGCTTGGTCATCATGCGCATCGCCGAACGGCCCACGTCGTCGGGGTTCTCGAGCAAAACCTTCATCGCCGGGCCACCAAAGCGATCCACCACGTGGATGCCGTCATCCCCGTATCGGCTTATCACCTTGCCTACCGCCTCCGGGGACTCGTTCAAAAGCCGGCCCATCGCCTTGCTGGGGGCGCGCTTGAGGGAATACTCCACCGCCTCCCGGACCGCCCTCCCGCCCACCGTCACCACCGAGCCCGGAGCGGGAGCGGCCATCAGACCCCAAAACACCCCCAGCATGCTCAGCACTATATAGTTCGTTTGGTTTTTCATGGTTTCCGTTTTCATCCTTATACGATTACAAGAAGCGGGCATGGCTCCACATTTCCGGACTTCTTTTGCCGGCATCGCATCCGCCGACGCGCGGCCCGATGTGGTGCGGCCGACGACACCGCGAACCACAGCTTGGCGTAGCCCCCTTGCTGGGGCGGATGATGGTATGAATTTCACGCGCCTGCAGCCGCGTCTACAACCCGGCAAATTGCTGAAGGCCGGGTCGCTGCCTGCCCTCTGCAGTCGTTGCGGGGAAGAACTCCCTGCGCCTTCAGCCCGGCGATGGCATTCGCTTAAGCGCACAAGACGCCCTCCCCCGCGGATGCCGCCATCTCCTCCCCGCCCGGAAGTCCGCAGGCAATCAGGATGATCGCCACCAGCAGCTTCACCACAAACCAACCGCCCTTGGTAATCCAGAAAAACACCTTCCCCGCCAAGCCCGCCAGGAACATCAACAAAGAGTGAACCGGCGATTTTTCCGGCCTCGTTTCCTCGCGAAGTTCCGGTTCCGGATACGGACGGTCCGCCGCCACGGCCATGTGATACTTGGGGTGGTCATAGGCGATCCGCTCCCCGTGGGCGGGTTGCGTCACCAACACGTCGGGACAACACCACGACCAAACCAATACGAGGGCGGAACAAAGACTGGCCGTCGAGACGGCCCGCCGGATTATTTTGGTAACGGTTCTCATTTCTTTTGAAACAGGTCGGCGTACACTTCGGGATCCTTCTCAAAACGGATTTCGATAAGGTCGTGAAATCGCTGGACCAGGGCCGGATCCAACTGACCGACAAAGTCGAGCAGAATGTCACGGAATACCGTTTCAGCATGAACACGCGCCTGCTTGCTGTGCATGACTTTCTTGAGCGCTTCTTCCGTGGCCATTTGGGTAAGAGGTTGTTGGGCACGGCGCGCGACCTTGTCCTTGTCCGAATCATTCCGCAACCGGGTCGTGTGGACGTGATAAATGCGCATCTCGGCGAGATTCACATTCGCCCGGTACAACAACGAGGGCGGCCGCAAATAGATGACGATCTTGTTGCTTTCCCTCTCCACCCGGTACGGCATGCTCCGGATGTCCAACCGGTAACCGTAGTAGGCCTCATAAGGCGCCTGAACCCCGACATACAAAGTACCCCAGAATCTGGAATGGTCCCACCGGGTGTTCTTGATCGTCCCCTTGTTGTGCCCCACGACCAGGCAGGGATTGGCCATCTTGCTGGCCCGGGCCTTCATGCCGTGCTGGAGCGCGTTGGCTACGTTGGTTTCCGACAAAGTCGCCAGCGGATCAACCACCGGCAAAACTTCGGACTCGCCTGCCGCCTGCTTCAGCGACCCGTAGCGCAAGGCCAGCGCCGGAACCATGACGATACCAAGCGTTCCCGCGATGATGGCCGCCAGCAAGGCCAGATCCCGGAAATGCGGAAGGGTCTTTGCCCGTTGTATTTTCTCCTTGATCGTGTTCATGGCGATTTTCCCTTCATGATGTTGCGGTTATTGCTCACGCTGGAGCGCCACCCGGATATTGTCCTCGCCGCCGGGCAATCCCAGCGCCACACCCAAAAGATCGAGTCTGGTTTCAAGAATGGAGAGCAACCCGCCGAACAGGCCATCCTGTCCCTTCATCCCGAAACAGAGGTTATCAGCCAGCTTCTCCATATTGTTATCGACCGCCACCCCGGTTTTGGTCTCCACCCCGCGCTGGCTCGAAACGATGGCTTCACCGGGAACCGTGATCGCCGCCTCAGCCAGCGCAATCGGCCAGCTAAACGGAAGGGTGGCAATGGTGACGACAAGGATCCCCCCGTTAATTCGCGCCGACAACCGATTCTCCTTCCGCACTTTGCGACTCAGGTCCTGAAGCGAACCCTCCGCGATCATCCGCAAGAAGTCATCCGCCCGCGCAGGGGCCAGATGCGCTGCCGGCAATTCACCCTCCGCCATCGCCCGCTGCAGGGCCCAGCTCTCGAGGCTTTCCAGATCATACAGGTACTGGCCGATCATCCGGTTGATGGCAATTTCCAGCTTGTTCGAGGGATTGATCAATTCCACCACCTTCCCGGCCACCAGCCGATTGAACTCCTCTTCCGATTTCGTGTACGAACGGTACTGCATGGATATCCCCTGGAATCCCGCCACCCATTCGCCGCTGTTCCAGATTGCCGCCAAAATCTCCTCGTGGATTTCCCACACCAGCTCCGCTGCCCGGGCCTCGCCCTCCCGGCGCACCCGGTCCACCAGGTACTCGTGATAGGTTAGCCGCTTGGGCGCCTCCTCCGGCAGGGAGAGGTCGGATGAAGGTCCCGGCAGGACGAGGCCGGACCCGGGCCGACCGGCAATCTCCAGCGGGATGTCCGGCTTCCGGAGCGCCACAAACAGACCGGCCGTGGCCAGCATCACCCCCGCCACGATCATTATGTGATTCGCGTTGTTTTTCATGGTGTACATCTTCACTCCTTCACACTCACAAGAAGCGGTGTCGTCTTACAATTTCCGGATTTTGTTTTCCCGGCATCGAATCCATCACCGGAGCACTCCGCCGCAACCTTCAACCCACCACCACCTCACCCGGCAGGGCCGCGCCCTCCCGGCCCAGCACCCGTTGCCCCTCCAGCACCACTTGCGGCACCGCGTAGATCCGGACCTGGTCCTCCTCCTCGTCGAGCAAGATCTTCAGCTTTTTTTCCATTTCCTCCCGGCGCGGATCAGGGAGGGCGCATTCAAAAACGGATTTTTGGGCGCGGACTCCGTAATGGGTCATGAGCTTGGCCACCTTCTGCAGCCGGCGAGCATTCGAAATGTCATACGCGACAAGGTAGGTTTTCATGGGGTGATGGTTTCGGAGTTCAGTATTTCAGCTTTCAGGTTTCATCCCTCATCCCTTCCGTTCACGCCGCTTCTTGCATAGCTTCCGTCCACACCGGCGGCCGCCGGTCCTTCATGGCCTGCTGGAAATCCCGCACATACGCCTGCAGGGTGCGGTTGATGCCGGACGGATTGTCGGGATCGGTTTGATTCCGGAACAGGTGGATATAGCGTTTGAAGCCCTCGGTGGTCAGACGACACCCATCCGCCGCGGTGGTTTCAAAGTCCTCCGGCCTCAGCTCCTCCGCCTGCAGCGCCTTGACCACGGCATGATCGCACCAGGCCGCCCGCAGGGGTTCCAGGAGGTCGAGGGCAAAACTCGGCCGGCCGTACTCCAACTGGTGCAGGAAACCCACGAACGGATCCAGTCCGCCGGCATATGCCGCCGCCACGGCAAAGCCCACCACCAGCATATAACTCAAGGAAAGCAGGGCATTCACCGGGTCGCGAGGCGGTTGCCGGTTCCGACCCTCCCATCGAAAACCCGGCGGCAGAGCCGCGGCCAAACCGCCAAAGTGATACTTCGCCGCTTGGGCCTCGACCGCTAAAACTGCCTCCATGCGCTCGGCATCCGTCAGGCGGTCACGACACGACCGGATCCCGTCCAAGGCAGACGAAGTATCTCCCCAGTCATTGCGGCGCCATTTCGACAACGTAAACAGCGAAGCATCCATTTTTGCCTTGACCAGGCATTTGGCTGCGGTGGTGGAAAACTCCGGATTCGATGCGCATTCATATTGTATCAAGCGGCGCTCCACGTTTTTCGGAAAGCCTGGTTGAAGCATGCCTCGAAAATGACCCGAGCGGGAAAGGTAAAGCAGGGGAACCCCCTGATCGAGAAGGGCCGTCATGGCCTGAGTGCTCACCTGAACCGCGCCCAGTAGCACCACGCACTCCAGCATGGCTTCCGGAAGCACCGTCAGCTCTTGATCTTTGTTGGTGACCACAAATTGTCCCGCCCGCTTTCGCAAGTAGGCACCTTGTGTCGTTATGAAGAGTGTGCTCATGGTTGACCTATAAAAAAGAAGCAAAACGGATATGAAAATTCCGGACTACCAGCTATTGGTTCCAGACATCCAACACTCCTTGGTCAACCCCTTCACTAAATATTTGTAAGTCATTGCAAATCAAGGAAACCGATGTCAACCGCATAACCCGTTGAACATCAAGAGGTAAAAAGTCGAGTCCCCACACTTTTTGCGGCAAGACATTCTTCGGCGTTCTTTTCCGTGAATCATGTAAAAATCACCTTCAGAAAATGCTTGTATTGCGATAATAACAAGAGCTAGTGTCGGAATAGATGCCGCCGAAAGGCGGGTTAAGACATCCATTGGCAACCCTAAACAGAACTGCTTTTGGGCGTCGGAATAGATGCCGCCGAAAGGCGGGTTAAGACATGAACTCGACGTGGTCGAGATCCAACGCCAAGCTGTCGGAATAGATGCCGCCGAAAGGCGGGTTAAGACAGCGCTGGACACCTCTACGTCATTTCTTATGTCGTGTCGGAATAGATGCCGCCGAAAGGCGGGTTAAGACATTTTTCGTTGGGGTCCAGCCGGAGCCGGAGCCACGGTCGGAATAGATGCCGCCGAAAGGCGGGTTAAGACATGACGTTTTCAGTGGTGACGCTAATGCCCGGATGTCGGAATAGATGCCGCCGAAAGGCGGGTTAAGACACTTCGAGCTCGGCTCGATGCTGCCCACGCACGCGTCGGAATAGATGCCGCCGAAAGGCGGGTTAAGACAACTCGACGTGATCCACGTCCAGAGCCAGCGAGCCCTGTCGGAATAGATGCCGCCGAAAGGCGGGTTAAGACATCGCTCGGATCGAGCCTGAGACGGAGCCACGGGGTTGTCGGAATAGATGCCGCCGAAAGGCGGGTTAAGACAACCCACTGCTGTTTTGAGCGACAGATATGCTCGGTCGGAATAGATGCCGCCGAAAGGCGGGTTAAGACATTTTGAAACCGCCGATACGACACAGATCCGCTATGTCGGAATAGATGCCGCCGAAAGGCGGGTTAAGACATGTTGTTGTGCCGGTGATGTTGATGTATCACCGGTCGGAATAGATGCCGCCGAAAGGCGGGTTAAGACATGTGCACCTCCTCTTTCGGACGCGCCGGGCGCATGTCGGAATAGATGCCGCCGAAAGGCGGGTTAAGACACCGCCACTGGTTCGACCCCTTGCGGCTCTTCCGCGTCGGAATAGATGCCGCCGAAAGGCGGGTTAAGACTAAACCCCGTTTCGGCGGCACACCGAACCGCTGTGTCGGAATAGATGCCGCCGAAAGGCGGGTTAAGACATCTGGTTTTTCATACCGCCTTCCATATATTAATGGGTCGGAATAGATGCCGCCGAAAGGCGGGTTAAGACATCACCTGGAGCTTCTCGGATGGGTCCAGTCTCAGCCGTCGGAATAGATGCCGCCGAAAGGCGGGTTAAGACGGTACTCAGCGATAGCCTTTGAGTATGGGTTCACCGTCGGAATAGATGCCGCCGAAAGGCGGGTTAAGACATCGCCTTGTAACCTTCGCGAATAGCTTCGATGGTCGGAATAGATGCCGCCGAAAGGCGGGTTAAGACATGGATGCCCCGGCTTAGGGTCAAGGTATCCCATGTCGGAATAGATGCCGCCGAAAGGCGGGTTAAGACAGCTCGGCTCGATACTCCCGACGCACGTGAATTGTGTCGGAATAGATGCCGCCGAAAGGCGGGTTAAGACACACACAGCCCTGGTGCCCGGTAGGGGTGGGTACGGGTCGGAATAGATGCCGCCGAAAGGCGGGTTAAGACACGGTTCACTTCGCGACGACCGAACTTTGTAAACGTCGGAATAGATGCCGCCGAAAGGCGGGTTAAGACACAGCAATGTATCCGTTAAGTTCTCCAAACGTAGTCGGTCGGAATAGATGCCGCCGAAAGGCGGGTTAAGACATTTATCAACTGGCGTAATGCGCATAGCTCCGCGATGTCGGAATAGATGCCGCCGAAAGACGGGTTAAGACAGTTAAACCGAACATATCCCCGAATTGTGCTTTGGTGTCGGAATAGATGCCGCCGAAAGGCGGGTTAAGACACCAAACGTCCGCTTGTGCAACGAACCATCCGTGTTGTCGGAATAGATGCCGCCGAAAGGCGGGTTAAGACATTTTTTAAGCCGACACAGGCGGCACCTCGCCGCGTCGGAATAGATGCCGCCGAAAGGCGGGTTAAGACACTGCCTTGGCTACATCAAGTAGCCAGTCGACGGCTGTCGGAATAGATGCCGCCGAAAGGCGGGTTAAGACACTTTTAACCATTTAGCCTGTGGCGTTGTGTATTGTCGGAATAGATGCCGCCGAAAGGCGGGTTAAGACAGGTGGTTGGCGGCTTCGGTGTAAGACACACCGGTCGGAATAGATGCCGCCGAAAGGCGGGTTAAGACATGGCTCTCTGTTGCCACCCGTCGGAATCACCAACAAAGTCGGAATAGATGCCGCCGAAAGGCGGGTTAAGACAACAATTCCTTTGTCGCCAATCGTTCCGCCAAAAGTCGGAATAGATGCCGCCGAAAGGCGGGTTAAGACACCAGGTCTCTGGCCAGCTCGCACTCGCGTGCGATGTCGGAATAGATGCCGCCGAAAGGCGGGTTAAGACATGCCAGCCAGCTTGTCTATGAACGAGCGGTTAATGGTCGGAATAGATGCCGCCGAAAGGCGGGTTAAGACACTCTCTAACTCCCCGTACGAAAACTCGTACGGGTGTCGGAATAGATGCCGCCGAAAGGCGGGTTAAGACACACCTCGTCCCCGGCCGCGGTTGCGGTTTGTCGTCGGAATAGATGCCGCCGAAAGGCGGGTTAAGACACAAAACCCCCGGCAAGCACCAGGGGTCCTAATACGTCGGAATAGATGCCGCCGAAAGGCGGGTTAAGACAGTCAAAATCTTACGCAAGTTTTTGATACTGCTTGTCGGAATAGATGCCGCCGAAAGGCGGGTTAAGACACCTTCTCGCACGAGAACGCAAGAAACCTTTCCTGTCGGAATAGATGCCGCCGAAAGGCGGGTTAAGACACGAGGGCCTTGGCCAGAGACCTGGCCATATCGCGTCGGAATAGATGCCGCCGAAAGGCGGGTTAAGACACGTCCTCGGCTGACTTGGCTACGTCAAGTAGCCGTCGGAATAGATGCCGCCGAAAGGCGGGTTAAGACATACACCGAAGCCGAGCTCTTCTCGCCAGTCTCTTAGTCGGAATAGATGCCGCCGAAAGGCGGGTTAAGACCTATTCGACAACCAGGTTGGACGCTTCGGGCTGGCGGTCGGAATAGATGCCGCCGAAAGGCGGGTTAAGACAGTTACGATTACGTATGGCAACGCCGAGCCAATATGTCGGAATAGATGCCGCCGAAAGGCGGGTTAAGACAGGCAGAACCCTTTTTCGACAACCGTTTGTTTCACGGTCGGAATAGATGCCGCCGAAAGGCGGGTTAAGACATCCAGCCGGAGACGGAGCCACGGGGTGCCGTCGTCGTCGGAATAGATGCCGCCGAAAGGCGGGTTAAGACAACGCAAACTGCGCGCCGGGGCAGAAGCCCTTCTCGTCGGAATAGATGCCGCCGAAAGGCGGGTTAAGACAACACGCGCTACCATGGCGTGCTCCTTTCGGGTGTCGGTCGGAATAGATGCCGCCGAAAGGCGGGTTAAGACATAGCAAATAGTGTCACTACCAACACCAGCACCACAGTCGGAATAGATGCCGCCGAAAGGCGGGTTAAGACAACAGCAACCGCACGCCCCGCCTGCACTGTCAGCGGTCGGAATAGATGCCGCCGAAAGGCGGGTTAAGACATGTTCCAGCTTGCATCATGACGTTTTCAGTGGTGACGTCGGAATAGATGCCGCCGAAAGGCGGGTTAAGACACTGCCGGAAACCGCCCTTCGGCGGCTTCCGCGCGGTCGGAATAGATGCCGCCGAAAGGCGGGTTAAGACACCCCCTTGACTGGCGTATTGATTTTGATACCTTGTCGGAATAGATGCCGCCGAAAGGCGGGTTAAGACATGCAAAACCCCCGGCAAGCACCAGGGGTCCTAATGTCGGAATAGATGCCGCCGAAAGGCGGGTTAAGACATTGTCTGCGGATTTGCATTCTGTCTCCTGTGTGTCGGAATAGATGCCGCCGAAAGGCGGGTTAAGACACCCCGATTACGATGTCGACCTCGTCAAGTCTCCAGTCGGAATAGATGCCGCCGAAAGGCGGGTTAAGACATCTCTGCGCGGCTTTCTATGGGAAATATTCCCGCTGTCGGAATAGATGCCGCCGAAAGGCGGGTTAAGACACCACGTCGAGCGCCACGCTTCCCTTGCGGGTAAGTCGGAATAGATGCCGCCGAAAGGCGGGTTAAGACATTTCGCTCGGGTCGAGGCGCAGGCGCAACCAGGGCGTCGGAATAGATGCCGCCGAAAGGCGGGTTAAGACATCACATTCAAACATTCAACATAAAAAATTCTATTTGTCTGAATAGATGCCGCCGAAAGGCGGGTTAAGACACAGCAACCTCTGTATAAAATGCTAGAATCTTGAAAGTCGGAATAGATGCCGCCGAAAGGCGGGTTAAGACACGACATTTTATACTCCATGTTTCCTGCATAACGTCAGTCGGAATAGATGCCGCCGAAAGGCGGGTTAAGACATCGCCGGACTTGAAAATGGCCTCGCGTTGCTCTGGTCGGAATAGATGCCGCCGAAAGGCGGGTTAAGACACAACGTTGCCGTTTCCAGCCCACAGCTCGCCACGTGTCGGAATAGATGCCGCCGAAAGGCGGGTTAAGACATTTCTTTGTCTCCAGCTATCCAGTGGCTTGATGTCGGAATAGATGCCGCCGAAAGGCGGGTTAAGACACTTTATGCCACACGCTGGACACCCCTTCGGGCGTGTCGGAATAGATGCCGCCGAAAGGCGGGTTAAGACACCTGCTTCAATGCCTTTTTCTTGAACTCGGCCTCGATGTCGGAATAGATGCCGCCGAAAGGCGGGTTAAGACACACGCCGTTCCACTTGAGCGTCTCTTCGGTGATCGTCGGAATAGATGCCGCCGAAAGGCGGGTTAAGACATATCACTCAAGTCAATTTCAGTGTCAGACAATTCGTCGGAATAGATGCCGCCGAAAGGCGGGTTAAGACATTCATACCTGGCTGGCCTGACGGCCGGCTCACTGGTCGGAATAGATGCCGCCGAAAGGCGGGTTAAGACACGACGCTGCGAACGCCTCCGGGCCAAGCTCTTCGGGTCGGAATAGATGCCGCCGAAAGGCGGGTTAAGACACGTCCCGGGGGTGCAGCCGACGAGGGCTGCACAAAAGTCGGAATAGATGCCGCCGATCCGCCTTCGCAGGGCCGACGGCGGACAAGTAGGTGTTGATCGGTGTGTACAAGTATGCGTAAGAAAAGAGATTCAATGCGTACTCGTACACGCGAACCTCACCGGCGAGGTTAAGCGGGTCGGGTAAGAGTAGCCGATGAAGGGTAGCGGTTAAGAGGCTCATGCCGCACCTTGATTGAAACGGTTGTTGGCTTCTGCCCTGAGATTGGCTGCGACATGACCCGAAAGCAAAGAATGCCGCCATGCATCAAGGTGACACAGGCATCCTTGCCTGTGGGTGAATGCGTGAGAAACCGGTGTGGTTAAGGACACGTCACGGAAAATCGCCAATCTGAATAACGGCGGGAAGCGGCGTCACCTTTTCCCGGCCCGCCTGGCCCGGCGCTTGTGGCGGAGATAGAGCATCATGACCACCAGCAACAACGTCCATCCGGTGATGGTTACAACATCTGCTCCGCCACACCATTCATGAACGGGCTTGTTAATCCATGACCAGATGAGCCTGGGCAGCGAAATAACCTCGACCGGAATCATGGCGGAAAACGTGTTCATTACCGAAAAGAAGGCGGGCGCACTTCCATTTTCCGGCCCATTGTACCGCGATTGAAATTTTCACGGGTTTGACCGGAAAACTCCAGCCCGCTCATCTTCTTCATGGCATGAACCCATATGAAAAAACAAAAAACCGAAAAACCAAATCGACCGTTGATCTTCTGTCCGGCCTCACCGCGCTTTTCATTATATACGTCCTGCCCTGGATCTTCATTGTTCTCGTGATCAGCTCGTTGTTCGGCCAATAAGGCGCGTGCGCATTTCCCGCTCGATAGTCACGAACAAACGCTAGGAGCCTTCCCGACCAACGCCTTGAGATCGCCCTGCTCCACCTTGGCGTTCACCGGATTAGAACCTATCTCAACACGCGGGCTTAGGGCAGCCCGGCGCCCGCCAACTTTGAATAATCGAGCATTGGGGAGTTGTTCACCGCGCCGCCACTTAGATTATGAGACAGGTTCTGGTCATCTGCATTTACGCCCGTATAACCCAACCTGCGCCCTCCGCATCCGGCGGTGCGCGCTCGACCCGGCCGAGCGGGGTTTCCGGACCCGCCTGATCAAGCGCGGACTGAATCTCCCGCGACAAGGAAATCATTTTTTTGCGGGTCTCCCGGTATTCCGCCAGCAAGGACAATATATCAGGCGTTCCGGAAGCAACCGGAAATTGGGTACTGGCATGTTGCGCCGTGGAACGGGCCGCACCAGGCAGATCAGGGGTTTGAGGAGAATTTTCCGCGGCGGGGGTACTGCCGGCCTGAGATGACTTCGTGGTCATTGGCTTCGCTTTCGTGGACGGCATGGTCATCGCCTGCAGATGTCTCAAGGGGTGTGCGTAATCCCCTTTCCTATTCTTGAACCGGCAATGACAGCCAACTTGTTCGCAAAAGTCGCCGAGCACTTCCTTGATGGTGCCGCAGGCCATGGGCTTGACTCCGGGCCGACCGAGAAAAGCATTGGTTTTTTTGCGGTCATAATTGTCGCAGTTTTTCATGACGGCATGGATGGCATCGGTCCCCACCGGCCCCAGCGGCTCAAGGATACCCCGCAGAACCATCCGCTCGCCATGGGCCAGTTGATGTTCGGTGCGGGCTTTGTGGATGAGCGCCTCCAATACCGGGCAACGACGTCGGAGCAGGACCATGGTTTCGGCCTCGATCGCGCTAACCGTCTTTTTACTCTCCGGCTCCGCGGGCATGTCCGCCGTAGCTCTCTCATGATGAACGGAGGAGGAAGCGTCGCCCTCCTGCGGCTGGCAAGAGGCGGCACCCGTGCTCGATCCGCGTTGATATTTCGTCCATGTGGCGATCGCGTCCTTGAGCACACGCGCCCGGTTGAGCAGGGTGAAATCCAGGATATCCGGGCCGGCATGTTCCCATGCATCCCCCTCCGGAGTGATCCAGGCCGTTCGCTCCCCGGTGAGTTTGTGCACACCGAGGGGAAGACGAATGTGGGTCTGGAGTCCCTCCGGCGGCCGGGTATCGCTGGCCGGGAAAAGCTCCCGGTGGCTGTCGTCCGGGGCGGGACCGGAAATGCGCGCCAACTCGACCAGAAATCTCCGCATAAGAGCAGCTTCCACCGGCTGATGCAGGAAAAACCATACATGAAACCCCTTGTAGCCGGAGGATTCGATGACACTTCGGACTCCGGCCTGCCGGGCCCGCTGGGCAATGGCCACGGCATCGCGGAGCAAGCGTCCGGTGCGGGTGGTGCGCTCGGACTTCGAAAGATTTTCGATCACCCGCCGGGAAATGTCGATGTCAATCACACCGAACCGGACGAGGTCGCCCTTGTGATAAACCGGCACGGCGAGGGTGCGGCGTCCCTGCCAGTGATGCTCAAGAAGCTGGGGGGTTAGCTTGTTTGCATGAGGGCGGTAACCCATGCGCCCAAGACGGTCGAGGCAAGCCATTGTAATCGATCCTTCCCCTCCAGCGAACACATCCATCCAGAGATCCACGGTGCGGCATCCGTGGGATACCGGAGTGGAAGGCGCCAGTGGACGCGGAGTGGCCTCGCCTATCGCCTTGCGACAGGCCGATGCCGCCCCATGCAAACCAATGGTATCGTAACGCCCGGCCAGCCGTTTGAGTTGATCGCGATAGGCATCGCCATCAAAGTCGACGTCCTCGGCGACCAGGCTGCGCCGCAAGTCCCGCAGGGAGACATCGTCGCCGAATGAATCGCGTTTTTTATTCATGCTGACATCAAGGCGGCCAACTTCCGGTTCCGGCTCATCTTCCCGCATCTGTTCCGGCAACGGTGCGGGTATCCCCTCGGCATTGCCGCGCCGCACATCCGCGCGGTGACCAGTGCGACTTGTGTTGTCCGCGACCGGCTCGCCGTGCTCAAAATAATTATTCCAACCCCGGACAATCGATTCCCTCCTGCGCCGGTATTCCTCTGAATCCTCATCCGCACAGGGACCTTCATCCAGTTTTTCGCGCAACCGCTCGCGGGCCTCCTGGCCGGCGGAATGGCCGGCTGGTGTAAAGACAAAACCGAGGAAAAGAAAGCCGTCCTCGATCCGGTACACCCTGGTTTTGCTGACCGAGAGGGTGAGTTGAACCTGCTGGAGCAAATCTTCAAGTCGGCGCATCGCCCCGGAAGCCTCGTCGGCCGAAGGGCAAAATATGACCAGATCATCCGCATACCGGATAAAGTGGGAATGGTCGGTGGCCAGCGCCTTGTCGACCGGGTCGAGGTAGAGGTTGGCCAATACCGGGGAAAGCGGTGAACCCTGGGGCACGCCCATGGTGCCGGGGATATTGGAAACACCATCAAAACGGGGAGCCCGGACCAGCTTCATGATCAGGCCCAGAAGTCCGGCGTCGACACCGGCTTGTTTGAGTAGATCGGCCAACACGTCGTGGTCCATCCGGTCGAAGAATTCTGCAATGTCGGCCCGTAGCACATGGGAAAACTTCCGACAAGCTTGCTGGGCGGCGGAGACGGCCTTGAGCGCGCCTTTGCGAAAACGGTAGGCATAACTTTGCAGGGTAAACCCGGCATCCAGCCGTTCATTCAAGACTTGGGCAATCGCCCGGGCGAGAATGCGGTCCCGGATGGATGCGATGGTCAGTTCACGTTGGCCGCCGTGGGCCTTTTCACGCTGGAAAACCATCAGGGGTGCGGGCCGGTATACGCCCTCGCGAACATCACGTTGCAACCCGGTCAACTCCTCGCGGCACCGCCGGGCATAATCCTCAACGGTCACATGATCCAACCCCGGCCCCCCGTTATTGCGCGCCACCGACTCCCAAGCCCGGTAGATATTTTGCTCGGAGAGGATGTCGGACAAAGCAAATGCCCTATCTTTATGAACCGAATTCGAAGCATGACTGGTGATTGCCATAACGTGATTCCTATAAATAAGAAGACGAAACACAGGTAATTTCCGGTTGAACATCAGCGAATGTTCTGAGCCGACAAATTGATGGTTGAATTGATGGTTGAATTCACTTGCCAACAAATGACAAGTTGTTTTCTATTGTAGTGCTCTTGGCGCCATGAAGATTTGACGAATTCATCCATCAATGAATTTTCTCCCTCACAATCAAGGCATTTCCCCAAAAGACCCGCTTGCCCGCCTGCGATCCCGTTTCCAACATTCGCCGAATGAGCGTGACCGGTCACCCTGTGTCGAGCCGGATGTATTCGGGGATATTTACTGGGTGGCACGGGATGCCTGGACGGGATGCGGGGGTTTGGGCGATGATCCGGAAAAACCTTTCAGACCGGGTCTGGTTACGGCGCTTTGTCCCGACCCGATGAAGCCCATGGAAATGGCTCCCGGATCAAGAACCAGAGATAACCGAAATATTAAAGGGTTTCCTGCCCAGCTTTTTCGTCCGGAAAGTTCCGTCGACTGGGTCATTGATGCCGACCGCCGCGCAAAACGGCAGTTTTTCATCCTGTATTACTACCGCCCGGTAGCTCGAGGACACATTGATTTGTTGATGGGGCGAATTTCTGAACTCGATCGCAAACGCCTAGCTATTGAGATGGATGCCGCGCGCATGATCGCCGACATGGTGCGAGAGGCCGAGAATGACGATGAATAGCCCGTGCGAAGCAACCCCGCCCCCATCACCCATCATCGAGGTGCTGCGGCGAATCACGGATAGAAAGGAAATTTCCGATAGCGACGCCAATCTTTTACTGGATCGGGTGTTTGGATCAGTCATCTCGCGTCGTTGGAATTGGATCAAGAGCAGCCTCCAACTTGGCGCACGTTCCCCGGATGACACATCGAGCGTGACTCAAACCATTAATCAGGTGATCCGCAATGAAGGAATCCTGATCATATGGGAGGCGCTCTCGTCGAGCCATGCATGGGAAAAAGCACTGGCCGCGGCCATGAGCCCTGGCGTGGGCAATCCGGAAGCCGCTGCGGCCATGTATCTGAAAACTTGCGCGGATCGCGCACTCCTTAAGAAACTAGGCGAGACCAACAACTTGATGGGCGAGGTGCGTCGCAGAGTACGCGAGGCGCTGATCAATGCTTGCTTCACTGGTTCTGGCGGGAAATCAATTTCGATGCGATTTTATTCGCCGCCAAACGCATACTTGCCATTTCGCAACCTTACGGTGGAAGAACTTTGCCGGGGTATTCGATTTGCGCCGCCAGAAGGTTCATCAAGCGACATAGAATGTCCCCTGCCAACCAGCAGCCAAATTGCCGATCATATCCTGATGATCATGGAACATCACAAAACATGCCTTACACTTGATGTGATTGTTGAGATTGTGGTTTCCGGATTCGGCCTGCAGGCAATCAGCGGAAAGTCCACCGTTGAATTGTCGACGCCCCCCGAGTATCCGGTGGCTGTTCAGGCCTTTGTAAATGACCTGCAGGCAGAACTCGAATCGTTGGATGAGACTCCCATTGCTTTTCCGCCCGACCGGAAACAATACGCAGCCACATTCGCCGAGTTCCTTCTTTGGCAGTCACTTCCCGACTCTACATCACTTTCCGGCCTTTATGGTTATGAATCTTATAGTGCTTATTCCGGTATGGCTAAATCCACAGTGGAAGGTAGAGTGAAAACCAAGTTAATCCCTCTTATCGCGTCTATTGCCCAACGGTATGGGTTAGATCAACCCGAGTGTCGGCACGCCCGCGCAGAGGCATGGGAAATACTGCGTGGTCGTTTTTTAAAATTTAAACCGGAATTTGTCGCCTACACCCCCTCCTTAATGGTTGAACCGCCATGAAAACGCACGATGCACATCATATGTATGGCTCCGATGCGGCACGTACTGACTATGCCGAGTCCTGCCGTTTATGGCCCGATCCGTTTATTGCTCCGGATGTGCCCTCTAGAGACATTCTGCATCAATTCAGAGTGGATCCCTCCACCCTGCCGCCTGACCTTGCCGAGCAAATTGTGAGAAGCGTGAATTGCCGACGGGCACTGGCTCAACTTGCCCCTGATCCGGTTGAAACATTCACGCCCGCATCTGCAAACGGCGGACTGCCCATTGAAAGTCTAAACGCTATCCAACGCGCTACGGCAAGCACCGGAAATCAAGGCGTGCCGACTGCGGAACCGATGTTCGACGACAAGTCCCGAATTGCCCCCGGACAACTGTGGACGACCTCTACCGAAGTCAAACAATTCTCCGATGACCGGATTTGCACACGCTGGATCTATCAACCGCCGTCCGTCCTCATTGTGTCCAGGCCCCTCAATGTGCCCGGTGATGACACCATCTGCCGTGCGGTGGCGGTTTCGCCCGCCGACCTATGGACGGAAGACATGATTGACGAAGATGAGATCCGACTTGAAGGACCAAACGGATCCCGGTGGGTCGCCCATCTCTGGCTTAATTATCCGGTCAGCACCATCCAACTTTCAGTGTGTATGGGCGCACTGGACCAAACAAATCATGACCGCCTGCTTTTCGGCCTGCAGGCTCATGCCGAAGGGCTACCGCTCACCCCGTCCGAGGGCGGCGGCGTGCCGCTTGACCCTGAATGGGATGTAGAAACACTTATTGAACGCGATCGACTAATCAGTCGCTGTTCTTGGTTGAGCGCTACCGCCGACGCCAGCTGGGCATCCCATGAAGCCCGGCAGGAACGCATGAACAAGGTGATTCCCCTTCCCGCACAGAAAGCCGGAGAGATACTTCAATTCCATCACCCAGCTTCCCGGGTGGTCCTCTGCGCACCCCTCATGCCGGCTTCGGCCGATGACGCAACCGTGCGGCTTTGCCGAGTAATCCTGTGGAACGGCGACCTCGATGCCTTGCCTGCCAATATCGCGGGCAAACCAGAAAGTAACACAAAGGCGACCGACCGTAGCCTTCACGCACGCTTGACGTCAGGGATTCACGAATCCGAAGGTCACGTCTCCGCGCAGTGGGAACTTGTCGGCGATCGGAGGGGATTGAGAGGCGGCAGCCTTTTCTTCTTGGTGGAAGGCGACACGAACACCGTGGTGGGCGGCGGTCTGCTGAGCACATCCGGCCGTATTGCCACACTTAAGGAAGGCGAATGGGGAAGGCTTGAACGTTATGTACATGATCCATCTGAACTATTGTTGCTAATCCGGAGCTATCGCGCATGACCTCTGCCCCCTGGATTCTTGACCCTGAGGCTGTGGGAGAAATGTCTATTTCAGCCTTCCGGCTGGAGTCCATACTTCAACTTGGGCGGTTCGCGGACAGCATGAGGCAGGTAAACGGGATGGCCGATACAAATCGACAGGAACTGCCGACCAGCCACCGGGAGGAGTACGAGCGGCATCTTGCGCGCGAGTGGCTGCTGGCCAGACAGATCGGCGTCTCCGCGATGGCAAATAAAACTCAAATGCTGGCAGGCGTCAGGCCATTTGGTCATGGCCCATCATTTGCGGAGTTGAATGGTTTGCCGCTGGCCGCCGTCGTAGTCCCATTGCGAACCGACCATGGAGGACCGGGCACCGCCCAGATATGGGTGGTACATGATCCGGAAGATCGCCTCAGTGCTTATGTTACCAGCGAACTCACAGAAATGAATGCGGTGCTCGCCGATGCTCCGGGATACCGCGTATTCACCGTTTCTTACGACACGCCCAACAAGGGATTTGTCGGTCGCTCGTGGCAGTTGGGCGGCAGGCTCGCGCTGCGTGCCCTGCGCGAAGATTCAGAGCATACGACGGTACTTGACCTGGCCTCCCGTTGGATCATAAGCGGCTGCGTCGGGAGCAACGGGCACGCGGTCGGAGTCGTGCTCGGGAACAAGTTGCGGCTATCCACTGACCGCGACTGGCTGCTGCCATCGGAAAATCGTGGCGATATTCCTGACAACTGGAATCCGCCGGGAGCACGTCGCCTCGCCTCCACCGAGGATGCGGCGTGGAGTCTCGTTTCCGGAAAGGGTACACGGGAGGAAGAACCTGCGGAGTGGCCGCAAAAAGTTTATGTCCTGCACAGCCTGGTTAGCGGAGCATGGAAGCCGATTGTTGCCGCGGCACTTCTGTCCGGCACCAAACGCATGACTCTTTGGCATACCAATAACGAGGAGCTTTCCCGATCGCGGGCATTTGCCCTCAAGGAAAAAGTGTTTCCCGCGCTTGCCGCCGCCGGCATCCGGATTCCGGAAATCGGCGAACCGCTGCTGATCTCCTCCACCAACCTCGCCGAGGCCGAGCGTAACTTGCGGCCACTGGTCGAGGAGAATCTGCGGGAGTACGGCACTGTTCTGTTCAACATCACCAACGGCAACCGACTTGTGGCGCTTGCACCTAACAACCTGGCCCGCCGGCACTCGGGCCTGTGCCTCGTCTACCGTGACGTTGACGACAAGGGTCACGACTTCACGGGCATCCGGTATGACGACTTCGAACCCACAACCTTCACTTTGCGGCCCAAAGAACTGCCGCACTCGGACAAGTTAAACTGGGACGCTTTGATAGCCCGCGGTTCAAACACCCCTCCCATCGATTGGGATGCCGAATTAAAAGAAATACTATATTGAAATCGGAAATCGACTGCCCTCCCCGCTTCTTTCATAACATGACCACCACCGCGCCATCCCTAGCCGCCCCGGAATACCGGAAGTTCATCGAGGAACTTAAAGTCCGGGTCGTATCCGCACGCATTTCCGCCGCCCGGAACATCAACCGGGACCTGATCCTGCTTTATTGGGATATCGGCAAGGCTATTGTGGAAAAGCAGCATGTGCTTGGTTGGGGCGAGGCGGTGGTCGATCAAGTATCATCCGACTTGCGGCACGCTTTTCCACAAACAACAGGTTTTTCCCCGCGCAATGTCCGCGATATGCGTCGTTTTTACTTGGCCTATTCCGATAAAACAATTTGGCCACAACGTGTGGCCAAATTGAGGGCAAAAACAAATCTGCCACAAGCTGTGGCCAAATTAACCGATGCGGAATTCGAGAATATCATCACCGGATTGGTTGCTGAAGTCCCATGGGGTCATCATCGCTTCATTCTCGACAAGACCACCGACCCCGCCGCCCGCCTCTATTACCTCCAGGCCACCGCCCGCTTTGGCTGGTCGCGCGCCGTGCTGCTCAATCAGATCAAGGCCGGAGCCTACGAGCGGGCTTTGGCGGAAAAGAAAACCCATAACTTTCCACTGGCCCTTCCCGAATACGTTGCCGAGCAGGCTGATGAGATGCTCAAGAGCACCTACAACCTTGAGTTCCTCGGCTTGAAACAGGCGGTCAAGGAACGCAAGATGGAAGACCGGTTGGTCGCCAAAATCCAGGAGTTCATCCTCGAACTCGGTTATGGGTTTTGCTTCATCGGCCGCCAACACCGCCTGACCCTGCGCGGCAAGGAATACTTCATCGACTTGCTATTCTATCATCGCTTCATCAAGGCCCTGGTCGCGTTCGAGCTCAAGGTCGTTCCCTTCGAGCCCGAATTTGCCGGCAAGATGGACTTTTACCTCAACCTGCTAAACGACACCGAGCGCGGTCCGGGCGATCAGCCCTCGATCGGCATCATTCTCTGCGCCGAAAAAGACGACGTGGAAGTCGAATACGCCCTGCGCACCAAGAAAAACCCCATTGGCGTTGCGGAATACCAGCTTCAACCCAAACTGCCGGCGGAATTCAAGGGCAAATTGCCGACGGCCAAACAATTAGCCGAGGTAGTGCGTACCGTGTTAAACGAAGCACCGGGGAAAACAACGTGACGACGCCCACCCCCATCCTCATCGGCAGCACCTTCCCGCCCTCCCTCATCCGGGCCAGGGTGGTCATCGAGCCGCGCCCGCTCGATGAATTAAAGGCGCAACTGGCCACCCGGCCCATCGCCTCCTTCTGGGGCCATGACAACACCCTCGTGGTCGCCAATCAAATCTTAAACGCCGACCTTACCCCGGCCACCAAACGCCCGGCCATCACCCTTTCCGCCAATCAGAGGCCGGTACTCAACGGAAATGAGTTCCACGAGTGCTGGATTCTTTCCCCCGACTACACCCCCGGCTTCCGCCCCCACATCGGCGAGGAAGTCAGCACCGATACGATCATCGGTTGGCAGGTGTTGAGGATGCAGTGGACATAACAGGAGACGATATGAGTAATATTTTACACAAGGCCTATTACGAATATTCGGCAAAAAGTATTCAGGATTATATTTTCCGTACCGATAAGTTGAAACTGATGATCGGTGCGAGCACCCTGGTCGAGCAATTGGCGGACAGCATAAGGCGCCTCCCCGCCGAATGGGGAGTTGAAGAGTCCGAATTTGAAGTGCTGACCTGCGCCGCAGGTGGGGTGCGCATTTTGTTTGGGAAACTTGAAGACGCCCAGGCACTCGCCCAATGGGTCCCCTTGTACATCAACGCCATTGCGCCAGGGCTGGAATTTGCGCAGGCGGTGGTTCCTATAACCGATTCACTCGCCGGAGCTGGCAAACAAGCCGGCCAGAAGATTCAGCATGCCCGTCAGCGCCCCCCAATCAATTACCCGGAAGCGGGACCGCTGATACGAAGGGCGCGTCGAAGCGGTCTGCCTCTTTTCCTGCATGAAAAAAATACAGACGAATATTGGTCTCACGAGGAAGCGGCAAAGCGAGAGGTCACCGGGGAGGCAAATGACGCCGCTTGGGACCGTATGGCTCCGGCAAAAGGACCTCTTGAACGTCCGTTTGATTTTGATGATCTGGTCATCGGCGAGAACTCTTATATCGCCATTATTCACGCTGATGCCAATGGGCTTGGAGAACGTATCAAGCGGTTGGCGGAGACGGGAAAGCTGGATGAACCCTCGATGTGGCGCGACTTTTCGTCGGCCATACAAGCCTCAACGGAAGAGGCCGCTCGCTCATCGGCACAACTGGTATTCAAGGCATCTGAAAGGGATAAGTCGCGCAGGTACTATCCGATTCGACCTTTGGTATGTGCCGGTGATGACCTGACCGTGATTATGGATGCGGTATTCGCGTTGGGCTTTGTGCGAGAATATTTGAGACGATTCGAAGAGCAATCGCAAACGCGACTGGGTGCGCTCGGCGAGGAAGGCTTAACGGCTTGCGCGGGAATTGTCTTCATGAAGGCGGGGTTTCCTTTCTCATCCGCCTACCATCTTTGTGAGGACCTCTGCAAACAGGCGAAGAAACAGCTTCGAAGGGAGGCATCGGGCGTTTGCTGGCATCGCCTCACGGCCGGAGTGGCCGACGAGTACTCCGAGATTGAGCAACGCGAATTGACCACTGCAGATGGACGATTATTGACCATGATGCCCTACCGGGTCGGTTCATCCGGCACAGGGCCTCATTTGGGCGACTTGGAGAGACTTATACAATCCTCCACGCTGCTCCCGCGATCCAGTCAGCGGGAGTGGGTTTCACTTGCTGGTGCGTCCTCCCACCAAGCGGATCGGGCTTTTCAGCGCATGCGGGAGATTGCAACTGCGCGCCCCGACAAGGATGCGGCATTCCACGCCTTTAAGCAGGCGCTGGAACGGATCACAGGGCACCCGGAATTATGGACAAAAGAAACGCTGCCCAGAACTCCGCTTTATGATGCATTAGAATTGCGTGCTGTAAAGACAGAGACTTTAACCCAGGAGAAATCATGAGAAGACTTCATTGCTCAATAGATATTCTGTCCTATTGGCATGCAGGATCCGGACAAAGTGGCGGCGCCTCCGTGGATTCCCTCGCCCTGCGGGATCAGAACGGCCTCCCGTACCTGCCCGGCAAAAGCCTCAAGGGACTCTTCAGGGAGGCGGTTCAGGTTCTGGAGGAGCATATACCTGATACCTCGGGTCAAACCATTCGCCTGTTTGGATCGCGGGACACGAGGAGGGAAGGCACCCAATTCGGCCTGTTGCGCTTCGAGGACGCCCGTCTGCCGGATGATTTTGATCGATGGCTATCCGCACCGGACGAACCCGCTCGCCAAGAATTGTTTGAATATATTAGTGCAACAGCCCTAAGCGAACATGGGATAGCTTTGCAAAAGAGCTTGAGGAGTATCGAAGTGGCGCTCCCAATGACGTTGAAAGCGGTTATAAGCGGACCTGTGAATGAGAATTGGCCGGTCATTTTGCAGAAGGCGGCGCCGCTAATCCGATCGGTTGGCGCTCATCGCCACCGAGGACTAGGCCGTTGCTGTGTGGCGATTCAAGGGGGGCAGGCATGAAATCATTCCATCTTGAACTTGAATTACAGTCCGATGTGATCGTAAGCGCGCGGGCCGCCACGGAAGGTCAACATCATAGCTTGGATTACCTTCCTGGAAGCGCATTGCTTGGCGCAGCGGTGGCTACTCACGGCCAGTTTGATGAACGTCTCTTCCTTGGAAATACCTGCCGTTTTCATGACGCCTTACCGATGGCGGAATCGGGCGCCCGTGCGGTTCCCATGCCGCTAGTCTTCCACATGTACAAGCAACCCGAACAAGATGAAAAGAACGCTCTTCTTAATATGATCCTCGAGCCTGAGCCGGCAAAGCAAACGCAGGCGATCCGAAGCGGTTATTGGGTTCCGGATGAAAACTTCCGCCTTTCCGTCGAAAAAAGCTACCGACTCAAGAGCGCGATTGACCGGTTCCAATATGGCCGGGCCGAACAGGGCAAAATCTTCGGTTACGAAGCAATCCGGGCAGGTCAACGCTTTGCCTCACAAATTGATGTGGATGACGATAACGCCGATTATGTCGATCGCATCATCTCCTCATGGGAGCACGACGGACTCAAGATTGGGCGTTCCCGCTCAGCGGAATATGGGGCCATAAAAGTAACTCGTATCGATATGAAGCCAGATCCCTTACCGGAAGCAAACGGCTCGTTGCTCATACTATACGCGGAATCGGATATCGTATTGTGTCGGGAAGGACAACCGGTCCTCGATCCGGCGCACTGGACTCCGGAACAATTCGTGCCTCTACGATACCTGCCCGAACGAAGTGCCATCAAAACCCGGCGCTACAGCGTCTATAACTCCACATATCAAGCCTACACATCCGAGCGGCAGGTGCTTAGCCGTGGTAGTGTTCTCGTCTATGATGCCGGCACGACGCTTCAGCAGGAGGAGCTGCGCGCATATCAACAAAGCGCCGCTGGAGGAGTCGGGCTGTACCGGCAGGAGGGGTTGGGACGCCTGCTTGTGAACCCGCCCTTTCTCATCAAGGCGCCCGTCTGGCTTATGCAGCAACCGGCAAGGCGGCCCGGATGTCGAGACAAGGCCTCCCCCCCAAATAACCCGCTGGCGCGATTACTCGTCAAGAAGAGCAAACGCCGCAGCATAGAAGCCGCGGCTGTAGTTCAAGGACTTGCCCTGGCGCGGGAATGGGCCGCCGTGCACAAGCAAATTTCGAGAGAAATTGGGACTGACGTTGGAAAAACTCAATGGGCGGCACTGCGGGAAATGAGCGTTCGTTTTGACGGACATCCTGAAGATTTCTGCAAGTGCTTTACCGCGTACTGCAACGAAGCTCTCCGAAGGCGCTTCTGGAAGGAAGATCGCGGCGGCAAGAAGACCGCAGAAGAACTCGTCATGGAATCCCTTTCAAAATACGACTTGCGCACCCTGTACCACGCCGCCGTCAATGTTCCCCGCACTCTGCGCGAGAAAGACCCGAAAGGAGGTTCACAATGAACGCCCGGTTAACTCATCGCTATCTTGCACGGGTATCCGTCGAATTCGTCACCCCGTTTCATATAGGCTCCGGACGCGAAAGCGATGTGTCCGACGCCGCCGTGGTACTGGATGCAAACGGCCTGCCGACCATTCCCGGAAGCAGTCTGGCAGGCGTCCTGCGGGCGGCGTTGCCCAAAGACGCGCAAGACCGGATTTTTGGATTTCAGCGCGGCAACCAAGGTTCCGGTTCACGCCTGTCGGTGTCCTGGGCTTGCATCCACGACTCAAACAATCGCCCCGTAGAAGGAATCGTGGACGAACAGATCTTGATGGACCCCGTACTTTCGGTGGCGCGCACGCCTGCTCTTCGGGACCATGTGCGCCTTAATCATCTCGGCGTGGCCGATGCGGAGGATCGCGGGAAGTTCGACGATCTTGCCGTGCAGGCCGGTCATCGTTTCACCTTCGAAATGGAAATGGTCGGAGGACCGGATGGACGGGAGGATTGGGAATTAATCCTCGGCGCACTCTATCGTGCCGATCTTCGAGTCGGGGGGAAAAATCGCCGGGGCTACGGGGCGTTTCACGTAATTTCGCTGAAAAGTCGCATATTCGAACTCTCAATGGATATGGGGGATTACAGCAGGCATCCGGTGCGCCTCAGCGAGTCGAGCCCGGTGTTAAAACCACACGATGGCATCCTCAATCCGCCGGTTGCCACTTCGGTCACGGCCACCCTTACCCTGAAACCGCGCGGTTACTGGATGTTTGGAGGCGGCACCGATGTTCCTGCTGATATGGATAAGGGAAACGCCGACATGGCGCCGGTTCGCGAAAAGCGTGTGGAGTGGTCCGGCGGAAAAGGAACCGTCGCGGAGCATCTGATTCTTCTCCCGGGGGCCGCGATAAAAGGCGCCATCAGTCATCGTATCGCCTATCATCATAACCGCCTGGAGGGATTCTGGGCCGGAGAGGTTCAATACGCTAAAGCGATAACCGGATGCAATAACCCATCTGTGCGCGCCCTATTTGGCTATGTGGCTGAGGATGAAGAGGACAATTCCGCCCGCGGCAAGATTTTGATTAATGACGTCTTTATTCCATCCGCCAGCCCCCCCCCCCAACGGTTGACGCCTCATGTTTCCATAGACCGATTCACCGGAGGCGCTTTGAGTGGCGCGCTGTTTTTCGAACGTCCGTTCTGGCAGGGAGATGCGATCCAGCTTACCATTATGATCACCGATCCTACCGGAATTGATGCAAATGCCCGCAACGCGCTTCGATTGACGCTCGATGATCTGGCGTGCGGCATGCTGCAAATAGGTGCCGGCTCGGGGCGTGGATTAGGACATTTCACGGCTGAAAGCTGCGAATGGAGCGACGGCGGTGACTGGATTAAGCAACCGGAGAAATCATCATGAGCAATCAAGGATTGACTGTATTGAACAGGATGATCGGGCCAAAGACTCAAGTCTATCGGCCCGGGGTACTGCAGCGAGTCGTGCGCCAGGTCGCGGACGCCGAGGAAGCGCGCCGTCAATTGCTGACCTTCGGGGGGCGGGGTTGGTTTCAAGATGTAACTTCCTGCCGCTTGGTTCTTTCCGGGGAAGAATGGCAAGGAGCTGGCGCAACCATCCTTCAGGCCGAAGCAGTTAAAGGAAACCAAAGCCTCCACGTGCGGAACACGGATGGGCGGTGGGAGATCATTTCATTGACTGAAACTGACGATCCGGCCGGCATTCTGCGCTCCGAGTCGTTCGTATCGACTGATGAGCGCTGGCGCCTGCTTTACACTGTGTCCTACTCACTTGAAGCCATGGACGGCCACGATGAGTGGCGGCCTTATGCCTATCGATTATGCGATATCGAGGAGACCCACCATGCCTAATCCACCACTGGACTACATCCCCTCACCCTATTACTTCGTCCCGCTTGCGGAAAAGGTCAACGCGCCGCCCGATGCCCAGTCGGTTTCCATGGATGTCCCCTTCAAGGACGGCATCAACGGATGGCTTGAACTCGAAGTAACCGCGAAAACCCCGATATATATCCGAAATGGCGGACATTATCCGGAAGACAACGCAACACGCCTTGAGATGGATGAATACAAAAACTTCTACCAGGTGTATCCCGGTGGTCCCTACGCCATACCCGGAACCTCCATAAAAGGCGCCATTCGGAATGTGCTCGAAATCGCCACCTTCAGCCGCCTGAACCGCGTGGATAACCACAGGTACTCGGTCCGCGATTTGAGAAATCCGGATCGCAAGCTGTATTTGGATCATATGTCCACAGACACAACTCCCTATACCCCAAAAGTAAAGGCTGGTTGGCTTTCCATTAACGCTTCGCGGAGATGGACCGTCGAACCCTGCTCGTTTGCCCGTGTGGAACAATCGGATATAGAAAGCTTGATCCGGAAGCATAAATCCCTCGGGCGGAAACAGGAATTAGCGGATAAGTATGCACAAATGGGCAATCAGCTTGAAGTCTTCTTTAATGTTGATCCCAAAACGGTCCACATCAACCATTCCTGCGGGCCACTTTGCTACACTCGTGTAACACAAATCCGTTTCGGAGGACCGACCGATAGTGCGCACCCTCTCAAGGGCAAACTTGTGCTTACAGGACAGCCCTCCAATCGAAGTGATAAGCCGAACCCCGGGAAGAGTCGTGGTAAACACATGGAGTTCATCTTCTATAATGATTCGAACGACCATATTGATGTTGAACATATTCGCAGGGAGTTCGAGTTTGTGCACTCGACAGCTTCAGACAAACCCAATGATCAATGGCGATTCTGGCGTGGAAAGTTGATGAAGGACGGACGGGTTCCCGTATTCTACTTGGAGGAAAATCGAAGCATTGTCTCCATGGGACTGGCCATGATGTATCGCTTGCCCTACAAGCATACCATTCATGATGCAATCCAAAATACATCGTCGTTTCATCTGGAAGATCCGGGCAAGGCACCGGACTTTGCCGACACCTTGCTGGGGTATGTTACAGGGGAAAAGGCTCTGCGTGGACGCATTCAGTTCGAGCCATTGCTGGCGGATGAAAACGCAAAAACCATTGAAAACATCCCAAAGACTGTTCTCGGCGGACCTAAACCATCGTATTATCCGAACTACATAGAACAGAAGTCAAATCAGGATGGGCGACTCAAAGGCAACTATCAAACCCTGATGCACGAGAAGAGCCGAATCCGGGGATGGAAGCGGTATGTTGTGCGCACCAGCCCCTTGAATAATCAAGAATTGCCCAAAGTGCCATTAAAGAGCAATGGCAGGGAGAATCTTGATGTCGCCACGACCTTTCGGCCCTTGGAGGCGGGGACGGCATTTCGTGGACGCGTCTACTTTCACAATTTACGACCTCATGAGCTGGGTGCTCTCACATGGGTGCTCACCTGGGGCGGCAAGGAAAAGCATTGCCACCAGATCGGCATGGCCAAACCGCTCGGCTTTGGAGCAGTAACCATTAAAGTTGACGCCGACAAATCCCGCCTCGTTGCAAATGAACCCAGTACTTCTCCGCCCGACCTAAACGCATGCATGGAATCTTTCGTACAAGTGATGGACGGCATTGTAGGCGAAAAGACCGGGTCATGGATGAGCAGCCCCCAAATGAAGGAGCTTCTCGCTCTTGCCGATCCAGCGCGATCCGACCGCATTGACTCCGAGCGCCTCCGCTATCCCGTGCTCGATCCGGGTGCGAATACAAACGATTTCAGCCAAGCCAAGGATAAGCGGAATCCGCCTCTCTGCCTATTGCAATACACGGAAATCCCTCAAAACAAAACTCCAGTGACCACCTCCACCAAAGGAGTGGGTGCGCTCAAACCCATGGATCTGTCTCCCATCGGACTATTCATTAATAGACTAACTAGAAAAGAAGTTTCGCACGGAAATATTCCAAAAGAGGTTAAGAAGCTAATCAGTCAAAAGCCGGATATTACGGAAGCAAGCCAACTGAATGAATCACTCATCGCGTTTCGTAATCAGGCTTGTCGCAAGAGACCGCCATACGGTACCAATCCGCTTTGGGAAGCAACCGACATCCTGGAGGAATATGTGCGCCACGTGAAAACGACCAACCTATCCGAACCCCCATGAAAACCATCCTCACTACCGTAGGCACCTCGATCGCCCAGAGCTGTAAAATCCTGGGCGAGTACCAGCGCAAGGCGACAACGTGGGAAGACCGGGCGGATGATCTGCGTGAGCAGATCAACCTCCGGTTGGCCGGCATGGACTTGACCACCGACGGCGGCCGGAGCGCAGCCTCGGCGGAAATCAATTCGCTGAACCGGCTCGGAGTCGGACCGGAGGATCGGGTGGTTCTACTCGCGACCGATACCGCAGATGGCCGGGCCTGTGCGGAAATCCTTAAACAAACGTTGACGACGATCTTCTCCCTGCCCGCCGGACAGGTGATCCTCCACCGTATTCCCGGCCTGCAGGTGCGCGATGCGGAGCGGTTGCGCACTGAGGGGTTGGTCCGGTTTGTGGATATCGTCACTTCCTACATCGAAAACCCGCAATACCGTCACGGCGGGGAAATCATTCTCAACCCCACTGGCGGCTACAAGGGCATTGTACCCTTCCTCGCCGCCATCGGCATGATCTTCAAGCTGAAGACCGTCTATGTGTTCGAGTTCGCCAACGCCCTCATCACACTGCCGCCCCTGCCGGTCAGTTTTGACCTGCACTTGTACGAGCGTGCCGCCCCGGCGCTGGAATATATCCACGCCGAAGGAGCGGTACCGGAGGCCCGGTTTTTTGACCGCATCCGCGACTACCAGCCCCACGAACACGACCTGTTTCTCGGCTTTGTCGAATCGGATGACACCGGGATGGTCACCCTGTCGCCCCTGGCCTGCGTCTTGCTCCGCATTTCCGAGCAAGGGATTCGGAACATTCTGCTGTCACCCAAAGCGGCCGACGCGCTGGAAAGCGCCGACGGCCTGAAAAAACTGGCGTTGCAACGTCTATTATTGCGTTTATCAGATCCGGTTTGGCGCAGCATTCATATTCATGCCGTGCAGGGATGCGACCTGGAGGTTTACAAGCCGGGAAATGTCGCCGAGCGCGCCCTCTGCATCACCCGCGACGACCACGTGCATGTGTGCGAACTGATGACCGACCATGATGACTACGAGCGCAAGTTGGGCACCTGTCGACGCAACCAGTACCCGTTTAAGGATTTCACCCTCTGGGAGCCCGACGTGCCGGCCGATGATATCGAGACCAGCTATGCCGCAACCCTGGAGGCTGAACTGGAATCCTGCCGGAACCAAGTCCGGATCCTCTCCGCGAGTACCGGCGCCAAGGTCGGCGAAGCCAAAAAACGCTCACAGGAAACCGAGAACATGCTGCGCGACAAAGTCCGCCGTCTCAGCAACGAGAACGAAAAACTGGGCAAGGAAAACAAACAGTTGAAAGACCAGGTGTGGGATCTTCAACTGAAAATGTCCGGATTGGCCGAAGGCCCATCGCCGGCTACCGGCGACAAGGCTTAACCCCCTCCCTGTTCCATGGACAACCTCCCCCTCCTCTCCTCCGCCCTCCATCTTCATGCCGTCGAGGGGGTGGTGTATTTCGACCGACCGATGTGGGTGCGGCGCCTGGCGTCAGCGACGTTGCGGGGTTTTTCCGGGCACCGGTTGCGGGAACATTTCCCCGAGGTGTGCGATACTTATTTCAAGCCGGTCGCTGAGGGCAAGCCATCCGCCTGTGTCTTCCTGAATCTGGACACTTTCGCCTATGAGGGCGAAACATTCCAGTTCCGGATCATATCCTGCGCGCCCGGACTGGATGTGATAACGACCATCCAGGAGGCGCTGGATCGGGGCCGGGGTTTGCCCTTCGGCAATCAGGGGGCACTACTTCAATATGTGGAGTGGCACGAAACGATCCGGCTCGCCTTTGAGGGCTACCACGGTCATAACCCGGAGGCTCGCATTATCCTGGCGACACCGACGCAACTGCGCATCGCCAAGCGGACGATTTCGGAATACGAGATAAACTTGGCCCACATCGTCCGAGCCTGCGTGACCCGGCTGAATGCCTTGAGCAAGGCCTATGGCAATGGCCTCCAACTGGAAGAGGCGCCGTATCTGGCGGAATCGGCCTTTGCGCGGGAAAGCGACCGGCGCCTTCGCTTTGTCACTCCAAAGCGTTGGTCCAGCACCCAGGATCAGGGAATCAACCTCGCCGGCGTCGTGGGCTCCATGCGTTACACGGGCGTCCATCCCAGCCTCACCGATCTGCTTTACACCGCCAATGTCCTCCATGTCGGACGCCATACCAGCGAAGGATGCGGCCGGGTCATTGCCATTCCCGCGCGCGAAAAGTCGTATGACGGATTGCCCAAAGACGATGAATGGTGATCGTCCATGGCCCTTTGACCATCGTCCATCGTTATTTGTCCATCGTTCAACCCCTATACCGAATCCTTGTAAGTCATTGTAAATCAACAAAAGCACCGTGGTTGAAGCGGTTGTGGACGCATCATCGCGTACCGCTCACTTTCTTCTTTTTTGTCAACATGCCAATCGCCTTGCGGACATAGCCGCCCGCATTGTGGTTTGCCTGATGGCCCAGGCACGCAGCGCCGAAACGGGCGCCCCGGAGGTACTCGCGGTAAAAGTCGGTGTCGCGCATCCTGCGCACTCCGGCCGTTTGCAGGCGAGAAACCGTGATGATGCCGCTTATCACGCGGTCGACTAGCTCGCATGGCACGACATAACGGTAACGGTTCTTTTCAAGCGGATCGCAGTAACCGCATGAATCAAGTACGGATATACCCCGGTCGTCCATTCCGGAGATGACCACCCAGTGGAGTTGCCCGCCCGAGGGCGGCAGGGCCATGCCAATAGCCGGATGTCCGCGCTTGAGGTGCTGGTTAAGTTCTTCGCTGTAGCCATCGAAGGCATCGGCCAAGACCGCGGTGTCAAATCCATCCCAATAAAGAACCGCAAATATATCCATGGGCAGAACACCCAACGTATCGACCTCCATTTGGTTCATCCAGCCTTGTACATGTTCCCGGAACGGCATGCTGTCGGGCAGGATCTGGTGGTCCACCCCGAGATAGTGGCGCAACCCGTAATCACGAGGGCGAAGGTTGTAGAAGCGGTAGATGGTCCGGGCGGTGCAGTAACCACAGGTGTAATGATCGAGCTGCGGGGTAACCCGGAGGCCTTTTATATGGATGGGCTTCATATCGATTCTGCCCCGGATCCAGATTTCATGTCGCGGACACGTCGCCAGCCCTTTTCGACCTGGCGCCCCGTCCAACGCACCGCCCGACTGGCGTCGTCCACGGCACATGCCACGGGATTGATTTTGCCCTTGCTGTAGTAAAGTCCAGCAACAAATCCGGTGGTGATGGCAAGCAACATGTACATAATGAAGTTCTCCTGTTGAAATTTTATCGATTTCTCGAATATCGCTATACCCCGCTATTTCTCATTTAATCCGCGTCCCCCTGACGACGCTTTTCATATGCACGCCGTAGAGCATACACCTTGACCACCGAGGATAGTATGTAGCCAACAGCGCCCAGGATAAAACCGATCGTCAACGCCGTGAAATGTCCTGAGGGCGGCTTGAACGTAAAGGCCGTGTACAGCCCAAGAATTATTCCAGTCAACAGGACGAATAGTATTCTCACCGGTATTTCTCCATTTTTGATCGCTTCCAGCATCGCACGCGGAAACAGGCGACGAATGCGTAGATCAAGCTTAATGAAACCATGGATAAACCCGCCAACCAGGCCAAATGATCAGATAGCGCTTCCGGCGTCATGAGTGATCACCTCGATTAACGGATTGCTGAATTCTGGCCCGCGCCACCAGACACGTTCCCCAGATAAGCGAGGTTATGACCAAGCCACCCGCCAGGATCCACGCCATGGCAACCAAGGCCGAGAGATCAGGAACGCCCGGCTCGACAATCCAAATTACCGGAATCAAAATACTTAAAAGCCACAGGATTTTCATCACACTGTTATCTCCAACTTTTCATTTCAATGAATAAGAAGCATGCCGGCCTGACTATTTCCGGTATTTGATTTTCGCCTGGACAATCAAACTGACGCCCCAGATCAACGAGGAGATGATGGCGCCGGCAACGAGAATGGTTGCGGCTTCACTAATGGGCGTCAGATCAGGGGTCGTCCTGGCCCAAAATCCAAGCGGGAGAAGTGCGGTATTGGCATCAAAGATTGTATTCATGTTGATATTCCTTATGGCTTGCTTTCATGAATAAAGAAGCGGGAACGGGAAAGGATTTCCGGTTTTATCTTTGGCCTGATTTAGCGGGATTGCCCTGCCCGTGTGGGTTTCCGGAGGATATCGAGCGCCATCAGCCGAGATGCCACCGCTTTGTCCTCCTCCCGCCCAACCGCATAAAGGTGTCCTGGGCCATGGGCAAAAGCCATTTGTTGCATCGAGTCTTCGTGCTCGACCGGCCATGCCTTGAGTAAACCCAGCCCCTGCTCCACCGACGTTACCTTTGCCTTCAGCATGCGCCGACCGAGCATGTCGCGACGGTCGTCTGAATCAAATTCAATACCCAGACGCTTGGCTTCCGCCTTTTTACGCCGGGACAAGTAGTCGTTGGCGATCACGAGGGGCCGTCCGGGCTTCATGGCGACCACGGTATTGCCATCAGGTCCCATTTCCACTACGACCGCACGGGTGGACGATGCAAGCAGGATAAAGGCCGGTACGCACACGGGCGTGTTCCGGAGCGTTTCGAGCGCCTTGGTAAACGTATGGCAATGCTCAAAAACCCAGCGCAGAAGGTGCGCCGGTGGCCACTGGAGATTGGGGGCGGCATACATGAAAGCCTGGTTGATGGTGGCGCTGAACCTGCCCGGCTTGAAGCCGGAAAGAACCCCACTGCAACCGGGCCAGCCAATGCTGTAGAAATCACCGGCCGGGTTGTTCACATGATGTAAAAGCAAGCTATGGCGGCCAAGGCCGCCCAGAGGCCAATCCATGGAACGAACATGCACCATCCCAATACCCGGATAGATTCGGGCCCCGGCCGTGCAGGCCACTCCGGAGCGCTTGAGTTCATTGACCCTTTCTTGTAGCGCACCGGTAAAGATGTCAAACCGGTCCCGTAGGGAGGCAAGGTCTCTATTCCACACTTTTTCCATTCCATACAATCCGATCTGCTGGATTTCATAGATGTAATTGGAGACCACGCACGTGTTGTAATCCACCCTCATGATTCTGCTGGCTGCCTTGATCTCGGCGCGATAGGGATTCCGACCCTTGGTCAGCAATCGCAACAGGGACGCCACGATATCCACCGCGCCATGATCTTGAACAAAGGCAACCCCCCGCTTGGCCAGCATGGCTCCGCTCTTCCGGAGATATGAGGGTAATTGATCCCACCGGTTCTCCGGTGGCAATTCATAATCCATAGTGTAAACGGGCAATGACTTCATGGTTTCTCCTTCATGCGCCGCGAAAGTCGATCCAGCTCGGTAACGTCCTGGCTCCGGGTCACAGCCATGAAGCCGGTGGCATGGATGAAGGCAATTTCCGGGTCATCGACCAGGAAACGGAAGTCAATAGGATCGCTATCGGAAACGGAGGTGAGCACGAAGCCCGGTCCGCGCTCGTCGGGGGTGATGGTTAATCGGGCTTCCGGGGCCTTTTCGCGCAGGAAAACTTGGAATGCCTTGCGGGCAAGTGATCGGGGGGCGTCGGGCCATTTAAGCAGAATTATATCATCAATCCATTCAGGAGGTGCAATGAAGGGCTTGCCTACTTCCACCTTCACATCAGGGGGGATTCGGACTCCGGAGATGACTTGTTTTTCATACCCGTCAATCAAGTCAGGAAGTTGTCTCAGTTCCGCCAACAGATGCTGCCCGATGCTCCACAGAAACCTCCATAGCATGTCATCAGGCCGGATCGCGTTCTTCATAGAGAAAATATCGACCAATACTTCCTCCAGCGGAGATCGAAACTGCGGAAGAATGAGAGCTAGATCATGTATGCCAAACAGCTTCTCCACGGCCCGGGGTCCCCCGGCGTCCAAGCGCTCAAAAGCTTCCAGCCAGGGCCAACAGCGACGCGCAACGGATTCCAGGCCTAGATGTTCAAGCACCAGGCTGAGGGTACAACGGGGCGTATCCTCCGGATCGAATTGGTGATGATCGAAGTTTAGCCGGCCGGGGTCGTGGCAACAACCGGTGTCGAGAACATACACGGAAGCGTCATCGAGTTCGGCGGGCGTCACATCGGGCACGCGTGAAATCGAGGTGACGGTTTCGTCCGCGGCCAACAGGAGGGCGATGGACACCACTTCATCGGCATGGGCCGATCCGGCATGGGTGATGATGCGGCGGGGCAAAGCGGCTGGATTCGTGGTTTGTGTGTTCATGGTTTTGGCATCCTATACCACAAGAAGCGCTGATGGCGCGGAATTTCCGGTTCCTGGATGTTTTTGTGCTTTATAGAGACAGCCCAACAACCCCATCCCAATGGAAGCAGCTACACGCAAGTCGGTTCTTGCTCGTAGCCGCCACCATTAGGTGGTGGCGGTGCATCCCATTTTTCCGGAAAACCTTCCGCCTCCCTGCTTCTTCCCAGGCATGAACACATACGCTTTTTCCCGACAACCATTATCCGCCTTGATGTCCAACCGGAATCTGGCCGTCGCCATGACCAAGGTGGCGCGTTATTACCGCACCCAGAATTTTGCCGGGACGCCGGACGCGGGAATGCTGGATCTGATGGACACGGCGATGCTTCGCGCCATGGTGATGGATGGAAGCTACCGCTTTCAACCTCTGCGCCCCTATTTCACGGAGAAGAAAAGCGGCGCGGTGCGGATGGAAACCATATCGTCGCCGCTGGACCGGGTGGTGATTCAAGCCCTCTTCAACCGGATCGGGTATCAGATTCAAGGGGGTCTTTCCCTTTCCGCGACCGTACGCAACGAGCTGGTGGCGCCGGCATATCGATTCAATTCGCCGCGGTCGAAGTATATCTTTTCCTTCTGGCCGACGGATTACCGGGCCCACCGGAACCGGATGGTTCGCCTGGCTCGGCGTCATCGCCGGGGTGTCGTTCTGCATGCCGACATCCAGAACTTTTATCCGTCGGTTGACCGCCGGCTTGTCCGTAACTTATTGGCTCCCTGGTTCACGGAAGAGGTGTGGCCGTTGGTGGATCAGTATCTTGATTTCAGCCTGACCCATCAGGAGACCACCCGGCCTCTTTATGCTGGCCTGCCTATCGAGGAACCCATCTCGCGTTTGCTGGGCAATATGGTGCTGGAGTCGCTCGACCGGTTCGCCTTGCAGGAGTTGGAAATGCCATACGGTCGCTATGTGGATGATCTCACCTTCTTCCTGCCCAATGAACATGCCGCCCGGGAGACGCGTCAGCGCATCGAGGAGTTTTTGCTGGTCGAATTGGGACTCGCCATCAACGCGGAGAAGGTCGAGATCGCGCCGACGGCGGAACTGGCCGACGGGGCGGCGGCGGCATTTAGCCGGCGTCTCTCTATCCTGAATGCCAATCTGGCATTGGTTCCCTTTCAGCCCGGCCTCAAAAAGGGTATGGTGGGAGCGCTGAAGGGCATGCTCAAGCAAATGCCCGATGACACCGGCGAGGAGGCGGCCAATCAACTCAAGGTGCGCGGAGTCAAATTTGCGGCTTGGCGGCTGGCCAGACTCAAGGCCACCCGGCAGGTGGATGCCATCGGATCCCTGCTGATTGACGAGCGGTTCCAGCGTATCGCCGCAATTGCCCTTGCCTATCTGGGCACACCCAAGGCCATTCAACATTTGCGGTCCTGGCTGGCGGAATACGGAAGTAGTTTGTCCCGGCACGACCAGATCACGGTGGCCGCGGCCTTGGCCCGAAATAACCACCTCCGTCACTTTCCGATGCTGGAAACAATGGCCGCGACGTGCCCGGAATTGCTGGCGGTCATCAGGCTGAAACACGCCACGCCCCGGCAGTTGCGCGAAGGCATCGCGGATGCCGATCCCCTGGTGCGGCGGGCCTGCGCCCTGCACCTTATCGGCATATCACGTAAACCAGAAGGCCTGAAAACCGCGCTCAAGCGGGCCCTAAAACAGGAAGTGGACCGGGATACCCGCATCGCATTCGAGGCCGCCATCAAACTTTTTTCCGGAAATGCCACCACAACACGACTTCTTAAAAAGAGAAACAAGAAGGAAGCCACACCATGTCATCCATGAACCATGTCATTGTATTGGGAGGTCTGACCCGCGACCCGGAACTGCGGCATACTGGCGGAGGGCAGGCCATCTGCAAATTCAGCCTGGCCCTGACCGATGTCTATAAGGACAAGTCCGGCAAGGAGGTCAAATCGACCTGTTACGTGGATATCGATGCCTGGGGCAAACTGGGCGAGACGATCGCCAAGCATCTTCGTAAGGGCTCCCAAGCGCTGGTGCAGGGACGTCTGCAGATGGAGCAGTGGGACGCCAAGGATGGTACCAAGCGCACCAAACTCAGCTTGCGTGCGTTCGACGTGCAATTTATGGGGCGGCCATCAGGTGTCATTCAGGAAAAAGAATTTGAGGATGGATATGAGAGCCCCTCACCCATGGGTTCCAGCTCCGGACCACAAAAGCCCCGCGTCCATACCGGGGGCAAGAATGATGAAGATGATGAGATTGTCCCCTTCTAGAGGTATCACATGGCTGAAATGATTCCAGAAAGCCTGTCCAACTGCGACTCCGCCACCAGCGGCGAGAAGCGGGTGTTCAACTTTCTCCGGGACATACTACTGCCCGACGAGGAGTTCATTGTCTGGCATGAACCCCGAATGATTGCCCGCTACCCGGACTTCATCGTCTGGTCACAGAACCACGGTCTGTTTCTGATCGAGGTTAAGGATTGGCTCGCCTCCCAGGTTCGGAAGATGAATCCCGATCATTTTGAGCTGGACTTCGGCGATGGCCCGAAACAGTTCAAGGCGCCGCTGGCCCAGGCCCGCGAAGCGGCCAACCACGTGATGAGCGCCCTTAAAAAGATTCCGTCCTTCCGGCATGCCAACGGAACCAACAAGGATCGTCTGGTCTTTCCGGTGGGCTACGCTGTTTTCTGGACCAACATCACCAAGTCCCAGTCGGATGAAATCAGACTGACCGATGTTGTTCCCGCGAACCTGTGTTTTTTCCAGGATGACTTGCGGTTGGACACCTCGAGTCGCGAGGAGCGGCGGGCCATATCCGCCCGCATCAAGCAGGCTTTTACCGTCTGGTACGATTTCGACCCTCTTTCAATAGAGGACCTTAAACTGCTCCGGCATGTCATTTTTCCGGAAGTACGCATCCAGTCCGTTCGCAAACTACGTACCGCCGAGGATGAAAATATTCTCAAGACACTGGACCTTCAACAGGAGAAGACCGCCAAGAGTATCGGCAACGGGCACCGGATCATTCAAGGGGTGGCGGGTAGCGGGAAGACCCTGGTTCTTTCCTGTCGCGCCCGCTTCCTCAAGTCCGCGGCGGTCAAATGGCGGGTGCTGGTGGTCTGCTACAACATCTCGTTGTCGCGCTACATCAGCCAGTTAATCCAGGCTGCCGGCCCCAACGGAAAATCCGTGGATATCGAGGTCACTCACTTTCACGGCTTGGTCAAGCGACTCACCGGACTCAACCTGTCCCGGCAGGAGGGAGAGGATAGCGAGTCCTATGACGAGCGTATGGGACAGATTCTTCTCGGCCGCATGGCCGAGGGCTCTATTCCCCGGGGGTGCTATGATGCCATCCTTATTGATGAGGGGCAGGACTTCCAGGAAACCTGGATGAAGGGGCTCTTGCAACTGCTGAATGAAAAGAGCGACAGCTTGCTGTTCTGCTATGACCCGGCCCAGAATGTTTTTGGGCGGAAACGACCCAACTGGAAACAGGTCGGCATGAAAGTGCAGGGTAAGAAGCCAGTCCGCCTGCAGACCAATTACCGCAATACCACCGAGATCCTCAGCGCGGCCAACCTTTTCAGCGACAAGCCGGTGCCGACCGGATCAACCACCCTGGAGGATGAACTATACCAGCACTTGATTCCTGTTCCGGTTGACCGGCATGGCGCGGCCCCAATCTTGGCCAAAAGGTCATCTTGCCGCGATTTGTGCCGGTACATTCTCGACACGATAGACAGATATATCCAGTCCGGCACATGCAACTGGTCGGACATCGGCATCTTGTATATTCACCGCAAGTGGATGAATTTTCCCGAGACCTTCGCCGACGCCTTCGGGAAGCGTTTCGGGGCCGCAAGGCTCTACTGGGCGACGCAAAACCGCCAGAGCAAACTGGATCTGGACCTGAACTCGCCCAGCGCCAAACTGATGACCATCGAGTCCTGCAAAGGCATGGAGTTCAGGGTGGTATTCCTCGTGGGACTTGAGGGCATGCCCCGTTCATATATACCCGCTGACATCGAGCGCAAACTGGCCTATGTCGGCATCACGCGCGCCCAGGATGAGTTGCATGTTGTTTATGTCAACGAGACGGGATTTGTCTCCGAATTGAAAACACAAAGCACCTCCTTTGTGGCACAATGAAAATAGTGATGTTACTTCAGGTACAAAAGAGATGGGTCACACCTTCGATTACGAGGCTTGCCTTGACCCGAATTGTTAAAGCTATTTTATTCCTATCCATTAACCTCAGCGGCGCACACCAAACGAGGGCCGGCACCCTCACCCTTTCGCGCTCAGGCGACGCCTATACCCTGGTGGCAGAACAGGCGATTCTCTCCGATATTCTGGCGGAAATTGACCGGCAGGAACCGGCGGCGCTGCGCTTTTTCGGCGATTACAGTCAGGCCGTTTCAGCGACCTACCGGAATGTCGCGTTGGATACCCTGCTCTACCGATTGGGGGTGAGCTATGTGTTGACCTATGAAGCGGATGACGCGGGCGAATACCGGTTGAGCGATGCCATGACGCTGGATTCGGGCAGCATGGGGGTGGATCCGGATACAGCCGCCAAAATCCGCAAACTGATCCGCGACCTGCGGGATGACAACATCCCGAATAATGCGACAGCAGCCATCCATAACCTCCGGGAAATGGGGTGCGTGGTGGCGCCATTTCTCGAAGAGGCGCTCTATGACCAGGATTTTCAAGCACGGCACATCGCCGCCAATATGCTCCGACTGTTTTGCCCTTCGCCAACGCCAAGCGACCGGTTGATCGAACTGTCCTTTGAGTTGTTGGATCAGGATGATCTTGATTACAACTTCAATTATCTGGTCTCGGCCCATAGCGCCTTCGAACTTCTTGCCGATAGCAACATCTATCCCCGGGTGCGGAGCCGAATTCTCAACAACCTCTCCCATAAAGACGCCCGAACCCGACTCTACTCCGCCCTCATTGCCGCCCAGCACCGGGAAACCGCGATGACGGAAACCCTGGTCCGGATCATGGCGCCTCATTTGGCGGACAACGATCTGCGCGGCGACGCCGCGGCGTGCGCCTATGCCATCCATCAGTTGGGGCCAGCCGTATTGCCCTATTTGCGCACGTATCGCACTTCATCGGACGTGCAGCAGACCGAGTTGGCCAATCTCATCTACACTTCGCTCGAAACCGGCGCCATTCCCGACTTTGCGCCGGCCATGTATGCCAGCTACAACCGGATGCCGATTGAGTGGCGACCCTATGTTGGGGTAACGGACTGGAACCGGAATCGTTTTCCGGATCAAACCGGCCAATACCACAACCTGTCGGAACCGCGCAGGACCGTGACCGACTACTTCGGAGCGGGATACAACTCGTCGTACTACGCCTGGCAGGATGAGCAGAGACGTTTCGAGGAAATGTTTACGATGCCGGAAATCCGGGGGTATTACTTCGATCCCCATGACAATCCGGCGCGGGAACCGGCGGTTGAGGCGCCGTTCCCTTACACCGTCAGGTCGGGTGAAACCATGGAAAGCATCTCCAGCAAATTCGCGACCACACCGGAGGCTATCATTAAACTAAACCCCCTGCTGCCTCAAGACAGGTCGGTGGAATCCGGCATGGTCATGCGCATCCCGTGGGATTAACGACCTGTACGGGCGGCGCGTTATTCCGTGACCAGGGCGGCGAGCCGGAAACCGGCATCTTCAATCATGCGCAGGTCTTTATCGTAGCCCTGGCCGCCCGTGGTGAGGTAGCCCTCGGAGAACATGGAGTTGGCGGGGTACAAGGCGAAGGCCTGCATGTCGCGCAAGTTGACTTCGCGTCCGCCGGCGACCCGGATATCCCGCGAGGGATTGACGAACCGCATCATGCACAACATTTTGAGGCACTCCATCGGACGCAAGCGGGGTACATGCTCCATCGGGGTTCCCGGGCGGGGATCGAGAAAGTTGATCGGAATCGACTCAACTTCCAATTCCCGCAATTCGTAGGCGAGGTCGAGGCGATCGTCGATGGTCTCCCCCATGCCGATGATTCCGCCGCAGCAGGCTTCCATGCCGGCCGCCTTGGCCGCCCGGACGGTGGCGACGCGGTCGTCGTAGTGATGGGTTTGGCACACCTGGGGAAAGAAGTTGCGGCTGGTTTCCAGGTTGTGGTTGAAGCGGGTGACGCCGGCTTCAGCCAGGCGCTTGGCTTGTTCGTCGTTCAGCAACCCAAGCGAGGTGCAGATGTTAATCGGGATTTCGGCTTTGATGCGGCGCACCGCTTCGCAAATGATATCCATTTCCTTGTCGGAGGGTCCACGGGTGGCGGTTACCATGCAGTATTTTACCGCTTTCATCTCGTGAGCCTTGCGCGCCCCTTCGATCAATTCCTCCACCGACTGCATGTGATAACGCTCGACCTTGCTTTGGGCGCCGATGGCCTGGCTGCAAAAGGAGCAATTTTCCCGGCACAATCCGCTTTTGGCATTTTGAAGGACATGCAGGCGAACGTCCCAACCGTGAAAACGATGGCGCACCCGGAATGCCGCGTGCAACAAGGCGAGAATTTCTTCATCGGGCGCGTTTAATACCGCCCGGGCTTCCTCCCGGTCCGGCGATTCGCCGCGCAGAGATTTTTCCGCCAGATGGTTCCAGTTGATTGCCGTATATTCGCCTAACGTGTCAGATTTCATGGCGGTATTTATGCCATACGGGGCGGAAATCGCAAGAAAAGTTGAGGGTTTTTCTTGTTGGGCGCGGCCATCTTCCCGGATTATAGTGCGGGCCGTGACGACGCCTACGCATAACCCCATGGCCTGGCTGGATGAAGCGCTGGAAGCGCTGGATATAAACCACCAACGCCGGACACTAATCACCCGCCCATCCGCCGGCGGGACGCTGGACGTTGACGGCAAACGGTTGTTGAATTTCGCCTCCAACGATTACCTGGATTTCTTGAACCGGCCGGAACTCAAGGAAGCCGCCATTGCCGCGACCACCCGCTACGGAGCGGGCAGCGGCGCGTCACGCCTGGTTTCCGGCACCCTTACCCTTCACGAAGAACTGGAGGCGGCGGCTGCCGCCCACAAGGGTTACCCCTGCGCGTTGTTGTTCGGCTCGGGCTACATGACCAACATCGGCGCGATTACCGCCCTGGTCGGCCGCGACGACGTCGTGCTGGCCGACCGGCTCATTCATGCAAGCTTGATCGACGCGATCCGACTCAGCGGCGCCGGGATGATTCGTTTCCACCATAACGACGCGGAGGACCTGAAGCGGCGTCTCGCCGACCTGAAGCCCTCCGGCAAGAAACTCATCGTCACCGAATCCGTGTTCAGCATGGATGGCGACCTGGCCCCCTTGCCCGAGATCGCCCGGGTGGCGGGCGAATACGAAGCGATGGCTCTGGTTGACGAGGCGCATGCCACCGGCGTGTGGGGGCCCGAGGGCCGCGGCCTGATCGCTGAACACCGCCTCCAGCCGGACATTCCCATCGCGATGAGCACGTTCAGCAAGGCGCTGGGCGGATACGGTGGCGTCATTGCCGGTTCGGCGGCGCTCCGGGATTGGCTGATCAATAAAGCCCGCTCGTTCATCTACACGACCGCACCGCCGCCCGCGTCCTGCGCCGCCGCACTGGCCGCTTTGCGTTTGCTGGAGAGCGAGCCCGCGCTGGGCGGAACCCTGCTCGAACGCGCCGCGTTTTTCCGGAACGCCCTGCACGCGCTCGGATTCACCACCGGCGCATCGTGCAGCCAGATCATCCCGGTCATCATCGGGGACAACGCCGCCACCATGAAACTCGCGGAAGCCCTGCGTCAGCGCGGTATTTTGGTCGGGGCCATTCGTCCACCCACCGTCCCGGTGGGTACCTCCCGCTTGCGTTTTTCCATCACCCTCGCCCATCGCCAGGAAGACTTGGCCTTTGCCGCCGACCAACTGGCCCGCTCAGCCGCGGAAATCGGATGGTCCCCGTGACGGTACACCTGATCAGCGGCTGGTCATTTCCGGCTATGGCACTGCAACCCTTAGCCGAGGCCTTGGCGCCTTGGCCAACCAGGCGGTACGATGCCGCCCAAGATACCTCCCGCATTCCGGTGGAAGCGGACGACCTGCTGATCGGCTGGTCGCTCGGAGGTCTGAACATAATGGCCCGCCGGTACGCACGTGCATCGTGCGGGCGCGGGATCGTGCTGATCGGGAGCACGGCCCGTTTTTGCCGCGCAAGCGACTACGATGCCGGCGTCGAGCCTTCGGCCCTCCGCAGCATGCGGTCCGCGCTTCGGCGCGGCCGCCGCGACATGATGCTGACTCACTTTTACGAACAGGCGGGTTTTCAGAATCCGCAATCCTGGTGTTTGGCGGCATCGGGAATTGACGATGAAACCCTGGATAACGGGTTGCGCGAACTTGAAGAATTGGATGCCCGCGATGACCTTCGCGACGGGTCAACACCGGCGCTGATTCTGCACGGTGAACATGACCGGATCATCCCCGTCGCCGCCGCGCATTGGCTCGCCCGTGAACTTTCCCAAGCCGCCGTGCGTATTCATCCGGCTGCAGGCCATGACCTGCCGCTCACCCACCCCGATTGGGTGGCCGAACAAATCCGGGATTATTTCACGCGGTAAGGATGCTGGTTCGATTGGAAGACGGTGCTTACCCGCTGCAGCCGCAGGACGGCCCGCAGCCACCGCTCGAAAAATCATCCGCATTCGGTACGCGACCCAACTCAAACGTTTTGCGGACGTATTGGGACACGGTTTTTTCGATTTTGTGCATTTGGCGTTGGGCCTTGATAAAGGCATCCGCCACCGGCATGGCCAAAAACTCTTGCTCCATGCGCTGAAATTCAGCGTCTTCCTCTTCCGTAATCGGCAACCCGTGCTGGTGCTTCTGGTGAAGCACCTCCTGTTTGTCGCACAACGTCTCATAGCGCGACCGGGCCTCGTCGTGTTGAAGGAAGTCGAGGATGCTCTGCTTCATATGCTGATATCCGGGTTGCTCGAGTATGGTCGCGCATAATTCGCGGGTCTTGGCAACCACCGGGGTTTCTTCAGCTAGCGTTATAGGTTTCATCGTCCTCCTGATTAAAACATTACCATAACACACCGTCCGGAAAATTCCAGTACCGATCGTTGACCCTATAATACTATAGTGCCGGCAGCCGTTGGCGGAGACATAAACATGACCAGTTCATCAACATGGCGGTTTCGACTGGAAGAAGTCATAGCGCGTTGCCGAAACCAGGCATCCAGCAACGCGTTCTGGCGGGAGTTTACACGTTTTAATGACGGGACGAAACCGGTGGAAGGCGCGGTGGGTGGCGCGTGGATGGCCGACCAACGCATACATGCGCTGGCGGTCATGACAGATTCGGATGTGTTTAACACCGCCACCGGGCGAGGGGCAAAAACCTGGACCACCGGCGATGTCCTGGAATTCTTCATCCAACCCGATGGTTCGAAATCGCGCTATTTCGAGTTTCACGTCACGCCGTCCGGAGCGGCTCTTTCCTTGCGTATCGACGATGCGTCCTCGTTGCGCGCCGATTGCTATCGGTTTGACGCGTTGCTTTACGAGTCCGATTTTTCCTTTGAGTACGGGCGGTGGGAGGCGGGCTGGTGGGCGCATGCCGATGTATCGGCGGAGGAAATCGGATTGCGAGATGCCGAGGCGGCGCGGTGTTGTCTCTGTCGCTACAACTACCATCACGCTTGGCCGAAGCCGGAATTATCTTCCACGGCGCAACTGACCGGCTTGACCAGCTTTCATCACCCTGAATGCTGGCATAGCCTCACGAGCGATCCGCCTGGACTCGGGGATTAAACGTCGAGACATTCTTCCACGCCTCAATGGCCTCGTGCTCGCGCATGGTGAGATGCTTGGGAACATGAATCATCAACCGCAGGATGAGGTCGCCCGGTTCGCCGCCGCCTCCCTTCGGCAACCCCTTGCCACGCAGTTTTAGCTGCGCCCCGCTGGAGGTCCCGGCGGGAACGGTCACCATCACGTTTCGCCCGTCCAGCAGCGTGAACGGGACTTTGGCGCCAAGCATCGCCTCCCACGGCGTAATGGGAAGATCGGCGCTGAGATCGTGCCCTTCGACGCGAAAAACCGGATGCGGCCGTATATGCACCCGCAAATAGAGGTCGCCGGCGGCGCCGCCGCCCCGACCCGCTCCGCCCTGACCGGCCAACCGGATTCGAGCGCCTTCGGTTGTTCCGGCGGGAATGTTGATCTGAAACTGCCGGGTTCCGCCGCCATGACCATGACGCTCATCACCGCGCAAGCCGATTTCCTTGCGCACGCCGTGCGCCACATCCTCCAGGGAAAGCTCAACCGTCGCTTCATGGTCCGCGCCGTTTTCGCGAAACACGTGTCCGCGCGAAGCACGGCCGCTGCCGCCAAAAAACGCCTCAAAGAAGTCGCTGAAATCGCCATCGCCGAACGGGCTTTCACCGCCACCCCGGCCATAGCTCGCGGAATGCCAACCCGGAGGCGGTCGAAAATCATCGCCGGATTTCCAGTTCGCCCCGAAGTTGTCGTAGCGCTTGCGCTTTTCCGGTTCGCCAAGCACTTCGTAGGCTTCGTTGATTTCCTTGAACTTTTCCTCGGCGACCCCGCCTTTGCTGACATCCGGATGGTATTGGCGGGCGAGCTTCCGAAACGCCTTCTTGATCTCGTCGTCCGAAGCCCTGCGGGGGACGCCGAGCACGGCATAATAGTCCTTGTACTTCATGTCAGGTGTAATAGGAGGCGTTGAAGAAACATTCCCGGTGAATGCGCGTGATATCCACGTCTCGGGACTCCAGCCAGAGCGTCGCTTCGTCGATCATGGCATCCAGACCGCACAGGTAGTAATCCGCGTCCTGCCCGAGGGTCGGCAGCGCGGCAAGCAACTCGGTAATGCGTCCGTGGTGGGCGCCCGGATGCGTTTCCCGGGAGACGGCAAGCCGCAACGGAGCGCGCCCGGCCAGCCATTCCGGTTCGATCAGATCGGCGGACCGGCGTACGCCATAGAAAAAAGCCGCCGGAGCAGCGTCCGCATGGCTGCGTAAAAACGCAAGAAACGGGGCGACGCCGGTGCCGGTCGCGAGGAAAACATACGGACGGAGCTGGCCATGTTCGCCGGGGCGAAACCAACCGAAGGGCGGGCTCACCCGGACGGCATCTCCCGGACGACGCGATGCCAAAAACGTACTGACCACGCCGCCGGGCATGACGCGGATGACAAACCGGATATGCTCGTCCTGTGTTCCCGATGCAATGCTGTAGGGACGCGAAACCCGTCCGTCCGCGGCAAACAGCGCGAGGCAGTCACCGGGGGTAAACGGCAAGCCCTCCCGGTGCATCGCCAACTCAAAAACATCCGGGCCAAACCAGCGAATCCCGCTGACGGTCATTATTTCCTTAAACGCTTCGGTCATCATGGTTCACGTAACCTGCCTATGATTTGGACCTCCCGCCGCAATTCAAGTCCAAACATTTCTTTTACCGCCGCCGCCATGTGCTCCGCCAGTTCGATGACATCGGAGGCGCGACATCCTTCTTCGGCGATAATGATATTGGCATGCCGGGGAAACGTCCGCGCCCCGCCAACCCGCATGGTCAAAGCGCCGGCCTGTTCTAGAAACCAACCGGCCGCTTGGCGGCGTTCCGCCCGGGAAGTCGGTTCAATGTTTTTGAAAAAGCTCCCCGCTGTTGGCGTGACCCGCCAATCCGGATGCTTGGATGCGCGGAGGGCCAGAATTTCCTGACGGCGGAGCTGAAGTGCATCAGGATCGGATGGGCGCAGGTCAAAACGGGCGTACAAAAGGATTTCCCCCAACGCGGGCAAGGCGCTTTGACGGTAGACAAATTGAAACGCATCGCGATCCAACGTCCGGCGCGCGCCCCGCGTATCGAGGGTTTCCGCGTCCACCAACACATCGCCGATCTGCTCGCCAAACGCGCCGGCGTTGCCGGCGATGGCGCCTCCAACGGTGCCGGGAATTCCGGAACAACTGACCAGTCCATCCAATCCCCATGCCGCGGTAATCCGGGCCACATCATCCAAAAGCGTTCCGGCGGACACCCGGATCATGCCGCCTTTCCGCTGCACATCCGGCGCTTGCTCCAGATATCGCACCACATCCCGATCCACTCCGGCATCGGCCACCAGCAAATTGGACCCGCCGCCGATCAGCAGCGGCGAAGGTTCGCCGGGGCGAGCCGACAACGCCGACCAGACCCGCTCCAGTTGATCCGCGCTCGAACAGTCAAACAGCCGCCGGCAAGGTCCGCCGAGACGGAACGTGGTATAGTCCGACAAAACGGCCCCGCCACGGCAAGGGACATTCGAAATGCCGGAAAGTTCTTCGTCAGTCATGGCTTCAGCACGGTGGCCTCGCCCTCTTCAAAGCGGGCGAGCAGCCAAAGAAAATCCGACAACCGGTTCAGCCAGATCAACAGGTCGGGGTTGTCGATCATTCCCGACCGGGCCAAACCAACCGCCTTGCGTTCGCATCGCCTGGCCACCGTCCGGGCGTGGTCGATGACCGCGGCCGCCAGGGTGCCACCGGGAATGATGAAGCCGCGCGGCATGGTAATTTGGCGCTCCAACCGCTCTCGTCGTTCGTCGAGCGAGGCGACCCGCCGCGCATCCATGCGCTCGCGCACCAGGGCGAGGCTTGACGTCTCGGTGGCCAGCTCGGTGGCTACGACAAACAATTCGACCTGAATCCAGAACACCGTCTCCCGGACTTCGGGTTTTTCCGACTGGGCGCGGGCGATGCCGAGGATGCTGACCAATTCGTCAATATCGCCATAGGCCTCGGTACGCGGGCAATCCTTCGCCACTTCCTCACCGGAAAACAGAAAGGTGGTGCCGTGGTCGCCGACTTTGGTGGTGATACTCATGGTGACTCCTGATCGCTGGTCAACGGTAGGGTATTTTCCCCAAATTGCCAACGGGCGGAAGAAAATAAAAAAGGCATGACCGCCGGGTCATGCCTTTTTGCCGAAACCTCAACGCGCCTTAGGCTTGCTGGGCGCGGGCCATGCCCACGATCTTGGCAAAACCTTCCGGATCGTGAATGGCAATCTCGGACAGCATTTTGCGGTTGAGGGTCACGCCGGCCTTGATCACGCCTTCCATGAAGCGGCTGTAGGTGATGTTGTTGAGTTTGCAGGCGGCGGAAAGACGCTGAATCCACATGCCGCGGTAATCGCGCTTCTTGAGCTTGCGATGCTCGTAACTCATCTTCATCGCGCGATCGACCGACTCGGTCGCCGTGCGGAACAGGCGGCTGCGGGCGCCGTAATAGCCGCGGGCTAAACGTAAACGACGTTTCCGGCGACGACGCGAAGCCGGGGCATTGGTTGCTCTAGACATCTGATATTCTCCCTACCGACGTCAATCCATGACGTTTCTAATTTGTTTCTCGAAGGACGGCGGCACAATGGCCGGTTTGCGCAGACTGCGCTTGCGGGAGCGCGACTTGTGGCCGAGCAAATGCCGACGGCCGACCTTGGCGCGCTTTACTTTACCGGTGGCGGTCTTTTTGAACCGCTTGGCCACCGCTCGTTTGGTTTTCATCTTGGGCATAGGTTGTTCTTTCTTCCCGAAATGGATATTTTCCGGCCTACCGGGCCACGAAAAGGGCCGGATATATAGGCCATATCGCCCCCGCCGTCCAGCGTTTTTTTGCGCTTTTTACTTCGCGCGGGCTGAAACCGGTCGCGGGTTGATCAACACGGTAAGGAAACGCCCCATTTTCTGGGGTTCCCGTTCACTCACGGCAATATCGGTGCAATCCGCCACCACCCGCTTCACCACCTCATAACCGAGTTCCTGGTGGGCATTTTCGCGCCCCCGGAACATCAGCGACACCTTCACCCGGTGTCCTTCTTCGATAAAATCCCGGATATGCCGCAACTTGGTGTGGTAATCGTGCTCCTCCACGTTGGTGTGGAACTTGACTTCCTTGACCTTGGTGTTGGACTGGTTTTTCCGGGACTGCTTGTCTTTCTTGGCCTGCTCAAATTTGAATTTGCCGTAGTCCATGACCCGGCATACCGGCGGCTGGGCCTGAGGCGATACCTCAACCAAGTCGAGACCGCGCTGCTGGGCGAGGTTTAGAGCTTCCCGCGTGGGCACCACGCCCACCTGCGATCCATCGACGTCGACGCAGCGAACCTCGGGAACGCGTATCTGGTGATTAATTCTGGTGAAATTGCGAATAACGACCTCCGCTACGTTTCAGGTTAAGCGCCGGCTTCCGGCCGGCTGACCACGGTTTTCCCACGCGAGGACTCCTCGCGACGAAGTTGATCCACGAATTGCGCAAGCGACATGACCCCGAGATCGCCGGCCGTCCGGCTCCGCACGGCCAAGCCGCCCGCTTCCTGTTCTTTGGCCCCGACAATAAGCATGTAGGGAATTTTTTCCATCTGGGCGTTACGAATTTTCGCCCCGATTTTCTCATTGCGCAAATCAAGCCCCACGCGGAAATCGGCTTCGCGCAGGGTTTCGGCGATCTCCCGGGCATAATCGTCCTGATTTTCGGTCAGGGTGAGAACCCGGGCCTGCTCGGCGGCCAGCCACACCGGAAAGGCCCCGATGTAGTGTTCGGTCAAAATGCCGAAAAACCGCTCAATGCTGCCGAACAACGCGCGGTGGATCATATAGGGGCGGTGCTCTTTGTTGTCGCTGCCGACATAGGTAAGGTCGAAACGCTCGGGCAGGTTGAAGTCGAACTGAATGGTGGTCATTTGCCATTCGCGACCGATGGCGTCTTTGACCTTCATATCGATCTTGGGGCCGTAGAACGCGCCGCCGCCTTCATCGACTTCGTAGGGGATGTTTTCCATCTTCAGCGCTTTTTCCAGGGAGCGGGTGGCGTCTTCCCATTGCGCGGGTTCGCCCACTGCCTTGGCCGGGCGGGTGGAGAGGTAGGCGGTAATATCGTCAAAACCGAAGGTGCGCCAGATGTTGATGGCGAAGCGGATCACCCGGATGATTTCCGACTCCATCTGTTCCGCCGAGCAAAACAGGTGCGCATCGTCCTGGGTGAAGCCGCGCACGCGAAGCAAACCGTGAAGCACCCCGGCCTTCTCATAGCGGTACACGGTGCCCAACTCGGCCCACCGCAACGGAAGATCGCGGTAGGAGCGTTTGCGGGATTTGTAAATTTCGATATGAAACGGGCAATTCATCGGTTTGATGAAGTACTCGTTTTCGTCAATCTGCATCGGGGCGTACATGCTTTCCCGGTAAAAGCCGAGATGCCCGGACGTTTCCCACAACGCGCTGCGGCCGGTATGGGGCGTGTACAACAAGTCGTATCCGCCGCGGAAATGTTCTTTGCGCCAATAGTCTTCAATCAGGCAGCGGATGCGCGCGCCTTTGGGGTGCCAGTGAATCAGTCCGGGGCCGACATCCTCCTGAATGCTGAAAAGATCGAGCTCTTTTCCCAGCTTCCGGTGGTCGCGCAATTTGGCTTCTTCCAACTGCTTCAGGTACACCGCAAGTTGTTTGTCGGAAAGTTGCGCCGTGCCGTACACCCGCTGTAACATCGGGTTCGTCTCTTTGCCCCGGTAGTAGGACCCGGCGACGTTCAACAGCTTAAACGCCTTGATCTTCCCGGTACTTTCCACGTGCGGGCCGCGGCAGAGATCCAGAAAGTCCCCGTTGCGGTAAAAGGTGATGGTTTCCCCTTCCGGAATATCAGCCAGGCGCTCGATCTTGTAACGCTGACCGCGCTGGCGAATCAGCGCCTCCGCCTCGGTGCGCGACACTTCCATACGCTCAAACGGCTGATCTTCGGTGATGATCTTGGCCATTTCCGCCTCAATCGCGGCAAAATCCTCCGGGGCCAGGCGGTGGGGTAATTCAAAGTCGTAGTAAAAACCGTCCTCCGTCGGAGGACCGATGTCCAACTGAACATCATCAAACAAACGACAGACCGCGGTAGCCAACACATGCGCCGCACTGTGGCGCATTTTGTACAAATCACTCGAAGTATCTACTTTCATTCTGTTTGTGTTTTCGCGGTCTCCGTTCCGGCTTGTTCGTGGGCCGGGTATTCAGGGCCGTTACTATGGCGGGGTCGCTTGAGGTTTTTCAAGCTTTTTGCGAAAAAAATCGCCTCGCCAAGGATTGCCCTAGATCGACCTTGCATGGGGTGGCGGCGTGGCGAGCAGGCGGTCAAACTCCCCGGAGGCAATCATGGGCTCCAGCTTCCGCCAACCGGGAATATGGCGCCCGTTGACGAAGATTTGCGGGACAAAATCCACCGGACCACAGCGACGATGCATATCGCGGCTGGTCGGGGTATCGACAAACTTTTCCCCGTCCCAGTGAACCTCATGGGCCACGAACGATAGCCGGCGGGACCGGAAAAATGCCATGGCCTGGTGACACAACCCACAGATATCCGCGTAATAAATTTCAATCGTTGGCATCAAACCCTCTTCCCATTGTACTCACCAGATGGTCATCGTTGGACCCGGAATTTCACGGTTATTCCGGGTTTTCCGCCTCGGGCTCACCCACTCGGCTGACCGCAACCGACGTGACTTCTTTTCGCGTAAAGGCGTCCTTAAAGTCATCCAGAGCGACCTGCCCGGCGTCGATCGCGGCCTTCACCCGAGCCGGATCCGGGGTTCCGATGACCGGCAGTGCCGCGACCAACAGCGGCTCCACCTCGTCCAGCTTGGACCGAACCTTACGCCAATCCGGGCGCAACAGCAAGGCGTAGCGGTCACCCAGGCGCTGCTGGAGCACATCTTCATCGTACTCAATTTTCACGGTTTTGCGGTAGCGGACCTTGAAGGTTGCGCCTTCCACTTCCGGCATCCAAACGGTCGCCTTCATCTCCTCCAGGTGAGCGGCCAGCCGCTCCTGCAAAGCAGACTTCTTCTCGCGGATCTCCCGCTCCGCGTCCTGCAAGGCCCGGTATTCCTTGAGCAGACTCGCCCACGCATTTTCCGGCGGTAACGTTTCTTTCATGCCGCGATCTTGCCCCAAGCCGACGATCCATTCAAGTGTATGCGAAGCGCCACGTACCCGAATTGGCGTCGGCAAAGGAAATGGGCAGACCGGTAGCGTTGCCCGTTGCGGGCGCGCTCACATGAATGAATCGACACGCTCGCCGCGGATAGCGGCGATTAGGCGCTCGCCTTGGCCTTTTTGGCCGCGGTGGCGCGCTGTTTGAGGCGCTTGACGCGCCGGTTGCGTGCTTTGCGTTTTACGCGAACTCGAAGTTGTTGTCCCATAGGCGGCGGAAGATAGGTGGAAGCGCCACTGCCGTCAACACGTTTTTATGCATACGTTTTTAAGCGGGCGCATCTCCGAGTTTTGACAAGTGCCTTGGTGTAGGCCGACCCTCTGCGGTCGGCGGAGAGGCGCCGGGGACAGAGCCCCGGCCTACAAGGAACCTTTGCACAAACTCGGAGATGCGCCCTTTTTAAGCATGACCACCATCCACGGCGGGCAGCCTACACCGCCATGAGCCGGCTGACCAACTTGGTGAAACGGGTGGGATTCTTGACCGGCGCCCCCTCGGCGATCTGGGCCTGGCCAAGCAAGAGGTCAGCGTAGTCGTTGATCCGCTCGTCCGACGGATCGGCCTTGAACCAACCCTCAAGCTTTTCGATCAGGGGATGGCCGGGATTGATTTCCAGAATCCGCTTGCTGGGCGGCACCTCCTGATCCATGGCCTTGAGAATGCGCTCCATGTGGGGGGAGATGCCGGAATCGTCGTTGACCAGGCAACAAGCGGAGTCGGTGAGGCGCGATGACAGACGGACCTCCTTGATGTCGGCGTCAAGATGCTTCTGCAGCGCACTCAACAAGTCTTTGACCGCCTCCTCCCGCTCCTTCTTCTTCTCCTGCGCCGCCTTCTTTTCCTCCTCGGTGCCGAGATCAATGTCTCCGCGATCAATGGCCACCAGTTTCTTGCCCGCGTATTCCGGCAGGCTCATGACCACCCACTCGTCAATCGGGTCGGCCAATAACAAAACTTCGTAACTTCGGCGCTCAAAGGCTTCCAGCAAGGGCGAAGCCTTGAGGCTGGCAATCGAATCTCCGGCAATGTAGTACATGTCTTTTTGCTCGGAAGGCATGCGATCAACATAGGATTTAAGGTCGATCGGCAACTTGTCTTCGGTCCGCGTGGTGTCGAACAGGAGGAGATCGGCAATTTTTTGTTTGTTTTCGAAGTCCAGGTGCACGCCTTCCTTGAGGACGCGCCCGAACGTCGCGAAAAACGACCGGTATTCTTTTTCCTGTTTTTGTTTCATGTCGGCAAGCGTGCCGAGCACTTTGCCGGTGAGGCTCTTGCGGATGCGCCGAATGATGGCGTCATCCTGCAACATTTCCCGGGAGACGTTGAGGGGCAGATCGCTGGAGTCGACCACGCCACGCAAAAACCGCAGGTAGGGCGGGAGCAACTCCTTGCAATCGTCGGTAATAAATACGTTGCGCACGTAAAGGTGGATGCCCTTGATGCCATCACGCATAAACAAGTCATAGGGCGCCTGGGAAGGCACAAACAGCAGGGCCCGGAATTCGGTGACGCCCTCGGCGTTGACGTGGATCACCTTGGCCGGATTGTCGGCGGCGTGGCTGATGTGCCGGTAAAAAGCCTGGTATTCGTCCTCAGCGACTTCGCTGGCGGCTTTTTTCCAAATAGCTTTCCGGGAATTGACGATCTCGTCCTTCGGCTCTTCCTTGCCTTCGGCGTCGACGACGGTGAGGCGAATGGGGAAGCTGATGTAGTCGGAGTAGTGTTTGATGATGGTCTGCAACCGCCAGGGCTCGAGAAATTCCTCCTGACCTTCGCGAAGCTTAAGGGTGACCGTGGTGCCGAAATCCTCCCGGGAGGATTCTTCGAGGGTATAGGAGTCGTCCCCGGTCGAGGTCCACTTCAAGGCGGGTTCGTCCATGCCGCCGCGCCGCGTTACCACGGCGACTTCTTCGGCCACCATGAAGGCGGAGTAGAAACCCACCCCGAACCGTCCGATCATCTCAGGATTGGCGGCGGCCTTGGGATCGCTCTTGAGGGTTTCGAGAAAGCGACGGGTTCCCGAACTGGCAATGGTGCCGATGTTTTCCTCGACTTCGCGAGCGGACATGCCGATGCCGTTGTCGGTGATGGTGAGGGTCCGGTTTTTCTTGTCGGCGACGACGGTAATGCTCCAGGCATCCTCCTCGCGCTGCAGGCTTTTATGGGTCAGCGCCTCAAACCGCGCGCGGTCGATCGCGTCGGAGGCATTGGAGATCAACTCGCGCAGGAAAATTTCCTTTTTCGAATACAACGAATGGATCACGAGATCGAGTAGTTGACGAACTTCGGCTTTAAATGGATGTGCGTGAGCGGTCATGAAAAATCTCCTGATAAAACGAGGCGGTATTAAAGCGAGATCAACCGGGGTTTGTCAACCAGTAGGCCGGACCTTTGCGTCCGGCGTATGGCCGCCGCCCGCGGAGGGGCGGCCTACAACGCGTTGATGTCGCCATCCTGTAGGCCGGTCCTATGCGTCCGGCGCATGGCCGCCGCCCGAAGAGGGGCGGCCTGCAACGGCATGAGGCATTCTTGGGGACCGGAGGCGGTGACCGGAATCCACACCAGAGCTACGCCCACCAGGGCGGCAGGATAACGTCGGCCTCAGGCGGCGTGCGCGATTCCATCGGAGTGAGACGGCGCACCCGCAAACCGCAGGCCCCGTTCATCAAGCGACTGTACCAACAACAAGGTTGTCATGAGGTCGCGATGCCCCAGCATGTCGTGCAATTCCTGAATCGAACTCCCCTGCTCCCAACGGGCCTTGGCCGCGAACAGGCGCAAGGTGTTGGAGTGAATAGGGCCGTAGTACCCGACGGACTTTGCCGCCGCGCGCCAAGCGACCGTAGCGTCTTCGGTCGAAATGGGCACATCGGGGTCATCCGTTCCGTTGCCATCCAGCAGCCACGCCGGGAAAAATCGTTGTGCGGCAAATCGACCGGGACCGCGTTTTGCGTTGCGGCGATTTTCCCGTTCCAACCAGGCGAAGGCCGGTCGCAGCAAATCTTCCCGGAAACGGTTAAGGGCATCCGCCAGACCCTCGGAAAGAACAACGTCACGCACCCCGCATTCGCCCGGCAGCTTAAGGACCCGCGACTCAGGGCGGAGATCGCCGATTCGCAACGCCTGCACGTCGTGAACACGCGCCGCGGTTTCCACCATCAACCAGGCCATCACATCATACGGCGGGGCCAATGCCATCAGAAGGCGGCAAACGGTATCCGAATCGGGCAAAGATGTTTTCGCGGTTTTCATAGTTGCTTTCTCCTATGCGCCATACTATACAAATGTATAGCTACTGATGTAAAGGACGATATTTCATGGATACCTTAACGCAGCGACAGGGCGAAATTTTGGCGTTTATCCGGCAAGAGGCGCGGGCGAATGGCCTGCCGCCGACGGTTCGGGAGGTGGCGAACCGGTTTGGTTTTCGTTCGCCAAAAGGCGCAGCGGATCATGTAGATGCGCTGGTTCGCAAGGGGTATCTGGAGCGGATTCCCGGCGCGGCGCGGGGGCTACGGGTGCTTCATGCCGACGACCCGGACTACCCCGAGCCGGGAATTCCAATTGTCGGCGATGTCGCGGCGGGACTGCCCATCCTTGCGGTGGAAAATGTATTGGGGGTGTTGTCGCTGGATACCGCTTTCGGGCGGGGTGAACTGTTCGCGGTGCGCGTCCGGGGGGACAGCATGGTGGATTATGGAATTTTTGAGGGAGACCATGTGATCGTGCGGCGCAGCCCGACCCTGGAGGTTTCCGCGATCGCGGTCGTCTACCTGGAGGGCGAGGCTACGGTAAAGAAAGTCGTGAAAACGGCCGGGGGATATGATCTGGTTCCCGGTAATAGCCGTTACCCGGTCCAGCACATCACCCGGGATACCCCGGGATTCGCGATGGCCGGCCCGGTGGTTGGGGTGGTGCGCGCGTTGTAGGTTACAGCTTTATTCTCCCGGCATCATCACCCGTACGGCATACTGAACCACCCGTTCGGACTTCGCCCCCACCTCAAGGGTGTAGACCATGCGACGCTCCTGGCGATTAAACGCGTGGTTGGAGCGCAAAAACGTCCAGGACAAACTGACCGGGGGTTGTTCATCCACGACCACCCGAACCGGGGTGTCGAGCGCGTTTTCGATGCGAAGCTCGTAGGTTTGTTCGTAGCCGCCATCGGCCCGGTTCACCCGACCCCGGGCGATACGCCGGGCCTGAACGCCATCCACTTTTCCCATGTCGATCCGAATTTCACCTTGCGCCGGCGTATGGTTAAACCACGCCCGTTGAAAGAGGGTGGAACGTTGACTGCCGACATGAATGACGGCCGGCCCCGGCGGCATGGAACGGGCGCGCCCGGATTCCGCGGCATTGCGGAAGGAAATAATCTGCGAGGGCTGAGCCCGCGCGGTGCGGGAATCGGTCGGGATTTCTTCGGCGCGCAGCAGCAGGATACGATCCACCGGACGACGCGCCACCGACATCAGCGGGAGCAATACGGTTTGCCGGTCGGGAAGAACCAGATTCGTCCCGACGAGGTAACGATGGGGCACTCCAGGTTCATCCGGCGTGAAGCGCCACGCATCGGATAACGGACTGTCCTCATCAAGCTCCAGAATACCCGGCGGTTTGACGCTCGGCGGGCGGCCCTGGGTATCGGCACTGATCCACTGCAGCGTAACACCTTCCCACGTCATTCCTGATTCGTTCGCCAGGGAATACCAGCCATCAACATCAATCGACATGGGCTCAGCCAGGTTGGTCAAACTACCCCGCACCAATACATCGTAGCGAACCGAGACGCTGAGACCGGTAACGGCATAGATCAGATCAAACCGCTTGTTTCCGGGCGATCCCGAGGCGATCCTGGCCACACCGGGGCGCAACAAGCCGGCATTCGCCGGAGCGGCCTCCACGGTAACGGCTCGACCGGCCGTGTTTACCCGGGGCGCCGGCAACGAAGGCGATGCCGGCGCGCGCCACTCCAACACCTGAACCTCGCGGCGCCGATCGGCAAGATGCACAACACCACGCTCCAATGCGAGCGAAAGACCGGGGAATTGAACCGTATTGGTGAGCGAGGTCAACGTCACCTGCCACGGCTCGCGAATGACGGCATGGCGTTCGCGCAGCACCACCCGGGTCGGCTCATCGCGGCGCGGCGCGGCGACATCTTGGCCGGGGCAGAGCGCCGAACCCGCGACCAGGCACCATGCCACCGCCCATCCCCGGCGTCTCACCTTCCCCGGCATTCCGCTGCCCCTGCGCTTCATCACCAGGTATAGCGAACGGTATAGTGAATGGTGCGGCGGCCACCCGGACGAAGCTCCACGCGGAACTCGATGCTTTGAGGCCCGATGGTGGTGTAGTCCGTATCGGCGCGAATGATTTCAAATTCCGGCCAACGGTATAAATGTTCTACCACGCGAATTTCCGCGGTTTCATCCGAGGTGTTGGCGAGGCGAACTTGGAACGACTCCTCATAGACATGGTGTGGCTTGACTTCGACGTAACCGGTGCGTTCCCGGGCGCCGGTCAACCCGACCGCCGGACCAACGCGCACGTGCCCGGACATTCCTGAGGCCACCGCCAGCAGGGCCTCCTCCCCGATCAAATCCACGCTGCCATCCGCCCGCACTTGAAACAGCCGACACATGCCCGGCGGCAACTTCAGCCCCAAACCAAACTTTTCCTCGTTATCAAATTCCACGTGCGTTTGCACCACGGTGTGGTGTTCCGTTCCGTAGTTCCAATCGGTTCGGCGATTTCGCTGAAACCGGTCGAACCGAACGCCGTCGTACACATAAAAACGGCGAATGGGCATGGCGATGGATTCCACAAAAGGGATCACCGTGGCGCGATCAGGCTCCAGGGTAACCGTACGGGGCAGCTCGTACATCTCCACCGGAGCCAGCGAAGCGACGGAACGCTCGAAAGCTGGGTCGCGGGCCCCGTAGGCGTAACGCAAGGCGGGACGCGCGCCCCCGGGCGTATCGGAATCCGGAACGATTGGCCCGGACAACCCCTTCTCGGTCAGAAGCAGGCGGACGCGCGCCTGGTCGTAGCGACCGCCCGAGCGGTTATCGACCTCGACCCTCCCGATAAAATCCGCCTGGGCCTGATCACCGGCCAGCAGCAGGTCATAATGCGCTCGCCAGGAAAGACCGTCCGTGCGGTAAGCGAGCCGGAAACTTTGCGGACCATCCTGGCGGGCGCGAATCCGCCACACCAACTGCGGCTCGGTGGCCAAGCTGTCGCGGCCGAAAGGAAAGGTCACCGAGGTCAAGTCATCCAACCCGATCATCCACAGGTGATTCCCGTCGCGCGACCGCACCGGGAATGCTGATGGCGCGCCGGACTCCGGGAAACCGATCGGTGGACCGAGCAGAACCCCCTCGCGGGTCTTGCCATCACCAGCGACCACCACCGGTTGCCCGATCATCCGGCGCAGCAAGGACGCAGTATCGGCCAGGTCAAAGTGAAGCGCTTGTTCCCACACCTCAAACGGGGCGGCACGCGCCGCGGAACTGTAGGAAACACTGGCCGGGTCCGTGCGCTCGGGCAGTCCCCGCAAACGCAGGGTTTGTTCGCCGGCGGTGAGCGTGGCCCGGCGCGCCTCGTTGATCAAGCCGATGCCCGTGTCATAAATCGACACGGTCACGCCTTGGGGCGCCGATGCTTCCGTCATGCTCTGCGCCAGAGCAGCCGGCGCCGCCGCCCACCAACCGCAGGCCATCAAACCAAGTCCTCGAACCATGCTTCGCATAATAAATTCCTTCTCAAAGTTCCACGGATTGGGCGGCAATCGACACATAAGCCGCCCCGATGATGCAGACATACAACGGGACGGTCACGATCAACCCCACCCCGCACGCCAACGCGCCCAAACCGCCAATCAGCGTGGCCAGCAGATAAAACCCCAGCAAAGGCCCCCAGTTCACCTTGAAAAGATCCAGCAAGACCCGCGCCGACACCTGGGGAGCAACGCGACGCGCCACCACATGAAAGATCGCCAGCACCCCGGTGGCCATACCAACGCTGATCAGGATGGCATTCAACAAGGTTCCCACCACCGGAATGAAATTCAACAATAACGCCGCGAATGCCAACCCATAGAAACCAAGCGTTACCGGCAGCGTTTCCTTGAAATAATCGAATCCGCGAAACAAATCATTCAAGGTCGGGCGGGCCAGGCGCTCATCCATCAGATTCAGAATCATCAGGGCCAATCCCGCCAGCATCGGGCCGGACAACAACCCCAGCGATACCACGGACAACGCCACCGCCGCCAGTCCGGCCAGCAGCAACACCACGGCATGGGCGACAAACAGTTGAAACCCACGCTCAATCCAATCGCTAAATCGTACGTCCAATACGGTCATAACCGCCTCCGGTTGGCCGGCGCGCTCGCCGCGACCGACGCCCATCACGATAGCGTTTCGAGAATCCATCGTCAGTATAAAATCATCGGGCCCTGCCCCCAGGGGCGCATCTCCGAGTTTGTGCAAAGGTTCCTTGTAGGCCGGGGCTCTGTCCCCGGCGCCTCTCCGCCGACCGCAGAGGGTCGGCCTACACCAAGGCACTTGTCAAAACTCGGAGATGCGCCTTGCCCCCAGAACACACTTGCGCTGGGGGGCCAACCTGCATAGTCTTCGCTTTTTTTACGACCGCACCATGATGCCCACGCCCGACCTTCAATTGCTGCGCGAGCCGAAGTGGCGGGCCGAGGATCTCGGCGCGCCGCTACCGGACTCCGCCCACGCCAATTCGGTTTGCCTGCCGCATTGGCGGGATATCACGGACTACGAGGAGAAAAACCCCCGGGTCATGGAACGGCTGCGGGCGGGATATCCACGCTTTGTCGTACCGGCCCAATGCGCGGACTTTTTCGCGGTATGCGGCCGGCGCTTCGCCGGGCCCGACGAACGCTGCCATGCCTATCCCTCCGAACGGTCGGCGGACCGCTGCGCGGATTACATTAAACGCTGGTCTGGTCAAACCGCCCGGGTTGTCGCCTGGCCGGATCGCCGGGTGTTCGTGGTCTGTTTTCCCGCCGCCGTCGAAGCCGCCGCGTTGAAGTATTGGCGCCACACCGGCGAGGGAATTTCGTCCCGTCACGCGGAGAGCTTGATCGCCGGGCGCATGGAAGTGGACAGCGCCGAGGCCCGCGCCCGCGTCATGGAACGGTTATCCGGACTCCTGCACATTCCAGCCTCCCACCTCTATTTGTTCAAATCCGGGATGGCCGGCCTGTTCACCCTTCACCGGATGGCCACGCAAGCGCGCCCGGAAGGAGCCTGCGTGCAATTCGGCTTTCCCTATGTGGACACCTTGAAAATCCAACAGGAATTCGGATACCGCTCCACCTTCTTTCCCCTGGGAGCCGCCGCCGACATCAAGTTGTTCGGCCGCTTGGCCGCGCTGGATCAATTGGCCGCCGTCTTCTGCGAGTTTCCATCCAACCCGCTGCTTAGCAGCCCCGACCTCGCCGCATTATCCCGGATATGCCGCGCCCAGCGCATTCCATTGATCGTCGACGACACGGTATCCTCGTGCGTCAACGTCGATTTGCGGGCCGCCGCCGATGTCATCGTCACCAGCCTGACCAAGTACTTCACCGGGCGCGGCGACGTCATGGCGGGCCTCGTCGCGATCAATCCGGAAAGCCCCCTGGCGGAAGACATCACCCGCCGCTTCCGGGCCGAATACGAAGACACCACCTGGGGCGATAATCTGGTGCTGCTGGATCACTACAGCCAGGACTTCCCCGAGCGCATGGCGAAAATCAACCGCACCGCCGAGCGCATCACCGACTGGCTGGCCGCCCGGCCCGATGTGGCGACCGTCTATTACCCCAAGCACCAGCAACGGGAATTGTACGATGCGTTTAAGCGCCCGGACGGAGGCTATAGCGGTTTGTTTTCCGTGTTGCTGCGAAACGCCGCCACCCGGACCGAGCCGTTCTACAATGCCCTGCAAATCTGCAAGGGGCCGAATCTTGGCACCACGTTCAGCCTGTGCTGTCCCTTCACCCTGCTCGCCCACTACGACGAACTGGAATGGGCCGAGCGGTGCGGCGTATCGCGTTACCTGCTGCGGTTTTCCATCGGGCTGGAGGAGCCGGACGATCTTATCGCCCGGCTCGAACACGCCTTTCGAAAATCAGAAGCGGGTTAGGCTTCGCCGAACTCCTTCACCAATCCGGCATAAAACGCACACGCCCGGACCAGGTGCTCGACTTCAACGCACTCATTGGGCGCATGGGCGAAATGCTCGTGGCCGGGTCCGAAACCAATGGTGGGGATGCCGTGCATTCCCGCCGTGGCGATGCCGTTCGTGCTGAAAGTCCAATGCCCGACCACCGGCTTCGCAGCAAAGGTGTTCTGAAACGCGGCCCGGGCGATCTTCACCTGCGGCGTGGTCTCCGGCATCTCCCAGGTCGGGTAATATTTTTTCATCGGATACACCAGACCGGTCCAGCTCGGCACCCGGTACTCCAACACGGTCACCTTGGCCTTCGCCTTCTTGACCGAAGGCAGCTTGAGGATTTCCGCGACCGAGGTCTTCTCCGTTTCGCCGACGGTCAACCGGCGGTCGAGGTGGATCGTGCATCCGTCGGCCACCGCGCACAAGCTGGGTGAACGCGAGCGGATGTGGCTGATCGTCACCGTGCCCTTGCCCAGGGGTTTACGCGGCTTCAAGCGCTCGTTGAGTTTTTCGATGTCGGCAATGATCGGGGCCATTTTGTAGACCGCGTTCACGCCGCGCTCCGGGGCGGAACCGTGGCACGACAGCCCGGTGGTTTCCACCTCGATCTCCATGCGTCCGCGATGTCCCCGGTAAATGCGCAAACTGGTTGGCTCGGTAATGACGACCAGATGCGGACGCAATTTGTCTTCCTTGATGATGTAGTGCCAGCACAACCCGTCGCAATCCTCCTCCTGCACCGTGGCGGTAACATACAGGGATACATTTTTCGGCAATCCGGCCTTTTTCAAGAGCGCCCCGGCATAGATGGAGGAGGCAACGCCCCCCTTCATATCGCTGCATCCCCTTCCGTAGAGCACGCCGTTTTTCAGAACCGGATCAAAGGGTTTGGTTTTCCACTGCTTCAGGTCGCCGACGTCGACGGTATCAATGTGGCCATCGATGGCGATCACCTTTTTGCCGTTGCCGATCCGCCCGATCAGGTTGCCCATCGGGTCGATCCGGACGTGGTCATAGCCGAGCTTCAGCATCTCGGCCTTGGCGCGTTGAATGACCGGGCCTTCCTCGCCACTCAAGGATTTGATGGCGATCAGGTCGCGCATGAATTTCAATAGCGGTTTTTCGTGTTTGCGGGCGAGTTCGAGGTAGGTATTCATATTGGTTCCTTTTTCTAAATACAGGCGGATCAGCCGAGTCCCACGGCATCGTTAAATGCGACAATCTGGCGGTCATAAGCGGCCAACCGCTCCTCGGAAAACAATTCCGTCCAGAAGTCCGGCTCCCACAATTCACGGAGCTGTTCCGAGGTTTTGCCTTGTTGCTCGACCCAGGTGAAATACTTGAAGTTATGCAGCGCCTTGCGGTCTTGATAGGTCAGCTCGCGTAAATGGTCGTCTTGCGTGCCGAGCAGGTAGCGCGCATAATGAGCGGCCGCTTTTTCCTCGGTATAGGATCCGTGTTCCGCGCGCATTTCGTCGAACCGCGAGGCGTACAACTCCATGGAATCGGTTACCGGCATGAAGATGACATCCCGCTCATCCATCTCAAAGTGCTTGGCCGTTTTGATCGAAGCAACCAGGTTGCAGATGCAGGAGATGCCCAGCAGATCAAGCCGCGCCACCGTTGAAGCGGGAACGCCTTGCTTGACCAGATAGGCCCGGCCGTCGGGCTCATTAAACAGCCGGAGCAATTGCATGGTTTGTTCATCATCCACCGCGCAGACGGCATCCGTATTGCGGACGTTGTGAATCCAGGGAATGTGCTTGTCCCCGATACCTTCGATGCGATGCGCCCCGAAACCGAACTGGTACAAGGTCGGGCATTGCAACGCTTCCACCCCCACCACCCGCAGGTGCGGGTGAAGGGTGCGCAGGTAGTCGCCGGCGGCTATCGTACCGGCGGAACCGGTGGCGCTGATGTAACCGGACAGTCGCTCCTTGCCGGTGGCAATAAATTTCTCGAAGATGTCCTGAATCACCCCGCCGGTCATGTGGTAGTGCCACATCGCGTTGCCGAACTCCTCGAACTGGTTGAAAATCACCACGCGGTCGCCCCGCGTCCGACGCAATTCCCAGCACTTGTCATAGATTTCCTTCACATTGGACTCGGTACCCGGGGTGGCAATGATCTCATCGGTGCCGATTTCCTTGAGCCAACTAAACCGCTCCTGGCTCATTCCTTCGGGAAGGATCGCCACCGCCGGACACCCGAGCAAGGCGCAATCGTAGGCGCCGCCGCGGCAATAATTGCCGGTCGACGGCCAAACCGCTTTCTGGCTGGTCGGATCGAATTGCCCGGTCACCAAGCGCGGCACCAGACAGCCGTAGGCCGCCCCGACTTTATGCGCGCCGGTCGGAAACCACTTGCCCACGATACCAATGATCCGGGCCGGTACGCCGGTTAATGCGGAAGGGAACTCAATCCAATTGCCGTCATTAAAACCGCCGCCGCGCGGGGTTGGTTCGTTACGCCAGGTAATACGAAACAAATTCCGGGGGTCAATGTCCCACAAACCAATGCCCCGCAAGTGTTCGACGATCTTCGCGGGAATCAGGGAGGGATTTCTCTGCTGGGCAAACGTCGGCAAGATCACGTTTTGCTCACGCGCCCGGGCCACTGCTTTCTGCAAGACTTCTTCGTTAACAATTTCGTCGATCATGCTATGGACCCTCCTTCGAGGTCCGACGGACAGATTCGCATTCAACGCCCACGCCGACAACGGGAAACGTCATAAATTCGCCCCGATTCGGCTATCGGGGTTTTGCCGAATGCCGTGCGCCAGGGGGCGCATTCCCGATTCCTTGATTACGTCGTCCGTTTTTTCTTCGTGCCTCCGGCCGGGGTTTGAACATAATACCGGCGGCATGAAATCCATCGTTAATGTTGGCCAGAAAAATTCGCGGCTGCTGTATTACGCGAAACACGTCGCCCAACTGTTGACGCCCGCTCCGTATCACCGGAGCCGGCTGGATCGCCTGCTGCGGACCATCGACCCCGAAACCCGGGCGACGCTGCAACCGCGGGTCGACTACTATAACCGATTGACCGAATCCTTTGCCCTCCCCCCGGATGCGCATCCGCTACGATTCAGCCTCCGGGTCAAGCGGCGCAATTACCACATGGATTTGTTCGAGTTTACCCGTTGTTTTGATCCGACCTTCCGGATTGCCTATCAATTCGGCGACATCACGGAAACGCCGCCATATCCCGCGGTGGTAAAAGCCCGCCCGATTGCCGGCGACAACCGTAATGCCGTGTTGTTTAACCTGAATAAAGTCCGGCATTTTGTCTTCGTGGATGACCCGGTTCCCTTCGAACAGAAGCGCGACCTGCTGGTTTGGCGGGGCAATGCGTTTCAGGAAAACCGGAAGCGATTTCTTGCCCGGTATCACCGCCACCCGTTGTGCGATGTCGGCCATGCCCATAAACGGGAGCGCATCCCGGAATGGCAGAAACCCTACCTGAGTATTCGCCAACAACTGGACTACAAATTCATCCTCTCCCTGGAAGGCAATGATGTCGCCTCCAACCTTAAATGGATCATGGCGTCCCAATCGCTCTGCTTCATGCCGCGACCCCGCTACGAAACGTGGTTTATGGAAGGGACGCTGGTTCCGGATCATCATTACGTGGCGCTTGCCGATGATTTTTCCGATCTGGAAGAAAAAATAAACTACTACCGGACCCACCCGGAAGCAGCCCGGGCCATTATCGCCAACGCCCAGTCTTACGTGACTGGATTTTGGAACCCCGAACACGAAGCCCTCGTCGCACTGCTCGTCCTGAACAAGTACTTCATGCTTTCCGGGCAACGCATCGAAAACTAGCCACCCCGTCCGTAGCTCGATCCGAAGAGCAGTTGTTCGAATCTTTATTGTTGCATTGTTGTGCAACTATGCTACCACGGATGCCATGAATGAAAAAGCCTACCAAGCCAAGGCCCGGGTGATGAAGGCGTTGTCGAGCCCGGCGCGGTTGATGATTCTGGACCAACTCAAGCAGGGCGAACGGTGCTTGTGCGAGCTGCAACCGTTGTTCAAACAGGATAAATCCACCTTGTCCCGCCACGTCCGGGAATTGTGTGAGGTCGGCATTCTGGCCGAGCGGCGCGACGGCGTGCGGGTGTATTTGAGCCTGGCCACCCCCTGCATCCTCAACATTTTCGACTGCGTGATGGGCGTCATTCAAAGCGAGGCCAAACGCACCTCGAGTCTGGTCAGCCGGGGAGCCGCAGCATGAATCGTGAGGTTAAGGCATTTCTCTGGATTTTGGCGGGATTTCTCGCGGCCTATTTCATGCCGGTGGAGTCCGAACGATTCACCGGGGCCATCGTCGAAGCCCTGGCCCTGGTGAAATGGTACGCGCAGGAGCACGTCCTGCTGTGTCTTGTCCCCGCCTTTTTTATCGCGGGGGCAATCGGGGTGTTCGTCAGCCAAAATGCGGTGATGAAGTACTTCGGACCCAAGGCAAACAAACTGCTCTCTTACGGGGTGGCTTCGGTCTCGGGCACGATCCTTGCCGTTTGTTCCTGCACCGTGTTGCCAATCTTCGGCGGCATTTATATGCGCGGCGCCGGCCTGGGTCCGGCGGTGGCTTTCCTCTACTCCGGCCCGGCGATCAATGTCCTTGCCATCGTGATGACCGCCCGCATCCTCGGGGCGCCCCTGGGCATCGCCCGGGCGATTGGCGCCGTGGTCTTTAGTATCGTGATCGGCGTATTGATGCATCTGATCTTCCTGAAAGACGAGCGGGCCAAGGCGGCCAACGCCGTTGATCTGCACCTCGACGACGATGAAAAGCCGCCGCGCCCCTTATGGCAGACTGCGCTGTATTTCTTCAGCATGGCCGCGGTACTGGTGTTCGCCAACTGGGCCAAACCGGCGTCTTCGTCCGGTCTCTGGTACTCGATTCACGCCGCCAAATGGTGGTTGACCTCCGGGTTTGCCGTGATCACCGCCGTTTGTCTGTGGCGCTATATGGAGGTAAAACTCTGGCATCTCCTGGTTTCCGCCGTCGGCGTAGCCGCGCTTGGTTTTGCATTCCCTGGAAATCCCGCAGTGCCCTTTACCGCGGGTGCGATCGCACTGGCCATCATGACCGTCTACAATTCGCCGGAAATGAAGGATTGGGGCGGCCAGACCTGGGGCTTTGCCAAGCAGATCACCCCGCTCCTGCTAGGCGGGGTGCTGGCGGCCGGCTTTTTTCTGGGCAGTCCGGAGTCGAGCGACGCGGGCGTGATCCCCAACCGTTGGATTCAGATGCTGGTCGGTGATGATCCATCCATTTTCTGGGGCGTCGTGTACGGCGGCGATGCCGTCGCGCCGGGATGGCTGTCCGCGCTCTGGCCCCTCTGGACCAACTTCTTCGCCTCCATCACCGGAGCGCTGATGTATTTTGCCACCCTGACCGAAGTTCCGATTCTTCGCGGGTTGATGGACAGCGGCATGGGCCAAGGCCCGGCCCTCGCCCTGCTGCTCGCCGGCCCCGCGCTCTCGCTTCCGAACATGCTGGTCATCAATGCCATCATCGGCCCGAAAAAAACGGCGACTTTTGTAGCGCTGGTGGTCGTGATGGCCACGGCGTCGGGGATGGTGTTTGGGTGGATGGGGGCTGGCGGCTAGATCGCTGGATACTGGATACTAGAAACTGGAAACTGGAAATTCGGTTATGAAGGATATTGTGGAGTTGGATGTTTATAAGCTGGCGGAGGAATTATCGGATATGATCTGGCAGCAGTTTGATACATGGCCGGAAAAAGCGCAGCGGACCATGGGGCTTCAAATTATTCGCGCTTCCGACAGCATTGCCGCAAATCTTGCTGAAAGCTACGGACGGTTCACGCCTGCCGACCGGAAACGCTTTTACCTTTATGCCCGGGGATCCTTTGAAGAGACCAAAACATGGCTACGCAAAGCCATCCGCCGAAAAGTAATTCCTTCCACTGAAATTGATACCTACAAACACCTGATCGACACCCTCGGCCCCAAACTCAACGCCTTCATCAAATCGACCCAATAGCCGCCAACTCCCAGCTTCTAGTTTCCAATTTCGAATTTCCAATTTCCAGCATCCAGTATCCAGTTTCTAGTATCTAGTATCCAGTATCCAGCACCCCAGAAAGTCCCCCACCCCATGAAACACATCCAAGTCCTCGGCCCCGGTTGCCCGAAATGCAAAACCCTCTATGCCAATGCCGAAGCGGCGATTCAACGCGCGGGCATCGAGGCCAAACTGGAGAAAGTCGAATCGATCACCGAGATCATGAAGTCGGGAGTCTTGATGACCCCCGGCTTGATCGTGGACGGCCAGATCAAGAGCACGGGAAAAGTGCTGACCCCGGATCAAATCGCTGCATTCCTGGCCTGAGGATATCGCCATGTTCAACCGCGCATTGATCGCCACGGATTTGTCGGCTGCCTCTGATCGCGTGGTCCGCTCCGCCTCCGCGCTCAAGGCGTGGGGAACCACGGAAGTGGTGTTGTTGCGCTGCCTTCAATTGCCGGATCTGCCGGTGGTCGACAGCGGCGTGGGTGGAGACTTCCTGGTGCGTCAACTGGACGAACAGAAAAAGCTGTTGGAAGCGGCCGGGTTTACCGTGCAGGCCGACGTCAGGACCGGTTCGCCCAAACTGGAAATCATGCGCGCCGCCCACGACCACCGAGCCTCGCTTGTCGTGGTGGGCTCACACGGTGCGTCCATGGCGAAGGAGTTGCTGCTGGGCGGTGTCGCGGCGGCGGTGATTCATGCCTGCACCAAGCCGGTGCTGATTGTGCGCACGGGCGAGGACATGCGGGAAACCGGCGCAGATGTGTTGCGGCACGTTCTTTTCCCGACGGATTTTTCCGCTCCGGCCGAACACGCCGAGCGCTATCTGATGCGCCTCATCCAAGCCGGCGTCCGCCGCGTGACCCTGCTACATGTGCAGGACCCAAGACATATCGATCCGCACCGGGTCCACCGGCTTGATGAGTTTAACGCCATCGACGCCAATCGGCTTGAAAACGTGAAGCAACGCGTGAGCCATGGCCCCGCGGAAACGATCACGACGTGCATCCGCTATGGAAACCCCCTCGAGGAGATCACCCGGTTTGCCCGGGAGAACGAGGTGTCGCTTGTGGTGATGTCCAGCCAGGGGAAGGGCTTCATAAAAGAGTTGTTTCTCGGCAGCGTGAGCCATCATGTGGTCCGGCATGCGGACGTCCCGGTGCTGTTGATTCCTCCGCCGCGCGAACACGACGAAGGCGAGGCATCATGAAAACCTGGGCAACCCGCCTCCTGCTCGCTTTTGTATTCATCACCCTGGGCTTTGCCTGGGGCAAACAAAGCGCCCGCAAGGAAATGACCAGCGGGACGGCGGGTAAAACCGCGCCCCTGGTTACTGGCGAAAAGCTGCTGGTTTATTCCGCCCACATGACCTTCCGGTGCCACGAATGCACGGAAATCGAACGACTGACCCGCGTATTGATCGAAGAGCAATTCGCGGACCTGCTTGCCGAAGGCCGGATCACGTTTCAGTCGATTGACTACCAGAAGCATCCCGAATTCGCCCGCAAACATGAAGTGTTTTCCAGTACCGTGGTACTGGTGGAATACCGCGATGGGGTTGAGGTGGGTTTCGACCGGTTGGATGATGTCTGGACCCTGTCCCGTGATGTGGAAAAATTCAACGCCTATGTGGAGGAAGCTCTGCGCGCGCGCCTGTCTTCGGGGGGGAGCGGATCATGACGTGGCTGGCCCTCGGCTCGGCGTTATGGCTGGGCATATTGACCTCGATCAGTCCCTGCCCGCTCGCCACCAACATCGCCGCGATCGGCTTTATCAGCCGCAAGGTGGGTCATTTCGGACACGTACTGTTCGCCGGTCTCATGTACACCGTCGGCCGGACGCTCGCCTATGTCGGCCTGGGCGCGCTCATCATGGCCGGCTTGATGGCCAGCAGTCAGGTGGCGATATTTCTCCAGCAACATTTAAATCAATGGCTCGGTCCGGTGTTGATCCTGGCCGGCATGTTGTTGATCGGACTTCTCAGCGGAACGGCGTCGCTTAATTTGGCCGGGGAAGGCATCCAAAAGCGGGCGGCCTCCGGTGGCCCGGGGTGGGCCTTGGCCTTGGGCGTGCTGTTTGCCTTGTCATTCTGCCCGGTGTCGGCGGGACTTTTTTTCGGCGGGCTGATCCCGTTGTCGACCAACCATGGATCGATGGTGACCCTGCCCGCCTTGTACGGTCTCGGCACCGCGCTTCCGGTGGTGGTGTTCGCCTTTATCATGGCCTTTGCGTCCCAGCATATCGGCCGCGCATTCAGCCGCCTGGTGCAAATTGAGCGATGGCTGCGCTACGCCACCGGCATCGTGTTCATTCTCGCCGGCTTTTACTATTCACTCACGTATGTATACGAAATCAACCTGCATGGCGTCTGACGCCGAAAGGAAAAGGAAATTCATGAAAACACTCTTGCTTGCTCTTGTCTGCACGGTCCTGTTAAGCGCCTGCGGCAAAGCCCCGGTCGCCCCGTCATCCGATGCCGCCCCGGCTGATGGCCGACCCGTGCTGATCGAGTTCGGATCGACCAAGTGCAAAGCCTGCCAGGAAATGAAACCGGTCATCGACGGCCTCCGCGATGAGTTGAGCGGCCTGATCGACGTGATCATGGTCGATGTTGCGCTGGAACCGGAACAGGCCGAACAACACGGTATCGAGCTGATCCCCACCCAGATATTTAAGGGCGCGGACGGACGTGAATTGTTCCGCCACACCGGCTTTTTCAGCCGGGAGGCCATTCTCGCCAAGTGGCAGGAACTCGGCATTTCGGTCGCGGCAGCTCCGTAAGTCAACAAGGGAGGTATGGTTCATGAAGTTATGCATTATGATCGGTCTCATCCTGACAACCGCTATCGGCGCCACGTCCGCCTTACTCGCGGAAACGCCCAAGCCCGAACATGAGATCATCGTTTATTACTTTCACCGCACGGCGCGCTGTACCACCTGCCTCAACATGGAAGCCTGGACTGAAAAGATCGTGGAAACTTCGAACGACGCGCTGGTCATGAAATCCATCAACCTGGATCGGCCTGAACATCACCACTTCATCAAGGATTTCGACCTCGATTTCGGCGCCGTGGTCGTCGCGGAACAAATGGGTGATGTCGTGTTGCGGTGGAAGCGGCTTGATGACATTTGGAACCACAGCGATGACGAGACAGCGTTTACCGCCTACGTGATGGCAACGCTCACTCAAGACGGCTTCATGGCGACGCGCTGAATGGCTGATGCGAAAAGGGCGCCGGTTCAGCGTGGCGGTTAAGAGTTCGCACTCACACTTCATCGACACGCTTACTCGGCTACTCTTACCCGACCCGCTTCGTTCCCGCATCGCGCCACCCTCCCGCCGGGGCCGACGTCCCCGGCTACAGAACACGGTCAAAACCCCTCCGTTGTAGCCGCGCACGGTGGGCGCGGCGAGACCGGGCGGGACCATGTTCCGACCCCGCATCGAGCCACGCTCCCGCCGGGGCCGACGCCCCCGGCTACAGAACACGGTCAAAATCCCTCCGTTGTAGCCGCTCACGGTGGGCGCGGCGAGCTTGCGCGAGATTATGATCCGACCCTCGCAACCACGGTTGACTGGGTTGACCGCTTGTGTCATATTTCGTTATATGACGAAATATAGGAATGGCCATTCATGAGAGAGGCGACCCGCCTATTTTCAGCGTTGTCGGATGAGAACCGGCTGCGGCTGGTGTTTGCCCTGCGGCATGGGGAATTGTGCGTATGCCAGCTCATCGCCCTGCTCGGACTGGCGCCGTCGACGGTGTCAAAACATTTGTCGATCCTCCGCGACGCCGGCCTGCTCGACGCGCGCAAGGAGGGACGCTGGGTGTATTACCGACTGGCCGGGCGCCCGAAAGTTCCAATCCTTGGAAAACAGGTAGCGAAAATCTTCCAATCCTTGGAACGTTCCCCGCTCATCCGGAGCGATGACCGCCAATTAGAGAAAATCTGCAAGGAAAACATGGACGCTCTGTGCCGGCGGCAGGCGAGGCGGGCTTCATGACGTGGAAGCCGATCAAGGAGATGAAAAATGAATGAACGCAAAATGACCAGCATCTTCGAGCGCTACCTGACGGCGTGGGTCGGGCTGTGCATCGTCGGCGGCATCCTTCTCGGCAAGGTCGCGCCCAACCTCGCCAAAACCCTCGACGCCATGTCCATCAACGTCAACGGCGCTCCCGTGGTTTCCATCCCCATCGCCATCTGTCTGTTTTTCATGATGTACCCGATCATGGTGAAGATCGACTTCAACCGGGTCATCGCCGCCGGAAAAAGCGGCAAGCCGGTTCTTCTGACCTTAGTCGTCAACTGGGCGATCAAGCCCTTCACCATGTACGCTATTGCCTTGCTCTTTCTCGGTTATCTCCTGAAGTCCTTTATCGGCATCGATGCGGTGGATCTGGTCAAGATGCCGTTCGGACTCGACCTGCCGGTTGGCGCGGAGCATGGAGCGGGTGTTGTGGTGCTGGTGGATGGCGTCAAAATGCTGCAGGTCCCCTTGTGGCGCAGTTATCTCGCCGGATGCATCCTGCTCGGCATCGCGCCCTGCACCGCGATGGTGCTGGTGTGGGGCTACCTCTCCAAGGGCAATGACGGCTTGACGCTGGTCATGGTCGCGATCAATTCGCTGACCATGCTGGTACTTTACGGCGTGTTGGGCGGATTCCTGCTGGGGGTCGGACGCCTACCGGTGCCGTGGCAAGCCTTGCTGTTGTCCATCGGCATCTACGTGGCGTTACCGCTCGTGGCCGGCTATTGCTCGCGCTGGTGGATCATGACGTTCAAAGGCGAGGCATGGTTCCGGGAAAAATTTCTTCATGTGCTGACCCCGGTGACCATTACCGCCCTGCTCATTACCCTGATCCTGCTATTCAGCTTCAAGGGTGATGTGATACTCGCGAATCCGTTGACCATTCTATGGATTGCCATCCCGCTATTTCTGCAAACGATGTTGATATTCTGGTTGGCCTATTTTGCCGCCCGCGCCCTGAAGCTATCGTATGAAGATGCCGCCCCGGCGGCCATGATCGGCGCCTCCAATCACTTCGAGGTCGCCATTGCGACCGCCGTCATGCTCTTCGGCCTCTCCTCCGGCGCCGCCCTCGCCACCGTTGTGGGCGTACTCATTGAGGTGCCGGTGATGTTGTGGTTGGTGAAGATTTGCCTTAAGACAAGACATTGGTTCAAGACATCGTGAGTAGATTATCCGTATCGCGAACCGTAAATTGACGTCCGCATTAGCATACAGCATGCTTTTATGCATGAGAACCACCATAGATATGCCTGATCAGCTTGTCCGCCGCGCCAAGTCGGTTATGGCCAAGCGAGGCATAACCTTTCGCTCTCTGGTTATTGACGCCCTGGAGCAAGCGCTTGAGGAAACTCCCGGAAAACCTTTTGTTTTGCGTGATGCTTCAGCGGGATATACCGCGAATCGACACCAAAGAATATCCAGCCAAGCCATTAATCAAACCATTGATCAAACGCGCGAGCCGTACCGCCAGTCATGATCGCCCTGGACACGAACATCCTGGTTCATGCACACCAGCGGGAGGCTGAACTTCACGAGAGGGCCATTCAGATTGTTCGTGAATTGGCGGAATCCCCTACCCCATGGCGCATGTGAGTTATGGACGGTGGACCGGGATTTCAGTCGTTACCCGAAATTGAAGACGCGAAATCCGCTGGTTTGATGCGTAGCGGCACGGCAAGCGCCGTTTTTATGCGCAAATTACCGCGGCAGCCTTACAGCCAGCATACCGGATGCAAAAATGAGTATGGCGGATGTCCACAGGCAGCCGACCAACCCGTACCACTGGAAAACCACACCGGACAACAGCGTGCCGAGCAGACGCCCACCCGCATTCGACATGTAATAGAAACCGACGTTCATGGCCACCCGGTCGCCCTGTGCGTAAGCGACAATCAGGTAGGAATGCACCGCCGAATTGACCGCGAAGGCGATGCCGAAAAGAATCAGGCCGCCCAGCACCGCCGCCGCGGGCTGGATGTCGTACCCGATGGCCAGCGCGATCAATGCCGGGATGGGCAGCAGCAGAAAGGCCCACACCATCGCCTGCCGGCCGGTCGGCGCAGCGCCCTTCAGACCCAGAGCCAGAAGTTGAGGCGATAAGGCTTGTACCGCACCATAGCCGATGACCCAGAAGGCCATATAAGCGCCGACTTGCGTGAACGTCCAATCCAACACGGAATACAAAAATATCGGAAGCCCTACGACAAACCACGCATCGCGCGAGCCGAACAGGAAAAACCGGGCGGCGGACAGGATATTGATTTCCCGGGTATGGGAAAGAATGCTGCTAAACAACGGCTTCTCTTTCGCGCGGCCGATGTCTTGCGGTAGCGACAACACGGAGAGGATCAAGATCAGCGCCAACCCGCCCGCCATGCCCCACAACGCGCCGTTAAAGCCAAACGTCGTCAGCAAGAAGCCGCCGAGAAAGAAACCGAGCCCTTTTAATGCATTCTTGGAGCCGGTGAGCAACGCCACCCATTTAAAGAGCAAGCCCTGTTGATCATCCGGCACCAGCGTCTTGATCGCGCTTTTCGCGCTCATCTTGGTCAAGTCCTTGGCGATGCCCGAGAGCGCCTGCGAGGCCATGACATACGCGACCACGGCCGCCGCCGTCCACTCCGGGTTCAATTGGGTCAGCATCGCCAACGCGACTACCTGCAAGGCCAGTCCGCCGAATAGCGTGACCCGCAAGCCAAGACGCGCCCCCAACCAACCCCCGACGAGATTCGTGACGATACCGAAGAATTCGTAGAGCAAAAACAGGAAGGCCAATTGAATGGACGAGTAGCCGAGCTTGTGAAAATGCAGCAACACCAGCATTCGCAAGGCGCCATCGGTGAGGGTGAACCCCCAATACGAGAGGGTGACCAAGCTATAGTTGCGAACAGATGACATAAAAAATTCTATTCCGGTAGGGCGAGGCGTCCCGCCGAGCCGCAGACGTTACCCTGTGGCCCGCGGCTCACCGGGGACGGTTCGCCCTACCTTTCCTTAGACGCAGTATACGCGGCCAACTCAACCATGCGGTTCACGTAACCCCATTCATTGTCATACCAGGCCAGGATTTTCACCTGCGTCCCGTCCACGACCATGGTGGACAGGGCATCCACAATCGACGAACGCGGGTCGGTACGATAGTCGATCGACACCAGCGGACGCTCCTCATAGCCCAGGATTCCCTTCAACTCCCCCTCCGCCGCCGCTTTCAGCAGGGCATTCACTTCCTCCACCGTCGTGGTCCGTTCCACCTCGAACACGCAATCGGTCAACGAGGCGTTCAAGAGCGGCACCCTCACCGCGATGCCGTTGAGTTTTCCCTTCAGCTCGGGATAGATCATCGTGATCGCGGTCGCCGATCCGGTGCTGGTGGGAATAAGCGAAAGGCTGGCCGCGCGTGCCCGGCGCAGGTCCTTGTGCGGCGTGTCGATGATCGTCTGCGTGTTGGTCATGTCGTGAATGGTGGTGATGATACCGTGACGAATGCCGAGGCCGTCACGCACAACCTTCACGATGGGGGCAAGACAATTGGTGGTGCAGGAGGCGGCGGTGAGGATTTTGTGTTCGGCCGGGTCGAAACCTTCATGATTAATGCCCATCACGACATTCAGCGCACCCTCCTTGACCGGCGCGGCCACGATGACCCGGCTGGCGCCGCGCTCAAAATGACCGGCCAAGAGTTGGGGGGTCCGGAACTTACCCGAGCATTCCAACACCAGATCGACCGCGCTGGCTTCCCAGTCAATGTCACCGGGTGATTTTTCCTGGGTAAAGAATAGCGCTTTGTCATCGATCTTCACCGTGCCGCCGTCAACCCGGACCGGCACCGGCCAGCGTCCGTGAATCGAGTCGAACTCGAGAAGGTGGGCGCTGCATGCCGCATCGCCTTTAACTTCATTGATATGGACGAATTCCAGGTCGGTTCGGGCCCAACCGGCTCTTAAAGCCAATCGACCCATGCGCCCGAAACCGTTTATGCCAACGCGAAGAGGCTTTTTGTTCATGATGCGGCAAGGGTAAGGGTTGAAGGTTTTTATTGTCAATGATGCCGGTTCCGGATCGGCCCCGGAGGGCTCATCCCCGATTCGCATCATTGACGATCTTTGTTTTTGCGCGGCTTCTTTTTGCCGGGGCCGCGCGCATCGTAGCGGAGCGGAGTCTTGGCGGGGCCTGCGGCGCCCGCCGCGATCCCATGGGCGGCCCGCAATTCGTTGAGCTGATCGCGCAGCATGGCCGCTCGCTCAAACTCCAGGGCGGCGGCCGCCTCCAGCATTTCCTGTTCCACCTGACGCACCACATCCTCGACGTTGTAATCGCCGCGCCCCTCACGTGCCACCGCTTCGTCGATCTCCTCCACCTCTTTTTTGACCACGGCCAGGCTTTCCTGCACCTCTTTGACGATCTGCTTGGGCGTGATGCCGTGCTCGCGGTTATAAGCCAATTGCAGCGCCCTCCTCCGCTCGGTAACGTCGAGCAGGCGGCGCATGGAGTCGGTAGTCTGGTCGGCGTAGAGAATGACCTTGCCGTCGATATGGCGGGCGGCGCGGCCGGCGGTTTGAATGAGCGACGTCTCCGACCGCAAAAATCCTTCCTTGTCGGCATCCAGAATGGCGACCAGTGAAACCTCGGGCAAATCAAGACCCTCGCGCAACAAGTTGATCCCGACCAGGCAGTCGAACTCCGCCTTGCGCAGACTGCGGAGGATTTCCACCCGCTCAATCGCATCGATTTCCGAATGGAGGTACCGAACCCGCATGGCAAACCCGAGGAGGTACTCGGTCAAATCCTCGGCGGTTTTTTTGGTCAAGGTGGTGACCAGCGTGCGTTCGCCTCGCTCGGCGCGGACGCGAATTTCCTCGATAACATCGTCGATCTGATGTTTGAGCGGCCGGATTTCAATCGGCGGGTCCACGATGCCGGTGGGCCGGATCACCTGGGTGACCATGGCGGAAGACACCTCGCGTTCGTAGTCCGCCGGGGTGGCGGAAACAAACAGGGTTTGTCCGGTGACGGATAGAAACTCATCAAAGTTCAGCGGACGGTTGTCGAGGGCGCTGGGGAGGCGGAAGCCATGGTCGACCAGCACGGTTTTCCGGGCCTTGTCGCCATTGTACATGCCCCGGATTTGCGGCAGGGTGGCATGCGACTCATCGATGATGGTCAGGAAATCGCCCTCGAAATAATCAATCATCGTGTAGGGACGGGCTCCGGGAGGGCGACCGGTGAGATGCCGCGAATAATTTTCGATGCCGGAGCAATACCCGAGCTCGCGCATCATATCGATATCATAGTGGGTCCGCATGCGCAGCCGCTGGGCCTCCAAGAGTTTCTGGCGGCTCTCGAACCAGCCCAGCCGTTCGGTCAATTCGGCCTGAATCGAGGCGATGGCCGCTTCCATCTTGAAACCCGGGGTGACGAAATGCTTCGCGGGGGAGATGATGACCCGCTCCATGTCCGCCTCGCGCCGACCGGTCAGTCCGTCAATCCGGTAAATGCGGTCCACCGTGTCGCCGAAAAATTCGAGCCGAACGCCTTTCTTGGCGTAGGAGGGGAAAACGTCCACGCAATCGCCGCGCACCCGGAAGGTGCCGGGACTATTTTCCACATCGTTCCGGTTGTACTGGATGTTCACCAGCCGGAGCAAAAGCGCCTCGCGGTCCACCTCGTCCCCGGTCCCCACCTCCACGACCATTCCCTTGTAATCTTCAGGCGAACCGAGACCGTAGATGCACGAAACGGAGGCCACGATCACGACGTCTCTTCGGTTCATCAGCGAATTCGTGGCGGAAAGGCGCAACCGCTCAATCTCCTGATTGATCGAAGAATCTTTTTCAATAAAGGTGTCGGTTTGGGGAATGTAGGCTTCCGGTTGATAGTAATCGAAATAGCTGACGAAATATTCGACGGCGTGATCGGGGAAAAAACTTTTGAACTCGGCGTACAATTGCGCGGCGAGGGTCTTGTTGTGGGAAATAACCAGGGCAGGCTTGGCGCAACGGGCAATGACATGGGCCATGGTGAAGGTTTTGCCTGAGCCGGTGACGCCTTCGAGCGTCTGAAACCGCTGGCCAGCGGCAAAACCGGCGGCCAAGGCTTCGATCGCGGCTGGTTGGTCACCGGTCGGTTGGTATCCGGCCACCACATGAAAAAGGGAGGAATTCATGGCCCTAGTGTACGGCAGCCGGGAAAAAAACCGAATCGAAAATAGAAAAGGGCTTGATCGGAGGCCTATTTTTTGTACAGTGGCCGATCTTTAGGTACCCGTAGCTCAATTGGATAGAGCATCTGACTACGGATCAGAAGGTTGCAGGTTCAACTCCTGCCGGGTACGCCACGCCTGCTTGTTCGGAGCATACCATGATGCGTTACCTGTCGCTAGTGATCCTGGCTTTTTTTGTGGTGAGTCATCCATCGATCGGTGCGGATGTTACCGGGGCATCGGTCACCCTCATCCCGCCCGAACAAACCCCCGCCGCAGTGCCTGAATCCCTGCGCCAGGAAGCCTATGCGGCCATCCAGCGCGCATCCAATTGGTTATTAGCGCGTCAGATGCCGGAGGGGCATTGGTCGAATGCGGACTTTCCCGCCCTGACCGCACTTCCGGTTTGGGCGATGGTACGCGCCCAAACCATCGACGAAGCCGCGCTGGCCCGGGCCACCGCGTATATGACCGCCACCTTTAACGAAAACGGCTCGTTTTGCCGGGTGCCGTCGGTTGAACGCAAAGGCGGCGGCCTCTGTAATTACAATACCGCCCTCGTCATGGTCGCCCTGCATGCCACCGGCGATGCCGCGTTTATCCCGATGATCCAGCAGGCCCGAACGTTCATCGCCGCCACCCAACACTTCGGAGACGACATCTACCATGGCGGAATGGGCTACGATCCCGACACCGGGCGGCCTTATGCCGATCTATCCAATTCAATTCTGGCCTACGAGGCCATGCGACTGACCGAAAGCGTGGAGGATCTGCGCCAGCAAACCGGAGAGCGCGCCGATCTGGACTGGGAAGCCGCGCGGCAATTTATCCAGCGCGTGCAAAACCGCCCCGAATCCAACGATCAACCCTGGGCCGGCGATGATCCCGCGGATTACGGGGGATTCGCCTACAAACCCGACTCCAGCATGGCCGGAAGCTTCACCAACGAGCAGGGCGAGATTCGCCTCCGCTCTTACGGAAGCATGACCTACGCCGGCCTGCTCAGCTTCATCTACGCCGCCGTGGACCAAAACGATCCCCGGGTGCAATCCGCCTTCGACTGGGCGCGCCGGCACTGGACCCTCGAGGAAAATCCCGGCATGGGCTTGCAGGGCCTGTTCTATTATTTTCAGACCCTGGCCAAGGCCCTCAACGTCATCGGCGTCGACGTGCTGACCTTGGAATCCGGCGCCTCAATCAATTGGCGGGTTGAATTGATCAAGCGACTGATCAGCCTGCAGCAAATTGAAGCCGACGGAACCGGTTATTGGGTCAATAGCGAAGGCCGCTGGTGGGAGGCCGACCCCACGTTGGTCACGGCCTACAGCTTGCTGGCCCTCGACATGGCGTTGCGGTAAACGCTCGCTTTCTATTGTCGGATGCCGCAAGGCGGTGCTATCATTATGGGATGGCACGGAACTCCTATTGCATGGGCATACTACTGGCCGTAGCCGTGGCTTGTATATACCCGGATAACGCCCACGCCCAAAAACGCTGGCGGACATACGAAGACAGCGTGTTGGTGGAACACAAAGCCAACGACGGCGACAGCTTTCATGTCCGGCTAAATAAACGGCGCTATATTCTCCGCTTGTACTGGGTGGATGCAGCGGAAACCGACAACAGTTGGCCGGACCGGGTCGCGGCCCAGGCCGAGTATTTCGGCATCACGCCTCAAGAAGCCATCCGTTTTGGTAAAGAAGCCACGCGCTTTGCGCGAAACTTCATGAAAGACGGCTTCACCGTCCACACCAAACACCAGGACGCCCTTGGCCGAAGCGAACGCGGACGCAAATACGCGATCATCGAAAAAAACGGGGAGTTCCTGCACATTGAATTGGTCCGGGCCGGACTGGCCCGCATCCATGGCTTTCAGGAAGTGGGCCCCAACATGCCGAGCATGACCACCATGCGGTTGCGCATTCGCGCCGCCGAATCGGAAGCGCGGCGCGAACGCCGCGGCGCCTGGGCCGTCGGTAAAGGCGAGGGCAACACCCTGCCGGATTCGGTAACCCTCGCGCGCACCGTCACCATTCTCGATCCGGAAAATCCTTCGCGCTCGCTTGGCCTCTTGCGGGCCGGCGCCACCGTGGAAATCATCGGCATGGAAACCCCCACCCTCATCCGCATCCAATTCAAAGCCGGAGACGAGGATATGGAAGGCCTTTGCAACCGGTCGGAATTGGGCATCTGAGTCTCCATCAACGCCGCCCGATCAAACGGATGGACCGGGATGGTTGCCGCCAAGCTAATACGCAGCGGTGCGGAAAACCGGCTGAAACAACGTGGTTTCCTTGGCGCAAAGCGCTTGCACCGGACATTCCGCGCATCGCGGTTCAGTCATTTCCGGGCACCGGGTCCGATTCTGGAAAAAGAAATAATCCACCGCCGCCACGGACAAGCCGGACCGTGTGACCAAGGTCGCCACGGCCGCATAGGTGGCCTGTCGAATTTCCGCTTCCTCCTCCGGTGCGACAATCCGCCTCGCTTCCAACTGTTCCCGCAACTTCGCATCCGCGATGCGCACCAGCCCGGTCCGCAGCGCGCTTCGCTGCAGATGGTAATCGATAATGGGCGTCGCCGACTCGGGATCGGTCACGTGTAAAAACCGTTCGGGACGGTTTTCCAGCATGACCGCCAGCAGCATGGCCTTTTTACGAAGCGCATCCTCGCGGTAGCCCGGAATCGTCTGCAAAATCGCGAGCAAAGCGGCTAGCGGTTTCGGCTCCCGATTACACGCGGAAACGATCGCCGTCGGCGAGGTTGCGTTTGCCAGCAACCAGCGCGGATACGCCCGCATGATTTCCAGATGTTCCGGCCACATCGGCAGCGGATTTTTCCCGGAATCATCGGCAAACATATCAACCCAATCGTCCTCGGTATAGGCCGACATTCGAAGCGGGTTGAAAACGTCGGCATCCCGGTTCAGCGCCCGTTGGGTGCAATAGAAAAGGAAATCGGATCCTTTGCGTTCCACGCCGCCGACCGGCGCGATCATCGGCCGGTCATAACATCCGTCCCGCTCGATCCAGAAGCCAAATTGATGCGCGGCATTAAAGAAAAAAGCGTCCAAGGCGCCCGGATGATGGGCAGGGGGGAACAACACCCCGGGGGCAACCGAACAAAAGTCGAACGGACGAACCACGCCCAATGCCGGCAGCAAGCGGGCAAATTGTTCCACCTGGTTTTCATCGACGTAAGCGCGCATTCCTCAACTACTATGCGAATCGACTGCCCATCCGGCAAGCGGCAAAGCGGATCAGCTTTTCCCTGAACCGCAAATCGTGCCCGTCCCAATCATTTAGAGTTTGTTTAGATTAAGTTTAGTTATTAGAGTTCCGGGAATTTTCACCCCGTGTGTTTCACGGTGAAACACACACCAACGAGGACACCATGCAATACATCGAACAGGTTATCGGCGACGTGGAGCGACGTAACGGCGGCGAACAGGAATTTCTCCAGGCAGTACGCGAAGTGCTGGAGACCCTGGGCCCGGTTTTAGCCAAGAACCCCAAATACCAGAAAGCGGCGATTCTCGAACGGATCGTCGAGCCGGAACGGCTGATCATCTTCCGCGTACCCTGGCAGGACGACCAGGGCCGCATTCAGGTCAACCGCGGCTTTCGCGTGCAATTCAACAGCGCCATCGGCCCGTATAAGGGCGGCATTCGTTTCCATCCCAGCGTCAACGCCAGCATCTTGAAATTTCTCGGATTCGAACAGGTGTTCAAAAACGCCCTCACCACCCTGCCCATGGGCGGCGGCAAAGGCGGCTCGGATTTCGACCCCAAAGGCAAGACCGACGCGGAAGTCATGCGCTTCTGCCAAAGTTTCATGACCGAATTGCAACGCCATATCGGCTCCGACACCGACGTGCCGGCTGGTGACATCGGCGTAGGCGGACGCGAGGTCGGTTTTATGTTCGGCCAATACAAGCGCTTGCGCAACGAATTTACCGGCGTCCTAACCGGCAAAGGGCTGAAGTGGGGTGGATCGCTGATCCGTCCGGAAGCCACCGGTTACGGCGCGGTGTATTTCGCCGAAGAAATGTTGAAAACGCGCGGCGAAAGTCTGGAGGGCAAAATCTGCACGGTGTCCGGCTCCGGTAATGTCGCCCAGTACACCGTCGAAAAACTCCTCGATCTCGGCGCCAAGCCGGTCACCTTGTCCGATTCTTCCGGCTCCATCCACGATCCGGAAGGCATCACCCGCGAAAAACTGGCCTGGGTCATGGAACTCAAGAACATCAAACGCGGACGTATCAGCGAATACACCCAGGAATTTGGAGGCTCGTTCCTCGCCGGTAAAACGCCGTGGTCCGTCCCCTGCCAGTGCGCGTTTCCTAGCGCGACCCAAAACGAAATCAACGGCGACGATGCGCATGCCCTGCTCAAGAACGGCTGCTATGTGGTCAGCGAAGGCGCGAACATGCCGAGCACCCCGGCGGCGGTAGACGCCTACCTCGCGGCGGGCATTCTCTACGGCCCGGGCAAGGCGGCCAACGCCGGCGGCGTTGCCACGTCCGGCCTCGAAATGAGCCAGAATGCCATGCGCATCAGTTGGCCCCGGGAGGAAGTCGATCAACGCCTCCACCAGATCATGATCGCCATTCACCGCAATTGCTTTGAAACCGCCAAGGAATACGGCAAACCCGGCAATTACGTGCTGGGCGCGAATATCGCCGGCTTTGTCAAAGTCGCGGATGCCATGATTGATCAAGGCGTGGTGTAGATTCCGGCATACCGGTGGCGCGGTTTGGGCTCAAGCCGCGCGTGATCGCGTTCAAGCCAACGCGGTATGAGTTGCCCAGGCAAGGCGGATTCCGAGCCGGTATCACGACGCTTCCAGAAACTGGCGCACGCAAATACGTGCTGGTTCGACAATCCAGACCGTGTGGCGAGGGGACATGGCTTGCAGCGCCGACTTTTTTTTTGCAAAACCAGGCGGAGAATCCACGAGGATTTCTTCAGTGGAAGCCCCATCCGGATCATGAAGAAGATCATGCAACGCGCCTGACTTCTTTATGCGCCGCAGGCGCAGGCGGTGCTGCGGGAAACCGTCGGGAAGACCTCACGCTTCGTGGGGTCCGGGGAGTCGGTTGGTCCAGCGGGCCGAGCCGGTCGTCAGCGACCGGCGGCCAGCAAGGCGGAGCGGATGCCATGATTGATCAAGGCGTGGTGTAAATTCCGGCATACCGGTGGCGCGGATTGGGCTCAAGCCGCGCGTGATCGCTTTCAGGCCAACGCGATCCGCCGTCAACCGGCCTGGATCAACGCCTCGGCGATCTGGATGGCGTTTTGGGCCGCACCTTTCCAGATGTTATCCCCCGAACACCACAGCACGAGACCGTTGTCGGCGCTTTGATCCTTGCGGATGCGCCCAACCTGAACGTCGTATTTGCCGGAGGCATTCAAGGGCATGGGATAGACCGCATGTTTCGGGTCATCCACGACGTCCACCCCCGGGGAACGCGCGAGGATTTCACGCGCCTCTTCCGGCGAGAGCGGCTTTTCAAACTCCACGTTCATGGAAATGCTGTGCCCATTGATCACCGGAACGCGTACGCAGGTGTTGCCGACGCGGATCGCGGCGTCACCGAGAATCTTGTGGGTCTCCTTGCGCATCTTGATTTCCTCGGTGCTTTCCCCGGAATCGTCCTTGAACGACCCGACCGCGGGCAAGACGTTAAAAGCAATCTGATGCGGATACACTTCCGGCTTCAACGGTTCGTGGTGCGCCCACGCCCGGACCTGGTTTTCCAGCTCCTTCACCGCCGGCGCGCCGGTTCCCGAAACCGCCTGGTAGGTGCTGGCAATGATGCGCTTGATCCTGGCCGCCCGGTGTAGCGGCGCCAGCGGCATGAGGGCGATAATGGTGCTGCAATTGGGATTTGCGATAAACCCTTGGTGGCGCTTCAAGGCGTCACCGTTGATTTCGGGAATGACCAGCGGCACCCGTTCATCCATGCGGAAGTCATCGCCGTTGTCGATGACGACACAGCCACGCTTGACCGCCTCCCAGCCCAGGGTTTGCGATGCGCCCTTGGCGCCTTCGGTCCCGGCGAAGAAGGCGAAATCCATGCCGTCGAACGCCTCCGGCGAAGCGACCTTCACCTGGACAGGTTCTCCATCAATCATTTCCACCCGCTCGCTGCGGGCGAGAATGGTGAGGCTCTTCATCGGAAATTTCCGGAGCTTGAGCAACCGCACCATTTCCGTGCCCACCGCCCCGATTCCGACTACGCATACATGGTATTGTTTCATAGCTGCACGTGCTTTATCTGTTTTTGTGACGCTTGATCCTATGGACTCTAGAAGACCAAACCGAACGGCTAGACCGCTGAAGCAACCAAGTCGCCAATTTCCGTCGTGGTGAAGCCCATCTGGTTGGCGAGTTGGCTTTTCATGTTCGGGGTGGTTGCGGCGATGGCTTGTTCAATCGCCACGCCGGCGGCTTCCTCGCCGAGGGTCTTGAGCATCATCGCCCCGGCGCCGATGGCGGCCAGCGGATTGATGGCATTCTTGCCGGTCCACATCGGAGCGGTGCCGCCAATCGGCTCAAACATGCTGACCCCCTCCGGGTTGATGTTGCCACCGGCGGCAATGCCAAGCCCGCCCTGGGTGATCGCGGCCAAGTCGGTTACGATATCGCCGAACATGTTTTCCGTCACCATGACATCAAACATCTCCGGGCTGGACACCATGTACAGGCAGGTGGCGTCGACATGATAATATTCCCGCTTGATGTCGGGATATTCCTGATCGCCCATCTCGGCGAAGACGCGGTTCCACAAATCGAAGACGTAGGTCAACACATTCGACTTGCCGATAAGGGCCAACGTATTGTTGGGTCCAACGCCCCGGGCTTTTTTGCCGTATTTGCGGGCGCACTCAAAGGCGTAGCGCAGGCAACGCTGCACCTGGTCATACGTGTAGACCATGCACTGCTGGGCCACTTCGTCCTTGGTGCCCTGGCGGGAAATCCCGCCGATACCGGTGTAGAGGCCGCCGCTGTTTTCCCGGACGCAAATATAATCAATTTCCTTCGGACCTTTATTTTTAATCGGGCATTCAACCCCTGGGTATAGCTTCACCGGTCGCAAGTTGATGTATTGATCCAGCTCAAAGCGAATTTTGAGCAGCACGCCTTTTTCCAGAATACCCGGCTTAACGTCCACATGGCCGATCGCCCCGAGGTAGATGGCATCGACCTTGCGAAGCTCCTCCAATACGGAATCCGGCAAGGTGTCGCCGGTGCGCAGGTAACGCTCGCCGCCCAGGTCGTAGGGGTGGTAATGAAGCTTAAAACCGTGCGCTGGAGAGACGGCGTCCAAAACCTTCATTCCCTCGCGAATGACTTCCGGACCAGTTCCGTCGCCGCCGATTACCGCTATGTTGTATGATTTTGCCATAACAAGATTCCTAAATAAAAAGTTCCAATCCTTGGAAAATACCGCCCGATCCTGTTCCAATGCTTGGAAAATTGAGGCGCGATTCTACCTGGGATTAAACCCGTCGGCAAGTCCGGATGCGCGTATATGCAGACGGCACATCCGCCATCAGGCCGGTTCATTTGGCGTAGCTGCGTCGGTTAGGACGTGGAAAACCCCGCCCGCATGCCGATCCCCCACCCTCCACCGCCTAACGGCGGCGGCGCAACCCCCTCCGTCATGTCGACCGGAGGCGGCTTTGCGCCGGAGTGGAGACATCTCCGACGCATGGTAAGGACCGCGATGTCTCGACTGCGCTCGCTTTGTACCCTCGCCCTACCGGATATCCACGGCGAGCAGGGTGAAATCATCGCTGACGTCGCACCCCGCGCGGTGCGTCTCCACGGCGGCGCGAATGGCCTCGTTTAACCGGGCCGCTTTGCTTGCTCCGAAACGATTGACGATTTCCAGCAGATGCTCCTCGCCGAATTCTTCGCGTTCGGCGTTCATGGCCTCGGTCAAACCGTCGGTATAAAACAGGATGACATCCCCGGCCTGCATGCCGTAAACGACACACGGGTACTGGGTATCCGCCTGCAATCCCAAGGCCATGCCGTTCCGGGTCTGGCACCATTGCGCCTGGCGCTGCTCGTTACGGTACAGGACGGGGTGCGGGTGACCCGCGCTGGCCAAAAGCAAGCGATTCTCCAGCAGGTCAAATACACAATAAATCAATGTGATAAATTCACCTTCCGGCATTTCCTTGACCAGCACGTTGTTAACCGACTTTAAAAACTGATCGGGCTGGGTCATGTCGACCAGCATGGATGTCGTTCCGCCGACCGAGGTTTGCCGGATGGTGGAAACCGCCATTTTCAGCAGGCCGGACACCAGGGCTGCCCCCACCCCGTGGCCGGCGACGTCGGCGATATACAAACCGACATGATCGCTGTCGATTTCAAACACATCGTAGAGATCGCCGCCCAGGATGTCGCAGGTCAGGTAGTATTGGTCGAACTCGACCCGGTCATGGCGGGGAAACCGGCTGGGCAGAAAGCCAAGTTGCACCCGTTGGGCCAGCCGCAAGTCCTCCTCAAAACGGCGGTTCATGCGCGCCAGTTCCTGGTTGGCCGCCCGCAACATGTCGTTCCGGGTGGCGAGATCATGACTGAGCCCGGCAATACGCATGTACGAGGCACGCTGGCTTTGATACAGCAGGAACACACAGATCAATAGCGAGGTGATCACCAGCCATACCAGAAAGATCACGACTTGCAGCGCGGCCATTTTGGCGGCGATGGTTTTAGCGGTGATGTCGGCGCCGACAATCCCGATCACCTCGCCCTGGTCATTGCGAACCGGCGCGTAACCGGAAATCAAATCCGGGTAAGGCGGGTCGGGCGTAACATGCTGGTCGGCGGTCGGACCGTAAAACCCGTTCAGCAACTCCGGCACCCGGGATGCGTCGTAACGGGTTCCCGGCGGCTCGCTCATTTCCGACTCATCGATGATGCCGTCCCGGTTGAAATCCCGGGGGGATTGATCGACCACGTATTCAACGATCCACGCCGGGGTCAATGGGCTGCGTGAACGCCGCATGGTGTAGAGGTATTTGACATCCGGGTTGGCCATCGAAATCCGGTCAAGGAAACCTTGCAAGGCCCGATAGGCCGGGGTATCGATCGCCTCCGGTCCGGTGATGCGTTCGAAATGTGCTACGTCCAGCCCGGCGGCGGTGGCAATGGCAACGCCCATGGCGTGCTGGCGCACCTCATTGATGATGGAACGCTGGCCGACGTGGTACAGAAGAACGAAGGGAAGGGATACCGCCAATGCTATGACGACCAGCGCCCATGGGCGCGTTTTCCGCTGATTGGCGTTGGGCATCGTACCTCCGCACCGGATTTATCCGATGGCGTGGAGTATACGCAAAATTTCCGCTTCTGAAAAAGGATTATATGGGTCTTTTTTTGAGCGCAGGGTTTTGGCGAGGTTTTCCCGGAACCCGGCGGACTGGGTTGCGCTGGACAACCGCAGTTCTTCCACCAACCGGTCGAGTCCTACCGCCTTGCTGCGATCGTGCAAAATATGCAGGGCAATCCCGTGCACGTGTTCTTTCCGTATCAACCGGACCAGATATGGCAACGTGCGGACAAAATCAATGCAGGCCAGCGCCTGCAGGGTTTCCAATTCCTGATCGGAATCGAGAAAGCGCTCGACCGCGGTATACGCGTCATCGGTGGCGTACGTTTTCAGCGCGGCAATCAGGGCGCGGGTCACCTGATTGGAGTGGGGTTCGCGGTTCAGTTTTTCGGCCAACACCGGCGCGGCCGAAGGAACGTTCACCACCGAACACAAGAGAATATCCACCATGGAGCCTTCGTGAATCAGCCGGGAAAACGCGATGCCAGCCACATCGTTTTTTTCCGACTCGCTCAGCCCATGCACATACGCCTGGAAGGCGGAGAGCAGCTCAAAATCCTCGCTATAATAATGCGATTGAACGAGTTGCACGACATCTGATTCAAGCTGTTCCCGGGTCTTCATACCGTATAGTGTACGTGCTTTGACCGGAAGCGCAAGGTGCGCGCCTTTCCAGACTTGCCGAAATTTAAAATACCTCCAGAATTCCCCGCCGTATGAACAGACGTTTTTCTGGCTTTGTTTTTCTGGCGCTGCTGTGTTTCGCGTCGGCGATCAGCCGACCGGTCGAGGCAAAGCCGGGCATTGAAGCAGAGCAGCAAGAGGAAACGGTGGAGCGGCAGCAAGAGGAAACGGTGGAGCGGCAGCAAACCAACGGCGTCTCCCTGATCAATCGCCTTACCAATTCCAACACCTGGGAACGGTGGCATGCCAGTTGGTCGTCCAACGTGGTGGGCGCCGCCAATTATATCGACAACTTCTTTGGCGACAAAAGGCTTGAAGAAGAAAGCGATGGCACCCGCTTAAAATTATCACTCGGATTCAGACTGAAAGAACAGGAGGATCCCAAACTAATCCACCGCGCCAACCTCCGGCTTTCCCTGCCTCGGATCAACAAGCGGCTTCAACTCGTGTATGAGGATCTGGTGGAGAGCGATGATCCCAACCGCCCCCGTGATGTGCTCAACGACATCGGATCATCCGACCCGGATGCCGCCATCCGTTATAGTATTCGCGAACGTCGCCGTTCAAAACTCGACGGCGATGCCGGCATTCGTTTTGGAAGCCCGAATCAAGTGTTCCTGCGCCTGCGCGGAACCCGCCGCATGAAGGTGACCGACCGCACGGACCTCCGGCTGACTGAATCGGTGCGCTGGTTTTCCGCCGACGGCTGGGTCAGTACGTCCGAAGTTCAAATCAACCGCCGCATGGGCTGGGACTGGCTCTTTCGTTCATCGTCCGAACTGGAATGGGCGGAAGAGGAAAGCGGGGTGCGCCCGTCCCAAACGTTCAGCGTATTCAAGACGTTTTCCCGTCGCCGGGCTCTGCGGTTCGACATCGGCGGATCCTGGCCGGAAACGCCAAACACGCGGGAAGCCAAATACTTTCTCAGTGTCGCTCACCGCCGGTTGCTCCACAGCAATTGGTTGTTTTTCGAAGTGCAGCCCGGGGTGGAATTTCCACAACTTGATGACTACGACCCCGCGTTATTTATCAGCGTCAAATTGGAAATGGTGCTGGGAAAAGTGGACTAACCATCACCCGGCGACCACGTTCACCAGCCGGTCCGGCACATGGATTTCCTTGCGGATGGTCTTACCCTCCAGATGCGGACGAACCGACTCCTCGGCCTTGGCCATGGCCAGAACGGTCGCCGGATCGGCTCCCCGCGGAGCCACCACCCGCCCGCGCAGCTTCCCGTTGACCTGCACGGCAATTTCCACCGTATCCTCGATGAGGTATTCCGGTCGGTATGCTGGCCAGGGCTGATAGGCCAGGCTTTCCCGGGAACCCAGGCGCGACCATAATTCCTCCCCGAGGTGGGGCGCAAACGGACTAAGCAGCAGAATGAACGGCTCAACAATACCTCTGGGCCGCGCCTCCCACTTGTACGCCTCGTTCAGGAACTCCATCATCGCGGCGATGGCGGTATTGTAGCGCATCCCCTCAATATCCTCGGTTACTTTTTTGATCGTCTGATGCAAGGCCTTCCACTGCTCCGGCGAGGGTTCGGCATCGGTCAACCGGTCATCAAGCCGGTCCGTTTCCTCATCCACCACCAAGCGCCATACGCGACCCAGGAAGCGGAAAACGCCCTCCACGCCCCGCATGTTCCACGGCTTGGACTGCTCCAGCGGACCCATAAACATTTCATACAAACGCAGGGAGTCCGCCCCGTATTCTTTCACCACGTGGTCGGGGTTGATCACATTGCCCCGGCTCTTGCTCATTTTCTGATTGTCCTCGCCGAGGATCATGCCCTGGTTGACCAGTTTGCGAAACGGCTCTCGGGTGGAAACGACACCGGCATCGAACAACACCTTGTGCCAGAATCGTGCATACAAAAGATGCAACACGGCATGTTCCGCCCCCCCGACGTATAGATCCACCGGCATCCAATACCGCTCGAGATCGGGATCCACCGGTTTTCCCGCATTACGGGGATCAATGAAGCGCAGGTAGTACCAGCACGATCCGGCCCACTGCGGCATCGTATTGGTTTCGCGAAGGGCCGGCCGTCCGGTTTCCGGATCGGTGGTATTGACCCAATCGGTAATGGTGGCGAGCGGGCTTTCGCCCGTGCCGCTGGGTTTGTACGAGGCCACCTCCGGCAACTGGAGCGGCAAGGCATCCTCGGGCAAGGGCTTGGGTTGCCCATCGACAAACAGGATCGGGAACGGTTCGCCCCAGTAACGCTGGCGGCTGAACAACCAGTCGCGCAACTTGTAGTGAACCTTGCGCTGGCCCAAACCCTGGCCCTCCAGCCAATCAATCGTCGCCGCCTTGGCGTCGGGAACGGTCAAGCCGTTGATGCTGAAATCAGGCCCGGCGGAATTCACCAACACCCCGTCACCGGTATACGCTGCTTCACGGATATCGCCGCCGGAAACGACCTCCACGATCGGAAGCTGAAACGTCCTGGCGAATGCGTAATCGCGTTCGTCGTGGGCGGGAACGGCCATGATCGCCCCGGTGCCGTACCCCCACAACACGTAATCGGCGATCCAAATCGGTATGCGGGCGCGATTCACCGGGTTGATCGCAAACGCACCGGTGGCCACCCCCGACTTTTCCTTTTGCAGTTCCGTCCGTTCCAAATCGCTCTTGCCCGCGGCCGCCTGCTGATACGCCCGCACCGCGTCCGCCTGTTCGGGCTTGGTAATGACCGCTACCAGCGGATGCTCCGGCGCCAACACCATATAGGTCGCGCCGAACAAAGTATCCGGCCGGGTGGTAAACACCCGGATGCGCTCGTCCAAACCTTCAACGCGGAAATCAACCTCGGCCCCTTCGGATTTCCCGATCCAATTCCGCTGCATTTCCTTGATGCTTTCCGACCAATCCAGCTCGTCCAGATCGTCGAGCAACCGTTCCGCATAGGCGGTGATTTTCAGCATCCATTGCCGCATCGGCTTGCGGATGACCGGATGACCGCCGCGTTCGCTTTTGCCGTTGACCACTTCCTCATTGGCCAGCACCGTCCCAAGCGCGGGACACCAGTTGACCGGAACCTCCGCCTGATAGGCCAGGCCGCGTTCATACAGCTTCAGAAAAATCCATTGCGTCCACCGGTAATACTCCGGATCGGTGGTGGAAACCTCCCGCTCCCAATCATAGGAAAAGCCGAGCGATTTCAACTGGGCGCGAAAACGGTCGATGTTTTTCGCGGTGGTTTCACGCGGGTGGGTGCCGGTTTTGATCGCGTAATTTTCCGCCGGCAACCCGAAGGCATCCCAGCCCATGGGATGAAGGACATTGAACCCCCGCATGCGCTTGTAGCGCACGGTGATGTCCGTGGCGGTGTAGCCCTCCGGATGCCCGACATGCAATCCGTCCCCGCTCGGATAAGGAAACATGTCCAGCACGTAATACTTCGGTTTCGCCGGATCGGGTTCGGCCGGGGTGCGGAACGTGCGGTGTTCGTCCCAATAACGTTGCCATTTCGGTTCAAGTTCAGCAAAGGGATAGCGTGCCATGTTCGTACTTTCGTAAAGCGCGCGAGTATACGGTATCGCCGGTCAACCGACAAGCGCGCAACCAACGGGGGCTGGGCGCATCCCCGATTTACAGACTGATCATGACCCCTCTACCATCTAAAGTATCAGGATCAGAAATACGATACGGGAACGAGCCATGCCTCTTTATGCGCCGCAGGCGCATGAGCTACCGCGGGAATCCGTCGGGCAGACCCGCGCACGCGGGTCCGGGGAGTCGGTTGATCCAGCGGGCCGAGCCGGTCGTCGGCGACCGGCGGCCAGCAAGGCGGAGCGGGTGGCGCTGGTCTATGGACCGCGCCGCCCGCGACAACACCGCTGGCGGCACGCTGGGACAAACGACTGCCCGCCGACGGATTCCCGCCTGGCTCACGCAACGCATCACCAAGCCCCTTCATGCCATCGACGACCTTCATGTGTTCGGTGTCACGATGAAGTCAGCCAATCAGGAATGCGTACGCATATTCCTTGTTTTCAGCCGGGCATCGATTACCCTGCCAGGATTCAGCGAAAGGATGCCGCATGAAAAGCGAAGCCGCCCATTTGGAAGAACTGGCCATTCCCCTGCCTGCCCCCGAGCCCGCCCAATACTTCTTCGGGGATAATCTCGAAGGCTATCACGAAGGATGTGCCTACCGTACCGCCCACGGGTCCGGCTATTGGATCGAAGGCCAACCGCTCTTTCGCGATTTCGTTCCTCTGGCCCATCACGACGAACGCATTCGGGACAAGGCCCGGGAAGCCGTGTTGCTGCCCCACGCCATCCGGCATATTCATCCCGGCGGATCCGACGAATGTTCCATCCTGCACCGCCAGCGTGCGGTCGCGATGACCGTCGATGCCAAGCGCCCAACCCGCCTTGGCATCGCCCCGCTGTTTGATGGCGGGGCCGGCGAGATGACCGTAACCCCCTCCGGCCCGGGATTTCTCCTGCGCTTCAAGCATCACCGCTATTCCGCCGCCTTGTGCGCGACGCAACCCCTCACCCTGGATGGCCCGATCTGGCGCGGCGCCTTGCCGGCCGCGATGTTCACCACCACCCGACCGGTGCGGGAAGTCACCGCGTACCTCGCGTTTGACCGTTCGCCCCGGCGCGCGCTCGCCCGCGCGGAAAAACTGGCCCGGGAAAACGGGCGCGCCGCCCATACCGCCGCCATCGCCGGGATCGTCGGCCGCAGCCGTCTTGAAACCAGCGACCCCGACTACAACCGGGCGGTCGCCTGGGCCAAATTGACCAGTTATTTTCTCGTCACCGAGGAATTCGGCAAAGGAATATGGGCCGGATTGCCCTGGTTTAAAAACAACTGGGGCCGCGACACCTTCATCGCCCTGCCCGGCACCCTTCTGGTCACCGGCATGTTCGACGATGCGCGCGACGTCATCCTCAACTTCCTGCGTTACCAGGACCGCAACCCCAAATCCCCCACGTACGGCCGGGTTCCCAACCGCGTGGCCAGCGCCACCGATATCATTTACAACACCACCGATGGAACCCCCTGGTTGATCCGGGAACTATACGAATACCTCCAGTACACCGGGGATGTGGACCTCGCGCGCCAGGTCTTCCCGGACATCAAGCTTGCCATCACCGGCGCCATCAGGAAATTCGTCGACGCCGAAGGTTTCCTGACCCACGACGATGCCGACACCTGGATGGACGCCCGCATCATGGGGGATAAGCCGTGGTCCGCTCGCGGCAACCGCGCCAACGACATCCAAGCCCTCTGGCACAACGCCTTGCTGATCGGCGTGCGACTGGCCGAATCGTTCGGCGACCGCGCCTCAGCCCGCCGGTGGACCGAGCTGGCCGACCGGCTCAAGAAAAATTTTACGCGGCGATTCTGGAATGCGCGCCGCGCCGTCCTGGCCGACCGCATCACCGCCGACAACCGCCGCGACGAAAAAAATCGTCCCAACCAGCTCATGGTGCTCTCCATCCCGATGATCGAACCGTTGCTCAACGACGCCCAAGCCGACGCCGTGGTCACCTGTGCGGTCAACGAGTTGCTGTATCCGTATGGCATCGCCTCCCTGAGCCAACGCGACCCGTATTTTCACCCCTACCACCATTTGCCCGAGCAATACCACTACGATGCCGCCTACCATAACGGAACCGTATGGGGCTGGAACGCCGGATTCGCGGTCAGCGCCTTGTGCCAACGCCGGCAAATCAACCTCGCCGCCCGCCTTGCGGAAAACCTCGCCGCCCAGATCCTGCATCTGGGTTGCCGGGGCTCCATGAGCGAACTGATCGAGGCGATTCCCCGTAAGCGCGGCGAACTGGTGTTATCCGGGACCTGGGCCCAGGCGTGGAGCCCCTCCGAATTCGCCCGCAATGCTTTTCAAGACTTCGGCGGATTCAACCCCCGCCTGTTGGAGGGCGAATTGCATCTGCATCCGTGCCTGCCCGATCATTGGGAGGACCTTTCCGCTTCGTTTCCTTTCGGACGAAACGCCGCGCTCCACGTCAGCATCACCCGATGGTCGGATGAAACGATCGTGCATGTCCGCATGGAAAACCATCCCGGACCGCTCACCCTCTGCCTCACCCTCGACCACGGACGCCGGCGTTATGCCCTGGAGGAACCCCTGTTATCCGATCGCCCGTTGCTGCTGCGCATTGCCCGGGGCAAAGCCTGGCTGAACAACCGGACCGAAGTACCGGGCCAAAACCTCCCTCCGGTCAAGTCCCTGCGCTTCGCGAAACCGTCCCTTGACGCGAAACCTCCCTGCCTGAAAAAAAAGGATTACCTCCAAACCCTTATTGAATCCGGCACGTATCGCTGAGACGAGTTTCCGAGTTGAAGACATCGAAACCGCCTCACCCCGTGACGGGAAGCGGAGCCAGGACATGGTGTCGAAACGTCATGCCCGCGACTACGGTGTTGACAATAGTGTCGAGCCTTTTCCCGACATCTTCGACCAGAAAACGTATAACGAAATAGCCATGCTGCTGAAGGAGCAGATCTTTGCGACGGTCCCGCCGATAAGCGACCGGAACAACGTGATCTTTTCCGCGGGAGAGGACGACCGGGTGATGGGCGTGTTCATCCACGCAACCCCTTCTCGACCAAACTTCGAAAGGTGCAATTCTGCCGGCAGTCAAGGCGCTTGGCGCGCTGAAAAAGAGGGCCCGATATTTCAAGGGTTGTTTTCATATGGGTGATGTAATTCATACACCTATATTGTCTATTCCGTTACACGTGAATGGCGAGTGCATCCGTTCGTAGTGAGGCACGCAGTCCGTCTTCGGACAAGTGCCGTGGTGGTGCGCGAACTCAGAATTATGCCTAATCCACACCCACGGCAAGACTACGCTTTCAGCACTTCAAATAGATTGGATTGACCGAGGACCTTGTCAAAGGTCAACGTGGAGCTCGCACCCGCATCATGGCACTGATGCCCGAGGTAGTAATCGGCAAAGTCCCCCTTGCCGTCGCGGTAGCTCTCCCACGCCTTCCACATGATATCCTTTGTCACTATTTCGAATTGAGCCGTCCGTAAAATCTTGTCCAAGGCGCCGGTGATCTCCTCCCGCGTGTAACCATAGGTATCCAAACCTTTCACGCTTTGCGCCCGCCCTGATTGCGGATCACCTTGTCGATGGCCTCCAACGTAACCGGCTTGCGGTCCGGCCGGCGCAACAAACCCTTCAACTTCCTTACATCCATCGATGCCGGCTTCAGCAATACCGTTTGATGATCCTGCACGATAAAATCCACCTCATCGCCGGGATGGAGACCCAGAAAATCCCGGACCGGTTTGGGAATCACAGTTTGACCCTTGCTGGTCATGGTGGCGGCGGGCATGACAATCACGCTTTCTTACAAATGCTTTGATTTCTTACTTAAGCGTATTTTCCAACCTTACTGCGGGAAGCCGTCGGGCCGACGGTTTACCGCCCGGCTCCCACACCGCATCATAAGCCGCCCTCGGAGGGAGCGGCACAAACGCTCTATGGCATTTAGGACGTGATCACAGGCACGAATACCCTGTTTACTGGAACGGCACGCCGTTGGTTCCCAGCCAGATCACGCGGTACACCCGGAAGCGATCGTTGGTGGACTCCACATCAATAAACGGCGTATCGCCGCCGACCTTGAGGTTGGTCACCGCAACCAGATTTTGCCAGTTATGGACCCGGTTGGTCCCGAACGGATAATTGGTGGCGTATTGGATCTGGTAATCCTCGTTCCAGGCGCCGCGCCAGACAAAGCGGGACTGCTGGTTCGGCAGCGTGTTGAGTTGGGAAATCCGGTGTACCCCGAAGAACGTGCGGATTTGTCCGTCGTTGATATCCCAGTAATTGGTGTTGCCTGCGCCCTCGCCCACAATCCGCCACTTGGCGTTGAAGCTGTTGAACGTCGGGGAGTTCGTCCAGAAAATATATTCCTGATACGCGGATACCCCCGATTGCAACGGCACCCAGACCACCCCGCCATCGCCGGAATACTGAACGGTAAACGTCAGGTCATACGGCAGATTGAGTACATGCCAGATCAGCGGATAGGCATTCTCCGCCTCGGTGATCGGCAGGAATTCGTTGCCGGTCCGGGCAAACACGATGTCACCGGTGGAACCCTTGCTGGCGTACAAGGTATTGCCATAGGCGCCGACATTGACGCGGTTACCGCTTGGCGCGGGTTCGCGTTCGAACACGGTGAACGGATTGCCCTTGTCGATGGCCCACGAGGTATTCGTATCGCTCACAAAGGTCCGGGTGTTGAAATCGTAGCGCCCGGCCTGGCTTTGCAGGGTGAAGACGCCGGAGGTCACGTTGTGGAACATCGGGTTGGTGATCGCGCTCCGCATATCCTTCACCTGGGCGCGCTGCCAGGGCAGCAGGTTGGTGAAGGAACCATAGATAAAGGCATTGCTCTTCGACAACGGCCCGAACCAGTACACGTTGTAATCGATGAACGTGGTCAGCACGGTCCCGGTTGGGCCCGAGAGCGCGAACTGTTGATTGGAGGTCGCCACGTCATGGTAGAAAATGTTGTTCTGGATAAAGGAGTTCGGCACGACGTTGTACTGGATTGAATACGGCAAGTTATTGACAAAGGTGACGTTTTCCACCCGGACGTTCTGCGAATCCCACACCTGGATACCGCCTTCCAGCGTATTGTTCCACACCCGGCTGGATGTGATGCGATGGTTGCCGCCGCCCAGGATGGCAATACCCAGGTTGTTGCTGCGAGCCTCGACCTGATCCACCACCACGAATCGATTGGTGAGAATGTACAAGCCGCGGTTGGCGTTCTCAAAAATCATGTCCCGCACGGTGACGTAGGAGGCATTCAACAGCATGGCATCGCCGGATCGGGTCGGCCGACGCAAGACCGTGCCGCCGGCCGCGACGTTGGTGCTGCCGCGAATTATCATGTTCGCATTCGAGTCGCCGCCGCGCGACCAGATCACCTGGATCACCGAACTGGTGTAAATGCCGGTATCCACGTAGATGGTGTCCGCCGGTTCGGTATCGTAGGTGGCCAACAGGTTTTCCAACGTGGCTTTTGGCGTGGCCGGGGTGCGTCCATCGTTGGCGTTGTTGCCCGCCGCCGTGGTGAATACGTTGCCGTTGGTGCTGGCGTTATTGACGTAGAAACCGCGCACGTCGTTGCGGATATTGAAGATGCTGTCGTTGACGTCCACCACCGAGGGGTCGCCCTCCAGCACCACCCGCCACCGGGCATCCAGGGTGTTGGATGCCGTGGTGGTATCCCACGAGTAGGCGCCATTCAGAGCGGGCAACCCGGCGACAATCGTTGTCCAATTGGTGCCGGCATTGGCGGAGTACTGGAGAATCACCCGGTTGGTTGGGTCCATCGCCCCGGCCAGCCAGCGCAGGGTGTTGGTGCCGCGGAGCACGCCGCCGTCGTTCATGGTGATCGCGTACACCCACGGCGTGGTCCGACTCCGGCTCGCCTGCTCGGTATTGCCGAACGCGCCAATATTGATCCGCCCGCCGTTGGGCGCGGATTCCCGGCTGAAACTATCGAAGGGTGCGCCGGCGTCGATGGCCGGGGAATGGACGCCATCGACCACCCAACCGCCACCCTGCCAGCGTCCGGTGACCGATCGCAACCGGTAATCACCGCCCGCCTCGTTGGCAAACAAGGGATCAGCGACCAAACTGTTGGTATCCTGCCCGGAACGTTCCTGCCAGTACAACAACCGCTCCCACAATCCGTCCTGCGCTCCGCCAAACCAGGCCCCGTTGCGGAGGAAGAAGAGGTTGTAGTCGGAGAATACCACCCCGGCCTGGCGCTCGATGGCAAACGCCGTACCCGGCGCCCCGTTGGCGATAATGATGTTGTTGCGCAGGGTGGAACGGCTGTCCCCGCCCAGTTGACGGATCGCCGTCCGGTTGGCGACCAGGGTGTTGTTGACGACCGTCACGTTGGTGCCTTCGATGGTGACCAGCGGACTGACCTCGCCGGCGACCACGGTGTTTCCAAGGTATGCGTCGGTTCCAGCCAGACGCAACGAGCCGTTAATCACATATCCTGCCTCCACCCGGATATCCCGGCCCACCACTTCAATCAGGGCGTTGGTCAAGTAGAAGGACTCGACAGTCCCTTGCGCTCCCGACAGTTGGATCGAACCATCGTTGACCGACCAGTTCCGCAGGATAATGTTGGTTCCGCGGCCCTCGATCAATCCGGAACGCACGGATATGTTTTCCCATACCATGTAGGGGGCGCCGATGATTAATACCGTACGAATGAAAGGACCGATCTTAAGCGCCGAACCATCCCACAGCACACCGTTGGGACTGCCGATCACGGAAACCGGATGTTGGGCGGAACCGGCCTGATTCAACCGGGCCTCAGTATTGATGTCGTTCGTGGTGAGCAGGTACACCCCGGTATCGATGTAGATCGAGTCTTCCGGATCCAGATCCCAGAAATCGAGCAGGGAGCGCAACGAGGCCTTCGGGAAATTGCTGGAAATGCCGAGATTGTTATCGTCACCCGGCGCGGTGGTGAACACATTGCCGACGGTCGAGGTGTTGTTGATAAAGAACCGGAAAGGCGCATTCAGTCCGAAAGTGCGGTCGGTCTCATCGACAACATTGGTCGCCCCAACGACCTGGACCCGCCACTTCGTGGTCGGGCTCTGGAACGGATCGGCATTCAAACTGTTCCACAAGAAACCATCGAGGTTGATCGGTACATCGGTCGCGATCACATTCCAATTGGTCCCGCTGTCCACCGAGTAATCCAGATTCACCCGGTTGGTGGGGTCGATGTTCCCGTAGGCCCAATGCAGCGGGAAGATGCCACCCGGCCGCCCGCCGGCCATGGCGGTGATGGCCAGCACCCACGGCTCGGTGCGGCTCCGGCTGGCCTGTGCCGTTCCGCCGAACAGCCCGATGTTGCGGCGTCCGCCGTTGGGCGCGGATTCATTGCCCACCCCGCTGAGCGGATCGCCGGTATCGATAAGCCACGACGTGTCGGTGTCGGTAAAGACAAAGCTTTGCGTCGCCGGATTAAACCGCCCGGAAATACTGCGCGGATGGAAATCGCTGTTGGCCGGATCATGAAACAACGGTTCGACGCTGATGCTGTGCACGTCCTGGGTGGTGCGGAAGTACCACTGCGGCAACCCGGTGATCGGCTCGCCATCCACCAGCGCGTAGGAAGCGCTGCCTTGGATAAAGTAGTTGTTGTAATCGGCGCTAACCGTGCTTTCCGACAAAATCAAAGCCGAGTTGGTTACCTGGCCGAAGGCATGAAGCACCGAATTGGTGATCATGGTTTCACTTAACATCGTATAGATACCGCCGTTTTGGTTGGACCAAATCACCGAGGAGACCACCCGGTTGGAGGATCCCCGGAAGATATCAATGCCGATGCCCACCATACGATGAATCACCACCCGTTCCAGTGTGTTTTCCGAGGACCCGTTCAGCCGGATGCCATAGAAACCGCCGTCGCGGATTTCCAGGTTGCGGAACAGGTTCCAGTCATTGCGAGGAAACGGATTGTTCACGAAGACGCCGGCATTGGCATTTTGCACGATCATGTCGGATAGCTCAATATATCGGGCATTGACCAGCTCAAAGACTGCCTCATCGTTTTCCGGATTATTGCTCCAGGCGTTGGTCGACGACCGGTGTATCACCGTGCCACCAGCCAGCCGGTTGGTACTACCTTGAATATGCACGCGGGCATCTTCATTCCCGGCGTCATCCGCCCGGATGACAATGTTTTCGGTAATCGGATAGTAACCGGTGTCCACATAGACCACGTCCCCGCCGATCAGCTCAAAGCGATCAATGATCGTGGAAACCGAGTGGACCGGCGTACTGACGGTAATACCGTTATTGAGGGGTGAACCCGGCACCGTCGTATAGACATTCCCCAAGGTATTGCTGTCATTGACATAATAAGCGATCGGCCCGTTGCGTAAGGTAAAGACGGCCTCGGTTATGTCGGATACGACGGGGTTACTTTCGAGGATGATCCGCCACCGCGCCAGGGGCGTCGAATCGAGGGCGCCGTTGTTCCAGACATACTGACCGTTGATCGCCGGTACATTGGTGGCGACGGTTTCCCAGACCAGGCCGTCATTGGGGGTGTATTCCAACCGGACGGTGGCGTTGGAGACCAATCCCCGGGTCAACCAGGTCAACAGTTGCGGATTTCCAGCGGTGCCGCCATCGCGCAGGGATCCTACAAACAGGGCCGGGTTGGTGGTGGATCGACTGGCCAGCGGCGTGTTGCCGAATACCCCGACATTGACCCTGTCGCCGTTGGGTTGGGTTTCCAAATTGAAAGGATCACTGGGCGCACCGGCATCAATACCCCAGGAGGTATCCGCATCAAGTACGAAGGTCCCCGAGGTCGGATTAAACCGCCCCTGATCGCTGCGCAGATGAAAGTTCCCGAGGCCCGGATCGGCGAAGAGCGGGTCGACCACCAGGCTATTGGCATCAATCCCCCGGGCATTTTGCCAACCGCGGAGCGTACGGAAGAACACATTTCCTAATGTATCCCGGAAAAGGTTAAGGTTCGGACCAGGGTAATACAGATTATAATTACCGCGAATCGTGGCAAACCCACTGTTAACCTCGATTAAAATGCTGTTCGAGGAGGGCGCACCCAGAATGCTGTTGCTCACCGACATAAATCCATAGGTATGCCGAATGCCGGCAATGCGATTCGACCAGAACACGCCATAATCCCAACTTACCGAGGAAAACGTCCCGTCGAGGAACAACCCCACGGTATTGTTCCAGGCCGAACAATGTCGGAATGATGCACCCCCGGCATTGTTCATGTTAAAGCCGGTAATATTGCTGGAGACATTCACCCAACGGAATCTCACGTCTTCCACCCCGACCATGGATACACCATTGGTGTTGCCGGAAAAATTTAAATGCTCGATCGATATGTGCTTGGTATTGGAAATGCGAAGTCCGAATTGAGTGTCCGGATGTCCGATGATGGTTGTTCCTCCCGCCGCCCGGTTGGTGCTGCCGATAATACGAATCGGATCGCCGGGCTGGCCGGCTTTTATTTCCTCACCGAATAAACCGATACGCATGCCAACGGCATTGGTAATGACATAGGTACCCGTATCGATGTAAATGATATCCCCCTCGCTCAACGGGAAACGTTCGATTGCGGTGGCCGGATCGTTGAGCGGGGTGGCCGGGCTTAAACCGTCGTTGGTTTCGTTGCCGGGCGCCACGGTATAGACATTGTTTACGATCGAGTCGTTGTTAACATAAGCGACCAGGGGATTGTTTTTGATGGTGAACGGTCCGGCCACCGATACCGTGTTGGAATCATCTTCGCTGATCACCCGCCAGCGGGCCAATTGAGTCACCGGCTCGCTGGAAACATTCCAGGTAAAACCATCCAGATAAACCGGAATGTTGCTGGCGATGATCGAATAATCCACTCCGTTGTTGGCGTATTCGAACCGGACCAGGGACGAGGTCGGCCAGCCCCCGGCGGTCCAGCGTACGATGTTGGTGCCAAAGATACGTCCTCCGTCATTGAGCGAGAGCGCGAGCAGCCAACCGTTGGTCCGACTGCGGCTGGCTTCCGCCGTATTGCCGTACCGTCCAATGTTGACCCGTCCGCCGTTGGGCGCGGGTTCGTTGGTCCAGGCGGCGGCGGGTTGCCCGGCATCAATCAGCGGTGAGAAGGTTCCCGGCGGATCAAATACCACCGAACCATTGGGCAGGGTCCGTCCGTTCGCGCTCAACAGATGGAAATCACCTCCCGCCGCATTAGCGACCAGCGGATTGTGACTCAACGAATGCAAATCGTTGCCCCGGTCCCGCTGCCAGTCGATCAGCCGGGTGTAGAAGTCATTCCCGCCGACCAAACGTTCCCGCTCGCCCATCAACGCCGAGGACTGCCGGAAGTAGGCATTGTAGTCGGCGATCACATTGGTGACCCCCAGTCCCATGAAGTAAATACGGCTATCCGGCCCGTTGGCCTGAATCAAATTGTTATAGGCAGTCGCGGATCCGCCCTGGGCAACATGCACGCTGTATCGATTGCCCCAGAAGGTGTTATTGATGATATCCACGTTCCCCGGTGTGGCAAAAGAACCCTGTCCAAACAAGCCCACCAGTACCGCATTGGTGGGATTGTTAAAGAAAAGGGAATTTCTAATCAATGTTCCCCGGGTACCGGCGACCCGGACCCCGGCGAAGGTATTGTTGCGCAGCGTCACGTTTTGCAGGGCGATGTCGTTGCACAACTCAAGAAAGACCCCGACTGCGGCGTTTCGCACGGTAATATCCCGCAACAAAATACCTTCCGCCCGGTCAATCAGAATGCCGTTGCCAAGACCGGTGATACGATCAAAAATGGTTCCCCCGGCTACGACATTGGTGCTGCCCCGGATCACCACCGGATTGGTGGCAACGCCCGAATCGAATTCGCCGATGTTTATGGCCGCATTCTGGGCATAGACCCCGGTATCCACGTAAACCACGTCGCCCGGCTCCAGATCAACCGCATCCAACAAGGATTGCAGGGTCGCCTTGGGCGACGAGGGCAGGAAGCCGTTGTTGTCGTCGTTGCCGGGGGCGGTACAGAAGACCGCCTGGTCCACCGATGGTCCGTTTACGTAGTAGGGAATGCTCCCCCCTTGGCGCAGGGCGAAGAAGTTTTGATTGGTGGCGGCGAGCGCCGGATTGTTCTGGCTGACCACCCGCCAGAGACCTGCCGCCGCCGCGCCGTACGGTACGCTATCCCAGGCATAAGACTTGGTTAGCGCCACCACGTTGCTGGTGATGTTGGTCCAGGTCACTCCGCCGTCGTTGGAGAAATCCAGCGTCAGCAAATGGGAAGATGCGGGCCCGGCCACGTTCCAGCGCAGTTCGATATCTCCGGCTCCCGACCCACCGTCGTTAAAGGTCAGCACCTGCAAGACCCCCGAAGTTGGTGACAAACTGGCTTGGGAGGTATTGCCATACAACCCGGCGTTCACGCGATTGCCGTTGGGGGCCGGCTCCTGGGCAAAAGACAAGGTCGGATCACCCAAATCGATCAACGGCGAGAAAGCCTCCGATGCATTCGTGACATAACCCACCCCGGCAATGAAACGCCCGTAAGGACTTCTCGGATGCCAATCGCCTTGGGAGGCATTGGCGAATTGAGGGTCGGCGGCCAAGCTATTAATATCCAGACCGGTGGTTCGAGTCCAGTTGACCAGGCGCTGGAAACGCAAGCGGGCGCCCGGATACTGGTTACCCTGCAATTCGGCGACAAATGCTAATGGCGCCGCCCAGAACAAGTTATAATCGGACAACAACGTACCAACAGCCTGTGGAAGAGGCCCGTCATTGCGGCGAAGTCCCACCGTATCCATACCCAATGCCGCAAGCACACTGTTGCGAATGTTAAGCTGCGCTTGTTCTGTTACATAGACGCCAATTCGATTGGACCAAAGGATAGATTGCTGGACATCAACAGCGACGCTGAAATTTCTGGCTACAATGCCGTGATCCGTGAATCCCGATGCGACGACATGTCTTATGCGTGCCTGCGATGAATTATTAAGTGATATGCCATTTTGGCCATCCCGCATACGCAACCATTCAAACAAGCCAAATCGGGAAGCAATGGCTTGAATCGAACCGCCCGACGCCACCGGGAAATGGCTGATCTGCAGGTCGCGGAGATGCACGCCGTAGGCTTCGTTGAGTTCAAACACATTGATACCCAGCGTTCCGATGATGCGGCTTCCTCCGGCCAGTTCGTTGGTGCTGCCCTGAATGCGAATACTGACTCCTCCGGCGGCCAGAGGCAACAAATTACTCATGGTATTCCAGGCATCAAACCGTCCGATGCGGATCGGAGAAGCAATAATATACTCTCCGGTGTCCACGTATACCGTGTCGCCGGGCTCCAAATCGTAATCGTTAATAACCGACTGGATCGTCAGACGCGGAGCCGACGGTGAGATACCGAGGTTGCCATCGTTGCCGGGCGCGGTGGTATACACCAAATTATTGGTAAAGGTATCGTTGACGTAGAGGGAGAGGGCGGCATTACCTAATTGAAACGGCTTGGCCGATTGATCCGAAACCGCCGGATTGTTTTCGCTGATCACCCGCCAGCGGGCGAACCAGGTCGCCGAGGTTCCGGTATTCCAGAAAAAGATTTCCGAGTTGGCGGCGACATTGCTTTGAATCACCGACCAAGCCGCGCCGTTATTGATCGAGTACTCCAGGCGCACGGTGTGGCCGGTGGCCGCGCCATAGGCCCGCCAGGTTAATGGCACATTGTCGCCCCTCACCCTTCCACCATCGTTAAGGGAGGCGACGCGGAGGCGGGCCGCCGCCGGCGTCCGGCTGGCTTCCGGGGTATTGCCGTACATGCCGATGTTGATCCGACCGCCGTTGGGCGAGGTCTCCCGGCTGAAATCAGACACCGGAAAACCGGCATCGATCAACGGTGAGGTCTCCGCGTCGGTTACGAACAAGCCGGTCGCTGGATTAAACCGCCCGCCCGCGCTGCGCGGATGAAAATCCCCGGATAGTGGGTTGGCGAACAACGGATCGGTGGCCAGGGAGTTGAGGTCGCGCCCGGTATCCCGGCGCCAGGCGGTGACATTTTCCCAAATCATGAACGGGGCGTTGGTGACAACTTCCGTGGCCACGGCGCCGCCGTTGGTCAGGAAATACAAATTGTAATCGGCGGTCAGGGAGGAGTTGAAACGCAGATTATAGCCGAACCGGTTGGAACCGAGGACGCCGATGACCGAATTAATCATGGAAGCGCTGGCCTCACTGATGAAAACGGCGCTGGCGGTATTGGACCAGAAGACATTGTTGACCATCTGGACCTGCTGGCACAACCGCATATCCACCGCGGTCTCCAGGTTGCGTAACAAACTGTTTTCAATCCGTACCCGGGGCGAATCGCGCATTAATACCCCGACCGAACTGTCATAGATCTGCAGGCCACGCATAACCACATCGGGGGATTGGCGGACTTCGATCGCCGTATTCGCGCCTTGAAACCGGATGTTTTCCACCGTGGTAGTCGGGGCCTGGAAGAGGGAAAGTCCGATCGCAGTATTGGTGAACGCAAACACCGTTCCCCCGGCTACGTTATTGGTACTGCCGACCAGTCGAAAACCCCGGTCCAACTGGTCGATGACGATGGTCGTGTTGTTGGTATACAACCCGGTGTCGACGTATACGACATCCCCCGGCTCCAGCGAATAACGATTAAGCAACGCGGACAGGTTTCGCTTGGGCGTGGCCGGCGTGGCCGCGTTGTTGGTATCCGAACCAGGCGCGGTGGTATATACGTTTCCGTTGGTACTGCCATCGTTCAGATAAAATAGAATCGGACCGTTGCGAATGGCAAAGGTCTGTTCGGTCTGCGCCACGACGGCGGGGTTGACTTCACTAACCACCCGCCATAACCCCAACACCGAAGACGGAATAAGCGTGGTGTCCCAAACCACCGAACTGGTCCCCGGCGGAACATTGGAGGCCAACACCAGCCAATTATTGCCTTCATCGCTCGACACTTCCACCCGCGCGGAATGACCGGTGGCGTCGCCCCGGGCGATCCAATACAGCAACACATTGGT
>CALMYG010000177.1 GCA_937873455.1 uncultured Verrucomicrobiota bacterium
GCCCACTGGCTTTGGCTTGGCTTACCCGAAGCCGCATGGTAATCTTTTCCATTATATACACATAGTTCTACCGTGGGAATTTACTTACCATGAAATTCGCCGTTATCATTCTGGTACTGCTCGTCGCCGCGTCGTGCCTGCCCGGCGTCTCGTTTGCGCAAAATCAGGCCATCCCATTTGATATGGGTTCATTGACTTCTGCCGATGCCATTCGGCCCGTCCGCGCGGTGTTGAGTCCGCATATCGTGGCGATCATTGAAAACGGCAATGTCGACACGTCCGGCAATCTAACCACCTACCACCGGGCGACCACCGGCACGAACTGGCAATGGCAGGGCATCCTCCCCGCCCCCGGAATCGCCCGTTGCATTGATGTCAATGGGTGCTTCATGGCCGTGGGCAAAACGGGGCAAGTCGATGTCTGGTGGCTTTCCGACTGCGCCACCAGCGATAAGCCAACCTGGTTTCGCCTGCATCAAGTTGCCTTTACTAACAGCTCGTATACCGCTCGTGATGTCGCGCTTGATTACAATGAAGCGCTCGGCACCCTCCGCTTCGCCGCCCTGGTGGACCGCCCCAGCCTGGACCTGAATCCACCCGGCGCGGCGGTCTACGTGTATGAATTCGCAGCCACCTCGTTTGTCCAGCGCGCGGAATTAACCATGATGTTCACCAATGAATTTGCGTTTGCTTCCAGCCGGGTTGCGGCGATGGCCCTGCGCGGTGAACGCATCGTCCTCGCCGCGCCGGATGATCGCCGCATCGCCCTGCACGCCCGGAATCAGGGCGGATCGAACGCGTGGGGCCTGGTCACGGCCTTTACCGGATCGACACAAGTCGCCTCAATGGGATACAGCCTGGCCATCGACGGCACACGCATTGCCTCATCCGAACGACTGGCAGGAGGAGGTTCACGGATTGCGGTCTACACCAACACCCTTCCCGCCGGTAACGCCTGGAACCACGCCGGCATCCTACTCGATCAACCGCCCGGCGAGGAATTTCTCAGCGTGAGCCTGGAGAACGGGCGCCTGGCCACGCTAGGCCTGCCCGGCGGTTTAACCGGATTCACCACCCCTACCCCGGCGCGCTGGCGCATCTATGGTCCCGGCGTAGGCCCGGGCGGCTGGGCCTTGCAACGACAAGGCCAAACCGGTCCGCACCGCGTTCTGGCTGTGATCGGTCCCATCCTGGGCTATGAATTGCCGCGCCCCTCACTGGCTGGAGACCGACTGGCGCTGGGCTTCGGCGGAACAAATACACTCGGCCGTCTCACCGGACGCGCGGTGTCGATCCACCGCGCCGATGCGGGCGGGGCCAACCAGTGGGGCGTGGAACGCATCATCCAGGATTCAGGAACACCGCTCGGGTTCGGCGACTCCGTCGCCATGGCCATGACGACTATGGTCAGCGGCATGCCGCGCGACAACGCGATGGGAACCAATACCGGTTCGGCTTATGTGTGGACACTCGTTGATGACAACAACTTCCGCGGTTGGATCCCCACCGCGAAACTGATGGATCGGCAACCCGAACAAGATTTTCGTTTCGGCGAGGCGGTAGCGTTGACTCCACGAGAAAATGCCTTTCAAAACCTGATTGCCGTAGGGTCCCCGGGTTCCTTGGCCAACAAGGGGGCGGTAACTACATTCAAAACGTTTGGCTTCCTCGGACAAATGGAACCGGGTCGATGGTTGGAACCTCCGCTACATACCAACAACAGCCGTTTCGGCGCGGCACTAGCCATGTACGGGGACTGGATGGCGATCGGCGCGCCTGATCACCCGGCTGGTGGTGCGGTGTACATGGCCCGGTTCACCGGCAGTTTTTCCACCGGGTTGTGGGCCATTGTCCGCACGAATTTTCCGCCCTCCAGCGGCGTGGGCTACGGCGCCAAGGTCGCCCTAGACGGCCGCAACCTGGCCATCAGCCGGCCATTCACCAACGCAGAAGGACGACGCGTTTTCATGCATCGAAAGGACACCGGCGGCACGAATGCCTGGGGATTATCGCAAACGCTGCTGCCGCCCACCAATTCACCAGCAGGCTTCGGCGAGTCGGTGGCCTTGTTTCCCACCACGGCGGCGTTTTCCCTGCTCGCCGTCGGCGCGACCGGATCGGGCAGCCAGACCGGCGCGGTATTTGTCTATGTCATCAGCTCCGCAACGACCAACCAATGGACCCTGTTAACCCGCGTGGACGGAGGCGGAGACGGCCCGAGCTTTGGCGCATCGGTGGCCTTTTCGGATATGGGCCTGCTCTCGGTCGGCGCGCCCGGCGCGGGCGCCGGCGGGCGCGTCCGCCTTTATTCCGTGCTCGGCTGGCCGGATCCCTCCACCAACGGTGTGCTGCTGGCCACCCGCAACGGCGCGACCGGCGAACGATTGGGTACGTCCATCGCCGCCGGCTTCTTCTACACCGTCGCCGGTGCGCCTCTCAACGCCACCAACGGCCCCCAGGCCGGCGCGCTGCACTCCTTCCGCGTCGGTTCCTATGAATATTGGGCCGGACAACAACCGGCTGGATTCGCCTCAGCCTGGCAACCGCATCAGGACTGGGATGGTGACGGCCATCAAAACCTCGCCGAATTTGCGGCAGCCGCGAACCCCATGACCGTTGATACTCAACCCCTTTTCACCATGCACCGCGCAACCCAGGGCGGCCAGACCTACATGGCCTGGACCCGTCCCACCACGCCGCACGACACCTTCGGCCTGGAGCAAAACATCACCGTATCGACCGACCTGCGTTCATGGTGGACGCCGAGCTTCATAACCAGCATCACCAATTCCCGCACCCGGCTTTTCTCGACCTCCCCGGCGTTTCATCACCACCGCCTGGAATTGCGGTATCCGGTGTTTGACATGTCCCTCGGCGATGATGACGACCCGATTCTCGTGCTGGGTCAATAAACGTGTTAAAGAAAGGAAACCAATCATCATGAAGTTTGTCATCATGGCCATGTCCATTCTTGTTTTGTATGTTACTTCCGGGTGTAACGCGATGAAGGGTAAATCCAGCGGATGCCAGTGCCAATCCGATCCGGCCATTGCCTGCACCTGCGGTGATGAATGCGCATGCAAGGGATAGCTAGTTAACCCGCAACTATCATCCTATACCGGCACTGGAAATTTTCACGGGCTTCCGGTAGCGTTCTCGAATGGAAAAAGACGCGCGCGATCACTACGCCACGTTGGGACTTTTACCCGATTGTTCGGACGAGGACATCCGGAAGGCGTACCGGATGCTGGCCAAGAACCACCATCCGGATCGTTGCGGGGAATCTCCCGAAACCCGGGCGCGAATCCAGACCATCAATGAGGCGTACCATGTGTTGGGTAATCAACAACGCCGCCGCGCCTACGATGCGGCTTGCGGTCATAGCGGCACGAACAAGGAGCCGACGCGAACGCGTCCGTTCGTTAACATCCAGCAAGACGTGCATCTTCACCTTCAGGACTTTTTGCGCGGCATTGCATTGGAAGTAACGGTCAACGATCCCGCTCACCCCGCGGGAACAGAATCATACCGCCTCGTCGTTCCGGCGGAAACCGCTCCGGGGACACGGTTCCGCATAAAACGCGCAGCCCCTTTCGATTCCGGCTTCGTCACGGTGCGGGTGAAAGCGCGACCGGACCGCTGGTTCAAACCGAAGGGCGGAGACGTGCGATGTGACGTGAACATCAGTGCGCGGCGCGCCGCCTCCGGTGGCGTGGAAGCTGTACGCGGAATCACCGGGAAACCGATTCACGTGACGGTGCCCCCCAACGTCGCGCGTGGTTACATCGTGCGCGTTCCCGGCGAAGGCCTACCCAAACCGCGCGGCGGGCGCGGCGACCTTCTGGTCCGGATCATGTACCGTCCCGACGTGCGTATCAGCCGGACCGGCCCGGCCCCCACCCCGGCTCCCCAGCGCCGACGCCTGCTGAAATAGCCGCCATCTGTTTTATCCGAACGGTGACCAGGCGGCGAAACACCCCGAACCACCGATCATGTTTTTCTAACCAAGCGCGGGATAATCGCTGTATCCCGCCTCGCCGGGCGTGTAGAAGGTGTCGGGATTCGGCGCGGCCAACGCCTTGCCATCCCGCAATCGCGCGACCAGGTCCGGATTGGCAATAAAAGGACGCCCAAACGCCACCAAATCGCCCTTCCGCGCGGCCAAATCCTCCTCGGCCCGGGCGACCGAATCATAACCGCCGGACAGAATGTACGTTCCTTTGAAGTTGGCCCGGATGGTCGCCTTTACGCTGTCTGGAACGGCCGGCGCTCCCATGGCGCTGTGATCCACCACATGAATGTAAGCCAAGCCGATTTCCGAAAGATGAGCGGCCAACAATGCATAGAGCGCTCCCATTTCTTCGTCCGGTTTCATGTCATTAAAGACGCCGAACGGGGAAATGCGCATCCCGACGCGGCCAGCGCCGATTTTTTCGGCCACCCGTTTTGCCACTTCAACCGCGAAACGCAGACGGTTCTCCACCGACCCGCCCCATCGGTCCGTTCGCCGGTTCGAGGCGGTGTTGAGAAACTGATCGATGAGATAGCCGTTGGCACCGTGCAATTCCACGCCGTCGAAACCCGCCTTCATCGCCGCCTCGGCCCCGGCCACGAACGTTTCGATCGCCTGCTCGATATCTGTATCGGTCATTTCCACGGGTACCGGGTACGGCTGCATGCCTTGCTGGTCGGTCCACATAGTTCCGGACATCCCGATCGCCGAAGGCGCGAGCACGCGCGTTCCTTCCGGCATGTTCAGCGGATGGGAAACCCGGCCGGTGTGCATCATCTGAACAAAAATGCGTCCGCCTCGGGCGTGAACCGCATCGGTCACCGCGCGCCAAGCCGTTACCTGCGCCTCGTTGAAAATGCCGGGGATCCGCGCATAACCGAGTCCGTCCGACGAGGGCGACGTGCCTTCGGTGACGATCAGCCCGGCGGTGGCGCGCTGGGCATAGTAGGTCGCCATGAGCGGGGTCGGCGTATGGTCGGCGGTGGCCCGGCAGCGGGTCATGGGGGCCATGACCACGCGGTTGGCCAGCGTTATATCGCCAAGGGTGAAAGCGGAAAACAATGAAACTTGGTCTGTCATCTTGGTCCTCGCATACAAATTGACTTTCAGGCTTATTCGGAAATTATAGCCCAGATGTTGCGTTGTGCAAAGATGGCATAACCACCCGATTTAGTATTTGAGGCAATAACGCGCCTAGTTCCCCATCAACGCCAGGCATGAACAATAGCCATGCGAGGTCGCGGGCGCGCCGTGATGACGGCTTAAGGAATAAAAATGGCGCGTTGGTAGATGGCGCGAAAGGAGTCGGGGGTGTCTTCCAGCCGATACACGCGGCGATGAAGTCCCGGTTCGTAAAAGATGGCTTGGTCGCTTTCAAGGAAAAGCGTCGCCGGATCGTGGGTGAGCTGGATCAGATTGGTGGAGGCGATAATGCCGAGGGCGAGATCGCCCGCGCCAGTTCGCTCATGGACAATGACGCCGGGAATGATGTGATCGGGAGCCGCGGACAGGTTGGTCCAGATGATGGTGGCGGTATCGCCAAAGGCATAGCGCTGAAGGTTGGAAGGTAGATCGGGAAAGGGGTGGGCGCCGGGACCACTGACTGCGTCGTTCGCGATGTCGGCCGGAGTAAACATGGCCCTGCGCCATGCCGCATAGTCAGAATAGCCGCTGCCATCGGTAACATGAATGCGAAAGGTGTCGGAGCCGGTCATCAGCACGTCTGATCCATCAAGGGCGTCGAATTGAAAGGTGAGGTCGTAGGTGCCGAGTCGGGAGAACGAGACGTTGAAATGGAGATGGTCGCCGGGTTCAATATCGATATGGCCAGCGGGAAAACCATTGGTGGTGTTGATGGGCACGTTGGCGGAACTGAGGTACACGGTAAAGACGGCGCCAGTGGGGCCGGTCATGCCGGTGAGGCTGAACCGGAACATTTCGGCACCAAGAACGGACAAGGAAGGATCTTCCGTGCTGAGACCGATGTAGGGAATGGTGTTGGGGACGCCGCTGGAGGGGAGAATGTAGACGGGTTCGCCGGGACCGACGCCAAGAAAGGCCCATTGGCTTGCCGCCGGGCGGAGGAGCGGCGGGGTGTTGGCATCGAACACCGCGAGACCACGTAGCCCGAACGCCGGAAAATTTCCGGCGGAAATCGCTCCATCAACACGGGCCCCGTCATTCTTCCAGTAGCCAACGAGTTCGCCCGCAACGATCCGGGGACCGATATCCATGTGGCCATCGGTGTAGGGACGAAAAAGATCAAACCCTGCCCGGGTTATGCCGGGCAGGGCGAAGAGAACGAGGAGCAGAGGAGCTAGACGACTCACCTCAGGCCTGTCCGCGCAAACGTCGGGCACGGGCGATGCCACCGAGTCCGAAGCCGACCAACAAAAAGGCCAGCGTGGAGGGTTCGGGAACGACTTCAAAGTTGATGACGCTGGCGCCAACGGATGCGGTGTCACCGTAGGCTCCGCCCACACCCTGGACCTCGAAGGCGAGGGAGTAGTTGCCGTATTCGGAGAAGCCCCAGTTGCGGTGGATGTGGGTGAAGTTTCCAAAGTCGGCGCTGAGCAGGGGGGTGGCGGAGTTCAGGAGGTCAACAGGAGTGTTGAAGGCATCCCAATCAAAAAGCCCGACGAAGGGAGAACCGGCTTGATTCAACGGCGTGCCATTAAAGGTCGAATTGGCCAGATTCAGGGTCAGGCGAAAGCTGGCGAACTGGTTGGAAGCAGTTCCTGACCCAATGCCAAGGGCGACTTCGTTCTCACGGAGGCGGGTCCGGATGCCGAGATCCGGAGTGGAGCCATCGCTCAGGAGCGGAGAACCGCTGGCGCTGGTGATGAAGAAGTCGGTACCGCCGGACGTTATCGAAGCCGAGGTGTCGACTTGAATACGGAGGGCGCTGTTGAAGTTCCAGTCGTCGCCGTGTCCGACGATGCCGGTGAAGGCCGGGAAGGCGGAGTCAAGACCAGTAGCCACGGTGGTTCCTTTATTGCGGAAGACCGTGAACCAGGCGTCGGCCTGGCTTTGGTAGTACCAGGTAACGTCGGCCCCGCCGCCGGTGAAGATGATGTCGGCACGGGTCGGAATGGCCAAGACGGATCCGATTAGTGCGGTCATGGCAATTAAGTTCATATGACGTCGATTCATGCTTTTCTCCTTAAGGTTGTTGGTGCATAAGATACCCCCATGACGCCTCGTGTCAATATAGATTTATCATTATTATCTTTGGGGCGCGTTGGCGCCCGTAACAACAAGGTCGGGATATCGAAATCATGAAGATTAATTGGTTACGCGGCTTGGTGGTGTTTCTGGCGTGGTTGGGCGGCGCGGTTGCGCTGGCCCATCAGGTGGTGTGGACGCGTCGCATGGTGGACTTGTTGGGGGCGAGCGCGGGGTCGGCGGCCCGCGTGTTCGGATGTTTTTTTCTCGGCCTGGCCTTGGGGGCGTTGGCGGGGGCGTGGTTGGTGGGGCGGATTCGGCGTCCGTGGCGCTGGCTGGGCGGGGCGGAACTGCTCATTGCACTGTTCTGCCTCCCCATGTTGCTCCTTCCCTGGTGGGCCGACCCGATCTGGCCGTGGCTGGGACCGGAGGGATTAATGGGCTGGTCGGGCGGTTGGATGAAATGGACCCTGTCGGTGGGATTGGTATTGCCGCCCGCATTCTTGATGGGGCTGTTTCTTCCGCTCGCGGTGATGGGATGGCCGCGGCGCCGAGACGAGGCGCCGGTCGATCCAGGACTCTGGCTTTATGCCGTGAATACGCTCGGCGCGGTCGCCGGTGTTGCGCTGGTGGCGGCATGGGCGTTGCCGGGTTTGGGCATGACCCGGGTGATGACCGGCGCAATCCTGCTCAACGGCATGGCGGCGATTGGATGTTTGGCGCTGGATACATGGGGGCAAAGAACGGAGGCGCCATCAGAACCGGAGCCAGATGAGCTCCGAGGGTATCCAGGCCGACAGGTTCTTTTGATATCCGGCTTGTCAGGCGGGTTGATCATGGCCACGGAGGTGGTGGCGCTCCTGGTGATCCATCTCGTGGCGCCACTTTCCCTGTTCGCGCCCGGCGCCGTCCTCGGCGTGTTTATCGGCGCGCTGGCGATCAGTGCCGTGGCGATGGCCTGGGTCAACCGGGACCATGTGATTTCCGAGGCGGTATTGCGCTGGATTCCCGCGACGGCAGGCCTGATGATCGCATGGACGCCTCTTATGTTCCTGTGGCTGGCCCCTCGTTTTCCGCTTGCGGTGGAACAATCCTCCTTGATCGCGTTCTTTTTGCGGTTGAGCTTTTTTACGGGTTTGGTGTTCGGGCCGGCGCTGTTGGTCGCGGGGTTGTGGTTCCCCGCGCTGGCGGCGTGGTCGGGAGAATCAAAGCGGGGGGGCCGACGGCGGTGGGGCTGGATCCTCGCGGTGAATGGCGTGGGCGGTTGGCTGGGCGCGGAGCTGGCGTACGGGGTGATCCTTCCCGTAATGGGGCCGTTTGCCGGATTGGGCTTGATCGGTGTGATGTATGCGGTTGCGGCATGGGCACTCATTCCGGCCCGCGCCTCGTTCAGCCTGCGCGGAATGGTCGGAGGAAGCTTGGTTATCACCGCCGTGCTCACGTTATGGATTTTGCCAGGCCTGCCGACCGTGAATCCCCGGTTCGCACCTTATGTGATTGCCCAGAGCCATGGCCGGGAAGGAAGCCTGGCCGTGGTGGATGATCCGGTGATGGGCCGGGCCCTGTTGCTACAGAATCAATATGTGCTGGGCTCGGTGGCGGGTACGGCGGCGCAGGAGCGACAGGCCCACCTTCCCCTCTTGCTTCATCCCGAGCCGTCGCGGGTGGGGTTGCTCGGCCTGGCCACGGGCATTACCGCAGGCGGAGCGTTGGTGCACCAGGCAGTACGGTCGGTGGAGGCGGTGGAGATATCCCGGACGGTGACCGACGCGGCGGCGACATGGTTTACCGATGCAAATCGAAACGTAGCGCAGCATCCCCGGGCGACCATCCATATCGAAGATGGCCGCACGTGGCTGGCCGCTCACCGGGAGACGTTTGATGTCTTGATCTCCGATCTGTTTTTGCCGTGGGGACCGGGAGAGGGACGATTGTACACGGTGGAACACTTTTCCGCGGCACGACGTTCACTTCGGGAAGGAGGACTGTTTTGCCTCTGGTTGCCGATGTATCAACTGACCGACCCGCACTTCATGGTAATCCTGAACACCTTTATGGAGGTTTTTCCGGTGGTGGAGCTTTTTCGCCGCGACGATGACGCGGCGGCCCCGGCGCTGGGTTTGGTGGGATGGCGCGGAGGGATCTGGCAGGAGGAGGTTTCGGCCCGACGTCAACGGGAGGAGACGGGCCGGGCTGATGATGCACTTCTACAAGGCCGGGGCGCCCTTCGTGATTACTTTGTGGGTCGCATCGAAAGGGGCCGGATCAACGCGCCGGTAAATCGCCTCGGCAACCTATGGATCGAGCGGGAGGCGAGCCGGATGCGGGTACTTCAACCAGAGACCGCTCCCTACCTGTCCGGTCATCGCTGGTCGACATGGCTTCGCGCGTTGCAGCTTGCTCTTGATTCACCCCCGGAGGTTTCCCGGTGACTCAGCGGTACAGCGATCAAAACGACCCGGCTTGACCCGGCTCGCCGATGCGAATGCCCCGGTCGAAGGCATGTTTAATGCTTGCTGCGGGTATCGCACGAACACTTCCATCCACAAAAAGATACGAAGAGTCGCCTTGCGTCCGGGAGGGATGGCGAGCGCCGATGCGGTGGCGGTCCGCCTCAACGTCATTAAGAAACGCTTGATAGGACGTCCACAACCGGGCGTGGGTGTGGTCGTTGGCCGGGCCGGTGCCCCGATCATCGGAAATAACCACGGCCAGAAGCGTGCTGGAAGGCTCGGTGATCACCCGCATGTTGCCGCCACCACCCGGCAGGGGCTCGCCGAAGGGGTCAACCAACAGATCGACGATTCGATCATTCAATACGTAACTGGTCGAGCGTCGTTGAAGTCGCTCTTTTCGCTTGGGGTCGGAAGGACAGATGCGGATGGTGTCGATGTTTCCGAGATAAGGCGCGAGGGTAAAAATCCAGGATTCGGACGCATCGACGACATGGCGGGTTCGGGGGAACTCGCCGCCGTGGTCGGCGGCATAGCCATGGATGGCGACCCCGATTTGACGGAGGTTGGAGAGGCATTGGGTGCGTCGCGCGGAAACCATCGCCGATGTGATGGCGGGAAAAAGGAGGGCGACCAGGGCGCCAAGAATCGCCGTTACGACAAGCAATTCAATCAAAGTAAATGCCGAGGTGTTGGTTCGGATCGCGTTCACGGACGATCAATATATGGAAATGCACAATCATTATCAAGCGCGTTACACCATTTCGATAGCGGAGTATCATTTTCTATTGACTATTATTGATACATTGTTATCGTTTGTGCGTTTTGAAAGGATTCCATCATGCCCACTCAATGTGCCTGCGGTAAAAACATCAAAAGCCTCGGCAATAAAATCATCCGGCACGGTTTGCCCAAGAAGAGCGGCGGCATCGGCCTGCACACCACCGGGATCACCCGCCGCACGTTTAAGCGGAACGTCCAGAAGATCAAGGTCCGCCTCCCCGACGGCACGGTGAAAACCCTCCCGGTCTGCACCAAGTGCATCAAGGCCGGAAAATTCCAGAAGGCGTAAACCATGACCACTGCCACGAAATCCCTCCCGGTCACCGTGCTCTCCGGCTTCCTCGGAGCCGGCAAAACCACCCTGCTGAACCATGTTCTCGCCAACCGCGCCGGCCTGAAGGTCGCCGTGTTGGTGAATGACATGAGCGAGATCAACATCGATGCCCGCCTGGTGCGCGACGGCTCGGCGACTCTGAGCCGGGTGGACGAAAAGATAGTGGAACTGACCAACGGCTGCATCTGCTGCACCCTGCGCGAAGACCTGCTGAAGGAAGTCGGCGCGCTGGCCATGGATGGTCGCTTTGATTACATGCTCATCGAATCCACCGGCATAGCCGAGCCCATGCCGGTCGCCGAAACCTTTTCCTTTGAAAGTCCGGACGGACGCCGCCTGCACGACCTCGCCCGCCTCGACACCATGGTCACCGTCGTCGATGCCAGCTCCTTTCCCGTAAATATGCTCACCCAGGAAACCCTGGCCGACCGCGCCATGGGCAACGACGAACACGACGAGCGCCCGATCTCCATGCTCCTTATGGATCAGATCGAATTCGCCAACGTGATCGTGTTGAACAAGACCGATCTCGCCGCGCCCGACGAAATCGATCAGATCGAGCGCTTCCTCGCCAAGGTCAATCCCGGGGCCAAAGTCGTCCGCGCCGAGCGTGGCCGGGTGGATCTCTCCCACATTCTTAACACCGGTCTCTTCGACCTCGACCAGGCCATGAACTCGCCGGCCTGGACGCCCGAGCCTCGCTTCGAACGCCAGCCCGAAACCGAGGAGTACGGTATTGGATCCTTTGTGTACCGCGCTCGCCGTCCTTTTCATCCGGTGCGATTCTGGAATTTCCTGCAACGAAATGGCTTCAAAAACGTCCTGCGCTCCAAAGGCGTGATCTGGATGGCCAGCCGGGGCGAAGTTGCCGGTATCTGGTCGCAGGCCGGCGGCAATTGCCAGATGGATCCCGGCGGACTTTGGTATGCCGTGCTGCCTAAGGATGAGTGGCCGGAAGACCCGCAGGACCGGAAGATGATCGAAGATGCCTGGCAGGAGGGCGTCGGCGACCGCAGACAGGAACTGGTCATCATCGGCATCAACATCGATCGTGACGGAATCCGCCAAGGCCTCGACGCCTGCCTGCTCACCACCGAGGAAATGAAGCGCGGCGACGCTGCATGGCTGAAATACGAAGACCCTTTTCCGGCCTGGAACATCGCCGGGCTTTCATAACCCCAAGGAACCCCATCGTTAACCTACTCGTTAACACAACCACAAAGATGACCGCCTGATAATTCGATTAAGTTAACGAGTAGGTTAACGAGTAAGTTAACGATGGGGTGCGATAGATCTTTTAATTCAACACACCACCCGAGGAACCTTCACCATGCGCGAACAAATCAAACTGCAATCCACCGCCGGCACCGGCCACTTCTACGTCACCACCAAAAACAAAAAGCTGAGCACGGAAAAACTCGAGATCAAGAAATACGATCCCCGCGCCCGACGGCATGTAATCTATAAAGAAGGCAAGCTGAACTGAGTGTTAAAACTCGACGTGCCGGGTTGCAACAGGTCCGAACAAACGTTGGACCTGCTTGCTGGAGAGCGCTCTGCTGATTTGTCACCAACGCGACCCAGCTTTTCCACCCTGCCAACCCCCATGCATGCGTGGGGCTGGCAGACATCCTGTGCCGGAGACGATGCCGCATCAACCACGAATCATCCAACGATCACCAAGAATAACCGTTGCCGTAAGATATTGGCCGTTTCATTTTCGACTAAAAGCGACCCGTCACTTGCGCCACGACCTGCCGACCCGGCTCGTTTACTCCCGAGCCATGAATCCGGTAATCTTCGTTGGTCAGATTTTCAAAAGCCACCGTGATGCTGATGGAACGCGAGAGGTCATAGCCCGTGCGCAATGAACCGACGACATATCCGGGAGTTCCGCCTGGTGGAATCCGCTGGGTGTCACGCTCGTCATCCGCGGATAAACGATCCGCTTTGTCGGCGGCGTCCACGATGCCCTCCACCCAGAAACTCCGGCCTTTCGGCTGCCAACGCAAGGCCAACTGACCGGTTAACGGCATGACCCGGCTGATGTCATCTTCAACACGCACCGGCGCGGAAGTCGGGTATGACCGAACCTTGCCTTCCATCCACATACCCATCACCCGTACGATCCAATCCTCCGCCATCTGGAACTGAGCCGTGAGTTCGACACCCTGTACATGCCCTCCGCCCGCGTTTTTTTTGGTTACTTCGTCCAAATCTTCGATCCGGTTTCCGGTCGGCGCCCGGACAATCATGTCGTCAATCCAGGTGTAATAGTAAGCGACTCCGGCCGACCAGCGGTCGGCGCTATGACGCCAACCGATTTCCGATGTGGTAAAGCGTTCGGGATCGAGACGGTCGACCGGAGTCTCCAATTCCGTGCTGCGGGCGGAGTCCAGACGGGTCATATCCGATAAATTCGGTGCGCGAAACCCCTGAGACACGCCGGCATGAACCGCCTGCCGTCGCTCCTCATCCAACGGCAGCAGGACACGCAGCGATCCAACCACGGCATCCCAACTATCCGATAAACCATCAGGTCGCTGATCCACCTTATCCGCGTCGAGTCCCGCATACGTATACCGTATACCGGGCGTAATCTCGACCCCTGAGCGGGTCGTGGCGGTGTTTTGCAGGAACACGCCAACGAGGTCATAGGTGGCATCATCGGCCACCGGACCTTGACGCGCCTTGCGCAAGGAAGCACCGGGGTCCGTTCTGGTACTGTAGGAATCCACCACATCGCGATAATAGTCTATACCGTAAACCCAGTGACCCGCGGATCCGACGGACTCCAAGATCAGGGCCGCGCCCCAGGTGACCACATCGAATCCCTGCTTATCCAGGCGCCCGTTTTCGCGCAGACGCTCCAAATCTTCGGCTTGCTGGTGACGCGACAGCGTGAGGGTATAGGCGTCTACAGAATCACCCCGGTCGGTATGGGCCAAACGCAGCCAGGTCAAGTCGCGATTCTGGTCAAAGCGATGCACCTGATCATCTCCCTGCTTCAAACCCTTCCAGTCAATTCCAAATGGGGTGCGATGGGTGCGCCAAGCATCTTCCTGCCGGACCTGTTGGTGCCCAAGAGTGAGCGTAGCTCCGCTGCTCCACAGGTAGTCGAGCCGCGTGTCCCATGCCGTTTCATCGTATCCGGTCTTTGGTTGTTTACCGACATCACGACCGCCTCTCACATCATCGAACGATTTCCAACTATAGCCCGCTCGCAGGGCCAACGCCTCGCTCAACCGTCCGGCCGTTTCCATGCGCGCCTGATGTGACTGATCGGCGGTGGCTCCGCGATATATCAATGCGCTTTCCCACGCCGTCTGGCCGAGCCATGTCAAGGGGCCGGGCGTCAGGGCATTCAATGCCCCGCCCACCGCATCAGAACCGTACAATACCGAGGCCGGCCCCAGCACCAACTCGTACCGATCAATTGAAAACGGATCGATGGTGCCCATATACTGGTTGGGGCCATCACGGAATATACTGTTGTTCAACCGGATACCGTCTATCAGGGTCAACGTCCGGAATCCGGTAAAGCCTCGTATAAACGGCGAACCCTGACCGTAGGATGTTTTTTGAATCATAACGGAGGGAATGCCTTCCAGAGCCTCCGGTGTCGTTCGCGGCATGAGACGGGCAAGGTCATCTCTGGACAGCACATACATACTGCCGGGAACGGCGGCGGCTTCGTGTGGCCGCCGCATCGGCGTCACCACCAAATCCGGCAACTCCACCGTTTCGCCGTGCACCACCAGACTTGCCCCCATTATTCCAGCAAACATCCGCGTATATTTCTTGTTCATGTATTCCCTTATTGGCGCGAACCAGCGGGCATGAATTCATGCATTGAATCGCTGAATCACGTCTTGCCTTTACACCTTCATCGACCCATCCGGTAATTTGGTTCAAAAAAAAATCGCACGCCCTCTTGCCGTGCGTGCCGTCATCATGATTGTTGTCTTCCGCCTGTTGCTTACGTATCGTGCCCCGGCATGGCAACGGATGAAGACAGTCAACAGGAGTGGACCTGGCTGCAACAGGCGGCCGGTGGCGATGAGACCGCCTTTCGCTCACTCGTGGAAAGATATCAGGGTCGCCTGATGAACTTTTTCCTGCGCCACGGCGTTAAAGATCATGCCGAGGATCTCGTGCAGGAGACGTTTATGCGCCTTTACCGACATCGCCGTCATGCCCGCCCGCTTGCACGTTTCACGACATTCATCCATACCCTCGCCCATCACGCCTGGGTTGACTTCGTGCGCAAACAGAACCGGCGTGCGCGACTTCTCGCCTGTTTTGGGCGTGAATCAACCGCGATTGACTCCCAATCCGCACAGTGCGCGTCCGACCGCATCGATGCCGAGTGCTTGCTGCAAACCCTGACCCCGGACCATCGCGCCGCCGTGATCTTGATCCTCTACCAGGGCCTCTCCCACGCCGAGGCCGCCGAAGCGCTTGGTATACCCGTGGGCACGGTCAAATCCCGCCTCCACCACGCCCTGCATCGCATGCATAACGTCCTGCATGCACCGAAAGGAATCGATCATGAATGATGAACCCCTGCCGCCATCGGACGAGGTGGAAAATGACCCGAATCTTGAGGACGTAATGCGAACCCTCCGGGCTTGGCCGGAGGCCGCAGCACCTGATCTGGCCCCAGTGATTCTCTCCCGCATTCAAGCCCGTCGTCATCGATACCGGCAATCAATTGCCTTACTGGCGCTGATTGGCGTCAGTGCGGGCATCGTGATGTGGAATCGCCACCCGGTCGCACGCGGCACCTCCCTTCACTCCGCCTCTTCAGAAGTGCCCACCCCGCGCGTTGAACCCCTGATCACAGCGGCACAACCCGTTCCACCAACAGCATTCAGCGCCCCCGAATCAACACCCATTGACCAGGCTCGTACCTGGCTGGTCCGCAATCAGGAGGTGCATGGTGGCTGGGTGGTGGAACCGACGAATGCTGCGGTTTCGCGGTATGACGTCGGGGTCACAGCGCTATCGATGCTGGCGCTGATGTCCGGCGATACGTCTACCTTCCCTCTTCAGGCGCTGGATCGAGCGGCCGGATTTCTCGTCAATCAACAGCGATCCGACGGTCTGTACGGACCGCCCATCACCGGTTCGCTCTACAACCAGGCGCTCGCCTGCCTGGCCCTGCTTCGCCATCGTGCATTCGCAGAACCCTCTGCCCGGGTGGACGCATCCCTGCGCGCTGGCTTGAACCTCCTTGCCGATAGTCAACACCCCGATGGGGGATGGACCTATCTGCGTGCCCGCGGTGCGCCCAACAGCAGCCTCACCACCTGGGTCTTGCTGGCATTGCACGAGGCGACCGCCCAGGGATTCGCCGACTACACCGAGGCGAGTCAACGCGCTTGGAACTGGATGGAAAGCACGGTGGATGAATCGGGCCGTGCCGGCTACCGCCGGCCTGGCGACCATCCCCATGGCCCGGAAGCCCTCACTGCGGCGGTCGCCTTCTGCCTGATGGAACGTGATACGCGCACCGACCCGCTCCTTGTCCGCATGATAGAAACCATACGGCGCGATCTCCATGAAGCCGCTGACGAGCAGATCGATTATTATCGAATGTTCTTTCAAGCCGCCGCCCTGAACAAAGCACCCCCAAGCGAAATAGACGCCCGGGTTATCACCACACAACTTCGCGCGCTCCAGCAAGCGCACGGTGATGAAGCCGGCAGTTGGCCGCCGCTCGACCGCTGGTCATCCGCTGGCGGAAGGGTCTATAGCACCGCCCTGGCCGTTCTCGCTCTACGTGACAGCTAACCACAACCGGCACCCTCATGCCGAAGCCTATCGGCGAGGAAACCGCGTTCTACCCGCAGGGATCCCAAACACGTACTCCACAAATTTCCGAAAATTGATTGACATATAAAACAATTGTACTACATTGCACCTATTGATTTGAATGCGCACCAACATAAACCGACTGGTGCCACGACGCATGCCGCGTTGCGGGCGCACATCGATGGGTTATTCGCAGACATGCGCCTCAGGCTTGAGCATCAGCACCAAGCATTGTTGCTGTGTCTGGATGGGTTGGAGGGGGCTTCGACAGATGCTTCGGCTATCGCTGGTCAGCGAAAATTGCTGGAGGCGGTCCGGGAAACCGTGGACGTGCTGGAGCAAACGAAACGCTCGTTCAAATCAAAACGGCTCGGTGAGCTGCGCGAGAAACTCGAGCGCGTGTTGACCGAAGCCGGGCAATACTAAACAGGGACGACTAACGGTTCCGCTTGGGGCGGAAAAGTTGAGGCGTAACGTGATGCGGGACCAGGTCCCGACTCAAGTTACGCCTTTTTTTTTAGCGGAGAGATTACATGAAATTACTGGTTTGCATGATGGCATTAATGACGGCAATTCCCGGCGCTTCGGCAGATTCCCCGCGCGTGGTCTGCCTGGGCGGCGTGGTGACGGAAATCGTATGGGCTTTAGGCGCGGGGTCGATGGTGGTGGCGGTCGACGACTCGAGCATCTACCCGGAAGATGCCGCCGCACGGCCGAAAGTCGGGTATTTCCGCATGATTTCAGCCGAAGGCGTATTAAGCCTGCGCCCGGACCTCATTGTGGCTCATGAACACGCCGGACCGCCGGAAGCGTTGTCTCAACTTGAACGCGCCGGTGTTAAACTGATCCGTGTGACCGCCGCCAACTCGATCGCCGGATGCCTACAACGCATCCGCGAAATCGGCGGCGCGATCGGGCGCCCTGAAGCAGCAGAGGCGCTGGAAAAACACGTCGCCCTCAACCTGGCTGCATGGTCCGATACGCCGCCGGGACCAGCCCCCCGCGTGTTGTTTGTATTTGCTCACGGTGCCGGGGCGCTCAATGTGGCAGGCACGGATACCGCCGCTGATGAAATCATCCGCCTGGCCGGTGGGCGCAATACCATGACCGGATTTCGCGGTTATCGTCCGCTTACCGCTGAAGCCATCGTCGAAGCTGATCCGGAAGTGGTGCTGCTGACCACCGGCAGCCTGGGCGGGCTGGGCGGAATCGAAGCGGTGTGGCAGGTGCCGGGTATGAAGGCCACATCGGCGTTCACACACCGGCGCGTCGCCGCGATGGACGATCTTCTCCTGTTGGGTTTCGGCCCTCGCCTGCCGGATGCGCTACGTGAATTAAGCGGGTTGCTTTTCCCGTGAAAGAAACCTCGCCCATAACCCTCGACGCTTCCGCTGACGTTGCGGTTGCCTCCAACCCGTCCGGTATGCGCCTGGCAATGGTGCGGCGAGTGGATCCCCGGCGAGGGTTGATGCCGCTCCTGGCAATGGCACTGCTGGGCGTAATGGTAGCCGGTTTGTCGGTCGGTGCGGTGGCGATTCCGCCATCCGGAGTTGTGGCGATTCTGGCCGGCGAATTGGGTGTTTCAACCCCGTGGATCTATAGCGAGCGAGAAGCCCTGGTGCTACTTCAACTGCGAGCGCCACGCGTGTTGGCCGGAGTATTGACCGGCGCGGCGCTGGCTTTGGGCGGGGTGTTGATGCAGGCGCTGTTTCGCAACCCCCTGGCTGATCCCGCGCTCATCGGCGTGTCGAGCGGCGCGGCCATGGCGGCTTCCGGCTTCATGGTACTCGGCACCACCGTGCCCTGGTTGTCCGCGCTTCCATCCGTGTGGACGCTTCCCGCAGCGGCTTTTCTTGGCGGATTGACGGTCACGCTGGTCGTGACCCGGATCGCCCGCATGATGGGCGAAACCCGCGTTGAACACCTGTTGCTCGCCGGCATCGCCGTGAATGCGCTTGCCGGAGCGGTCATCGGATTGCTCATGCTCATCGCCAATGACGCGCAACTGCGCGAGGTGGCCTTTTGGAGTTTTGGCAGTCTTGGGCGCGCCGATTGGCCGGTGGTTGGCGTGTTGGCTCTGACCGCCCTGCCCATGCTGGTCATCTCCCTTTCGATCCATGCCCGGCTCAACGCCCTGTTGCTGGGCGAAAGTGAAGCAGCATTTCTGGGCGTGCCGGTGGAGGCGCTGAAACGGGGCCTGCTCGCCTTCACCTGCATCGCGGTCGGCGCAGCGGTTGCGTTTACCGGGCTGATTGGATTCATCGGCCTCGTGGTGCCGCACCTCATCCGCTTGATCGCCGGACCGGATCATCGCGGACTAATTCCGGCATCGGCCCTGTTGGGCGGGGCGTTATTAACGCTGGCCGATTTATTCGCCCGCACAGCGGCCGCGCCGGTGGAATTGCCAATCGGCCTGGTCACAGCCCTGCTGGGCGCGCCGTTTTTCCTCGTGTTGCTCGTGCGCGACCGGCGCGCGGAGGCCATACGATGATCCGCTTGGAACATGTCAGCGTGGTCCGTTCCGGCCGCCGCATCCTCAACAGCCTTGACCTCACCCTGGCCGATGGCGGCGTCACGGTGGTGCTCGGGGCCAACGGTGCGGGTAAAAGTTCGATTGTGCGTCTGATCAGCGGGGAATGGAGACCCGATGAAGGCGAGGTCTGGTGGGGCAACACCCGCTTGTCGCGTATGCCCCGCATGGAGCTGGCCCGCCGGCGGGCGGTGGTTTCCCAGCATCATCATCACGGCTTTGCATTTCGCGTGCTTGATCTGGTCCTGCTCGGTCGTCTTCCCCATACCGGCCAGCCCGAACATGACCATCTCGCCATTGCCGGCGCTGCGCTGGAGCACGTTGGACTCGCCGACTTCGCCGACCGCTCCATCAACACCCTTTCCGGCGGCGAACGTCAACGGGTGCATCTCGCTCGCGCCCTGGCCCAGTTGCATGAAGCCCGCGCCGAAGGCCGGGGTCTGCTCGTGCTTGATGAACCAACCGCACATCTTGACCTGGCCCGTCAGCATCATTTTCTACAGCTCGCCCACGACCTCGCCCATGAGGGCTTGGCTGTCGTGGTCGTGCTTCATGATCTCCACGCCGCCGCTGACATCGCCGATCACATCGCCCTGCTGCGCGGGGGCCGCCTGCTCGCCTACGGCAGCGCCGAACACGTGCTCACCCCAGCCCTCCTCTCGGATGCATACACGTGCCGCATCGAGCGGGTCCGGGACGATGCCGGCCGACTGTTTTTCATCCCCCATCGTCACCCCCAACCCGCATTAGAAAGGATCCAACCATGAGTATCATCCACACACCATCCGCCGGAACCGGAGCCGATCTTCAGGCGCGATATCTCGCCCTGAAAACGACCAAATCACAAGCGCGCATGCGCGACCTCGCCGCCGAACTGGGCGCACCGGAAGGCGCGCTCATCGCCTCCTGCTGCGGCGCCGACGCCGTCCGCCTGAAACCGGAATGGCTCGCTTTCCTGCCCGCCCTTGAGACCCTCGGACCGGTCATGGCCCTGACCCGCAACGAGGCCATCGTACATGAAAAAGACGGCACATTCGCCAACGTCGGCTTCTTCGGCTCGATGGCCCAAGTGGTGAACCATGACATAGACTTGCGCATTTTCCTCCGCCATTGGCGGCACCTCTTCGCCTTCTCGCAAACCAAAGGCGATGACCTCCAGCTCAGCTTCCAGATATTTGACGGACGCGGCCAGGCCGTGCTCAAGATATTTCTGCGCAAGGAAAGCAATCACGCGGCATACCGCCACCTGGTGGAGTCTTTGATCGACTCCGATCAAGCGCCGGATTTCACCGCCGACATCGTCGCCCCCCCGGCTCCGGTCCTCGCCACCGCAACCCAGGAGGCGCTAGCCGCGCGCTGGCGTAATTTGCGCGACACCCACGACTTTTATCCGATGATTCGCGAACTGGGCCTCACCCGCCGCGACGCCAATGCCATGGTGGGCGATGAATTCGCCCGGCCGCTTCCCGGCGATTGCCTGGAAGCATTTCTGCGCCGCGCCGCTGAGTCGGGTGTGTCGATCATGATTTTTGTCGGTAATCCCGGCTGCATTCAAATCCATACCGGGCCGGTTCACCGGATTGAACGGTTCGGCGAATGGGTCAATGTCCTGGATCCGGACTTCAATCTGCACGCCCGCGCCGACCTCATCGCCGAAGCCTGGCTCGTGCGCAAACCAACTGCGGACGGCATCGTCACCTCGATCGAACTGTTTGACACCCAAGGCGGCGAACTCGCCCTCATTTTTGGCGAACGCAAACCTGGACGCCCCGAAATGGCGAGCTGGCGCGCGCTGCTTGATGATCACTTCCCCCTCTCCAACGAATAACCCAAGGAATACCCATGCCCTCCTCCATGTTAAAAATCACCCTCAGCCTCGGCGGATTGGTCCTCGCCACCATCACCGCGCACGGCGTAACCGACTACACAGAAACGTTCACCGCCGACGCCGCGAATTGGCGCATCACCGACTCGGTAACGCCCATGACGTGGATCGCCGATGACGGACCAGCCGGTGTCGGGGATGCATTCATCCGAAATACCAACGTTACCTTTATCGGGCTGGCCGACGGAGCCAGCCGGTTGGCGGTGCGCGGGCATTCCAGCTTCAATGCCAGTGGCGGTGCGTTTATTGGCAACTGGCTGACCAGCGGCGTATTCGCCTTCTCGTTTGATGTGCGTCATCACCTCGGCGTACCGGCCAAGATGGGCGCACGGATTGCCGCACCGGCCAACAGCCCCGGAGCATCGATTGAGGCGACCGCCCTGTTGCCCTCCGGGCAGTGGGCCACGCTCGTGGTGCCGATCGATCCGGCGAATCCCGGCTTCGTCAGCTTTGGCGCGGGCAGCTTCGCCAGTGTTTTCTCTTCGGTCGGCAATCTCCAGATCAACCTCTACGCACCACCCGGCTTCGGCGGAGCCGCCGGACCCTTTCATCTCGACATCGACAATGTCACCATCATCATAACCGGAACCGCGCCCCCGGTCGCTTCCGCACCGGCCCCGAATTACGATCGATGGATGTACCCCTTCAGCGCCAGTTCGCCGCTCGGCAATCGTCCGACCGCATCATCTTTCGGTGTATTGGATCCTGATTTCGACAACCGCGATGCCCAGATCTATTTCGGATTTGTCCTTACCAATCAAATCCCCGCCGGTCTTGGCCCTGAATCCTACGAAATTATCTCCTGCCGATTCGCCGCGACGATGAGCGACGGCAACACGGCATACGATCCCACGCCGGATGCCTGGACCAGTTACCTGGATGCGACCCAGGCGCTTTACACTGCCGATGCCGATCTTGGGCGGCCGATGGAACTCTTCGGCGCCGGTTGGCGCGGCGGCTTCACGCCGCAAACCTTCGGCGAAGACGGGCCCTTTCAATCCCTGCCGCCCCCCTACAAAGGTAAACGCAATGTCTTTGCCCTCGGCATTCGAAGCAATCAACTCGTTGACGTATCCAACAACATCGACCCGGACGGCACCTTCACCAACGGATTTGACCCCATACCCTTCGCCACGGGAACCGCCCCGCTCACCCCCGGCGACTTGATTCCGTTGCCGACGACCTTCACCTTCGACCTCAACACCAGCGAGCCACTGATTCAGACCTATCTTCAGGCTGCGCTAAACGACGGCATCCTCGGACTTGTACTCGCAACCCTTCACCCCTCCAGCTTCATGGGGCCCGCCGTTTTTCCGGTATGGGATCAGAAGGAAAGCGTCATCGGCACGCCAGCGACCCTGGAGATCACCTACCGCGTCGTGCCGGAACTAGGCCTGGCGCTAGAAGACGACATCCGGGTAGTCCGCTGGCCGGCAGCTTCCGCGCCGGTTATCATGGAAACGGCCGAAGACCTTGGGAATCCGCAATGGCGTTCACAAACCGTCCTGCTGATACATAATGGCGATGACCACGCCGCGGAGTTGACTAGCCCCGCCGCCAGCCAATTCATTCGACTCAAGCAACCCTACGTCCCCGACCAGGTGCAATAGGCGGTCTTTACATGTCCACGATCAAATCCGAAGTCAAACGATCTCGTGCACTGGGTTTTGCCCTGACGCCCAAAGCGGTGAAGCATATGGAGCGTCGTCCTTATCCACCCGGCCAGCATGGATTCAAATCATCCGCGGTGGAGTACTATGCCAAATAGACCGCATCACCCGCCGAAGACTGCGTGGGAATCCGCCTTCACCCTGATCGAACTTCTCGTGGTGATCGCTATCATTAGTTTACTGGTCGGCCTGCTTACGCCGATGGTCATGGGTGCGCTTGATCGCGGACGCACGATCAATGAATTGGCTCTTGCAAGGAATCTGATCATCGGCATTCATAACTATGCCGGAGATCACGGAGGCAACATCCTCCCAGGTTACCGCAACGATTTGGCCATGGGTCCAGACGGCCAGCCCCTGCCCTTCCCGACCAGCGCCCGCTATCCATGGCGCCTCATGCCCTACGCCGGAGGTGTGGATAAACGCATCATGTGGGCCGATGGCCGGGGACGAAACACCTCCATTCATTCCGCCGACGCCTATGCCGTCAGTCTCACTCCCACACTAGGGATGAATGTATTTTTTGTCGGGGGAGATGATACCGGAAACAGCGGACAAGGCATACGGCCAACCGCAGGCAATTTCGCGCGCTTCGGGAAATTCTGCGTCACTCGCATGGATGAAGCATATGATCCGTCGCGCTTGGTGGTCTTCGCCAGCGCCCGCATGAACGGAAGTGATGGAAAGATCATTCCCGGCTACTTTATGGTACAAGCGCCCCGGATCGCTGGTGTGATTTGGAGCGGGAACCCATTCGATTCCTCGCTTCCACCTGGACAGCACGGCTATGTTGACTTCCGGCATCAGAACCATGCGTTGGTAGCTCATCTTGATGGAAACGTCCGCCAACTCGGTGAAAACGAACTGCGAGACATGCGCCGGTGGTCCAATCTAGCCGCGCTCGCCGACGACCCCAGTCATAGCCTGGGAAGATAGATAGAAACGTTCGCGTTTGCCATGCGATCCTTGATCCTTCTGCATTCGGCAACGAAAATCACGAACTGCTGCGTCATCATCTCGGTTCCGTATCTAGAATATGCAACGCTTGAAGCGGGATGATGTAGGCACTCGGATCAATGTTAACCCCGATGAGGATCATGACCGGGTCGTAGACGATTTTGGCGTCGATGCGGTGAAAGGAAATGTCATCGCGACCCTCGACTTTCTGAAAATACCAGGGGGTGTTGGCCGCGTTGTTTTCATACGCGATGCCCTTGGCGCGAATGACTTCGGGGGGCAACCCTTGTAGAAATTCCCGGAATTCATCTAAATCAACCCGGGGAGGCATGCGCAGTTCGCACGAGGAGAAATGATGGCGAGCATGGCCGTGATGGTGATGGTGGTGGTGTTCGTCATGCGCGGATGCCGCTTGATCAAAGCGGCGCGGAGCAAGCTGATGCACCGCCAGGGCCAGTTCGCCGATGGCATCCGCTAACATTTCTGGTGTAACGTCAACTGCCCGCGGCGCGACCGTTTTTAATTCTGCCCGCACCTTCTTAATGTGTGATGCCGCCGTTTCCTCCTCGCGGGTGAGTACGATGTAACCGGCGGTTGGCACTTGCGAGCGTTCCAGCTCATTATGAAAGTACCGCTTTTGCCAGCGCTTGGCATCCACCACCACCACGTGCACCGGCAGGGTGTAACGCGCCACCTGGGGATCGGCGGAAAGGATTTCGATCAGTTCGGGCGCGTCGGCGGTGCCGTTGGCTTCCAACAGCATCACCGAGCTTTCGTCCAACGTCGCCCCGGCCAGCGCTTCCATGAGTTGGTACCGTGAACCGCAACAGACGCAGGTTCCGCCGATCGGCACCACCTGGTCGGTCAATCCGCGAAACGTCTCCGCATCGACGTAGGCGTTTTGGTAGTCGTTGAGAATAATGCTTGGCTTGATGTTTTTGACCGTGAGCAAGGGAACGAGCCGGCGCATCAAGGTCGTTTTGCCTGCGCCGAGGAAACCGGTGATGAGGATGAGGGGGGTCATGGGATGAGGTGCGTGCTTGGTGTGTTGTGCTTGGTGCGTGGTGGGGTCAGCCGAGGGTGGGCGGACCGTCGCGTCCGGCGGTTTTTACATACTGGCCGAGGCCGGTTTTTTCGTATTTCGAGAACCCTTTTGCTTCGATGTTCTGGTGACTGAGAATCTGCCGCTGTTTGCCGGCAGTATAGAGCACGGATAGATTCGGCGCGGTAATGACCTTACGCACCGGGCTTCCGGTTTCAGGATGCTGAGTCAGCGGGGCGTCGGTCATCCGCTGTATCACCTCGAACGTATTGCCAGGAGTACCATCCGGCAGAATTTCCTCGTAAACATAAAATGGCATAGACATACAATCCTTGGTGTTGATAACATGCTATCATTTACTGCCGGGGTGTCAATGATTCAGTTAATCAACGAAAGTAATGCGGGGTGTATGGTGAACGACGCCGGCGCTTTGCCGGGCATTTTAGAGGAGACCAGGAACCTGGTGATCTGGAAACGTCCGGCGAATCCCCGCGTAGAGCGGTGGGTCTCGTTGTGGTTGTCCCGTATCGACTTGGAAATCGACCGCACCATCCATCCGGATCATGACGTTACCGACGAGTTGGTCCATGAGTTGTGCGCCGCTGGTTGCCCTCCTGGCGCAGGCATGTGCGACTTCGCCATCGACATCACCTTCCTCGCCGGCTCATTCGCCCGCATCGCCGGTCTGGAGCAGGCTCGGGTGCGTCTGGAAACCCTGCGCGACGACGGATGCACCAAGTTCCATGTCGATTCACTCCGCCTGCGCATGCTCTGCACGTACGCCGGACCCGGCACCGAGTGGGTTCCCAATGAATATGTCAATCGCCGAGAACTGGGGAATGGCGCCGAAACGATGGAAAAAGCCAACAGGCGTATCGTGCCCGATCCGTCCCATGTGCAGGTGACACCCACCGGAGCGGTCATGATCTTCAAAGGCTCCGGATATGATAACCGGCCTCACACCGGCCTCGTCCACCGTTCCCATCCGGTGCGCCACCCCGGCGAAATTCGCCTGCGACTCTGCATCGACGAACCGGATTCGGGGTATTAAACCGCTCGGCGCCGTACCAGGTGTGGACACGGATGAAGTCGGCCACGTCCTAACAGACGCCGCTACGAAAAGATGCGCTGGTTTCGGGGCTACGACCCAACCTGGGTAGCTGCCGCCGTTAGGCGGTGGCAGGTGAAGCCGTAAAGATGAGCTATATTCTCCCATGATGTAAACTCCGGTGTTTTTATCTTTACATCATTCAATAACTGTTTAACTATTAAACCATGAAGCGCCCTCCAAAGACGCATGACCGGGCGAGGACCGTTCGTATGGCCCGCATGTTTCAACTGCTCGGGGATCCAACCCGCCTGTCCCTCGTGCTGGGTTGCCTGGAGAAACCCAGGGCTGTTTCTGATCTCGCTGAACGGGCGGGGTTATCACTTCCCCTCGCCAGTCATCATCTGCGCCTATTGCGCACGGCGGGACTGGTTGAAGCCGACCGGAACGGCCGTCAGGTGTTTTACCGGCCCGCCGATGAGCACATCCGCCACATGCTAACCGATATCACCGATCACGCCGACCACTGTCTGTACCCAACAACAAGAAGGAGAACACCATGAAGACCAAATGCGCCTGTCCCGCCTGCGTGTGCAAGGTGGACGAAAAAACCGCGATCAAGAAAAACGGCAAGCTTTATTGCAGTCCGCACTGCGCCGACGGTCACAAGACCCACAAGGGCTGTGATCACGCCGGTTGCAAGTGCTAATTCACACTCGCAACAACTCGCACTCATCGGGCCGATCTCATGGTCGCCCCGATGATCGTGTGTTTCTATGTCCCTCTACTGCCTACACGCGCTTCCGGCCTCTCGCCCAAGGATTTGATTAAACGGAGTGCGCCGGGCGGTTTATTGTATAGGCATGAAATGGCTCACACCGGTTTTATTGCTCGGCCCAATATTTTGCTTTGCGCAAATCCCATCCCGCATACCGAATACCTCGTTGAATCTGCCGCCATCCCTGCCGCTCGGTGAATACGCGTTGGTGGATGCCACGCCCGGCGGTGGATTCTCAAGCGGACCCGTTCACCTGACCGCGCCTCCCGGGGTGACCAACGAGGTGTATGTCGTCGAACAGGCCGGGATCATTCGCCGCATCGCCAACTGGTCCACTCCGCCCCGATCAACGAATGTTTTTCTGAATATCACCAACCGGGTGAAAAACGCCCACGGCGAGGAGGGATTGCTCGGCCTCGCCTTTCACCCGAATTACGCCACCAACGGATGGCTCTTTGTGTTTTACACCATTGAATCAGGCGCGCCGGATCACTGGCGGCATGATGATGTCCTTTCCCGCTTCACCCGCGACCCCAACAACCCGACCATCGCCGACCCGAATTCTGAAGTGATTCTGTTCCGCCAATCCAACGACATGTGGGGCGTGAACCACAACGCCGGCGATTTGCATTTCGGGCCGGATGGCTATCTTTACCTTTCCCTCGGCGACAGCGGCTATGACCTGCAATCGCAAATCATCGATGGGGGATTCTTCGGCGGCGTGATCCGGATCGATGTCGATGAGCGCCCGGAAAATCTGCCCCCCCAACCCCACACCCACCCCCTGGGTCCCTACCGCGTTCCCGCCGACAACCCGTTCGTCGGAGCAACCCACTTCAATGGCTTGGCCATCAACACCAACACCCTGCGCATGGAATTCTTCGCCACCGGTTTGCGCAATCCCTGGCGGATGTCGGTCGACCCACTGACCGGCGAGGTTATTCTCGGCGATGTCGGCGGTGGCGCATGGGAAGAAGTCAACCTGATCGTTCCCGGCGGCAATTACGGTTGGCCCTATCGTGAAGGCCCCGATCCACATCAAGGCACGCCACCGCCCGGCGCGGTCTTCGTCGACCCGATTTACGCCTACGGACGCTCTGACGGACTCTCGGTCATTGGCGGTTTTATCTATCGCGGAACCTCGCTGCCTGAGTTGGTAGGCAATTACATCTTCACCGACTGGTCGCACAGCCGGCTCTACGCCCTCATCCCCAACGGCACCAACCCGGTAACGCCAATCCAGTTGAATGCTTCTGGATTTGGATTCGGCCCCTCCTCCATCGCCCCCGACCCGTCCAACGGCGACATCCTCGTCACCCGCAACGGTTGGTACACCAGCATCGAGCGCCTGGTGCGCAGCGCGGGCGGGCCAACGAATACCATTCCCCCATGGCTTTCGTCGTCCGGCGCATTCGCCGACCTCGCCACCCTGACGCCAGAAGCCGGGATCGTCCCCTACGAGCTCAACCTGCCCTTCTGGTCCGACGGTGCCATCAAGTCCCGCTGGGTCAGCCTCCCCGACACCAACCATGTCTTCGGCCTCACCGCGCAGGGCCCCTGGATCGCCCCTTCCGGTTCGGTGTGGATCAAACATTTTGATCTCGAGATGACCAACGGCGTGCCCACCTCGCGCCGCCGCATCGAAACGCGTTTTATCGTGCGCACCGGCAACGGCGCGTACGGGTTGAGTTACCGTTGGAACGAAGCGCAGACCGATGCCGAACTGGTCGATGAAGCGGGCGTATCGGTGCCGGTCACGATCGAAGAAGATGGCCAACCGGTGACCTTCAACTGGCATTTCCCCGCGCGGGCTGAATGCCTGTCCTGCCACACTCCGCAAGCCGGACATGCCCTTGGATTTTCCACCGACCAATGGAACCGCGACCGCGTGTACGGCTCGGTCACCGCCAACCAGATCGTCGCCTTCGCCCAGATGGGATATGGGGATGCGCCCCCCGAACCGGCCGTCGCCTGGCCGCGCCTCGTCCGTCCCGACGAAGAGGATGTCGCGATCGGCTTCCGCGCCCGTTCCTACCTGCAAGCCAACTGCGTGTATTGTCACGGGGGCGGTGGCGTCGCCCGTTGGGATGCCCGCTGGTGGGCGGAGCTTGAACACGCCGGCATCATCGATGGCGACATCAACCGCATCCTCGACGATCCCACCGACCGGATCATTGTGCGCGGAGATCACGCCCGCTCCATGCTCCTCAACCGGATTGATCGTCGCGGCGCGCACCAGATGCCCCCGCTCGCCTCCGAGCGCATCGACACCCAGGCCGTCGCGCTCATTTCCGCCTGGATCACGTCATTGGCCGGCTACCAAACCTACGACGAATGGGCGGCCACGGAACTGATCGGGCAACCGCCCGCCGAACGCGCCCGCACCGCCGACCCGGATGCCGACGGCATGACCAACGAAGACGAGTGGCGCTTGCGACGGAATCCACTCGACCCGACCGATGCCTGGGTGATGGAAATGCCCGAGCCGGGACGTGTTCGCTTCGAACGCCCGGCGGGCCTGCCGGCGTTTATCCAACACACCGTGGATTTGCTTCAACCCGACTGGCGTATCGTCGATCACCCCGACAACACCTGGCACGTCGCCGCCTCCAACACCCTCAACGAAGTGCTGCTCATCGAAAACGCCCCGCAAGGCCACTACCGCCTCACCGCTCAACCCGATTGATTCGCCCTCGCCAACCATCGGCCGGTTACGAATTCATCCGTGGGCCTACTATTATCGGGTGCGGGATGAGGACACAGAGATTGCTTCTCTGGCACGTCGTTGACTTCCAAACATTGGAACTTTTTCGACGTGCGTTTTCCAATGATTGGAACTTCCGACAAAAGTCTTTTTCTCTGTCATGGCGCGCGCAGAAGGGTCACCGTGCGCCAGAGCCATTCCATCGGGCCATACCGGTGGGCCTTCATCCAGACCTGGCTCAACACAACTTGTCCGGCAAAGAAAAGTACGCTCAGAGGGATCTGAATGGCGCGTGGAATATTTCCCCAAAGACCGAAGCCGTACCCATAGAATATCGTGGTCCAGAAGAGGGATTGCAGCAGGTAGTTGGTCAATGCCATGCGCCCGACCGGGGCGAGGAATCGCAGGCGATCGGCATGGCGCGTGACGATGGCGAGATATGCCAGGGCCAGCCCGATACTCCCGGCCAGATAAAGTGCCAGCCCCAGCACGAGGCGGCCGTCAGGCAGCGCGAAATGCGCGCCACGCATAAGCGGCGTGGCCAGGAAGGCGGCCGGCAAACCAACCGCCATCCCCCACCCCGCCCAACGCCTGAGCCGTTGAGCATGCTGGTGGGGATTTTCCATGATCCCGGATTCAATCAGCCAGCGTCCAAACAGGAAAAAGCCGAGCACCATGGGTATCCAGAAGAATGAAAAATCGGCGAAGAGCACGCCGGCATCCCGCAACCGTTGCCCGACATTGTCGCGAAAAACGCCGTGTTGATGCACCCGCTCGCCCTCATCAATGCGCGCCAGCAAGGCAGCATAATCCGCTTGCATCGCCGCCACGGCCTCCAGCCGGATCTCATGGTCCTCCGGTAAAACATGGAACAGCGCGGCGGACAAACCCGTGAATAGCAACGGGAGCATCCAACAGGCGATCGCCCACTTGTAAAGACGCCGGGTGGGAGTATTCCGGAAGAGAAGCACCATCAGCAACGCGACCAGCGCATACATGAGCAGGATGTCGCCGGACCAGATGAAGGCGATATGCAGCAGGCCAAACAGCGCCAAAGCCAGCAGGCGGCGCAGGTACATGCCAGCAAACCGCCGGCCGGCCGCCCGGGCACGACCCGTCATGATGGCAAAGCCCATACCGAAAAGCATAGAAAACAGGGGGAAGAATTTACTTTCGGCCAGCCAGACGATCACACGCCCGACCACCATATCCACCCCCTGCAAATCGGCCTCGCTCCCCAGCAGCATGGCCTGGGTGGACCGGCTGAACCATTCGAAGTTGACCAGCAGTATGCCGAACAAGGCAAAACCGCGCAGCACATCGAGGTGCTGCAAACGTTTTTCTGTTCCATCTGCTTGCAGATTCATGACGCCGGTACTTAAGCACGCCCGGTCGCCGTGTGGCAATCAAAGACGTTTTCGGTTTAGGCGGAGGAAAAAGCCATGGGGCAACGCGGACAGAGAACAGATTTCAGTTCCCCCCGGAGCGACCCGGCTTCCCGGGCCTTCGCTTCTGCCCCACCATACATTCTATGTCCCTCTACTCCTCCTCTACTCCCCTCTCGATACTCGCCGCCTCCTGGAAATTCCCTCGCGACCTGGACGGCATTAATCCTCAGGTTCTCTCGCCATCCGTACGCCTATGATTCTTACCTATTGTCTTCCGAAGCGACCGCGCCTTTCACCAGGTGATGGATACGTTCCAGGTATATGCGCCCGTTATGCCTGACGCGTTCATCATCGAGCGTTTCCGATCCAAGGTGCACCTCCTCCAGCGCGCCGGCGGCGTTCTCGAGCGCATCACGCAACACCTCCAGAGCGACCTCCAGCGTGTAGGTCAGCCGATGCACTTCGATCAAATCCTCCGGAGTCATGGCTTCCTTGGCGAGGATCTCCGCCAGTTTACCACTATATGTGGATAAATTATCTCGTGCCTCTTCGGCGGTTTCCGATGGCCGGGCCTTGAAATGAGCCGGCTTTTCCGGGATTTCGGCCAATGCCCCAACAACAAGGACACTACTCATCAGCAAAAGAACTGTTTTGATTTTCATGATGGGTTCAGCTCCTTTTAAAACTCTGCCTTGGCGCTTACGTAAAAAGTCCGGGGCATTCGTGGACCGTACACATAGCCGGCGTCCCGTTCGGGACCTTGATCAAGGTCATCCTGGTATTCGTCGGTGATGTTCTTGACGCCGAGGGTCCAGCGCAGGCCGACGATACGACGGGATACGCTGGCGTCCCACGTCAGAAAGGATTCGGTGGTTTTAAGAACATCTTCCTCGATAAATCCGGCATAGTGCGGCACCTGCATCGGGCCGGTGTATTTCGCACCAACAAAAACATCGATCAAGCGCGGGTTCTGCCAGGTAACCTTGAGCACAGCATAGTCGTCCGGGGTGCGGAAATAATCCCGGCTGCCGAAATCCTCGTCCGGATCGGCATAGCGAGCCTTTTGATGGACATAACCGAGCACGACTTCAAACACGTCGGGGATTTGGTAACCGACGTTAAACTCCGCCCCGTATACCTCCGCCCCGCCCCGGTTCAATCGGGTGAATTCGAAGTCGGGCGTCGCCGGATTGTCGGTGTTTTCCAGAGCAAACGCATTTTTTAACTCGGTGTAGAACAACGTCGTCTCGAACAGGGCCCGGCCGCCGGCCAGCTCCGGAGTCCACTCCATACCGAGGCTATAACTGCGGGAGCGCTCTTCCTCGAGTTCGGGATCGTTGCGGATCACCTGGCCCTCGCCGCCGACCTGGGTGATGTGCAGGTCTTCATCAAAGACCTGCGGCGCACGAAATCCTTCGGCGTAGGAGGCCCGCACGGAGACATCGTGGTCGGGTGACCACTTTAAGGCCATGCGCGGGGATAGAATGGGGTCGTTGATTTCCGAATGTTTGTCCACACGGGCGCCGAGAATCAGGTTGATGGTGTCGGCAAAGCGCCAATCGTCCTGAACAAACAACCCGGCATTGTCATAGGTTTCATCGGTAATTCGGTTATAAGCGGGCTGCCGGTCTTCCAGCTTTTCGTGCTGGTATTGCGCGCCCCAGCTTACGGTATGGGCATCGAGGTAGTGGTTGAATTGGGAATCCAGCACATACACCGGATTTTTTGAGGAACCGAAGGCGTTGGGGTCCTGTCCGGATCCGTAGTACGAATCGCGCTCGGTCAGGGCAAACGAGGCGGTAAGCCGGTAGTCAAATTTCAAGGAAGGCGCATGCGACCAGGACAAACCGCCGACATCCCGCGTGGCTTGGACCGACTCGGCGACTTCCGCCTGGAATTCCGGAAGGTCGAGCCGGTCGCCGCCCCGGCGGTCTTCAAACGTGCGGGTATAATGCATCACGACATCCGCTTCTTCGGTTATCGATTGCCGCAAACGAAATCCAAACGCTTCCAATTGCCGTTCGGTCAAATCGGAAAATCCGTCGCCGTCACGATCATATGCATCCTGTTCAAGCATTTGCCCAAACACGGTAAAACGGGTGGCGCCGTTGGATGAAACCACGCCGCCCAGTGCACTCACGTTGACCGAGCCGGCGCCATCCACATCCATGTAAGTCGCCTCCACCTCGCCGCCCGACTCGCGCGGATCGCGCGAAATGATGTTGACCACGCCAGCCACCGCCCCGGGGCCGTAGAGGGCCGATCCGCCGCCCTTGACGATCTCAATCCGTTCGATCATGCGGGTGGGTATCTGCTCGATACCATACACGGCGGCCAAGGAGGACATTAAGGGCTGGCCGTCGATAAGAATTTGTGAGTAGGCCCCATCCAAACCGAGCAGCCGCATCTGGTTGAACCCGCAATTTTGGCAATTGTTTTCCACCCGCACGCCACTGGTGAATTCCACGGCATCGGCCAGCGTCAGCGCGGACAGGTTTTCAATATCGACGCGCCGAATCAACTCCGTGCGCACCGGCGCTTCGGATAACGGCTTTTCGGTGCGGGTTCCCGTCACGACTACATCTTCGAGAACAACCGTCCGGCCTTGGTCCTGCGCATGCACCATCACCGCCATGGCACCAACTGCGCCCGCTACGATCACCATACTTTTTTTCATACTACAGATTCCCTCTCAATTGATAAACATCTCGCAACAGAGATAACATAACCATACACCCGTTTGCTATGTCAATCATTCGTTTTATATGTTTTGGGTATCGACACGAAAAGCGGGAGGCCGGGGCTTTTGCCGAGTGGAGACATCGTTCCAGCGGGAAATCGTTCCTTGTTCCCGTGAATGATGATCCTGGCCGATGTCGATCAAGCGAAGGCGGGAAAAATTTGTGGCACTGGGGAGAAGACGAACCAAGACAGATATCCCGCGTTGCGGCAAGATAACAGACAAATCAAAAACCGTGGATTATCCTGCTTGACGCCGCTTGACATACCAATCGCCCGTTATACAATACGGGCATGGATGTATTTTACCACCTTTTATACGAGCATAGCCGCGGTTTGCGTGACTTGGCCCTTTATACGATCCTTCCCGACCAGCAAGGGGTCGTTGAAGAAGAATGCCTTCGCGAGGGGGTGGCGTATTGGCTCCGCCCAATCGAGGATGGACGAATCAATGTTTATTTTGGTCATCCGTCCTGCGTTGATGTGGTCAAATCGTTCGGGGGATGTCCGCACTGCAAACTGACTCCGGAACAAGATTTCATGCTCGGCATCATGCTGGGATATGACCGTACGCGACAGTGCGAGCGCTATCTCGGACGGCAACGCCAATGCCTGGAGCAACGGCAGGTTTGCCCGGTCAATCAGGCTCCGGTTCACTGCATCCGGGAGCCCGATGCCGAGCACTCGCTGGTATAATCCGCAAACTTATTTGTGCGGAATATGAATGATGGCGCCGGCTTCCGGGCACACCGGAATGCAACGCGGACCGCCCATCACATCCGAACAATCGTTGCAAGCGGTACTCTTAATCTTGTACACCGGCTCGGCTTTCTCAATAGCTTTCACCGGACAAACCGGTCGGCATGCGTCACAAGCGGTACAACGGTCCGTAATACTAAATGACATGATCGAACTCCTTATGCTGATGCACCATTACTTACCTGCCGCGTCAAAGCCGGTCAAGCATTATTTGCCGTAAATAACTAATTATAAATGCATTACGCATATTCCATCCGGCCATGATCCGCACACCGGTTTGATCCAACATGAGGTTGCATGGCTTATCAATCGTTTCGGTGAGTCAGACAACCAAACCCGCATGAAAAGGACACACCCACCGTCCGGTAAGCCGCGATATCCATTAAAGAAACACACATGCACACATATTGTTTGACATATATAATTTCGGAATTATTAATCTAACTGATCCGCAAACCTTTAACTCGCGACAACTACCGATCATGACCAGGAAATACTTGGTGAAATGGAGAAAACCCACAGTCAGGGATATAATTAAACCATGAGTATCCGTATGGTGAGCGTAATCGGTGTCGGCATCAGCGTCCTGGCCACACATGGGTTTGCCGGCGAATTGGATGCCCTGGCCGGGCGATGGATCGCGCTGCGCTCCGAACTCGCCGCCGAACAATCGGCATGGACGGACCAGGAGCGTGCCCTTCACCTGGAAACAAACCTTCTGCAGCGTGAACGCGATGCGTTGCTGGCCGAATTGGCCCGCGATGCGGAAACAACCTCGGCGGAAGCAGCCGACCAAGCCGCCGAAGCGGCCCGAAGCGAGGAACTACAGCGCGCGTTGAACGATGTCCATCCGGTGTTGACCCGCGTGGAAACCCGGCTCCGGAGTTGGACCAATGCGGTGCCCGCGGCAATCGGGGAGGACGTGCAACGGGCCTTATCCGCCCTGCCGGATAGTGAAACCGCGGCTCGCGGGATGAGCCTGGGCCAGCGCATGCAACGAATCGTGGGCATTCTCGGCTCAATGGAATCGCTTCAAATTCAGGTCCACGTTACCCAGGAACTGGTTCAAGACGGATTGGGGGGGCGCCGGCTTTGCGACACCCTATACCTTGGGCTTGCCCGTGCGTTTGCCGTTTCAATGGACGATGCGTGGGCGGCCATCGCTGTACCGGGCGATCAGGGCTGGTCGTGGACTCCTGCCCCCGAAGCCTCCCGCGACATACGCCAGGCAATTCGCATAGCCCGGCGGGAGCAGTTGGCGCAATTTGTTCCGTTACCGCTCCACATTCCGATTACCGAGGAGGCGCCGTGATGCGTACCATGATCTGGGTGGCGCTGGTCTGGGCGCTCGTGGGCGAAGTGCGCGTGGAAGCGAATACGAATACCGTTTCCATGGAAGCGGCCATCCGCACCCTCCAGAAGGATATTGAACGCGCATCAGCCGAGTTGATCCGCGCGCGCGAAACGATCGCGCAAGCGCGCCGTCCGCTTGCGGAAACTTTGGATTCCCTGCAGCGCGAAGTGGCCGACTTGCGCAATGAGGCAGCCCGCCAACGCATCCTGCGCCAGCAGGATGAACGCGAGCGGATTGCGCGCGCCGAGACCAAAGCACGGCGGGAGGACGAGTTCCGCTACCTGTCCGCCCTGCTTTCGGAATATGAACGGAGCGCGGCAACGCGTATGCTGGAGATCGAGGCGCGTCACCCCACGGAGCAGCACATGCCGGGCGCCGAGGCACAGCAACCCGAAGAACTTCCAAAACGCCTCGCGGTGGTATTGAACGGCGGTGTGGATCGCGCGGCGCGGCGCCTGGGCGGCTATCGCTTTCCGGCCACCGCCGTAGATGCCCAGGGGCAGGACGTCGCAGGAACCGCGTTGCTCGCCGGCCCGGTGGCCTATTTTTTCTCCAGCGACGGGTCACAGGCCGGTGTCCTGGGCACGCGCTTTGGCCGGGCACACCCCTCGTTGGAGAAGCTGCCCGCAGGCGCGGGCGCGGCTATTCGAGAACTGGCCGAAGGTCGATCCGCGCGGGTCCCGGTTGATGTGAGCGGCGGTGATGCCATCAAGGTCGAACAGGCGAAGACGAGCTGGGGAGATGACCTCCGAAAAGGCGGCTTCGTCATGTGGCCGCTGGGCGCGGTTGGTTTGCTGGCGCTGGTGCTTGCGGTCTGGAAAGCGTGGTCGCTGGCCCGTACGCGCGTCGAGGATCACGAGGCCTGGTCCGATGCCCTGCGGCTCGTGCGCACGGGCGATGTAGACGGGGCGCGCGCCATGGCGGAACGAGCCCCGCAACCCTTGCGCTCGGTGTTTCAAGAAGGCATTGCGTATCGCGCGGTGCCACGCGAGCGCTTGGAGGAAATCCTCCACGAACATATCGTCGGCTTCATGCCTGCCCTGGAACGGCACCTGGGTACGCTCGCCGTTCTGGGCGGCATCGCCCCGCTACTGGGTCTGCTGGGCACGGTAACCGGAATGATCCATACGTTCCAACTGGTGACGATTTTCGGGTCGGGCGACGCAAAACTTTTGTCCGGCGGAATTTCCGAGGCGCTGATCACGACCAAGTACGGACTCGTCATTGCCGTGCCGGTCCTGCTTGCCCACGCTGGCCTCGTGCGCCGTGCCCGCGGCTTACTGGCCGCCTTCGAGCAAACTGCGATAGCCGTCGTGAACGACTTGAAGGGGCGGGATGGCGCCTGATGATCGAAGAACTATCCATCTGGGTATACTGGCGTTCCGGCGGCGTTCTGCTGATTCCGCTGGCCCTCACCAGCGTGGGCATTTGGGCACTATTCCTCCACATGCGCCGTCATTTTCTGGACCTTCTGAACAGCAGTGATCCGCTGGTGCGTCAACTCTCCGCGTTGGAACCGGACCAGGATGGTGACGCGTTGGAGCGGACAATCGTCAGTGCGCCGGGCCCGCTTGCCCGCCTTCTCCATGCGGTCATATGCGAGGTGCGCAATGGCGCGGCCGCCGAAGCCGCCTTCGAGCGCTACGGGCGTCTGGCCCGGCAAAGTTGGCGACGCGAACTCCTAATCCTCGCCGCACTGACGAGCATTGCTCCCCTCCTGGGCTTGCTGGGCACCGTGGCCGGAATGGTCGACACCTTCGATGCCGTATCCACCGCGGCGGGCGCGACCGCTTCGCGGGTGGCGGGGGGCATCAGCACGGCGCTCATTACGACGCAATTCGGTTTGATCATCGCGTTACCCGGGGTATTCGGACTGGCGCGATTGGAACGGATGATCCGGACCCTGGAAGTGCGCTGGGCCGAGTGCCGGAGCATGGTGCTCGCCATCGGCGTTCGCGGGAGTGAAACGGCGCCATGAAACGCGTCGCCTTGAGCCTCGAAGCGGAACGCGGGGTTGAAGTCAACATGGCCCCGTTGATCGACTGCGTCTTTCTCTTGCTGATTTTCTTTGTCGTGACGGCGGTTTTTGTTGAAGAAACCGGCGTAGAGGTGCAGAAACCGCAGGCCACGAGCGCACAGGATTTGGAACGACAAAGCATCCTGATCGCCCTGACCGCCGACGGCCGCATCATGCACGCCGGGCGTGAGATTTCCCTATCCGCCGTGCGCGGCATCGTCAGCCGTCAGCTTCGCGAAAAAGAGGCGCCGGTTATCATTCTCTCCGACGGCGATGCCCGAACCTCACCGTTGGTCGATGTGATCGATGAGTGCAAGCTGGCCGGGGCCAAACAGGTCAGTATTGCGGCGCGGCGGGAGTAACGATGACCGCCCCGCGACAGTTGCATCCGCCTTGGGGAGCTCCGCGCTGGACGTGGCATTCCGTGGCCTTGGCGGTGGCAATCAGTGCGTGCCTCTTTGTGGCGCTTCCCCTTCTTGAAAAGCTTACCGGGCAGATGCAGGGCGACGCCAGTATTCGCTCGATTGACGGGGTCGTTCCGCCCCCGCCACCGCCCCCACCCCCGCCGGCCCGCCCACCGGAAGAACAAGCGCGTCCACGTCCACAGCCGCGACTCGATGCCCCCAAACCGCGACTTGATCCGATGCGCCTGGCGTTTTCGCTGGGGCGTGACTTCGGCGGCATCGGCGGCGATTTCTTTACGGACTTTGCGATTATGGATCACGGCGGACTGGCTTCATCCGATCTCGTCTTTGAAATCGCGGAACTTGACACGCCACCGCGCGCCCTGGCGCATGTGCCGCCGGTATATCCCCCGCAAGCGCGAAACCGGCGCGTCGAAGGCGAAGTCGCGCTCGAATTCATTGTCGGTTCTGACGGCATGGTGGGCGAGGTACGGGTCATTTCAAGCAAGCCGCCCATGCTTTTTGATGATGCCGCGGTGCAGGCCGTACAACGTTGGCGCTTCCAACCCGGTCAGCGGGACGGACAACCGGTATCGACCCGGGTGCGCCAGTCGCTATTTTTCCGATTGGAGTAAGTATGAAACGAATCCTGATACGATCTATGGTGACCATGCTCATCTTGAGCGGAGTAAGCGCGGCGGCCCGCGAGATCGAGCCGCGTGCCGCCTTCGAGCCCTCGGTAACCCGTGAGGAACATGAATGGATTCGAGCGGCGGCCGACATCGCCGCCACCAACATCCCGGCGGCCGTGGCGTTGCTCGAACCGCGCCGCGGTCCGCGGGCAAGCGCCGCTCTTGATTTCGCCGTCGGCAATTTCCATTTCCAAGCCGGCGATGAAACCGAGGCCATCAACGCGTATCGCCAGGCGCTGGACAAACTGCCGCGTTTCCGCGCCGCCCGGGTGAATCTGGCGCGCATCTTTTTGCTGCAAGATCAACCGCGTGAAGCCATGGACTTGTTGCGCGGGGTGGCCGAAGATGGACAGGGTGATGCCGATACATACCTGCTGCTTGGCCACGCCTTGTTGCTGATCGATGCTCCGCTGTCGGCGGAGACGGCATATCGCCAATCACTGATGCTGCGCCCTCGAGACCCGGATGCGTTGCTGGGAATCGCGCGCGCCTTACTTCCCCAGGATCGACTGGGCGAGAGTCTTGCCGTCGCCGGCGAACTTCTGATGCGCCAGCCGCACCGGATCGAATTGCACAGCCTGCGCGCCAATACGCTCCTCGCCATGGACCGTGGCGAGGACGCCGCCGCCGCGCTGGAAGCCGCGCGCCGGCTTGGCCTGGCGGATGCCGACATGCTGGCCAGCTTGGGCGACCTGCATCTGAACGCCGGTCGTTATGACGACGCCGCCTCCTGCTACGAGGCGGTGCTTGCAACCTCCACCCCGCGGACCGACCGTCTCTTGCGCGCCATCGAGGCGCTGATCCAGTCCGGACAGGCGACGATCGCCGGACGGCTAGCCGATCACTTGCGCTCCCTCATCTCGGACACCGGAACTCCCGCCGACCAGCGCCGGTTGATGCGGTTTGATACCGAGTTGGCCCTCCAACGCAACGACACCGATACCGCTCAAAAAAAGCTGGAGGGACTCGTGCAAACAGACCCACTGGATGGTTGGGCGCTACTCAAACTCGCCGAACTGCATCGCGCCGGGGACCGGCTTGAAGACGCCATCATGCTGTGCGAACGCGCCGCCCGCCTGCCGGAAACGCAGGTGGACGCACTCATTGCCCAGGCCCAGATCGAGGTTCAGCGCGAGCGCTACACGCAAGCCGCCCACTTGCTCGCGTCCGCCACCGCCCTGCGCCCCAACGAACGCATCCAACGTTATCTGGAACAAGTCCAACGCCTCGCCCGCTTGACCGCCCATGAGTCACCATGACGCCTCCGGCCTCGGCGGCCAAGCGCCATGCCGGGGGAAAACCCGGGCCATCAGCGCTCAAGTGATCCGGCATTCCGGCCGTTGACCATGACCGTATAGCGACCGGGTGGCGGCGTGGGCAGGTCCACCACCCCGCGAAAGTTTTCGATAACCTGAATGCACATCACGTCAGGATCGACCACGCTGTAGACCTCCACCTTGATGCGATGCGTGGAATCGGGAGGCCGGACCACGGCCCGCCACGCATGACACGGCGTCGGCAGCGTGCCCTCGATTTCAAGGCGGTACTGGGGCGGTTCCGATTCCAACACCACAATAACGGCGCGATCGACGGACGCCTGACCCCGCTGCAAGCCGGCATCGGATTCCCGGGGACGGTAATCATACGGCTTATCGTCGGCGGCATCCGAATCATCACAACCCACGGATAGAGCCAGTGTCCCCATAAAACCGAACAACACAATAACCGCAAATTTTTTCATCGTATTTCGCATCCTTACCGCGCAGAGCGGTTGTTTCAGCGTGTCGTCACACGATCCACATGTATTCCAATTACCCCGGGCCATCAACGGAAAAGCGCATCATCGCCTCCTCCGGAAGTTCCGTCGTGTTCAGCCGCCCGAATGAGGACAAAATCGAATGGGAAGCTGAAAAACTGCGTGTGCAACGGGCCGCCCGGAAGATAAGGCGTCAAGGGTTGCCAGTTTTGCGGATCAAGACTCGGCGAAAACTCCAACCGCACCGGATCATATCCACCCCATCCGATCTCGAGCGGACCGGCGGGATCGTCCGGATTGCTTTGAATTATTTCCACCATGGGACTGCCCGACTTGGCGATTTCGCCGCTGTCCTGACTGAACCATTCGACCGGCACCGGCAAGTGAAACTCCACGTACAGCGATACCGTGATAAACACATCAAAGAAACTGTCCACAAACAAGGGTTTCGAAACCGGGAAAAACAACACCAGCCCTTCGCCCGGAAAGTCGCCCAAAATTGCGTTATTGTTCAACTCAAACGGAAGTTCGATCACCTCACTGAACACCAAAGGAGGAGGCGCATCGGGACTTTCAACCGTGATGTGCAACTGCGCGCCTCCGGGAAAATAAGGGAGGTACGGGTCACTGATGCTATGCAGCAAATCGCCCCCGGGATGAAACGGCACGAAAAAGGAAAAACCCGGGGTACTGCCCGGATCGCGCAGGATCGCGTCCCGGGAAATCGCGTTGGACTGAAACGTCGGGAAATTACTAAAGACCAGAGGAGGGCCGAATACATGTGTCATAATGGCCGCGGTTACATGAAAATCCCCGTGATCGGTTACGTATAAGATGAATTGCTCCTGATCGGGATGCGGGGAATTCGTGATGGCCGCACCTGCGTTTTGTATGGCTTGCCGCAAGCCCGCCGCGGTGCCATTCTGGTCCCACCCTCCCGCGGTGGTGCCCGCCACCGCTTCGTAGGTCGTGTTGGGTTCACCGGAAAAGTTGCGACCAATCCGGGCATCCTGATCAACATCCCGGCCACGCCGGTCATCCGGCTGCCCGGCGTAGAACACCACATGGCGGCTTCGAACAACACCGCCGGTGGATACGCGTTCCATGGGGAAGTTGGTCGGATGCAGTCCACCTCCCGTCATCGGCGTTTCCCGGCGATTCCGGGTCCCCACCCCGCCGTTATGAATATCCTGGGCGGTGCGCCCGGGGCCGGGTCGCAACCCCCGGCTCGCGCCATCATCGTACCCCCCATAAATACCCAACTGCCCCGGACTGGTACCGCTGATCACGGTGGTGTTGGGGTCGCCATCGAACTTGTCGACCATATTGCCCCCATAACACTGGGTCAACACCACCAGTTTTTTGGAATTGGTCGGGATGTACTGCTTGATCCAGTGAGCCACATTGGTGTCGGGAATGGAAGCTCCAGACGACGTGGACAACGTACCGTTGGTGCTGATGTTGGTTACGGCGACGGCGCGGGCATTGTGAACGGCCACGATACCGATAAGGCACGATACGACGACTCGTGTTTTCATCTTTCACTCTCCCTTGGTGGCGTGCACCACCTTGGCGACGCTTTGGGTGGCGCCATCAACGCATCCAAAGCGGCGAAAAGACGCCGCACGCCAATTATTATTCCTCGCGCACTATGCGGATGAATCCGCGTTCCGATTCCAAAGGAGGAGTTCCGGTCCAAGCCGGATAAATCAAGTACTGCAAGGTCGTCCACGCTGAAGGTGTGAGTTCATGGCTGTGTTGGAGCAGATAAACGCCTTCCGGTCCGGCTTCCCACACCACGACGATGTCCTGACCCTGCATCCGCGCGGATTGAATGCCCGGTTGCGCACCGGGCGCAAGCGCCAGCGGCATGAGGCCGAGGGGACCTGGGGCCACCCCGAAATATACGGTGCCGGGACTGCCGGCTCCGCCGCCGCCATATCCCGGTCCGCCCGAGACGGTCACACGGTTCGTGGCGAAGGAAAGGGCGTTCACATAGATCGCGATGCGACCACCGCCGCCGCCGACTTCGTTGCCGCCGCCGTCGGCTTCGATCATTCCGTCGCCGCTTAGTGAGTTGGCCGATATCTTGATTGAACCGCCGGACCCGCCGCCGGAGCTCCAGCCGGAACCCGTCTGACCGTCGGCAACGATCCGGCCATCGTTCGTGATACCGCCCGCGATGACCAAGGTGATGCGTCCGCCACCATTGCCACCCGGAACCACGGCATCGCCGCGGCTTGAACCACCGGAGCCAAGGAGGACCGGATTGGTGACCGAGCCGTAGGTCGGGTTCGCCACGCCGGCACTCCACGCGCCACCCAAGCCGCCGTGACTGCCGCCGGCGAACACGGTCGAGCCGGGTGTGCCGTTGGTCGTCTCGCCGGTATTTGCCACATTCCCGTCACGCTGACCGCCCCGGTAACCGCGCGCGCTCACATCAATCGCGCTATTCGTGCCGATGAACAGAGACTGTGCCTCGATGCGCAGACCGGGCTCCAAACCGACGGGATGCGTGATAACAGAATTGCTGGTAATCTGCACCGTCCCCATTACGGTGAGTGGCTCGACAAGTTGAACTCTCGCTCCATTCCTAACGATCACGTTGTCGAAGACTACATTCGTCGGCATCGGGGTCGAGTCGGTCGGCGTAGCGAGGCCGTAGCCGTCCACGATCAAATCGCCATTGGTTTGAGTATTCGAAACCAAGAGCACGGTGCCATTCCCGCCCTGAGACCCGCTATAGCCGGAACCACCGGTCGTTGAAATGTTGGTCACCCCAAAAACAAGATTCGTATAGAAGATCGCAATACGTCCGCCGCCACCCCCGACCTCGTTGCCGCCGCCGTTGGCCTGAATGCGCCCGGATCCGTCAAGCATGCCGACGCGAAGCAACACCGAACCACCGGACCCGCCGCCGGAACTCCAAGACGAACCGGCCTGGCCATTGGCCAGCACGAAGCCGTCAAGGGTCAACGAATCCCTCACGTCCAGCGTGATGCGACCGCCGCCGTTGCCGCCGGGTACCAGGGCGTCACCGCGACTTGAACCCCCGGAACCGAGCCAAACCGGTTCGGCGGGAACGCCGTAAATTGGATTCGGCACGCCGCTATTGAATCTCCCGCCCAACCCGCCATAACTTCCGCCCGCGAACACCGAGGAACCGGTCACCGACCCGGCCGTCTCGCCCGCGTTGTTGGTGAACCCGGCGCGCTGGCCGCCGCGATACCCCTTAGCGCTCACATCAAAGGCCGACGTGGAATCGACGATGACATTCGCCGACGTGACCACGAGTCCGGGCAGGAAACCGCGCGTGTGGCTCACCCGGCTGCTGGCAAGCAGACTGATGGTATCGGTCGCCACGACCGGCACATCGGCGAGCACACGGGCGCGGTTGCGGAAGACGATCTGGTCGAAGACGTACCCCGGCGGCAGCGGCGTGGAGTCTTCCGGCGTGGTGATGTCGGCGCCATCGATGACCAGCGTGCCCAGCGCCTGTGAAGGCGTTTTCAGGAAGACCGTTCCGTGGCCGCTATCGGCGGCGGTTCCGTCCCCGCCGCGTGCCTGGATATTCGATGAAGCCACGCCCAAGGCCGTGTAGTACAACGCGACACGGCCACCGGCGCCCGCGACTTCGCCGACCCCGCCATTGGCGCGAAGGATGCCATCGCCTTCCACCGCCGACGCGGAAATCAGGATCGAACCGCCGGCTCCGCTTCCGGAATTCCAGCCCAAGCCGTTGGCGCCGCCGGCGGAAATGACCCCGTGAACCGTCACGGTCTCCGCGACCAATCGAATCCGCCCGCCGCCGTTGGCGCCCGCCACAACCGAATCCCCGCGGCTTCCGCCACCCGCGCCCAAATTGTCAGGGGTGGTGATGCTGCCGTAGATGGGTCCGGCCACGGAATTGTTCCACTGGCCGCCGATACCGCCATGACTTCCGCCAGCTTGTACTGCGGATCCAAACGCATTGTCCAGAGTTCGGGCCTCGTTGAAAGGATTGCCCGGTTGTTGCCCGCCGAGGTAGCCACGCCCATCTACATTAAGGGCGCTGTTGCTGGCCACGAAGACCTGACCGGCAACGATATCCAGCCCGGGCAGGTAATTGGTCTTCGACGTGTAATGCGTGACTACGCTGTTTTCGGTGACCAGAAACGCCTGGTTCACGATCAGCCGGTCACTGGTCACCAGCCACGCGCCGCGCCGCAGGATGACGTTGTCGAACCGGTATTCCGCGGCGTAGACGTCGCCGATCGCCGCGACGGTTAGCAGGTTCGTCGGACCGCTTACCGCGACGGTGATTGTTGACTGGGTGTTGTCCACGATTGCAAAACCGATGGACGAATTGACGTTCGGCCGCAGTGTCAATCCGACCAGGCCGCCCGGCAGCACATTCACCGCTCCGTCAAGGGTCAGTGTATTCGTGGTCAGCGCCACACTGCGGCCGAGGCCGATCGGGGTCAGCGGGCTCCAAAGTTGGGCGGTTGCGTTGGTCGTTGTCGCGTCAAGAATCAGGTCGCCAATCGCCTGGGTACTCTGCCGCATAAGGACGGACCCGGAACTGCCGTGTCGGATATTTCCCCTGAATCCGGACGCAGTGATGTTGCGCACGCCGTTGAAATCGTTGGATCCGAGGCCGAGCAGATCGTATTCGACGAGGATGCGCCCGCCGCCGCCGCCCACTTCATTACCGCCGCCGTTGGCGGTAACCGAACCGGTTCCCAGGAATAGCGGCGTGCTGATTTTGATCGAACCACCCGCGCCGCCGCCGGACTGCCAGCCGCCCGCCGCACCGCCGTTGGCCCGAATTGATCCATGCACCGTGACGCTGTTAGAGGCCACAATCGTGATCCGACCGCCACCGTTCGCGCCGGGGATAACGGAATCCCCGCGACTGCCGCCACCCGCGCCGAGATGGATCGGATCGTACGGCGAGCCGTACACGAGATTGTTACCGAGCCCGGAGAAATTTCCGCCAAGCCCGCCGTGGCTGCCGCCCACCCGGTTCTCCGCTCCCGTTTGACCGCCCAACGTCTCGCCCGGATTCTGGTTGTTACCATCGCGATACCCGCCACGGTAGCCGCGTCCGGTAACGTCAATGGCGCTGGTCGCATCAATGACCACGCGGTTGGCGGTGATGTGCAGCCCGTTGGTTTGCGCGGTCGAGTGGGTCAGCACCGCGCCGGTTTGAATCTCCAGCGAATCGCGGACCACGATGGGATCGTCCACCACCACGCGGGCGTTGTTGCGCAGAATGATGTGGTCGAAGGTCACGCCGACCGGAATCGGCAATCCGTTGAACGGTCCGACCACGCCCAAGCCGTCGATCATCAAGGTCCCGTTGTTGTCTTCAGGTCCTTTCAGGAACACCGTTCCGTTTCCGCCATCGGCCTGGGTTCCATCGAACCCGACGGCCCGGATCAGCGAGGTATCCTTGGTGGAGATGTCCGTGTGCTGCACGGAGACCCGCCCGCCGCCGCCGCCCACCTCGTTGCCGCCGCCGTTGGCGGTGACCAGTCCGAGGCCGGACAAGGTGCGGGTGACGAGGAAGATAGAGCCGCCGGAACCGCCGCCGGACTGCCAGCCATTGCCGGTATTTCCATCGGCTCGTATCGAACCGTCCGCCGCGATGTTGATGGCCGAGATACGGATGCGCCCGCCGCCATTGCCGCCAGCCACGACAGAATCGCCTCGGCTGCCGCCGCCGGAACCGAGTTCGGTTGGTTGCTGGAGGTTTCCGTACAGCGGACCGGGTATGCTTCCCGAAAAGAGGCCACCGATGCCGCCATGGCTGCCACCTGCTTGTGCGGTAGAACCGAACGCCTGGTTGGTCGTGCGGCCCTCATTAAACGGATTGCCGGGTTGCTGGCCGCCGAGGTACCCGCGCCCGGTGACGTTAATCGACGCGTTGGAGGTCATCGACAGCGACCACAGGGTGAGGTGGAAGGACGGCTCGTTGCTCGCCGTGGCGGAAGCATGGGAGATGCGGGAGGTGCCGAGCAATTCAACGTTGTGGAATGTGTGCGCCCCTTCAATCGTCACCACGGCGTTGGATATCCGCAGGTTGACGTTATCCAGCGAGAAGTCCGATGCGCTGATGTTGGTGGACGCATTCACATGAACCCAGACCGTTCCGGCATTAAAGGTCGCGACCTGGTCCGCGTTGGTCGGGGCGATTTCCCGGTTGCCGGCCAGGTCCACGCCCACCGAGTAGAACTCGTAGAAGCCGTCGCCGCCCATCCGGGTCGAATCGAACACGACCGTCCCGTTCGTCCCGCTCTGCGGGAAGAAACGGCCGAGGATATTGGTGCCGGAAGTCTCGGTGTACAGGTTGTAGGTTCCAATGCCGTTACGCCGGAAATAAATTTGCACATAGGCCAGGTCGTCCAGCCCTTCGGTAACCGTGTAGCTCAGCAGATTGCTGACGCTTGATCCCGGAGCGGACGCCGCGGTGATGATGGTCGCCGGCGGCGTAATGTCGGCGCCGGTTAAAACGATTTGCACCGGCGTGGAGGTGCGCTCGTTGCCGGCCGCATCGCGGGCGAATGCCGTCAGGTACACATCGGGAATCAACGCGCCCGGCGGAATGATAAACGAGAATGTGTTCGTCGCTGACACCGGGAACGGATTGGTTTGCACACCGCTGGACGACAACGCGCCGGCCGCCGTGTACCGAACCTCGCCCACCCCCACTGCGTCGCTCGAGGCAACCACCACGGTCACGGTGCTACCTTCATTAAACGACTGTCCATTGGTCGGGGATAGGATCGAAACCGCCGGAGCGGTGAGATCGGCCACCGTGACGTTGAGCGACTGGGTTGCAGACACCATGCCTCCCACATCGACCGCCCAAGCGCGGAAGGTGATGGCGCCGCCCAGCGCCGCGCCTGGCGGTACGGTGGGATTGAAGGACCGTGTCGTGTTTGGGGTCACCGCGAACACTTGCTCATTAGACGAAACCAATTCTCCCGTGGAGGTGAGAATCACCCGCGTCACCCCGCCGGTTGGATCGACCGCCTGCACACTGACGGAAAGTGTCTGTCCACGTTCAACCAACGTGCCCGGCGGCGGATTGACAAACGAGACCACCGGCGGCGGATTCAACCCGAAGGTCACGCCGACGGAGACCGTCTTCGGCGGTAAGCCGCCGACGCCGACCGAGAAATTCGCGGACCCGTCGGCGAGGGCGGTTATGACGCCGGCGCCGTTGACCGTAGCCACGGACGGGTTTTGCGCGCCGTAAGAAATGCCGCTGAACAAGGGTGCGCTGGTTCCGTTGCTGTACTGGCCGGTGACGGAGATTTGGGTCGTGTCACCAGGGAAGGCCAGAAGCGGTTTCGAGACATGTACCGTGAAGTTGGTTAACACGATAATATCCACGGTGATCGCCGCCTGCGCGGTATTGGTCTTAAACGTCGCGGTCAAGGTGGCATTGCCGTTGTTTTGCGCGACCAAACGACCGGCCTGGTTGACCGACGCCACCGACGATGCGCTTGAAGAGAAACTCGACCGCGAGGTCACATTCGATGTGCCTCCCCCGGCGAGTTGCGCGGTGACGACAAAGTCCTGGAATTGACCGGCGGCGGTGAAGGTACGGTTATTGGGCGTGATAATCAAATTCGTCACCGCCGGTGGCGTCGGCACCGTGACGAAAGTGGGCGCACTGTTGGAGGGCGAGGTCGGGGCGTGAAATGCGGTCAGGCGAAGCCCATCCCCGCCATTCGCGCTAATGTTACCGGTAAATAGTCCATTCGTGCCAACGACGATATTCTGCACGAACCCCTGATTGGTGTTGACGATGGTCACAGTCGCGCCGGGAATGCTGTTTCCCGTCACCGTGGTTGTGCCGGTATCCGGGTCGGTCAGATTCGATACCACCGGCGCGGGCGGCGGCGGGCCGGGCGGGGCAGAGACGACAGAAAATGCGAGACGGGATTCCGGCACGCCCGGATTGTTGGCGCGCCCGAGCCGATTGCTGGCCAGTAGGATGATTTCATAAGTGCCGGTGGAAAGTCCGGCGGTGCTGAACAGGAACGGCTGGGTGCCCGATGCGATGGGATTGGTCAGGCTACCCAGGAAAAACTGCACCGAGGCGATGCCGGCGGGATCCTCCGCGCGCCCGCTGATCGCGAATACCGATCCAGTCAGAAATTGCCCGCCCGAGGCGATCGCATCAAAGAAAACAACCGGCTCGTTGACATTGGTCACGAGATTAAACACGAAATCATCGGAGCCCGTCTGGGCCAAACCATCCACCGCCACGGCGGTGACGGTGTGGGCTCCGGCAGGCAAGGCCAGGGTGCCCAGCGTGGTTTGGAACGGTGGAACAAACACGGTCGCGAAATTATGATTCGTTCCGTTCAGGTAATACTCCACCCGCTGTACGCCACCGCTCACCGCGACAGGCGATATGGTGACGGCAATGCCCTGAAACACGGCATTGGTCGGGTCGGGCGGTAACAGGATGACCGGCGGATCGGCATTGAGCGCCAAGGTGCCGGCCAGCGTCGTCTCCGCAACATTGCCGGCGCGGTCAAAGGCCACCGCTTTGAAGAGATACGTTCGCCCCGGGGTAAGTCCGCTGGAGTCCACGGTGAAGATCGCCGGAATATCCGCGCCGCTGAATATCGTCTTCTGGTCCGTGAATTCGAACAGCGCCCCGGGGGTATCGAGATCACGGATATACAATTCGACGCGTTCAGGTCCGCTGCCCTGGTCGGAGACATGCACATTCAACACGATCAACTGGCCTGGCAACACGGCATTGGGCAGCACCGGCGGCATGATCAACATACTGAGCTGCGGAGGATCTTCGTCGTCGTAGATCGACGTGGTGCGAAAATTGCTGGACCAGGCATTAAATAGACCCGCGCCCTGTTGATCGGCTATTTCCTGAGTCAAGGCCACGCGCAGCTCCGTGTTCTGCGGCATGATCGAACTGACACCGTCAAAGTATTGCCAGATCGCCACGGTGCGCCCGAGAACGGTGTCATAGCGGTATTGACCCGGCAACGGATTCCCGGATGGATCCAAGACCTGAAACGTTGTGTCAGTGATCGTAGAGGTCTGCATCAGCTCGCTAAAGAACGCGACAACCGGTTGTTGTGGATTGACGCCCACGGTATTGTTGAGCGGCAGAACATTAACCGTGGGGCGACCGTCGGAGGCTTCACGCGACGGCGGGAATTGCCCGGTCAGGCAACCGCGCAGACCCGCGCTGACCCGCAAGGTAATGTTTTGATCGGACACACCAAGGCATGAGGTGATGGGGCCCGTGCGGAGGGGATTGACCAGGAACGTTTGGGCGACGGTCTGGCCGGGCAGGATGTGCCCGAGTGAACGCGCGACCGGACCCGGCGCGTTGCTGCATCCGGTGGAAACGCCGTTGGAATCCACCCCGCAGATCACGAATTCCGCATCCGCCCCCACGTCAAAATCAAGGCTGGAATAGAGTGCCGGGGTATTGCCGATATTCTGGATGCGAATGGTCAGATCGTAGGGCACGTTCGCGATGACATAATCCGGATGCACCACGGAGACAAGAAAGTCGGGCGGACCTTTCACGTCCACGGTAGAGACGGCGCCGCCGTTAAACGGGAGGGGCTCATCGATATCAGGACCGGTAATAAATCCGCCGAAATCCAGTTGAACCCGCCGAATGCCGATTTCGTCACCGCGAATAATGAACTCGCGTTCTTTTTGACCAGGGACATCGCCGTCGCCGGGCAGGATGGCATCGAAACTCACCAGACCATCGGCGGGAAGGGTATGGCTCAAGCCTCCATCGGGAAAGGACAACAGGGCGGTCACGTCGGATAACGTAAAAATGCCCGACATGTTCATCAGTAACAGGCGCACACTGAAGAATTCCTTCAGGGTTTTGATGCGCCCCTCGATGATAATCACGCCGGGAATACGCGGCGGCGTAATACCCGGCGGAGACGGAGGCGTAAGTTCAAAGACGATGACCTCGGTATCGCGAATCGTAGACGAACTCCGGCCCGACCCCGGGTCGGATTGAGGACGAATGGTCTCAAAACCCATCGGTTCCTGGCGTCCCGACACAATCGGCACATCAATGCGTACCGGCTCCCCGCCGATGGTGAGCACAATGGCAAATTGCGATACGTTGAAATTCGCAGGGTCATCGAGTTGAATGACGCCGGCGTTTACCAGTTCTTCGACCCGTTGCGGGGGCAGCGGCTCGGTGCGGACCTGGGCGACTACGATCTGCTGCAACGAAAGCTGGGTGATGCGCAGGGTCTGGCTGACCTGATTCGACCGTGCATCCGTCGCGGTCACGGTAATTTCATTGCGGGTATTCGCGGACAGGGGAAGGTTCATGTCGAAATTCCCCCCGGCATCGGGAAGGGTTTGCGAGGCCGAGCCGCCGGGCCCGCTGACGCGCACGGTAATTGCGGCCTCGGTGGTGGCGACCAACGCCCAACCGACCAGCAAGGCCCCAAACGCCCATCCGTTACGTTTCGTATTCATCAAAACTCCACCACCGCTTTGGTGTGTCCCAGCCGACGCGTGGAACCGCCCGCCCCGATTGGAATGCCGGTGATGATGCGACTTTCACCCCGGTGCTCGATCACCAGGTCCACGCTCTCATCGGCTCCCGCCCCCGCCCATAGATCCATGATAGTGATCAAACCATTTTCCGCCGCAGGCACATAGGCCGGACTCACCCCCAGCGGGGTATGCACAAACACGCGGGTGTTGCCGGAAAGCGCGCGGATGTTTTCGATCTCCAGCGTGAGGCCCAAGCCCAGCCGGAGTATGGTTCCGTTATCCAGCGCCACCACCAGGCTGCGCTGGTCGGGAGTCAATTCGATATCGCTGGGTCGGGTCAGCCCGCCGACCAACCGGATGGGATGGATCGATCCGGGCGGCAACCACCACACTCCGCCCTCTTCCACCGCGCCGGAGGGTCCGTAATCCGAGAAATAGACATTGCCATGATCGTCCACGGCCAACCCGCGCGGCACGATGCTGGCCGTCTTCGGCCCGATCAGGGTGAGCTTCCGGTTTACCTCGGCGGCGGGGACCTCCACCCGCACCAACGTGATGCCTGAAGCCTCCGGACGGTCGTCGTCGATGATCCAATGCACCGTGGAAGCGCGCTCGCCGATCATGGCATTGCTTACATTGATCAGGGTGAGCTGCACGCTTTCGTCCGGCTCCGTGTCTAAGTCGTCTATGACCACCAGGTCAAATTCCGCCTCCAGCTCGCCAGCCGGCACGATCAATTGCTCCAGCGGCGGGGCGAGGTAATCAACGCCGGGGGTAGCTGTGCCGTCGAAACGAAGCTCGAAAAGGACATCCTGCGCCGACCGCGCGCTCAGCCGCACGGTGATCGTAACCGATGCGTATTCGGGACCGGAGGAACGATCCGCCGCAAACTCGAGCGAAGGTAAGGCGGCGTCATCATCCACAATCGTCAACTCAAACCGGTCAGCGCCGGCAAGCACTCCGCCACGCGGATGAGCGATGGTCAATACGACATTTTCATCCGATTCGCGCAGGTCATCATCCACCACGGTGAAGGTAAAGATTTTTTCCGTTTCTCCGGGCAGGAATATCAGGGTGCCCGAGCGCGGGCCGGCGACCACACCGGATGAACCTCCGATTCCGGGAATATCCACAACGTAATCAATGCCATCCGGCTCCGCGCTGCCGCCAAGCGAAAAACGAACTTCGTTGGTGCGCTCAGAGGCCCTGACCAGGCGCACCGGCACGACCACCGGCGTCGGGTTGGCTTCGCTTCTTGAAGCACTGGTTACATCCAGATAGGCCGCCGTCCGATCCTCATCTACGATGGTTACGGTGTAGCGGACAGGCGGGCGTGGCTGGGCGTTGACGATGTTCGTAATGGCAAAGGTGATGGTCTTGTCGTTTTCCTCCTTGTTGGAATAGACAATGGTGACCGGTATTTCCACGCGGGTCTGGCCGGCGGTGATAACGTGAATGCCCCCCGGCGGAATATAATCGGCGCCGGGAGTCGCGGTTTGCTCCACGACGGTGAGGGCAAACGAGACATCGGCGGTGAAGGCCGCGCTCAACACCACCGTCAAACGGAATACCCCGCCGCTTTCCGGAATAGACCCCGCCGTGCCGCTGAAGCCGATACGAGGGGTAGAGGTCAGGGCGACCGGCGCCACCGGGGGAGGAACGTTGGTGAAGACAATGACGTCGGGCGGAACTTCGTTGGTGGCAACAGGGGTCCAGTCCAGATCCGCATCGTCATCGTAGATGGCAAAAACCAATTGGCTGGCCACGCCGAGGGTTGCGCCGCCGGTCGGATCGCCGAGCACGGCCATAAAACGCTCGGTCGGCTCGATCAGGGAATCGTCGACCAATTCGAAGATCAGCAACTCATTCGTCACCCCGGCCTCGAACACCACCTGGGTCATCGGCGCGAGGTAATCCACACACGGCGCATCGACGAGGCCGCCTACAGCTTCAAGATCGACAAATGATACCGCCACCGTGATGTCCTGGGCTGACGGAGCATCCAGATGGACTTCCATGCCGATCACCCCGGCGCTTTCCTTGGCCCCGGCGAAGGTCTGGGGGAAAAAGACGTGTTGTCCGTACAGTGGTGTGGCGGCCATCCCGACCAGGATCGCCGACAACCCAACATATGACGTAAGGTTCTTCATGGTCCGGCCGGGCAATTGGTTGCGGTAATCAGCCATTCGAAAAAACCCGAAGTTTTTGCGTTGGCGGCAGTTACTTCAATATCGAGGAGAATGGCGATTTCCTCGTTCGGCATGGTCATGGCGAGCGGTGCGACGATCCAATACCCGGGCGGAATGTCACCCAGTCGGGCCAGGCCCGGAGGCCCCAGCCGCCCGTTCGTGCTGTAACGAACCTCCACGTTCTCCGCCGGATCATCGCCGACATTCTCGATCCGCACCCTCACCACGGCGGTTTGTCCACCGGGCAGGACATCGTCCACCTCAGACGTGACCAGAAGGTGCGGCGGGCACGCGTTGGTCAGCGGCCCCGCCAGCAATCCGCCAAATAAGGCGACGATGCGCTCGTCGCTGCTCCGGCTTTGCTCAAAGAACGCCATCGCATTGGTGGCAAAAAAGAGATCGTCGTTATTGATCCATAACTTGGCGAGGTAAAGCGCGCGGGTGCGATAATAATTGGCGGAACCGGCAATCCGCATGGTTTCAAAATAATCAATGGCATCGAAGCCGAGTGGAATAGTTTCCGGGGTCAGGATGGCCTCGGCCCGCTTGGCGATGCGGGTCAGTCGAGAGGCCATTTGCTCGTCCCAGAAGGCCATGTTGGTGATCATGAGACTGGTCGACAGGGCATCGTGCGCGGCGAGGGCGCTCGCGAATGCCGCGCGGTTGGACTGAAACGCGTTAAACGCGTCCTCGCCCGGCAGTTCGGCGCCCGGTGCAGAGAACCATGCAAACAACAGCAAAACGCATTGGAATAACTTTTTCATCACGGCGCAACCCCCGGCAAGCCCTTAATGGAGTCGTACGTGAATTGATTCATCATCGAGAGAATGGTTTCGACGCCAAACATTTGAATATACAGAGTGACGTCCTCGAGACCCTCGGTGATGACGTCATCAAAGTTGGTCGGGGCAATCGCAAGATTATTGAGACCAAAGCGCGACTCCTCGCCGCTGAACGCGATGGCCTCGGCACGGGCGCTTTGTGCTACCTGGAACAGATACAAATCGACGGCCACGGAAACCAGCGCGGCGATCTGAACCGGAGTCATGAATTCATCAATCACCGTCGAAGCTATGTCCAGGCCGAAGTCCTGCATTTGCTGGATGCTCGCCGGCTGCTGTTTTTTCAGATACGTGACCATGTCCCCGATTTGCTGAAAGGTCGATTTTTGCGAGGACGGAGGGACGATGGAGGGCAGGATGTAACTGTAGTAATAGCGCCGGTTTTCGTCATAGCCGCGCACCCGAATATCATAGGCGGTCAATACCGAGAGGGCATGGCGGGTGGCGCCTTTGACCGAACGTTGAGGATCCTGTGCATCGTAGAGCGCCTGATCGAGCACCGGCTGATTGAGCACGATGTTCAACTCCATGGCCAGGAATTGGGCATTTTTCTTGAGCCATTCGACAAGCGGGATGAGCGTCTGGTCAAAGACCACGGAAGCGGGATCTCCACCGTTGGCCAGCGAGGCAAATACTTCCCGGCGAATGGCGATGATTCGACGGAGAATAATTTCCATGTCCGCACGCTCGCGGCTGGTAAGTTGCTTGCCGCTGATGATCTTGAGTACGTTGGGATAACGCATCTCGTCGACCATGCGGCGGATGTATTCCTTCTCCTTGCCGGGGTTAAAGGGGTCTTTGCCGAACAGGAAATCCTCGATGCGCGAAATCTCGTCGCCGTTTTCCTTGACCTTGTCGCCGAATTTTTGTTTTTCCGCCTTCTCCAGGCGGTCGACGGATTTTTTCTCGGCTTTCTGCAGCACATCCTCTTTTTTCAACTGGATTTTTTCTTTAGTCGTGAGGGGCTTGGCCTGCGCGGCGTTGGAAGGTTGTGCGGTTTTCATCGCGGCCTTATTCTTCTTGACCCGGCCAAACGTCAACTTCTGGACCACCCTCGCCGTCAGGAATTCCCCCTCCACATAGGCGAAGAAAGCCGCGTCATGGGCGCGCTTGCGCACAAAGGCCATGGTCATTATCAACCGTTGCAGACCGTCCCACTCGTCGGGCAGGCGTGCGCCGAGCACCCGCTGCACAGCGGGGTCAGTAAACTGTTCGTAAAAATCCTTGCCCGGATAAATGCCGCGGAAACGCGGCGATTCAGCGCCGCGCCGGAATCGATTGATGAAGTCATTAATCGGTTCCATCTGGTAGGTCCAGGTGTTGGTATTATTGACGGTCGCCAACGCAAATAAAAACTCAATTTCGTTCAGGCGGTAGGTAATGTTGGTCAGCTCGGAGGAAAGCCGCACGGCCTCCTGCACGATGCCCACTGGCAGATCGAATTGACTGGAGGCCCGGTGGTAATCCGCGGTAACGGCGGGATAGGTGAAGCCACAACCGGAGTTGGTATGCACCACCATCATGGTATAGAGGCCCGGCTTGGGCAAGGGCAGTTGGAAGTCGCCGTTGGCGTTGCCGACCGCGCTGTACAGGTTCGTGGATTCTCCGGTGGCGTCACGCATGGTCACGGTTACGCCCGGCAAGGCGCGATTCATGCGGATTTCCGTTTCAAAATCCTGCTCCCGGCTGGTGCGCAGCATCAGCTGAACATCCGCGATTCGGCCGAGGAATACCGGCCCGATGTTGATGTCGAAATAAGCGGACATTTCTGGAAATTCGCCGCCGCCGCTGACTTCACCGTCAAGATCGACCCGGTAAGTCACCACGCCCTCCCCTTGTGGGTTGGACAAACGAACGACAAACGTATTGGTACTGTTTGGACCGACCGCAATGGGTACCACCGGGTCTATCGAGAAAGAACCCACGCCATTTTCGCGCCGGATGATCGGACGTACATTGACGTAGGAAGCTGACGTTCGGTTGACGACGGTGATGGTGGCAAAGGCCTCCGCGGTGGCCACAGGGGGCACAAAGGAAGGGTTGACCGAGGCGGAAAAATCGAACGGCGTGATGGCAACGAGAGCTACGCGAGGTTGCGCCTCGTAGGTTTTCGCCCGGCTCGCTACATACCCGGAAGCTTCGGCGCGCAGGGCGACATAGCCGATATCCTCCGCCCGCAAACGGGCGGTAAAGATTTTTTGCTCGAAGGGGTCCAAGGTTGTGGGCGCCGGTGTCAAGGCCTGTAGCACCGCCATGGAACCTTCCACGAGAGCGGGACCAATGTAATTCGTCAAAATCGTCAGCGTCGGCGATACGTTTTCAAGTTCGAGCGGCGAGTTGTTCTTGAGAATAACCTGGACGACGCTGGTTTGCCCCGGTCGCAGTTCGGCAGCGGGCTCCACGATGATCTTGATGATTTCGAGCACGTCGGCGATGGTGATGGGCAATCCGTTAGCCGGCGCGGGCAAGGAACTAACGGTCGTTCCGCCGCTGTCCGTCCCTTCGGCCAGACCGCGCACCCGAACCGCACCGCTGCTCACGGCCAGATAAACCGAGGTGAAGGTGACCGATTCGCCGGGGTTCAAATCATACCGATTGGTGATCAGGCCGCTGAGTTGGACAATGACCCCGTCGCCAAGAATACTGAATGGAATCGGCCCGACGCTGAAAACCGGCGACTGCCCCACATTTTCGATCCGTAATCGGAACGTCGCTTCGTCATCGACCAGCAAGAGCGCATCATCCACTTCCAGTCGCCCGCTTAACGACGCGGAAGCCAGCCGCTCAACGAGTAGAAACGCATCGCCGCTGGGCTGCGTCTCGAGGTCCATGCTGCGAGCACTGAACGGAATAGGCGCCCACGGCTGGCCGATGCGGCGATTGGGATCGTAGGTCGCCTGAACCGGAACCTTTTTCACGACTTCGGCAAGGTCGTCCACCACGTACAAATCCTGCGGTGAATTGGCCGGATACCAACCCGGCCCCATGGCCATCGGTCCGATAGCGGTTGGATTAGCGAACATCAACAGTTGGCTGAAGTAATTCAGCGAACCCACGTGTGAACGAGCGGCGCCGAATTTATCGTACCGGAAGATGCGCCCCCCGAATTGCGCCTCGGAGGCCGCGTTTCCGATGAAGATGTTCCCCTGTTCGTCCACCGCCAATCCTTTGCCGCCCGGCGGGAAGCGGAAGCCGGCGTTGGCGAAGACGGCGACATTGGCGACGCTGGACGCAAGGTCTACCGGGGGCACCAGATAGACGTTTTGATTGGTGGGGTTAAAGTAATACACCCATCCGCTGGTGGGATCGACCTCGATCTGCTCCGCCTCGGGGCTGCCATGCGGGGTGACGGTCACCACGGCGGGATTTGAATAATCGCTGACCAGGGCCTGCCAGTTGCGCGAAGCATAGGCGGCCAGGCCTTCGGCACGTCCGGACAGGGGCTGGGTCCACCAGGAAACGGTGCGGGCGAGAAATGCCGCTTCGATTTCCTGTTCCGGGCGCGTCAGCCGGGTTGCCGTGATGGCGTAAAACCAGGTCGCTTTGGGGGCAAGCGCGGGTTGCCCCAGCGTATCGGTCACCCAGGGTAGCGGCTCGTCGTCGCGCAGGATCAGATCGAGGTCGGCAAAGGCTCGCGGCGACATATCGGCCACCGCGACCGAGGAGGCGCCAAACGGCGTCATCACTGGAATAAGGTCGGTTCCATTCATCACGACAAAACCTACCAATTCACGTGGATCGTTCGGCGTGCGGAAGCGGTACAGGGAATAAATGAACTGGCGGCTCTGCAACTGGCGATGAGAAAAGGACGGCTTGAAGCGCAGTTCCACGCTGACGCCGCCCCCTTCGTTGGTTACGACCCGCGATTCAGCGATGCGGGGTGGCTCAGGAATGCGGGCCGCCTGAGCGGTAAAGGCCGTGTAGGCCAGCAATTGGTCGTTCACTTGGCCGGCGAGTTCCATGGCCACCGGTAAACCCACAATCGACGAGGAACTCAGGGTCGTTAACATCTGCAAGGCCACGAAATCAGTGAATGCGCCACTCAATTGCGTGGAGGCGAAGTTTGATCGTGCGCTCGCGAATCCGCGCCAATAACCGGTATAGAGCCTTCCGGTCGAAGGAGGGGCCTGGGCGAACGCGGCGGCGGGGAGTAAAGCCCCGGTCACCCGATCCCACATCGAGCGGGCCATCGCCACGTCGCCTCCCCGGGCACGCGGAGGTAGCAGCATGGCATTGCCGTTTACGTCGCGATCCACCAGGTAGGCGAGAAAACTGGAGGTGAACAAAAAGGCCTGCAGCGGATTCAGGCGGGTCGCCGCGCTAAGCACCGGCGGACGCGGGGAAAGCACCTGGCCATTGTTGAAGACCAGAATAAGCAGTTGATTTTCCGGTTCATTGGGCGAGGACCAAGCCGCATTGACCGCAGCTTGCAGGCTGCCTAGCCACTCCTCCAGCGGCGGCGGGCCGCCACCCGGCCAGATAAAGCCGAACGACAAACCAAATACCACATCACCCAGGCTCAACGATTCCGCGCCCCGATCCAACTTCTGGGCAATCTTACGCACGCCATCAGGGGTAAGGCTGATCAAGCCCGCGCCATCGACATTCGGATTCAGTTGCCGTCCTTCCGCGTCGAGGACACCGGCTTCGGTTCCACCCACCAGAAGTAGCGCATCACGGATCATCGCCTCAATCCGGTCGAGCGACTGTCCGCCCCGGTCCACACGCCCGGCGCGCTGGATCACACTCATCAAGGAAACCGACGCCGGCGCGGTGGGATCGGCCACCGTGGGCCGGGTGGGAAGCTCGCCCAATTCCACATTGCGCCCCTCCTCGGCGACAAAGGTAAAGACAAACGGCTCGTGATTGGGCGGGTTGACGATCAAACGGTAGGTTCCAGGCGGAACCGAAGGAAACACGAACGAACCGTCGAGCGCGGAGATCGTTGTATAGGAGGTGCCCTCGATGGTGATGATCGCCCCGGGAATGGGATTGGTCGTGAATGCGTTGACCAGGTTTCCGCTCAACGAGGCCGCCGCGCGTTCAACCGTAAAACCGAGCAGCGAAAAGGCCGTTTCCTCGCCGGTACGCACCACCACCGGGCGCGGACCTACCGCCGCGTTGGTGCCGATAACAATTTCCGCGGTTAGCGAGGTAGGCGCATGCACCGTGGTTTGCTGCACGGCGATGCCCGGACCAAAATCAGGCCGGCTATCCCCATGGGAAAATGCGGTGGCAAACATTCCAGAACTCGCCCCGGTCATGGTCACGGAAAGGCGGGAACCCAGGCGCCCGTTCGCCGGCGTCAAACCGGTGATCAACGCACTGGTCGCCCGCGCGGGAGGCATGGTGGTTCCAACGTTCACAAAGCCGGTGATGCGTTGACGGTTCCCAAGCGTCGGCGTGGGTTGCGGATCGACCACCAACGTCAAGCGGTTGGTGTCAACGGTCACATCAGGCTGGTCCAGAACCGTCACCACCAGCGCCTGAGTCGCGCTCGACAAGTCACCATCGGTAGCGTACAGGCGCACCGTGTAGATGCCGGCTTGATCGAAGTCCGGCGAAAAATAAAACACACCGGCTCCTCCAGCCACTTGCGCGTTCGCGGGCACATCCAACCCGACAACGGTTACGGCATCGCCGTCCGGATCGAAGGTTTCAAGCGGAACGGACAAAAAGTCGCCTTCCAGAACGTCTACCGGGGCGGGTGGGTATAAGATCGGACGACGGTTGATCTTGTTTACGGTAACCCGGATCAATTCGCTCGTGCCATATCCCTTCGGATCGGTGGCGGTCACCCACACGCCATAATCGCCAGCTTGGCCGGGCGCTGGACGAAGAAGGAGATGACCTGACGCCGGGTTTCCGTTGGTGACGCTGAGGGTCACATTCGACACGCCTGGTGATGAGCTGATCACGACGGAATCGCCATCATCGTCTTCCGCGAGAACAGGAACAGCCAACGTACCTCCCTCGGCCACTGAAAACGGACCCGGCGGCACGATCAGGCGAGGTGCATTTTCTTCGCGCAATCCCGCGTAGGGTACAATTTCATAGCTGAAGTCAACACCACGCGCCCTGGTGAAGGTCAGCGAAAAAGACCGCTTCTCGTTGGCAACCAGTCTTCCTCCGGTCAAGGTCGGTGTCAAATCACGGTAATACGCACCGTAGGGCGGAAGTTGCGGACCGCCAACAGCCCCGGCGACAACCACGCCGCCCGTGGAAAGAAACACCACCGCATGCAACGCGCCGGTAAGTTCCCTTCCGCCCACGTTGAACAACGTCACATCCACGGTGGAGATCAACTCTCCGGTAGTCCGGTTTAGCGTGGTGCGCTCGTTGGTGGTGGCGATGTGAAACTGGTTGCCGACATCCAGCAGGGCCGGGGCCTGACCGTACACCGCCCCTGCGAACAGCCAGGCGGCCAGCGTCGTGAATACCCCGGCGCATCTCATAACCGGCGTCTCCTTATCCACCACACCCATGCCCCGCAACCAAGGAAAGCCCAAGTCGCCGGCTCCGGCACCACGGCAATCATCACATTATCAATACGAACGGAACTGTCGCCGTTCACGCCGTTGATACCGGCCAACTCAAACGCGACCGCGACGTATTGATAAACCATGGTAAACTCATAGGTGAAATGAAACCAGTCCGGACCCAGAGCGCTGGGTCCTACCGTGCCCTGGTTGTTGAAGATACCCATCCAATCGAGATCGAACAACGGAGCGGCCTCATCAAAAACCAAGCCGGGAATATCCAGCGTTGAGTCATCATCGGTGAAATACAACGAGGCAAAAAAAGTGTCCGGAAAACGACCGCGCTCGGTCTGGTCGGACAACGCAGGCCGGAAATCAAAGGACAAGGTGTAGACGCCGGACGTCAACAGTACCGTTTGATGCAGCATGGCAAATGGAAGTGTATCGCTGATGACCGCTTCGCCAGCGAGGACCTGCACGGTTCCGGTGACGTTCCAAAAGTCCAAACCAGCTTCAAAGGTTCCATTGGAAACGGCATTTCCGCTCAACTCAAGAAGCTGAGGAATTTGTGGCGGCTGCTCCAGTGCGCGTCGCAGCAAACGTTCGTGGTGGATGGGATCTTCCACGAAGGCAGCTTGTGCCGTCATGGCAAGCATGATCCCCAAAAGGATAAATGTTCTCGCTACGTTCACGCCTGTTGCTTAACGTCCTTGGTGGTTAAGAACCGCCTTATCACGCATCAGTTTATCCCCTATAACAATGCAGGGCAATTACAAAACGCAACAAAATACCGCCGTTTCCGGTTCTTTGCGTAAGGACATGTTTTGGGAAACCGCCTTCCTATTTAGCCTGGTCGCCCTAATCTACGTTATCACCACAATACCTTACCCGGTAACGGGTTATCACTCAGACTGGTTGTACCGACATCTTAGCGGTGACCTCTGGTTTCCTTCCCCTCGCCCGATTGCCGGGTGGTGGGCATACGGGTTGCGGGGGTTGCCGCAAGGCCATGAATTCGCCTGGGCGGCCTTTTCCAACACCGGTTGGATGCTGGCCGGATTGTTCATCTTCAACAGGCTCGCACGGCGATTTCCCTTCTATGACGGAACTCCGCAGGTACGAGAACGCTACCGGGAGCGCATCGCCTTTCTAGCGACGGGATTGGTCGGGCTGTCTCCCGCGACGTGGTCGACAGCTACCCAACCCGGCCCGGCTCCTCTGGCCTTCTTCGTATTCATGCTTACCGCAGCCTTATGGCAGTATGCTCTCCAGCATCCCACGCGAATGCGGCTGGGAACCGCATCGTTTTTGCTTGGATTGTCCATCATCGAAACGCCGGCGGCCACTGTTTTGGGATTGCCATTGTTCATCGTCGTGACGGCTTTGGTCTGGAGCCGTCGCGATCGTCGGGTTGAGATTCCGGTTATGGCGGGGTCCTTGCTTGCCGGTCTAATCACCGCGATCATGCTGCTTCGTAAACTGGCCGTCGTCATGATGGGCGAAACGCCATTATGGTCGGACATATTTTTGGCCTGGCGCGCGGATACCGGCATCAGCCTATTTCCCGTAGGATGGCTGTCCGTCCTGGTCCTTTCCGGGGGAGCGCTGTTCTTAAGCGCCTGGGCAACGATTCCGGCTCGAAAACGGACACATCGCCGAACCATCATCATTCAATGCGCATTGACCGCCGGTCTGATCGCCCTATACATGACCCATCCTTGGAGCAATGACACCGCGCATCGCGGAAGAGTCCCCCTCATGCCCGAGTTGGCCGTCGCCGTTGCGTTGAGCGTCAGTATTGCATTTCTATTTCGCCATTTTTCCGTCCGGCAAGACGGCACAACGCACATTCAGCGCTTCATCTACATCGCCCTCGCCTTCCTGTTGCAACACCGGATCATGGAATTTCAACCGCTACGCCGCATCCAGGAGGCCCGCACGATGGACAGGCTGCACCAAACGGCCTTTGATGACACGGCGCCGGAAATTTGGGTGTTGAGCGATGGCGCCATGGATGCGCCGCTTTGGTTCGCCGGGCAAGCACGAGGGCTTCGGATCATCTTTCTCCATCCGGCAATGGAAACCCAGCCCGCCTACCTGCGCCGGCTATCCCGGCAATTTACCGACGAACGTTACCGGGCCATGGCGGAAGTTGGAATCGGCGCCCTCCTGGCGGAGTTTCGTTCGAGCAACGCTTCCGATATATCCGTCACGGGAATGCGTCATTACGCCACGATGGTGCTGGCCGGTCTTCGTCCGGTTCCCCACCTTCTTCGCTACGACGGATCGACCGCGCATGAAACAATCGACGGGTTCAAACGAGGCGATCTGCACCATGCATGGGATGAGATGGCGCGACCGACGCTGCAACGGGCCGCGAAACGCAACGACGTATTCGGACGGCATGCCCAGCACCTGCTGCGTTTGCTGTCCCGCGCCGCTAACGATTTAGGCGTGCATGCCGAATACGAGGGACAACCGGAACGAGCGCAAGCGCTCTACCGCCAAGCGTTAAACTGGAATCCCCTCAACGTAAGCGCCGGCCTGAACACCCTGTCCGACGAGCGCCTGCGGGCGCCGACTGAAACGTTAAGACGTGAACTCGGACGGGGTCAAACCGGTCGATTGGCGGCACTGGTGGAAACCGACGGTTTAATTTACCGGCGGGCGCTTATCGAATTCATGGAGGAAGCGATCCAACAGCAGCAGCGCCGTCCGGAAACGCTATCGCGCTTGTTTCCGATTGCCCGACTCGCCCTGGAAGGTCGCACCCATGAAGCCTTCACGGCGGCGAGACGCTTCACGGCGGAACATCCCGATGACATTCCCGGCTGGATCATGCTGGCCAGCTTGGCGCACGAGCGGAATGATACGGTTCTGCTCCATGAGATTTTCCAGCGCGCTGACCGGACCGATCCCGCGTGGACGCCGCTGTGGGCCATGCTGGGGGAACGCGCCATGAACGAAGGCGACCTCAAGGCGGCCCGCCGTCACTTCGAAACGGCGGCGCGCCATTGGCCGCTCAACTTGCGGACGCGAGAGGCCTTGCTGAAAATCGCCTGGCACGACCAGGATACCGGCGCGCAAGATCGCCATCTCCGCGATGTACTGACGATTGATCCCGGAAATCCCTGGGCGCATTTCGTATTGGGCCTGCGACGATTCGCCGAGGGCGATCATCCGCGAGCAGAGCGGATGCTGCTCGCCACGATCAGCCGCGAGCCCATGCCCATCGCCTTGAACAATTTGGCCTGGCTAATGCTCCGGCGGGGTCAAACCGCTGAAGCGTTATGGTATGTCCGCATGGCGATTAACCTCGAACCCTATGGCGGAGCGCAATGGGACACCTTGGCATCCATCCTGCTGGAACAAGGCGAGTGGACGGCCGCCGGGATCGCCCTGCAAACCGCACTGCGTTTGGATCCGGAAAGCCCGGCCGCCGCGGTGCACTATGCGTTCTGGAAACGGCAAACCGGCACGACGTTCGAAGAAGGCGAGGTCAGCATGCGAAGGCTCGACCCCCAGCGCCTTCCGGATGATGAGCGCCTCAAGCGGCTATGGCGCCTGGCGATGGAGTAACCGTTCTATTCCATCAAGGCCAGCGTCGCGCACCCGATCATACCGGCATCCGGCCCCAGCTCGGCGGTTTTGATTTCCAGCTTTTTGAAGAAGTGCGGACTGAGCCGTTCGGCGAGATGTTTACGCAGCAGCTCAAACAGCAGATCGGCGTCCTGAGCCACACCACCACCGACAATAAAGGCCTGCGGTTGCAGGATGTAGGCAATGGAAGCAAAGGCCGTGGCGATGCAGTCGGTAACAAAATCGAGAATTTCCAACGCCAACGCGTCTCCCTTGACCGCAGCTTCCTTGATGATCTTTGGCGATATCGCGAAACGATCGCCCTGGCACAGATCATCGATCATTGAGGCGCGTCCCGCCTCCAGCGCCTCGACAGCGCGTTCGATAATTCGCCGGTTACCGACATACTGCTCCAGACCGCCTTTTCCTTGGGGCGAGACTCGTCCGTTCATATCGATGGAGACATGACCGATTTCACCGGCCATCGAATGCGCCCCCCGGTACAGTTGATTATGAATCAGCAAGGCCCCGCCAACGCCGGTGCCCAGGGTGACAAAGACCGCATGTTGAAAGGTCCGGCCTGCTCCAAAGGTGCATTCCCCCAAGGCCATCGCGTTGACATCGTTATCAATGCGCACCGGGAGGTGAAGCCGTTCTTCAAGGAGATCAGCCAGGGGAACGCCGGTCCAGCCCGGCACGTTGGCAAGATCATAAATATAGCCGCGATCGTAATCGACAAATCCGGGGACCCCCACCCCCACCCCGCAAATCGTGCGTTCGCCTTTTATGGCATTAATGGCGCGGCAAACCGCATCCAACCATTCGGACCGATCTTTTACATGTTCGGTGATGATCCGCTCCTGGGCGAGCAGGTTACCGCGATCATCTACCAGGGCAATTTTAACCGAGGTGCCGCCAAAATCGACACCTACCGCATAACGGGTTTCGACTGTAGTCATGTTGCATTCCTTTTTGACAGGGCAAATAGCCGCCGGGCATTGGCGGACGTTTGCCGGGAAATCGTTTGTAGCGCATCGGATCGGATGCTGGCAAGCGTCTCCGCGACCTTGGGCACCCAGGCCGGTTCGTTGGTTTTGCCGCGATGAGGAACCGGGGCGAGGTAAGGGGCGTCGGTTTCGATCAGAATACGGTCCAAAGGCAACTTGCGGGCAACGTCCCGCAAGGCCTCGGCATTGCGAAAGGTAAGAATGCCGCTGAAACTGATCAACAGGCCGAGGTCGAGCAGTTTTCTCGAGAATTCGTAGTTTCCGGTGAAACAATGCAGCACGCCGGGATAAGCGGGATCCCCTTTCCACGCGCGGATAAAATCACGAACCAGCGCGATGGTATCGTCATCGGCGTCTCGACTGTGAATCACCATGGGCTTGGTCGTTTCGGCGGCAAGGGTCAACATGATCTCGAAGAGGGTTCGCTGAGCCGGCGCGGTTTCCGGATGGTAATGGTAATCCAGGCCGCACTCGCCGACTCCGACGACCTGCTGAGGGTTGCTGATCATCCATTGCCGCACGGCGGAAACATCGACGGATCGCCCGGCGTGATCGCGGTCGTAACCGACCACCGCAAAGACGCGGTCCGGATGGCTGGTAGCCATGCGTACCGCGCGTTCATTGGCTTCGTCAGATCCTCCAATGGCAACCAACTGCTCCACCCCGGCGTGCTCCGCCCGGCGGATGATTTCTTCGCATTTGTCGTCACGATCAAAGTCGTCAAAGTGGACATGACTGTCCACCCAACATTCACCGGGGAGCGGATTATCGGGAATGACATCTGCGAGGTGGATATTCAAGGGACGGCTCCTTCGAGATACCGCAAGAACGGGCTACCCGGCCACATGGAGGTAATGGCCGCTTTCTCGGCGGCGGCATCATCGGGTCGATCCAGCAAACGCAACAAAAGAATGAGGCGATAGCCGATACGCGCGGCGGTAACATCATCGGCGGCTTCGCGCACCAGCCGACGATACAGCGGAAGCGCCTCGGCCCAGTTTTCGTTTTTGGCATACAGGTCCGCGAGTTTTTCCCGCAGCAACGGATCATCGCTTTGCCGGACGGCTTCGCGGGCATAGGCAAGGGCCGGATGCACCTGCTGTTGATCGGCCAGAAGGTTCACCCATCGCACCTGTTCCCACGGGCGATTCGGATGCTCGTCCTCCTCCAAAAGGCGCAAGCGCTCTTCGGGTTGATACGCAAACGGACGGTAAAGGGGATCACCGATCACGGTGTTCTGCCAGGACAAGGCCCGCTGGGCCAAATAGGCGCTTTCACCCAACGTGAAGCCGGAGGCGAGCCGATCCGCGAAAACCTGCAAATCCGGCGTGTAGAGCAGGTACGGTTCGTATACCGAGCCCATGACGGCGGCGGCGCCTGCGGCCAATAAGGGGCCGGCCCAGAAACGGTCGGTCCGGCGCACGGTTTCTGCGCTGGTTGAATGCAGGTGATACGCGACGGCGCCGGTCCGGAATCGAAATCCGGGACGCAAAAAAGGACCGGCGACATGCTCGGCATACCAGCCGAAATAAAGGGCCACGTCCTCCATGGGGAAATACTCGGGGAACAAGTCCTCCTGGCGGTCGATCACAACATCCATGCCGTATCGTCGCCAGCGTTCGCCGGCTTCCCGCAGCCAAAAATCTCCAATCAGATAATCCGGATCACGAAGGTTGCGGGTATCGATATAGGCGCGGCCATAGAGTCCGTATCGCTCGGCGAACATGGTGTCATCCATCATACGCCGGACGGTGTCGGCATCCGGTCCATCCAGTCGTGCGGCCATCAGGATCGGGCGGGGTTGGCGTTCGGCGCGACTCCATCCGACCAGGTTGTACTGCGGATTGCCTTGAAATCCTTTTATTTCATAAGCATCCCAAAGCACGAGGGCAAGTTCGCTATCCACGGCCGCGGCATCGCGTTGAAACGGTTCCTCGATCAACCGGCTCAATGTTGCCAAAAGAAAAGGTCGGGTTTCCGCAATGCGCAAGGGTACGCCCATCATGCTGACCACATAACGAACACGATGGCGCACGGTGCGCCAGCCGCTGTCATGCGGCCCCAGTCCTTCGTCCTCGCGCTTCACTTGTTCAATCAGGTCCTGCTCCCGCAGAAAAGCCAGCAAGGGATCCCGCAGTCGACGCTCGTACTGGCGACGGGCCATGGTTTCGCCGGTCGGTAAATCCAACACGCACAGATGCGTTTCCGGAATGCCGCGCACGTGCATATAATGGCGGGCCAACGCAAGGGAGGCCGGATGATTCTGATTGGCAATGACCACCGTTTGCGCCGCATCCCGTTCGCGTAATGCACGGTCCGCGGCAAAAACGCCGGGCATGACCGCATAAACGCCACAGGCCAGAACTCCGCATTTGAGCGTCGGGCTTCGGCGCGCCAATGCCATGACTGCCGCCGCCATGCTCATCGGGAGTCCGGTCGAATGATCATGCGTACAGGGGTAAGCCGCGGAGGTACAACGGAACGGTTGACGCCGAGACGTTCATCATCCGCTCCGGCTTCAGACTGGAGGTTGATTATGGCCCATGGATCCCAATAGGTGGCGATCAGGCTTTCCTCGGCACGGGCGAGAAAGTAACCGTCCTCCACCATGGAGCCGTTGAAAATCCATGCGCCATGTCGCGCCGGCCGTTGGGTTATGAAATCAAAAACGAAGCGTTCGGCGCGTTCCCTTACCGTCTGGCCATCCGCATCCCATTCAACGTCCAGAATCAGCGAATCGCCGCGCGGCGGGCCTTCACCAAGACCCGCCATCGGTTCGCCGTGGGTAAATCCCAACAACAAAAGACCGGCATGAATATCCGCGGGTTCGGCAAACAAGACAAATACACTTTCGTGGACTTTGCCGCCCGGCCCGCAAGCCAACAACTCAATGGCGCCTTCCACCTGATTGACATAACCGGACACCATCATCGCGCGATGGCCGGGATCAAGCTGCACGGAACCGAAGGTCGACCACGCATACGCAGGCGGCGCCACGGCTCGCGGCACATGCGCGCATCCAACATGGAGCACTCCGACGGCCACGACGACGACCCACCCCACCCTCTTGATGAAACGCCGCACAATCCATCACTCCAACAAGCTCATGACCACGGCTGCTTCCTGCATTTTTTGCAGTTGTTGCTGATAGGTGGCTATGGCTTCGGGACCTGCCTGCATCCGCGTCGCCAAATCAAGGCATTGCCGCATGGCGCGCATGGCACGATCAAAGTTGCCGTTCAGGTAGTGAGCCTCGGCCAACGTGCTCCAAACATGGTAGCTGCCGGGAGCTATCAACACCGCATCCTGCGCAAGGGCCAGGGCACGGCGGGCATCCCGACGCTCCGGTTCGGTGGCCGTGGCCAGATACCACGCAAAATTGTTCAACACCTGAAAATTTTCCGGGTGATCGGCAAGCTGCTGCTCAAACAACATGGTTAATTCATCGTAGCGGCGTTGTTTGATCAACACCGAAGATAAAATTTGCTGGATGGGCAACACCTCAGGATGTTCCGCCATCAAACCGCGCAACATCTTTTCAGCGGTATCGAAGTCCTCGCGCTGGAGCAATTCATTGACCTGATGCAGCCGTCCACGCGAGGCGACCGGCAAAACCGGCGTTGCGGTTTCATCAACCTGATCGGGCGGAAGGGCCGACTCCGCTTCGGGTGGCGGCGATGGGACTTCGGCTTCCGCCCAACCGGAAGGACACGACCACCATGCGATGGCCAGCAGCATCAGGCAACGTATGGCCGATCTCATCAGTTTTCCTCCTGCACACTAAATCGCACGTGATCCGGATCAATCATGATAACCGATACGTTGGCATCGGTGGAAATGCGCACGGGCAAATCAACCGCGCCATCCTCCAGCATGGCCACATTGACGAAGGCGTTGATGTCCCCGACGGAGAGAGAGGCCAGTACATCAGACCGCCCCTTGAGGGCGACATTCACGCTAGGCGGAAAAAAGGAAACGTCGCGCGTGCTGCCGGCCGGGACAAGCACATTGACTGGAATGTTGGTGAAGTCCTGGCGGATGGTCCGCTCGGTAATGGTAAAGGTTACGGAGACGCGATCAACATCCATGCGTGCCTGCCAGTTTTCGCCGGGCGGAGCAAGCGGGTGCTGGGGAATGGTGAACGTGCGAATGCGTCCGGCCATATCGACCGGCATGGTGCGAACAACGTGCACATCCTTGAGGCGCTGTTCCGGACCGTAAAGGGTAACCTTGTCCGGCGTGAAGGCAAACCGTTCCACAAAATAGCCGTCCGAAGGCTCCCCGGCCTTGACCAGTTCGACCGGAACGGTTTTTTCCACTTCGCGATCCAGCGTGACTTCCAACTCGGGAGGATCAACAAAAATAGCCCGAACCGTGCGAGGCGCGGTAACTTGCCGGGGACCCAGCGGGATGAAGACCGTTCGTTCGTTATTCCGCAAGGGAACGTTGACGGCCACCCGCACCTGCTCCTTGTTCAAGGCGCGTAAATCCGCCTGCGAACCCCGGAAAGATACCGCGACATGGACGGCGGAGCGTTCTTCAATCGCCCAACCCTCCGGCGGCGTCACTTCAATCGGGATATCGCGCACCACCTCGATGTAGCTGGTGGTCTCACGGATAAAGAACCAGGTCACCGAAGCAAGTAACAAAGCCAACAGCTTCAGCCCCTTGTTGTGCAGAATCAGCGAAATCCCTTTATCAAGCCTACGCGACATGTTCTTCCCCCCGGGGCGAGGCAACGGCAGGCTTCGGTGACATCGGCTTGAGGCGCAACCATGCCGGCCATTTGGACGCGCGGGTCGGACGCGGTTTGTCGGCAAGCAAGACGGAAACCAAAACCCGGCGCAAACGCTCTTCATCCAGGCCGCGGCGCAACCGGCCGCGGTAGGCTACGGAAATGGAACCGGTTTCCTCCGAAACCACCAGCGCGATGGCGTCGGTTTCCTCGGTGATCCCGATGGCCGCGCGGTGCCGGGTCCCCAGCGTACGGCTCAATTCATCGCGTTGCGACAAGGGAAACACGCAGGCCGCGGCCACCACACGGTTGTTCTGCACGATGACGCCGCCGTCATGCAGCGGGGTGCGGGGATAAAAAATATTCACCAGCAACTCGGGAGAAAGCTCGGAATCGATCTGCACGCCGGTTTCCCGAATGGTCCGCATGCCGATATCACGTTGGACGGCGATCAAGGCCCCGATTTTCTGCTCGGACAAACGATCCGCCGCCGACACCAGATTGTCGACGGTGGACTGCTCAAAGGCCGGTCCGCCGAAGAAATGCCGCCGCCCCAACTCGGCCAGCGCCTGCCGGATTTCCGGTTGGAAGATCACCAACAGCCCGAAGACGATATAGAACGTGGAACGTTGGAGAATCCAATTCAAGGTATCCAGTTGAAAAAAATAGGTCAGCAAGATCAAGGCGATAAAAATCAAGGCCAGGCCGAATAACACCTGAACCCCACGGGTGCCGCGAATGAAGAGCAGGATATAGTAAAATGCAATGGAGAGTATGACAATCTCCAGAACGCCGTTGAATCCCGGCATGACAAATCGTTGCAACAAATTCATGCGAACACCTGCTGACGGTTCAGTCTATCAATCATCCGGGCGAGATCGCAAGATTCCTTTACATCGTGAACGCGCATTACCGAGGCGCCCTGCATGATGGCAAACGCGGCGGCGCCCAACCCGGCGGCCAACCGGTCACCGACATCCCGTCCGGTTATCGCGCCGAGAAATCGTTTACGCGAAACCCCGATCAAGACCGGGCGCCCGGCGCTCTCCCGGAGCACGCGAATTCCTTTCAGCAATGCGATGTTATGCTCCAGAGTTTTTCCGAAACCAATACCCGGATCAATCACCAGCGACGAGGCATCGATGCCCCGGGCGGTCGCCGCGGCGACCCGGTCACGCAAAAACTCCGACACCTCGGCCACCACATCGACGTAACGCGGATCGTGCTGCATGGTCCCGGGAGAGCCTTGCATATGCATGATAACCGCACCGGCCCGATGGCGGCGGATGACCTCCAGCATGCCCGGGTCGCCGGCAAGTCCCGAAATATCATTTACAATATGCGCGCCGGCGGCCAGAGCGGCGTCGGCCACTTCCGCCTTGGTGGTGTCGATGGAGAGTGTAATTTCGGGAATACCAGCCAAAGCCCGGACAACCGGAAGCACCCGTCGCAATTCTTCATGCGGGGAAACCGGCTCGGCGCCGGGACGACTCGATTCCCCGCCGATATCGATGATGTCCGCCCCCTCCTCCAGCATGACCCGGGCGCGCGCGATGGCAGCTTCCGGGTCGATATACCGCCCGCCATCGGAAAACGAATCGGGGGTGACATTCAGCACGGCCATCACGCACGTGCGCGCGCCGAGATCAATCGAACGCTCGCGAACGTGCCAAGAGGTCCGGGTCATTAGGCCAGGGAAGGGTTGGCCGACGCCGGCCCGATCAGTGGAGCCGCCGGGTCGGAGGCGGGGGCGACGGTGGCCCGGGGACTGCCGGGACCGGCATCGCCGTCGGTTTTTTTGACCCGGTTCACCACGCCGGTCTTGAACAAATCCTCGACTTCCTGACCGTCGAGGGTTTCCCATTCAATCAAGGCTTTGGTAAGCAATTCCAGCTTCTCGCGGTTTGCTATAAGCGTCGAACGCGCCTTGTCATAGGCATCATGAATCAGGCGATTGACCTCGCCGTCCACTTTGCGGGCGGTTTCCTCGCTCATTTCCTGTTGGCGCGAGACTTCCTTGCCGAGGAACATCACCTCGTGATTGCCACCGAAGGCTTGGGGTCCGAGCGTTTCGCTCATGCCCCATTCGCACACCATGGCCCGGGCGATGCGGGTCGCCTGTTGGATATCGTTTTGAGCGCCGGTGGTGATATCGCTGCAGGCAATTTCCTCGGCGGCGCGCCCGCCCATAAACACCGCCAGCATGGTCAACAGCTTGCCGCGACTCTGGGTGTACTGATCTTTTTCCGGCAACTGCATGGTCGACCCGAGCGATTGACCGCGCGGAATAATCGTCACTTTGTGGAGCGGCTCGGAATCTTCGAGTTCCATCATCAGGATAGCGTGACCGGCCTCGTGGTAAGCGGTGAGCAGCTTCTCCTTGTCGTCCATGATACGGCTGCGTCGCTCACGGCCCCAGCGGACCTTGTCGCGCGCCTCTTCCATATCTTTCAGTTCCACCGCCTCCGCGCCCCGGCGAGCCGCAAGCAGCGCGGCCTCGTTGACCAGATTGGCCAGATCGGCGCCGGAAAATCCCGGAGTACCCCGGGCGACCCGCCGCAAGTCCACATCGGACGCCAACTTGATTTTTTTCACGTGAATCTTGAGTACGTTTTCACGCCCCTCCACCCCGGGCAGATCCACATACACCTGGCGGTCGAAGCGACCCGGCCGCAACAAGGCATTGTCGAGAACATCCGGACGGTTGGTCGCGGCGATTAGAATAATGCCTTCCTGGGTATCGAAACCGTCCATTTCAACGAGCAGCGCGTTCAAGGTTTGCTCGCGCTCGTCATGTCCGCCGCCAATTCCGGTAAAGCGACTCCGGCCCACGGCATCGATTTCATCGATAAAGATAATGCACGGAGCGTTTTTCTTGCCTTGCTCGAACATATCGCGCACCCGGGACGCGCCCACGCCGACAAACATTTCGACAAAATCCGATCCACTGATGCTGAAGAAGGGAACGTTGGCTTCGCCGGCGATGGCTTTGGCAAGCAGGGTTTTTCCGGTTCCCGGCGGGCCGACGAGCAGGACGCCCTTGGGAATCCGACCGCCAAGTTTTTGAAATTTCTTGGGATCTTTGAGGAAGTCGACTATTTCCATCAACTCCTCTTTGGCTTCTTCAATTCCAGCGACATCGGAAAAGGTGATCTTGTGCTTGCCGCGGGTCAACAACCGGGCCCGGCTCTTGCCGAAGCTCATGGCGCCCTTGCCGGCCATTTTCATCTGACGCATAAACAGGAAATACAAAAGCCCCAGAATCAGAATGAAGGGAATGATGCTGGACAACAACTGCATCATGAAAGGATTTTGCGGAGTGATCTTGAAATGGACGCCCTTGGCCACCAGCAAACGCTGCAACTCTTCGGTATCAGCCACATTGACGCGGAACTTTTTGTTGCGGCCGGCTTCATCCAGCTCAATCAGCTCTCCCCGGACATGGCGGAAGCCCGAGGCATCCAATACAATCTCGCATTTGCGGATTTGTCCCTCTTCGATCATTTGAACGAAATTGGGACTGTAGGGAATATCCTCGAACCGCTCCTGCCCGCCTTTCATTACCTGGTAGGTGGTAAGAAAGAGCGCCAAAAGCAAAAACCATACCGCCAGTCCGCGCAACGGTGCTTTTACGCCGCCGGGTCCTGCTTCATTTCGATTGTTATCTTTGGAATCCATAAGGGATGTATCACCTGAATGCGTGTGGTTGGGTACTATACCACGCCCGAGGCCGAATCACCAAACACAAACAGCATGGGGATTACTTGCGAATCCACGCACGCTCTTCCTGCTTCCAGGCGGTAGCGGAACCGCCCTGGCGCAGCACAATATCCGATATCACGCGTGCGAGTAGCCAGTCGCCGCCAGACGCCCGCCACTTACCGTCGGTTCCCAACGTCCACGTTCGACCACCCGGAGTTTCGACCCAGTCCGCCCCCTGCTGGGTGTACGACGCGATTTCACGGCCGGCCATCGTTGCCCGGTATCCCATGCCAAAGCGGTCGACGCTAATCAGCGAACCATTATCCAGCGCCACGGTGTACCCCGCGCCAACAACGCGGATTTCCTTGGCTTGCGGTGTAAACAGAAAAGGCAGCAGGGCGTGAGCGGGAAGCGCGGCCAACAAGGCGCCAATAAAAAGAAGTAGTTTCATGAGAATTCTGGTAGAAAAAAGGCGCCGCAAAACGGCGCCTTATGGTTGTTGTAACGTATGCGATTACGAACCGCAGCCGGACTTACCCGACTTTGAGGAAGTGGCCGTGGCCGCGTCAAACTTTTCCTTCTGTGCGTCGGTCAACAGATCACGGATTTTCGACATGGACGTGGAGCAGGCATCCACGGTCATGCCTTGCGCCTTGCAATCCGCTTCGATTTTGGCGATTTCCGCCTGCTGTTCCGCGGTCAGTTCGATGCCGGAAAGGGCGCGCGTGCAAGCGCCTTCCTTATCGTAAGCGGCCTTCTTGGACTTGCCGGACATCGGGCAACAACCGCCGCCCGCCCAAACATTGCCCGCCAACGCCGCAACACCCATAATCGCCACTACCCATATCATTTTCTTCATTACACATTCTCCTCTTGATTTTGTGCGCCCCACCAATAGGACTTTCCACTAATGACCATTAATCATACCCCGCCGCTCAAATTTTTTCCACTTTTTCGTATACCTGAAAACTCATCGCCCAAGGATTTTTATCATCCGCCGGGTGCTCGAGGCACTCGACGAGCTGCCAATGGGCTGGATCAAGCGGCCATTCGGGAAACCAGACATCCCCGGTAAATGACCCGTGAATCATGGTGACATAGACACGTCGCACGACCGGCAGGAAAAGCCGATACACATCGGATCCGCCTATAACCACAAGTTCATCAACGTGTTGCACGGCGGACAGCACCGCACGCTCCCCGGTAAAACACTCAAAACCCTCGCGTCGGAATTCCGGGTTCCGGGTCAGGACCAGGTTGCGCCGCCCGGGAAGCGGCCCGCCCAGCGACAGGCAGGTTTTACGCCCCATCAGAATGGGTTTCCCCATCGTTAGCGCCTTGAAATGGCGCAAATCGGCCGGCAAGCGCCAAGGCAACCGACCCGCAGCGCCGATCAGACCATTTTGATCCAGAGCAACAATCAGGGAAACATGCATCGGTTAGACCGCAATGGGCGCCTTGATCGCGGGGTGGCACTGATAATTTTCCAAGGTAAAATCCTCGTACCGGAAGGCGAACAGATCCTTGACCTCGGGATTCAGTCGCATTTTCGGCAGCGGGAAGGGTTGGCGGCTCAGTTGCTCATGCACGGCGTCCCGGTGGTTGCTGTACACATGGGCATCGCCCAACGTATGAATGAATTCCCCCGGCTGCAAATTGCAGACCTGCGCCATCATCATGGTCAACAAGGCATACGAGGCGATGTTAAAGGGAACGCCAAGGAAAACATCCGCGCTACGCTGGTAAAGTTGACAGGATAGCCGTCCCCCGGCCACATAAAATTGAAACAGACAATGACAAGGCGCCAAGGCCATGCGATCCAGCTCCCCCACATTCCACGCGCTGACCACCAGGCGGCGGGAATCCGGATTCGCTTTAATCTGATTCACCACCCCGGCGATTTGATCCACCGTTTTCCCGTCCCGCGCGGGCCAGGATCGCCACTGCACCCCGTAAACCGGACCCAAATCCCCCTGGGCATCCGCCCATTCATCCCAGATCGTTATCCCGTGCTCCCGCAGGTAGCCGATATTCGAATCCCCCCGCAAAAACCACAGCAATTCGTAAATGACCGATTTCAGGTGGAGCTTTTTGGTCGTCACCGCGGGAAAACCGGCCGAAAGATCAAACCGCATCTGATGGCCAAACACGCTCAACGTGCCCACGCCGGTCCGGTCGGACTTGGGCATTCCCTGGTCCATGATGGTGCGGAGTAAGTCGAGATAAACCTTCATGATTGCCCATTCTTGTAGGAGGAAAAGCCCGGCGGCGCAATCCGGGAATCGCATCATTTTTACCTTTACACCACCCGGGAGTGTGCTACGTTCCCGCGTTTTGCAAGCAATGCGCACGCCACCTAACGTGCGCCGGAGAAAACGAATGAAAGCTGAAATTCATCCTAAACTGAATCCTGTTTGTTTTATCGACGCCCCGACCGGTAACCGCCTGTTGACGCGCTCCACCTTGACGTCCAAAGAGCGTGAAACCATCGACGGGGTCGAATACCATGTCGTGCATTGTTCGACCTCCGGCGCTTCGCATCCCGCCTACACCGGCCAGAAGATGATGCTCGACACCGCCGGACGCATCGACAAGTTCAACAAGCGCTACAAGAAATAAGCGCCGACCTCCCGGCAATCATTCCAAAACGCGCGAGGGCCTCCTCGCGCGTTTTTTACTTCCGGGCGTCGCCGGCGATCAGAGCCCATTCCGGGCCCAGGCGATGCCAAGCGATCTGCTCCGCCAAAAAATCCCGATCGAGCTTGTCGCCCGATACCGCCAGCATGCCCCGGATATCGTGGATATGTTTTTCCGACTGACCTTCCCGGTAATACTCCAGCTTTTTTAGGATCACATATTCAGGCGGGGCAATCCACAGCGTGTCGCCGCCTAAAGCAATCTGCCTCCGATGCTTTAAGCCCCATGCTTGCAGCGGTTCCGAACCGGCGAGATAGATATCGGCTTTTAATCCGGAATCATGGTGAATGATGTTAAAATGCCCTCGCCGTTGGCGTCTCGATTCGATGCCGATGACTTCGAATGGCGGACAATAAAACGTTTCGGCTGGAAACAGCGATTCGATGCGAGACGCCATTCCCGAATCAAGCATGAGGACAAGATCGACATCATTGGTCAGCCGGGGTTCGCCATAAATCATACAGGCAACCGAACCCGCGATCATGTACGGTATCTTCCCGGCATCCAGCGGCCGGGTGAACACGAGAAATGGTTCATTGGGGGGCATAAAGAAACCACCGTCGAACTTCCTGTTGGATGCGACTTTCCGGCCAGTCCGGATGCTCCTGCTTTAACGCCTGGGCCTTGACCTGTCGGGCAAACAAAATGAATTGCCCGGCAAGTTCGAGTTTTTTGGCCGGCGACATCGCCCGGAATATCTTGATCTGTTCAGGATGCATCCTTGCGAGTCTGCTCCGAGGGTAAAACGAGGGCAAGCTGATTTCGTTAACGCGGGCGGGGATTGCAGCAGGCGCATGAGTCGGAATGATGCACCCGGGGAATTTTCGGAGGATCGCTTTTCGCCCGGGGCATTTCCAGTCCGCCGGAAATGACCCTGCGCACCGGGCGCCCGGTTTCCGGATCACGGCTCAACGCGTCCTCTTTGATGCTTTGATACAGTTCGATGACCCGCCGGGGGCCGTCGTCCGTGGTTTCATACACATATACGGGCATGGTTTCCTCACAACTCCAACAGTTCTTGCACGTCTTCCCAGGACAACTTGTCCATGACCTGCTCGTCGTTTTCCAGCGTGGCGTCGATGATCGCCCGTTTGCGTTCCTGCATCGCCAACACTTTTTCCTCGATGGTGCCTTTGGTGATCAACTTGACGCTGTACACCGTACGTTTCTGCCCGATGCGGTAGGCCCGATCGGTGGCCTGGGCTTCCACGGCAGGATTCCACCAGGGGTCATAATGAATCACCATATCCGCGCCGGTAAGATTGAGGCCGGTCCCCCCGGCTTTCAGGCTGATCAGGAATACCGGAATGGCGCGGTTGGTGTTGAACGTATGCACCACGGCCATCCGGTCCTGGGTGCTGCCGTCGAGGTAACAATAGGCCGCGCCGCGCCGTTCCAATTCCTGCCGCAAAATGGTCAGCATCGAGACAAACTGACTGAACACCAATACCCGGTGACCGCCATCCATCGCCTCGTTGAGCAATTCCATGAACAGTTCCAGCTTGGCCGAAGGATTTTCCGCCGGCGGCGCCTCCTCCTTGAGCAAGGCCAGGTGGCAGCATACCTGGCGCAGACGCAGCAGGGTTTTGAGCACTTCCATACGCGAACGGTTGAATCCCTGTTCATTGACCAACTGGGTGAGGCGACGGCGGGAAGCATCCAACAATTTCCGGTAAACCGCCTGTTGATCACCCGACAGCGGACAATACGCCACCCGTTCGATTTTTGGCGGCAAGTCGGTGGCGACATCCCTCTTCAATCGCCGCAACAGAAACGGACTGAGCTTGCGCTTGAGTTTGGCCTGCGCGAACGCCGCTCCATCCTCGCCACGGGAAATCGGGAGTTCGTAGTTGCGACGGAATTTCTCGTGCCCGCCCAGATAACCCGGCATGAGAAAATCCATAATCGACCAGAAGTCCGAAACACCGTTTTCGATCGGTGTGCCGGTGAGGACAAGGCGATGGCGGGCCTGCAGGCGCTTGGCCGCCAGGGCGTTTTGCGTGGCTTTGTTTTTGATGTGCTGGGCTTCATCAAGAATCACCACGGAAAACGGTTGAGCGGCGTATTGTTCAATGTCGCGCCGTAACAGGGCATAGGAAGTGATGATGACATCGTGTTCATGTAGCCCGGCCCATTTTTGGCGCCGGTCGCTTCCGGTGACGGTCAACACCCGGAGGTCCGGCGTAAACCGCGCCGCCTCCAAGGCCCAGTTATCGACCAGACTGGTCGGGCAAACAATCAAGGCGGGCAATTCACGGGCGGCTTCCTCCACCCGGTCCAGTTGAAGCCAGGCCAAGGTCTGCAAGGTTTTTCCAAGGCCCATTTCGTCAGCCAACACGCCGCCGTAGCCGCCCCGTTCGAGAAACCGCAGCCAGTTCAAGCCGTCGTATTGATAGGGTCGCAACGAGGCGTTCAACAAGGGGTGCGGCGCGACCGGTTCGAGGGTAATCTCACGGTTTTGCTTGCGCGCCGCCTCAAGCCATTCCGGCGTTACCTCGACATCAATGCCATCCAAGGCGTCGAGCGACGATTTGACATACGAGGCATAAATGGGAGGCAACCGGAACATACCCGGCTCGTCGCCTTCCCCGGAAGCGCAATCATCGAAGACATCCTGCATGGCCTCAATCGCCCCGGCGTCCAGCAAACAGGTGTGCGCGTCACGCTCCAGGAAGGCATCGCCCATCCGCAAGGCGTGCTGAATTTCCTGGGCTGACCACTGCCCGCCCCGCGCGTCCTCGAATTGAAAGCCGACATCAAAACCATTCCCGCCGCGATCATGAATTTTGACGACCGGGGCGATAAAATCAGCCTGCTCCATGAATTCGGCGACCGGGCCTTGCAGGTCCAATTTCCACCCCGCTCGCCTTAGCGCCGGCCATTCGCGTCCCAGAAAATTCATCACATCCCGGGTGCCGACGATCGGCGTCAGGTCATCCCCCACCACGCCGCGGAAGCCGGCGCGGCCGATACGTTCCAATCCTGCTTTCTCCGCGGACGGATTGCGCACGGTGAATCGAAACAGGTCTTCGGGATCCGGATGGGCGAAATGTCCCGCCGGGTCCGGCTTCGCGGCCACCATGCGCACGCCCTGGTAGTCGGCAACCAGCGTCGCGGCCAACGAAGCCGGGCTACCTCGAATCTCCAGCCGGAACCGGGGCGTTTCCGGTTCGACGGCAAACAAGTCGCGTTGCAGGTCGGTGGCGACCGCCATTTCTTTTTCGATCAGCGGTAATTCGATTTCAAAAAATCGCAATACGGCATCGCGGGCTATCCGCACCGGTCCGTTGTAAAGTTCCTGGAAGGGTCCGGGCAACACATGGTCCAGCGGCCAGAAATGTCCCGCGCCGAAGACCCAGCCCCGCTTGCCTTGAACGATATATACCGGGCGCTCGCCTTGGCCGAGAAACGGCAACTCGGTATGCAAAACCAGAATCAGCTCCCCGGTGGTGCGGTGCAAATCCACCTGTAAGTTCGACTTCAGCGGCGTGCCGTTGACCTGGGCCTCCGCGCCATCGGGCAACTCAACGGTCCGCCCTTCGCGAACCTTCAGCACATTGGCAAAATCCTGGGCGTTGATGGTGAATTGCTCCGGGACGGGACCCTCGAGAATGTCCTCCAACACATACATCAGGGCGTCGTCATCAGGACTTAATTTGACCGGGGTCGCTGGCGGACGGCGAATGGAATGGCGGGCTCGCCCCTGGTCCAGCAGGGCGCGTAACGTGACTTCGCGCACCAGCGCCGATCCGTTCCATCCCGCGGACAATGCCAGAACCAACGCCATGCGATCCAGCGATGATGCGCCAACCACGGTGCGCTGGAGATAAGCCGACTCATCCACCACCGCGACCCGGGCCGCCTTTACCGACTCCTCCTTCACCTTGACATCCCGGCGCGCCACTTCGGTTTCGTAACGTTTGGCCATTACCATGCCCAAGGCGATCACATGCGAGCAGACAATCCCCCGCTCGGTGGCATCACGACAGGGGCACAAACTTTCGCACGTTCCGTCCGGCGAGACGTTGGCCCGGGTGGTCAGGGAGCGGTTGCCGAACGACAGCGTGCCTTCGAGGATCGGCGCGTCAAACCGAACCTCAAGCACCGCGCCACGCTCGTAAAGCAACTTGGCGTCGCGGTACACCGCTTCCCCGGCCCATTCCTTCAATAGTTTTTGCGTAAACTCCATGGTTCCGACTTCCCGGCCACCGGATGGTTTCCTCCAAACACAATCGGCGATAATACGAAATCAAAACGTCGAGTCACGCGGAAAGGATCGACGCCAACCGGTCCAATACCCAGCGGTATTCCCAGGATAAACTTTCGGAAAGCCGGTTTTCGCCTACGCCTTCCGGCAGAACGGCGAACGTGTAGGTTTCAATTTCGAGATGGGGGCAACCGCCGGCGGTGATTTCCCGCCAGAACGATTCGTCCATATTCGAGCCGGTGGAATAGATGGGTGCGCTCCCCGCCCAGTGCAGCGGAACATGAAAATGCGTGCGCGCTTCTTCCCAGTCCGGCGGATCATCGCATGCCGATATAGCGGCATCCAAATCGACAAAACGCCTCCACGCTCCCGGCGAACCGACCACGGTTTGGTGCAGGTATACCGGCTCGATAAACTGCGCCCAGGCTTTCCGCCAGCCTGCTTCCGGGCGGACCGAAAGCGCGGCGCTGAGTTGCGTCTTGACCAGGGCGATTCCGTTTGCGCGCAAGGCGGCGATGGCCGAAGCCGGCGACTCATCAGCCAGCGCGCAATGACACGTATCCAAGCAAACCCCGACCCGACGACGGCGAACGCCTTCCTCCGAACCAGCGCCCCCGGCAAAGAATTCGCCGAGAAAGTCAATGGCATCCGCGGATGATTCCAACGCACACCACGGTTCCGGCTCGAGCCCCAAGCGTATTTCCGCGCCGGTTGACTCGGCCAGTTTATCCAGATGCCGGGCGACGTCTCCAAGATGCTGGCCCGCGCGTTGCCGAGCCGCGGCGCGATCACCGGCACGCGTATAATCCGGCGCGTACCAACCGGGAACGGTGCTGATACTCCCGACCATGCCGGAAGGCAACCATTTGCTCAAGACATCAGCCAAGCCCATCGTGTAATCCCGGCGCCTCGGATCCGTCCAGTCGGGTCGATACACCGCGGATTTAACCGGCTGACCATGAAACGCGCCGAAAGGAAAACCATTGAGCGTGAAGACATAGAAGCCGTGGTCCCGGCACCAGACTCCAAAATCATCGGCTAACGTTCCGGATTGCAATTCCGCCAGCGCGCGCGCGCCGATGCGCAACCCCAAGCCGAAAGGTTCGGTGATCCCCAAACGGTCGCGCACCTCGGTGGCACATCCACGAACGGCCGTCCATTGGTCATGAAAACGTTCGCCGGCATGCACGTTGAGGCAATACGTCAGGTGCACGGGCGGCTGAACCGGCGCTCTCATAAGGCGAAAGCCCGCAAGGCCCCCAGCGCTTCCTCCATGAGCGCCTCATCAATTTCGCTGATCTCCATGCAATGGCCGACGCCCTGTGGCACGGTGATGCACAGGATACCGCCCAGATGTTCGCGAAATCGCTCCAGGCCATTGAACAGGACCAGTCGCCCCCGGGGATCCCGCCGCTCCAGCGCTTCATGCCAGAGCGTAAACCCGGTCCGACGCAAGGCGAGGATGAGCCGGTGAGCGTCCGCCTCGGGCAACCACCCGCGACGCACGGCATACAGCGAGTCCAGCGCCACACCGATCGCCACCGCCGCGCCGTGGCCAACCTGATAACCGGTTTGCGCCTCCACGTGGTGCGCCGACCAATGCCCAAAATCCAACGGCCGCGCCCGACCCATCTCAAACGGGTCGCCACCCTCCCGGATATGGGTCAAATGCAATTCCGCGCAACGGACTACCAGGCGCTCCATCGCAGCCGCATCACGTGCCGCCAACGTGTCAGCCTCCCGGTCAAGCCAATCGAAGAAGGCCGTGTCCTTGATCATCGCCACTTTGAACGCTTCGGCGATACCGGCGCGCCATTCGGCATCCGGAAGGCTGGCGAGAAAGTTCAAATCATTGAGAACGGCAAACGGCGGCGCAAAGGTGCCGAGAAGGTTTTTCCCGCACGGATCGTTGATGGCGGTTTTCACCCCGACCCCGCCGTCGTTCTGGGAAAGCACGGTGGTGGGCAACCGGATCATCCGGACCCCCCGATGCAGCAGCGAAGCGGCAAAACCCACCGCATCCAGAACCGCCCCGCCGCCGATCGCCATGACAAACGAATGGCGGTCCAGCGATGCCTCGGCCATCCCGCGGATCAGTTCGTCGATGCGCGCCCGATCCGACTTCAACGCCTCACCACCCCGAATCCCCCGGGGCGAGCCGACCAGATCAATGTTTGGAGCAACGGCCCGGAGGTAACATGCCAAGCGGTAGAGCAATGCCGGATGCGCCTCGGAAACCGCATCTTCCACGATCACCAACATGCGCGGATGGGGATGGCGGGCCACCTCCGGAGCAAGAATTTCCGCCAGTGCCGCATTTTCAGGGGCGAAAACGTCGCGGGTGAACACCACCGGATAGCGGTAGCGAACGGTTATATCCTGTACGATGCGATGGGTCATGGCATTGACGGAAAAATGTAGCTCACCCAGCGCGATCCCACAACTTCACTTTGCGACCGAGACAGGACCATTTTTTCTATCGTGTTGTTAAGCCGTTGTGTTAGCTTTTCGTTTAACACCAAAAAACGCGGGGAAATTATGAAAGTCGTCTTGATTGTTTTGGACTCCGTCGGCATCGGCCATGCGCCGGATGCCTCCGCATACGGCGACGAAGGCGCCGCCACCCTCCCTCATATCGGCGAAGCGGTCGGCGGTCTTGTCCTTCCGACCCTTCAAGCCCTTGGCCTGGGCAACATTCCCGCCCTGATCCCGGGATCTCCGGCCATACCCGGCATCGCCCCACATCGCCAACCACTCGCCCATTACGGGGTGATGATCGAAAAGTCCCAGGGCAAGGACACGGTCACCGGCCACTGGGAAATCGTGGGGCTGGAACTGATTCCCGGCTTTCACCTGTTTCCGCCGGGACCACCCTCGTTTCCTGATGAATTGGTCCGGCAGTTCGAAGAACGCACCGGGCGGGGCATTCTCGGAAACAAAGCGGCCAGCGGCACCGGGATCATCGATGCGTGCGGCGCGCAACACATGCAAGAGAAGAAATGGATCGTCTATACCAGCGCCGACAGCGTATTCCAGATCGCCGCGCACGAGGAAGTCATCCCGCTGCCCGAATTGTACCGGGCCTGCGAAATCGCCCGGGAGCTTTGTGATGCCTACCGGGTCGGGCGGGTCATCGCACGCCCCTTCATCGGACAGCCGGGCGCATTTCAACGCACGGAAAACCGGCGCGATTACGCGTTTAAACCATCTGAACCAACCGTACTGGAAAAATTGACCGCCGCCGGTCATGCCGTGTACGCCGTCGGGAAAATCGAAGACATTGTCGCCCACCGGGGCATCACCGAATCCAACCACACCGGCAACAACCGCGACTCGCAAAAAGCGGTCGAAGCGTTCATGAAGAAGCCGGGCGACGGCCTGATCTTCGCCAACTTCATCGATTTCGACATGATCTATGGCCACCGCCGCGACCCGCAAGGGTACGCCGACAGCTTAAAACAAACCGACGATTGGCTCGCCGGGTTTATTCCCACCTTGGCTCAAGACGACGTCCTGATCCTGACCGCTGATCACGGCAACGACCCGACCTGGAAAGGTACCGATCATACCCGGGAGACCGTTCCCCTGCTGCTGTACCGCCCCGGACAGACCGGAATATCCCTCGGGGTTCGCAACGGTTATTACGATGTCGCCCAGTCCATCGCCACGCTTTTTGGAATTGATCCCATGACGCGGGGCGTGTCATTTATTTCATAACGAAGGAGTCCCCTATGTTGCCGCAATGGATCATCGAAAAGAAACGCGACGGGAAAGCCCTGAGCGAAGAAGAAATCCGTTTTTTTATCCGGGGTTACACCGATGGAACCCTTCCCGATTATCAAATGTCCGCCCTGGCCATGGCGATTTACTTTCAGGGCATGACCCCGGAAGAGGTTTCCGTGCTGGTCGATGCGATGATGCGCTCCGGCGATCTCGTCGACACCTCCTCCATTCCGCTGCCCAAGGCGGACAAACATTCGACCGGCGGCATCGGCGACAAGGTCTCCCTGGTGCTGGCCCCCCTGGTCGCTTGTTTTGATGTCGCCGTTCCCATGATTTCCGGGCGCGGCCTCGGCATCACTGGCGGCACCCTGGACAAACTGGAATCCATACCCGGCTATCAAGCCAAGATCGCGGAATCCCACTTTATTGATGTCATCAAGCAATGCGGTTGCTCCATCATCGGCCAAACCGACCGCCTCGCCCCCGCGGACAAAAAGTTGTACGCGTTGCGGGATGTCACCGCGACGGTGCCCTCCATCCCCCTCATCACCGCCAGCATCATGTGCAAAAAAATGGCCGAAGGCATCGACGCCCTCGTTCTGGATGTCAAATGCGGCTCCGGCGCCTTTATGAAAACCCGCGATGATGCGCGCGCGCTCGCTCAAAGCATGATCAACGTCGGCAAGGCGATGAACAAAAAAGTCTCGGCGATCGTGACCGACATGAACCAACCGCTCGGCAAAACCGCCGGCAATGCGCTTGAGGTGATCGAGTCGGTCGAAACCTTGCGCGGAGAAGGACCAGCGGATTTAGTCGATCTTACCGTCGTGTTCGCGGCGGAAATGATCGGCCTGGTCCACCCCGTGTCCGATCCGGCGGCGCTCGACCGGCAACTGCGTGAAAAGCTGGTAAACGGCGAGGCGCTCGCCCGCTTTCGCGAGATGGTACGCCTGCAACACGGCGATGTCGGAGCCATCGACGATCTTTCCCGGCTGCCCAAAGCCCGGATTGTCCGCCCCTTCCCCGCGCCGCGCGGCGGTTTCGTGTCCAAAGTTCACGCCGAAACCATCGGCCGCGCGTGCATCGTGCTCGGTGCGGGACGTAAAAAGACCGAAGATCCGGTCGATTTCGCGGTCGGGGTATCCCACCTGGTCAAGATCGGCGACCGCATCGAAGCCGGCGCGCCGCTGCTGATGATTCACGCCAACGACGAAGCCAAGCTGAATGAGGCGGAACGTATGCTGGCCGAAGCTTTTAACATATCGGATGCGCCGGTTCCCCCGTCACCCGCCGTATTGGAGCGACTGGCGTAGTACAACCCGAAGGACCGCACGAGACGTGATGCGTTCCCGTAACCAAGGAAACAACAATGAACATGGAAATTCTGGATAAAGCCCTTGCCGTGGTGCGCGAGCGGCTCGGCAACCCGCAACCTACGGCCGGCTTGATCCTCGGCTCCGGATGGGGCGATGTACTGGAATCGTTTGAGATCGAGAAGACCCTGCCGTATGAGGAAATTCCCGGACTGGGCAAGACCGGCGTGGTCGGCCATTCCGGCCGGCTGATCCTCGCCCGGGGCGCGGGTATTTCCACCCTGATCTTCCAGGGTCGGCGTCATTATTACGAGGGCGAAGGCTGGACCCCGGTGGCGCTTCCGGTCTACGTCCTCAAACAACTGGGCGTATCCTGGGTGCTGCTCACCAACGCGGCCGGCGGCGTGCGCGCCGACCTGACCCCGGGAAGCCTGATGGTGCTGTCTGATCACGTCAACAACATGGGAACCAATCCCCTGATCGGCCCGCACCACCCGGCCTGGGGGCCGCGCTTCCCCGACCTGTCCCACGCCTACGACGCTCCCATGCGGTCCGCGCTCGCGCGGGCCGGCGCCGCCGCCGGGCTCAACGTCTCCGAAGGCGTCTACCTCGCCTCCACCGGACCCTTTTACGAAACGCCCGCGGAAATTCGCGCATACCGCACCCTCGGCGCGGACGCGGTCGGCATGTCCACCGTGCCGGAAACGTTGCTGGCCAACGCGGCCGGGTTGCGGGTCGCCGGTCTTTCCTGCATCACCAACAGCGCGGCGGGCATCAGCGCCCACCCGCTCAGCCACGAAGAAGTCACGGAAACCTCCCGGCAAACCATGCCCAAGATGAAGGCCATGATCGCCGGCTTCTGGAAGGAAATGGCCCATGCATGAGATGGCGGAAAAAATGATCGAAGCGGCAATTGAAGTCGCCGCCCGCGCCTACGCCCCCTACTCCAAGTTTCATGTCGGCGCAGCCTTGTTGACCCATGACGGCGAAATCATCGTCGGCTGCAATGTGGAAAACGCCTCCTACGGGCTCACCATTTGCGCTGAGCGCAATGCCATCTTCGCCGCGGTGGCCCGGAACATCCGGACCTTCCGCGCAGTGGCCATTGTCGCCGATGGCGAGGTCATGCCGTTTCCCTGCGGCGCCTGCCGCCAGGTCTTGAGCGAATTTTGCGGGCCGGCCACCCCGGTTTATGTCGCATCGATCAGCAAGCCTGGCGAAATCAAGGCGCTGACCATGGGCGAGCTGCTCCCGCATGCCTTCGCCTTCGGGGATGAGTGAAAACCAAGCTTAAACTCGAAATCGCTCCCCAACCCGACAACACCACCTGCGGGCCGACCTGCCTGCATGCGGTCTACCGTTATTATGGCGATGGCATTCCCTTGCCCGATGTCGTGCGGGAGGTCCCCTCGTTAAAAACCGGCGGCACGCTCGGCGTCATGCTTGCCGGCCATGCCTTGCGCCGGGGCTATCGCGCCACCATCTACTCGTACAACCTGAAGTTATTTGATCCGACCTGGTTCTCCTTGCCTTCGGAGGAAATCTGCCGTCGCCTGAAGCGTCAGGCGCGTTTTAAAAAGCGGGAAAAACTGCAAAAGGCGACCCGCGCCTACATCGACTTCCTCGAACTGGGCGGGCGGTTAAAAACCCTGGACCTCAATGCCCGATTGCTCCGGAAATACCTCAACCGCAATATCCCGATCCTCACCGGGCTCAGCTCCACCTATCTTTACCAGACCGCCCGCGAATACGGCCCGCACGATGTCGATGACGACCTGCGCGGCCACCCCGCCGGCCATTTCGTGGTTCTGCGCGGCTACGACCGCCGGCGCAAAACCGTCTTTATCGCCGACCCGCTGGAAAGCAACCCCTACTCCGCCGACCATCAATACCAACTCGGCATCGACCGCGTCATCTGCGCCATCCTGCTCGGGATCGTCACCGACGACGCCAACTTAATCATTTTGGAACCCCCCAAAACCACCAACCCCTAACCCCGTCATGTATATTCTCGTTGTTGTCGACAACCCCAAGTACTGGCCGCTCAACATTCAAAACGTCGAAGTCGTCCAGGCCCGCAAATACATCACCGAGCCGGCCTTCACCCGCATTGGAGATGCCCGGGTGTTCAACCTCTGCCGCTCCTACCGTTACCAAAGCACCGGATATTACGTGTCGTTGCTGGCCGCCGCCCGCGGCCACAAGCCGATCCCCGATGTCTCCACCATTCGCGACCTGCAATTTCCGACCATCGTCCGGCTCGCCTCGGAAACCCTCGAAGAGGAAATGGATCGCGCGCTTGCCGACCATAAAGGCAACCGCTTCACCTTGAGCATTTATTTCGGGCGCAACCTTGCCAAGCGCTATGACCGGTTGAGCATGGAACTGTTCAACCTGTTCCGCGCTCCCTTGCTCCGCGCCGAATTCGTGAAAGAGGAAGGCAAGTGGCAACTACAGGGCATCGGCCCGATCGCCGTCAGCGAAGTACCGGAAAGCCACCACGCCTTTATTGTCATTGTCGCCTCGGACTTTTTCCGCGGACGCCACCGCCGGCTCCGCCCGCGCGCCCAAGCCGCGTATTCAATGGCCATCCTGACCAATCCCAAGGACGAAGGCGCGCCGTCCAACCCCCGCGCCCTGGAAAAATTCATCGAAGCAGCGGAAAAAATCGGAATCGACGCCGAGCTGATCGACCGCGACGCCTACAGCCGCCTTCCCGAATACGACGCCCTGTTCATCCGTGAAACCACGTCGGTCACCAATCATACCTTCCGTTTCGCGCGCCGCGCCGAGGCGGAGGGCCTGGTCGTGATCGACGACCCGCAATCCATCCTCAAGTGCACCAACAAGGTGTACCTTGAAGAACTGCTTACCCGGCATCGCATTCCCACCCCCAAATCCATCATTGTTCACCGCGACAACCTCGACCTCCTGCCCTATGAAATCGGGTTCCCGCTCATTCTCAAGCAACCCGACTCCTCCTACTCCGTCGGCGTCATCAAGATCGACAACAAGGAGCAACTCGAACGGGAAGCCCCGCCGATGCTGGAGGATTCCGAACTGCTGATCGCCCAGGAATTCCTGCCCACCGAATTCGACTGGCGCATCGGGGTGATCGACGGCAAACCCTTTTATGCCTGCAAGTACTACATGGCCCGCAAGCACTGGCAGATCGTCCGCCGGGAAAAACAGACCGTGATGGAAGGCCGCGTCCAAGCCATTGCCCTGCGCAATGTGCCCGACAAAGTCATTGATGTCGCGGTCAAGGCCTCCCGCCTGATCGGCGACGGACTCTACGGCATCGACCTCAAGCAGATCGGCAACAAGCTCTATGTGATCGAAATCAACGACAACCCCAACCTCGATGCCGGCTTCGAAGATGCCGTCGTCAAAAACCGGCTGTACGAAACGGTCATGAAAAGTTTTCTCCGCCGGATCAAGGCGGCCAAGCAATTGCGGAAATCCCGATGAACCGGCGGCGGCATTTGTTCGAGGCTTTTGGCGTCGAATTGGAATACATGCTCGTTCACCGGGACAGCCTGGAGATTGTTCCCGAGGTGGACCAGTTGTTCCGGGATGCCGCCGGCAGCTTCGTTTCTGATTACGAGGACGGACCGATCTCCTGGTCCAACGAATTGGTCCGCCACGTCATGGAAGTCAAAGTCAGCGAGCCTGTGGCCTCGTTCGCCGGACTGTCCGATGTCTTTCAACGCAGCCTGGATCGCATCCAGACATTGGCCGCGGCGCGCAACACCTGCCTGATGCCCACCGCCATGCACCCGTGGATGGATCCCGCCCGCGAGACCGAACTCTGGCCGCACGATTATGCCGAGGTATACCGGACCTTTGACCGCATTTTTGACTGCCGGCGGCACGGCTGGGCCAACCTCCAATCCGTACACCTGAACCTGCCGTTTTGCGGCGACGAGGAATTCGCCCGCCTCCACGCGGCCATTCGCCTCGTACTGCCCTTGTTGCCGGGCTTGGCCGCCGCCTCCCCGATCATGGAGGGCCGCATCACCGGGCATCTCGACAGTCGGCTGGATGTCTACGTCAACAACAGCCGGGTCATTCCCCACATCACCGGTGATATCATTCCCGAACCGGTTTTCAGTCGGGATGCCTACGTGGACGCCATTCTCCAACCCATGTACACGGCCATCGCGCCCTACGACCCGGAAGGCATGCTGCAAGACGAATTTCTCAATGCGCGCGGCGCTATCGCCCGATTCGACCGCAACGCCATCGAAATCCGGCTGCTCGACGTCCAGGAATGTCCCGCCGCCGACCTCGCCATCGTGCAGGCCGTCGTCCATGCGGTGCGCCGTCAGGTGGAAGAAACCTGGACGCCCCTCGACACCCAGAAGCAGTGGTCCTCCGCGCGCTTAAAAGCCATACTGCTCGCCCATATCCGGGATGCCGATGATACCATCATTTCCGACCGCGAGTTTCTCGCTGCGTGGGGCTACGCCGGCGTCACCACCACGTCGCGCGACCTCTGGCGTCATATCCTCAACGACGTTTCGATCCCCGATGCCGAACCGGCCCGCGCACTTGAGCTGATCCTCCGCGAAGGTGTGTTGGCCCGACGCATGCTCAGAAGGCTTCATGGCAGCATGGATCGCCCGGCCATCGCCGGCTTGTACCGGGAGCTCATGGAGGCGCTGCGTATCGGGCGCCCCTGGAGCCCGGCATGATACGCCCCGCTCCCGGCCTCGTATTAACCTGTGAACATGCGGGGAACTGCGTCCCCCCCGCCTACCGCCACGTATTTCCGTCGCATCGCGCCCTGCTCACCTCGCATCGCGGGTGGGACCCCGGCATCTATCCGGTCGCCCTCGCGGTCAGCCGGGCCTTGCGTGTCCCGCTGAAGGCGCACTTTGTCACACGCTTGCTGGTCGAAACCAACCGCTCGCTGACGCATCCCGATCTCTTCTCGAAAATAACCCGGTCGTTGCCAGCCGACGAAAAACAACGTGTCCTCGAACGGTATTACCACCCGCACCGCGCACGGGTGGTTGCCCTGCTCCAGCGGGTCATCGACGCCGGACACCCCGCCCTCCACCTCGGATTTCACTCCTTCACGCCGGTATGGAATGGCGCTGTGCGCACGGTGGACATCGGCCTGCTCTACGATCCGGCCCGCCCCGGCGAGCGCTCCTATTGCTTCGTGCTCAAGCGCCTGCTGGAACGCACCCATCCCGAGTGGCGCATTCGCATGAACCGGCCCTACCGTGGAACCAGCGATGGCCTCACCACCGCATTACGGAAACGCTGGCCGGACCGGTCCTACCGAGGCATCGAAATCGAAATCAACCAAGCCCTGCTGGGCCGGGCCCGCGACCGCACCCGCATCGCCCGATCGCTCGCCCAGTGCCTGATCGCCGCATCGACCGAGGGCGAAAATCAAGCCGCTTTGCCTCGGGGAAAAAGACACTACTGAACTACGCCGATTGCGGTACGCCGCAAGACCACGGATGCAACATGGTTAGGCAGACAAGCCTCAGGGCGGGGAAGCCTGCCCGCAAAGCGCATGGAAACCTTTCACGTTCCGTAGTTGTTTGGCCAACAGCAGTTCACACGCTATTACCACGACGATAATGACAAGCACGTTCAACGCCGGGGTATGTAACCCTCGCGGATTGACCACGTAGTTTCCAAAAAGCACATAGAGCGGAGTATAGAGTACCACGATCATCGCAATGCGCGTGGCTGTCACATTGCCCAACAGTGAAAGAAGAAGAGCGGCAGCCAGGATCAGGTTTGTACCACTCCACAAAAGTGATGCGGGATGATAGTCATAGTGGCCAACGTTGCCTTCTCGCAGGCTTGCGTCGAAGTAGTCGCGGAAGTGTGTGATGGAATGCGGCACAAGCGCGCAGACGGCAACAAGAAGTACAATCATCAAAACACGCGTTAGTTTCACTTGAGCTTCCCTTCGGCAATAGCATGCAAAAATCTTGGCGACGACCCGCAGCTCCGCTCGCTCCGGGCGTGCTTCAGTCGGCGCATGTTAGGGCAAACCCATTGCGAAGTTGATGCTATGAATCAGAAGCTTCGGATTATCTTTTAGGATTCCATCATGGCCGTATAAAACAATTCGTCCGCGCCCGTAGGTTTGTAGAGCCGCAACCGTTTTATGTTTATCATCCTTAAGGATTGGCTTGAAGCTTTTTTCGTTCGCGCGGACCTCGGAGGGCCACCAATCAGAACGCTCGACAACGCTGATGCCCGCCATTATCTCCGTGCCAAAATATACGGGTTCTCCACTACTATGCTCGGTGATCCAGAAGTTGAGTCGACGTCCGATTATGTTGAGGGGATACGTCTCGATCGGCTGGTTTCCGTACTCCTTGTACGTCCATGACCACGCCTGACCCGCACAGACCAGACCGCCGCCGTTTTTAACAAAGCGCTGGATAGCATCCAATTCGCCGACCCGGTATTTCGAGTTTGGCGCGGCAATAAATAGCACCCCAAGCTTTTCCAACGATGCTGAGTCAATCGCGTTATCAAGGGTTATCGCCTTGAATCCATTTGACGCCAGCGCCTCGGCCAGTCCAGGCCAAACCTGTCCATGCCTAACATCAAGACCGACAATGGAACTGGACTGGCGCGGCACCGTAGCGCATCCCTGAATGATAAGGACCGCGACGGAGATGCACGTAATCGACAGGATGGACTTTATTTTCATAGGTGTTTCTTTTGTTCTTCCGTTAACGGCGTCTCCTGCGTGGCGGCAGGTTGAACCCACCGTCATATTCGGTTTATGGATTAGACCTTTCTGGCGATGTATACCCCATAGCCGTAGAAGGCTTTGTATCTCCGGTAAAAATCGATCTCTTTCCTTTCCGCGTTAACAATCGCTTTTGCTTTCTCGGAATTCCCGTGGCGAGACAAGAACGCTTCAAACCGGTTTTGCATCGGCGCATAATACGCTTCGAGCCAACACGCCTCAGGCAATATGAAATAGCCGACAGGTGAATAGCCGTGTTTCTCAAGCACCCTGATCTTGGACGAGGCTACATCGATCTCGGGATATTCCGCATCCCAATGTTCCTGAATCTCGGACGGGCGGGAATCCGTGATCCACGTAATCTCGGATGCAACCAACACGCCTCCAGTCTTCAGAAAGCGTCGCCACTGAGAAACGCCTTTTTCAAATCCGATCGTGTAGATCGAACCCTCAGCCCAGATTACGTCTAGCTCTTCATCGGCAAACGGCAAATCATCCATGGAGCAGGCCAACGTCGAAATCCTGTCTTGCACGCCCGCCTGCTTCGCACGAAGGATCAACTCGTCAAGAAACTCCTGGAGGAAATCGACCGCGATGATTTGGGCATTCACATGCTTCGCAAGGAAAAGCGTGGAAGCGCCCGTCCCGCAGCCGATGTCGGCTAATTTTATGGGCGCTTTCCGATCCAGGCGAGTCAAACCAAGTGCAATTTCAGTCTGCGCGTCTCCGCCGGGACCCTGCCGCGCGCCCCCCTTGTGAAGATCGATTAATAGTCGGAAGTCGTCCACGGTGCTTTTCCATCCTCTGGCAAACAGGGTTATTGATCATCACGAAGCTATTAATTCCTTATCAGAATAATCAATCGGGGACACTGAAATAATGGCCTTGCGCCTCTCCTGCGATCAGGCATGACGAACGGGCCATCATCAACGCATCATCGCCCCATCCTGTGCGGACCAGCCAGGGTTTAGCGAAACGTTGCCGCGTGACTACCGGGAAGAGTCAACAGATCGCTGATTCCCCAGCTATATTGAACGATAGTTCCAATGCTAGAGGACCGCTCGTGGGTCTTTTGCCGCAAAGCAATCGCTTGAATTTTTTCCGAATCGGGATAAGCCCGCGCTGCGATGTCCCAGACCGGAATCGGCGCACCTCCCCGTGGCTCCATGAGGTCAGCATAGAATTCCAGCGATTCTTTCAGGATGCCATCCTCCCGATGGAACAAATCCTCGCCGGTATCCGCCTTTACCACCTCGCAAATCTGAAGGCAGGCCGCCAATCCTGCGGTCTGGTGCCAGGCATCGCCGCGGAAATGATCATTATTTTCGCCGTTGGCGTTCACGAAATAGGTGGTTCCGCTTCCCGGTTCCTCTCTCGGAGCGCGAAAGTCCCGCCACCGGATCACCTGTTTATAACGCTGCACCACAGCCTGATACCAGGCTTGGTCCCCGACAAGTCGCGCGACATGCAAGACGGCCTCCAGACCCGCCAACGTCCGGTTGCTCACATGTTCGTTTTCCCAGTGCTGCAGGAGTTGAGGCCTGGTATCGGGCAACGCCTTCTCCCTGGGGAGCAGATAGACCTGCGCCGTGAAAACGGCCCACGCTTCGAAATCGGCCCGAATCTCCTCGTATTCCTCGGCCTCCAACCTTTTCAGCACATACGCCGCCCTGGCCATCGCGCCAAGATTCCAGGCCGCGCACAACCAGCCATTCGGACCGATGAACCCCTTGTTTTGGGCAGCCCAGGCGCTCAGAATCGCGGCCGCGGATCGCGCGTGGGCTTCGCGCTCCGGCCCGGTCACCCGCGCATAAGCCGCCGCATGTAACAGCGCGTTTTCAGCATCCGCGGTAAAACTCCCGCATGCCGTATGGGCGGGTAAATCAAGAAAGGCCACCGGTTCCGCTCTACCCGATTGCACGCCCCGAGCCTGCAGGATATGGAGGATGATCTCCGTCCGGACAGGCGAGAGAACATCCTTTCCGTCTGCCCGGACCAAAGCCGGAAACAAATACGGACAAGTGACAAGCCACGCGCAAAGCACCTCAGCACGCCATTTCATGTTGCCTCACGTTCCGCTTATTCGCCCGGCGGGTCAACGGAAATCACCAACAGGGCATAGTCGTGGATTCGGGTATGCGCCGCAGGCGCAGGGCGGATTCCCGCCTGGCTCTCACGCCGCATCACATGCCGCCCTCGGCGCGGGCGGCGACCGCGCCTCTCTACCCTGCGGACGGCGAGGCCGCCGTCCCTGTCCCTCCCGACGTGATCCAGCGTTGTAGGCCGACCCTCCGCCTGCCTCGCCAAAGGCTTTGCGAAGGCGGGTGGTCGGCGTACGTTACGTATGGGGCGATCAACCAGCAGGCGGAAGGGCCCGCGTGCAAACGTTCCAAACCTCGGAAAAAAGGACGCTGAAAAGTTCCAAGGTTTGGAACTTTTTGACTGGCGATTTTCCGAAGTTTGGAACTTTTACTTCAATTTTCCCTGAAATTACCGCTTGTCCTGAATCAGGATTCCGTTAGTATCGGCCGAAGATGAAATTTGGAACCACCATTACCATTACGAAGATCGCAGACTCCTGAGGGGCAGCGATGCGCGCAGTGGTGCAACCCCTCCCCGAGAGGGGTTTTTTTGTAACGATATACCGGGAACAGGATTATGAAGGAAATTGGATTGGGCTTGCTGGGTTTTGGCACCGTGGGGGCCGGTGTCGTGGAAGGACTCCAACGCAACGGGGACCTGATCGCCGGGCGCTCCGGCGTGAAGCTGGTGTTGCGCAAAATCGCCGATCTCGACCTGGAACGCGATCGCGGCGTGTCCGTTGATCGCGGCATGTTGACCAACGACGCGATGTCGGTCATCCGCGATCCCCAGGTTCATATCATCATCGAGCTGATCGGCGGCGTGGGCATCGCCCGCGAACTGGTTACCGAGGCGCTCAAAATGGGCAAGCCGGTGGTAACGGCGAACAAGAAATTGCTGGCGGAATACGGAGCGAGCCTGTTCGCGCTGGCCGATGCCAACCAGGTGGACCTGCGTTTTGAAGCGAGCGTCGGCGGCGGCATCCCGATCATCCAGGCGCTGCGCGAGGGGTTGATCGCAAACCACATCCCCAACCTTTACGGCATTCTCAACGGCACCTGCAACTACATCCTGACCCGGATGGAAACCGAAGGGCTTCCGTTTGACCAGGTCTTGCGGGCCGCCCAGGACGCAGGCTTTGCCGAAGCCGAACCGAGCCTGGATATCGACGGCCACGATACCGCACACAAGGCGGCGCTGCTGGCGTCGCTGGCTTACGGTTTTCCCATACCGCTGGATTCGCTGTACGTGGAAGGCATTCGCGGCATGGCCCGCGAAGACATCGCGTATGCCGCCGACCTGGGCTACCGGGTGAAGTTATTGGCGGTGGTGAAGAAACAGGACGACGCGGTGAGCGTGCGGGTGCATCCGGCGCTGGTGCCGCAGGATCACATGATCGCGTCGGTGTCGGGCGTGTTTAATGCGGTAATGGTGTCCGGCGATGTCGTCGGCGATACGTTGTATTACGGACGTGGAGCGGGTCGCCTGCCCACGGCCAGCGCGGTATTGAGCGATGTCGCGGCGGTGGCGCGCCAACTGGCCACCCAGTCCCGCCACCACCTGCCCGCGTTTATCCCGGAGGGCGCCACCCCGTCGATGCTGCCGGTCGATGATATTTCCTGCCGGTACTACCTGCGCCTGCTGGTGCAGGACAAGCCGGGGGTGCTTGCCCGGGTCGCCGGGATTCTCGGCGAACACGCGATCAGCATCGCGACGATGATCCAGAAAGACACCGGACGCGCCGGGTTTGCCGAGATGATCATGACGACGCATGTGGCGCTGGAGAAAAACTGCCGCAACGCACTGGTCGCCCTGAACGCGCTGGACGTGGTGGGCGCGCCGGCGGTGCGCTACCGGATCGAGGATTTTCACTGATCGGCGATGAAGTACGTGCTCGTCATTTACGAGGGGGCCGCGCAAGGCCCCTGCGATGACCTGGAGGGCGCCACCCCGCTGGAGTTGGCCCGCAACATCCACGCCACCGCGTTGAAGGCGCGCGGCCAGGCCGGATTGCTGCGTTGGCCGGAACGCGATGCGGTCACCCGCACCGAACAGGCGCTGGCCTGGTTGCTGGGCGTCGCTCCCGAAGAAGCCCGCGCACTGCGACGCGGCCCGCTGGAGGCCGCCGGCACCGCGATGGACCGTTCGCGCTGGACCTATGCCTACCGGGGCAACTTCATCACCACCGACGGGCCGGAAATCCGCGATAACCGTGTGCACGGGTTGAGCCGGGATGAAACCGCGTGGCTGACCCAGGCGGTACAAGAGGCGACGCAGGAGGAGCCGGTACTTTTCGAGGTGCTGGGCCCGGGACGCGTGGCGGTGATGTTTGACCGGCTGGACGGAGTAATCGATGACGGGGCGTTCCCCCGGCTGGGCGAACTCGAGGAACCGGAAACCGCCGCCCGTTCGAGCGCCCGGTCGCGCGTCATGGCGGCGGCGCAATCCGCGCTGGCCCGCCAATCCATCAACGACGTGCGGGTCGATCTTGGTGAAAATCCGGCGAACTGCCTGTGGCTCTGGGGCGGAGGTCCGCCGGTCCGGCTTGGCCGCCCGTTTCTGGGCGCACCCCTGCGGGCATGTATGATCACCAACAGTCCCCTCGCCCGCGGCCTCGCCACGCTGTGTGGCATGTCCACCGAACCGCTCGGCGATCCCTGGGCGGAAGCCGCCAAACCGGAACTCATCACGGCGGAAGAAATCGCCGCCCGGATCGCCGCCCACGAGTTGACGGTGATCTACGTGGAGGCGCCGAATGAAGGCGGGACATTCGACGCTCCGGTCGACTGCGTTAAAAGCCTCGACCGGTTGGATATTCATGTACTGGCGCGGGTGGTCGAAGCGGTGGAGCGTGCGGGCCCCGTGCGGCTCATGGTAACCGCCCTCCCCGCCGAAGGCGAATTTCTGGGTCAAACTCCCGTGCTGCTGTGGGGCGCCGGCATCTCCGGCGATGAGGCGGCCCGGTGGGATGAAACGCACTGCGGCGAGGGCGCCTTGGGCGTCACCCCGGCCCAACGATGTTTATCACGTTTAATAGGAGAATAACGGTATGGCACTGATTGTGCAAAAATATGGAGGCAGCTCGGTGGCGGATGCCGACTGCATGCGGCGGGTTGCCCGCCGCATCTTGAATACCCGCGACCAAGGCAACCAGGTTGTGGTCGTCGTCAGCGCGATGGGCGACACCACCGATGACCTGATCGCCCTGGCCAAACAAATTACGCCGGACCCCAGCGAGCGCGAACTCGATATGCTCATGGCCAGCGGCGAACAAATTTCCTCGGCTATCCTGACCATGGCTTTGCACGCCATGGGCGCCGACGCCATCGCCATGAGCGGACCGCAGGCCGGCATCTTTACCGACGCCGTGCATACCAAGGCCAAAATCCGTGCAATCAAGCCGAAGCGTATTCGCGAACACATCAAACAGGGCAAAATTGTCATCATCGCCGGGTTTCAGGGCTTAAACCCGAACGAGGACATCGCCACCCTGGGTCGCGGCGGATCGGACACCACCGCCGTCGCCCTCGCCGCCGCCCTGAAAGCGGATCGCTGCCAAATCCTGAAAGACGTCGAAGGCGTGTACACTGCGAACCCGCGGGTGGTGCCCGGGGCGGTCAAGCTGGACGAAATTGCCTACGACGAAATGCTCGAGCTGGCCAGCCTCGGTTCCGAGGTCTTGCAGTCGCGGGCGGTCGAATTCGCCAAAAAATACGGCGTGGTGTTGGAAGTTGTTTCAAGTTTCGTGGAAAAACCGGGTACATTGGTAAGAGAAGAGGTAAAAAACATGGAAGATATCGTGGTTCGTGGAGTGGCATCGGACAAGGGGCAGGCCAAAGTCACCATCGCCGGCGTTCCGGACAAACCGGGCATGGCCGCCGAATTGTTCAAGGCGTTGGCCGCCGCCAGCATCAACGTGGACATGATTGTGCAGAACGTCAGCGCCCAGGGCGCCACCGACATTTCCTTTACCGTGCCGGCGACGGAAATCAACAAGACCCGCAAAACGCTGAAAACCCTGAGCGGCCATCTGGGCGACCGCGAAGCCGTCCTCGACGAGGACATCGCGAAAATCAGCATCGTCGGCGTAGGGATGCGCAGTCACTCCGGTGTAGCCTTCCGGATGTTCGACGCCCTGGCCAAGGCCAAGATCAACATCAGCATGATCGCCACCTCGGAAATCAAAATTTCCGTGGTGATCAAAAAGGCCCACGCCGACAAGGCCGTGCAGACCCTGCACGAGGTGTTCGGCCTGGATAAGCTCGGCAAGAAGAAATCCAGCAAAAAGAAGTAAGCGGACGGTACGGCGGCGGCAAGCCGCCGGCAGGAAGGACGTCATCATGAAGAAAATCGAAATCTACGACACGACCTTGCGCGATGGCGCGCAGGGAGAAGGCATTTCCTTTTCCGGGGTCGGCAAGATTCGTGTGGCGAAAATCCTCGATGAACTGGGCGTCGACTACATTGAGGGCGGTTATGCCGCCTCGAACCCCAAAGACATGGAATTCTTCCATGCCATCGGCAAGGAAAAGCTCCGGCACGCCAGAGTCGCCGCGTTTGGCAGCACGCGGCGCGCCAACATCAAGGCCTCGGAAGATCCCGGCACGCTCGCCTTGATCGAGGCGGGCACCCCGGTGGTCACCCTCTTCGGAAAAAGCTGGGCCTTCCATGTGCATGAAGTCCTGCGCACCACCGAAGAGGAAAACCGCGCGATGATTTTCGATACCGTGCGCTTCCTCAAGGAGAACAACCGCGAAGTCATTTACGACGCCGAACACTTCTTCGACGGCTACAAGGACTCGCCCGCCCACGCCCTGGCCACCCTCAAGGCCGCGCGGGATGCCGGCGCCGACCGCATTGTATTGTGCGACACCAACGGCGGCACCCCCTACTTTGAAGTGGGAGATATCACCCGCGAAGTAATCCGCCAATTGGGCGGAGCGATCGGCATTCACACCCACAACGACTCCGAACTGGGGGTCGCCAACTCGCTGGAAGCAATCCGGGCCGGCGCCATGCACGTGCAGGGAACGATCAACGGCTTTGGTGAACGCTGCGGCAACGCCAACCTGTGTTCCATCATCCCCAATCTTGCCCTGAAAATGGGTTACACGGTGTTGAGCGGACCGGAAAAACTGAAGCAGCTCAAGGCGGTGGCCGATTTTGTCTATGAGATGGCCAACGTGCGTCCCAACGACAAGGCGGCCTTTGTCGGTCACAGCGCCTTCGCCCATAAAGCGGGCATGCACGTGGACGGGGTTAACAAGAACCCGCAAAGCTTCGAGCACATCCCGCCGGAAAGCGTGGGCAACCAGCGACGGGTCCTGATCTCGGAATTGTCGGGGGCCAGCAATGTCTTTCTCAAGGCCGTGGAAATGGGCCTGGAGGTCGACAAGAAGTCTCCCGAGGTGAAGGCGATCCTGAACGAACTCGAACAGATGGAAAAGAAAGGCTACGAATTCGAGGCAGCGGAGGCTTCGTTCAAGTTGCTTATTCAAAAGGTATTGAAGGCGCACAAACCGTTCTTCTCACTCGAAGCGTTCCGGGTAATCGTGGAGAAACGGCATAAAGACGATCCCTGTATTTCCGAGGCGACGGTCAAATTGCGCATCAACGGCAATGTGTTGCATACCGTCGGCGAAGGCGACGGCCCGGTGGACGCCCTCAACGACGCCATGCGCAAAGCGTTGTCCTCGGCCTACCCTGGCATCGGCGACGTGCATCTGGTTGACTACCGGGTCCGCATCCTCGATCCCGAAGAAGCGACCGCGGCGAAAACCCGCGTGCTCATCGAATCATCCGACGGCGAACAAACCTGGGGAACGGTCGGGGTCTCCACCAACATCATTGAAGCCTCCTGGGAGGCGCTGGTGGATAGCGTGGAGTACAAACTTTTCCTCGAGGAACAAAAGAAAAACAGCGCGTCCTGAATCTCCGATTACGCTCTCGCGCAGTATGTCCCGCCGGTAGGAGAAGAGGGTGTGGGTTCACCCCCCGCCGGGCGTACCGGCTTGAAATCATTGCCAGACGAGTTTATTTTGCCGCTTTAGGCCATTTTCTGACTAAGGCATTTTAAATTAAACAGTAGCCCAAAACAGCATGGTCATGGCGAGGCCCTCTGACCCATGTTAATATATTATCGTAAAGGTAAATATTATGACAACTCTCGACAGAATAACGTTTAATCCTGAAATTATGGGCGGAAAGCCCTGTATCAGGGGACTTCGCGTTACCGTCGGCTTGATTGTTGGCCTTGTTGCCGCTGGAAGAACGCGCAAAGAGATACTGGATCTTTATCCCTATCTCGAAGACGAGGATGTGACACAAGCCCTAACCTATGCTGCATGGCGTGCTGAGGAAATTGATATTCCACTTGTCCCGGCATGAAATTGATTGTCGACATGAACCTCTCCCCTGCTTGGGTAACGGTACTTAATCAAGCTGGGCATGTAGCAAGTCATTGGTCGAATATAGGCGCGCCTAGTGCGAAAGACCGGGAAATAATGGCGTGGGCTCGCGATCATGGGTACACAGTTTTCACTCATGATCTTGATTTTGGATCTATACTCGCCGCAACAAACGCCGAAGCACCTAGCGTCATTCAAATTCGAACCCAGGATCCAACACCTCTACATTGCGCAACAATGGTCCTTAACATCATCAGGAAATACAATGCAGATTTGACACGTGGCGCATTGATATCTGTAGATGAGAATCGTGCACGTTTGCACATATTACCATTGCGAAAAGATGGATGAACACAGAACAAGCGACTCGACGACATCCGATAAGAATTGGAGTCGTCAGCCTTGTCCGGTATTGGCAGGTCGCTCCAGATAAGGTACAAACCGGCTCATGAATACAACCAAACGCAATCTCGATGACGTCCAGATGGACACCGCGAACCTTTACCGGGAAGAAACCATCACCGATCTCCGCACCGGCACCATCAAGGTGTTGTATCCGATCACCGTGGATGGTTCGGCGGACCCGATGCGCCCGCCGATGTTCATCTGCCAAACCGAATTGATGTCCAATGCCGGCATGCTTCCGGTTTCCGCGCCGATCGAGGCGACCAACCTCGCCGAGGCGGTGGAAAAATTCCCGGTGGCGGTCAAGCAGGCGGTGGACGATATGATCAAGCGGGTTCAGGACTATCAGCGGGAACAAGCTTCCCGCATCGTCACCCCCGGGGAGCTGGGAAGTCCGCATCTCGGCGGCGCCCCAAGTGGCGGCAAGGGCGGCCTGATTCTCTGACATGACCGCTTTCGATCTGCACAAACTGCTTCGCGATGTCTTTGCTCCGGATGAACGCGATACCGCGGTCGTCATGGTCGATGTGCCCACCGGAACCATTGCCGATAATCCCGACTGGGTGGAACGACGCCACATGGCCGAGATCTGGCGGCAAGGCCTGCTGGATCTCGGCGTAAACGTATTGCCGCTCCTCGAATACCCGGCGACCGGCGCGAACAACGGCGATCTGCCCGCAAAAGGAAAACAAGCAGGCGTAACCGTCGGCATGGAAGCGGTGCTGTCCACCGCCACCCTGGTCATCGCCATGACCCGGTACTCGGCCACCGCCCCGCTCTCCGCATTGACCCGTCGTTACCCCGCGCTGCGCGCGGCCAGCATGCCCAATGTGCTGCGCCGGATGGAGCAATCGGCGCTGGCCGCCGACTACCGGGAAGTCGCCCGCAAAGCGACGCGCATGGCCGAATGGCTGACCAGGGCCGAGTCCGCCGAAGTCGTCTTCGCGACCGGACACCGTCTGGTCTTCGATTTGCGCTTCCGTATCGCTCACGCCGATGACGGCATGTGCCGGCGTGATAAAACCGGATTCCGTGTCATCAACCTCCCGAGCGGTGAAGCGTTTATTGTTCCGTATGAGGGCGAAATCCCCGAAGAACCCAGTCGAACCGCCGGCGAAATTCCGCTGCACTGGAAAGGTCATGTCTACGTGTTACCCGTGGAACGAAACCGCATCATCGAGGTGCGCGGCGATGGGCCCGACCTCGACGCCCTACGCGCTCATTTCGCGCTGGACCCCGCCCGACGGAACGTGGCGGAATTGGGACTGGGTTGCAACGATCGCGCCTTGATTACCGGCAATGTGCTGGAAGACGAAAAAGCAGGTTTTCATTGGGCCTACGGTCGCAGCGAACATCTCGGCGGCACGGTGGGACCCGACCGGTTTTCGCACCCCGATCACGTGGTGCACCACGATGTGGTGTACGCACCGGGATGCCCGATTGAAGTAACCCGCCTGGACCTGATTGATGCCGCCGGTCAACACCGGACGGTCATCCAAGACGGACAATACGTCGGCGTTTAATCCGCAACCGGAGGAGCGCTCACCCGTGGCGTTCGCCCCACGCCCGGCGGGCGCACCGGAATCATAACCGCGCGGTAGGGCCGGGTCTCCGGCAACAAGACCTGCACCTTGGGGCTGATATCCACCGCGATGCGGGCCTGCTGGACCGTGAAGTCCAGCACGTGCCCCCCGGTCTTGCGCTCGGCATCGATGAAATGCCAATGATAACCCGCCGGGTGAAGCGCCGACAATTCGGCGGGAAAATAATAGCCGACCATGGTCCCGTGCAGATTGGTATGGGTTTGCATGCGTTGGTCGCGTTCGAGTACCTGGGCGAGCGGCACATACGGTTCATCCTGGGCGGGAACCGACCTCAAGGTGATGGAACTGAATCGCCCGTTGACCTCCAAGGCCTCCGGCAAATCAGCGGTTCGTCGAATGTCCATGGCCCGATGAAAACGCTCCATGCCGACCTGCTCAATATCGAAGATTCGGTCGGGGGTGAAAAACGTGACCACGGCGAAAGGGGTCAACACAGCGGGATCAGCCGCGGAAAGCATGCCATCCACGTCCGCGCGGTACACCCGGCCGCTATGGATAATCATTTCCCCGTCGAGGCGGTCAAACGTACCCAGGCCATGATTGCCGTACCGGAACAGATTCGACACCGCATAAAAGCCTTCGTAGCGTCCGCCGGCCAAATCCGCGATGATCCCGGCATGGGTCACCGTGTCATCGTATTCCTGGCGGGGCAACAACGGCGAACGGCACCCGGCGATCACCGCCAAGCCGGCGAGGACGACCATTCGAAACAGCATGCAATAACGACCATCATTCATGACATTATTCCCTTAGCGCAGCAGGAGCAGGAACACGCCGGCCGCCACCGCGGAACCGATGACCCCGGCGACATTGGGCCCCATGGCCGCCATTAACGGATTGACCCGGCCCTGGGTTTCGTCGGCGACAAATTTCTGGACCACCCGCGCCGACATCGGCACCGCCGATACGCCGGCCGCCCCGATGCACGGATTCATCTTACGGCCCTCCGGCAACAACAGGTTGATCCCCTTGGCGAATACGATACCGCCGGCGGTGCTGAAGCTGAACGCCACCGCGCCCAGCACCAGGATAAACAAGGTTTGGGAGCGGAGAAACGCCTCCCCGCTCATCGTTGAACCAATCACCAGTCCGAGAAAAATCGTCACGATGTTGATCAAAGGACCGGCGGCGGTTTTGCTCAGCCGATCGGTCACGCCCGATTCTTTCAGTAAATTCCCCAACATCAGCATGCCGATCAACGGAGCGCAGGAGGGAATGGCCAGCGAGGCCAAGGCCGCAATGAGAATGGGGAAAATAATGACCGTCGCGCGCGAAACCGGACGGGCTTGCCGCATCGGGATCTCGCGTTCTTTGCGGGTCGTCAATAGGCGCAGGATCGGAGGCTGAATGACCGGGACCAGCGCCATATAGCTGTAGGCCGCCACCGCGACCGGACCCAGCAATTCCGGCGCAAGCTGGGAGGTGAGAAAGATGGACGTTGGGCCATCCGCGCCGCCAATGATCCCGATCGACGCGGCTTCGCGGACCGAGAATCCAAAGATGTAATGAGCGCCCAGCGCGGCCATGAAGATGCCCAATTGCGCGGCCGCCCCCAGCAACAAGGTGATCGGGCGACTGATCAAGGGGCGAAAATCGGTCAAGGCCCCCACGCCGAGAAAAATGATCGGCGGCAGCAACTGGGTCTTGATGCCGCCGTTGTAGATCATTTGCATTAAAGGTACGGATACTTCGCCAACGGCAGGTTCATAAGCGCTGCTGGCGCTCATCATCGCTCCCGGAAGGTTGGCCAGAAATGCCCCAAAACCAATCGGCACCAGCAACAGCGGCTCGTAATTCTTTTTGATCGCCAGGAAAATCAGCGTGGCCGAGACCACATACATCACCCCGTTCTGCCAGGATATGCCGGCAAATCCGGACGCCGTAATCAATCGCTCCCATACATTCATGTTACGGCTCCAGGGTCATAATCGGGTGGCCGGAGGTCACCTCGGCTCCAAGCGCGGCATGAACGGCGGCCACCTTGCCATCCGCCGGCGCCCGCACTTCGTGCTTGGCTTTCATCGCCTCGACCGCCGCGACAATCTGGCCCTGCTTGATCATGTCTCCTGCCTTCACATTGATCTCCACGAGTTCCACCTTGCCCTCGAACGGGGAAAATACCGGAATGCCGGCGGTCGCGGATGACGCGACGGATCCGACCGCGTCGGCGGACCCGGAGGCCGCGCCGCCCGGCGGCTCAATCGTGATGCGAAACGTCCGGGTGGTCGCGCCTTCCGCCACCGTGCAGGTGGTGGTGAACGGACGGGAAACTACCGGCGTGGACGCGGCCTCGACCGGTTTGGACGGATCTTCCTTCTTCTTTAACGGCAGGTTGATGCGGGCCTTTCCGGAGAGAAACCGGATGCCCTCATTCAGTTCCATCTGCTTGCCCGGCACGATTGCCGACGCCACCAGAAAAATGGATTCCTCGGTCACCGGTAGCGATCGCTCGCGCAAGGCTTTTTCGGCCTCGCCCAGCGTATCCGGGGCGCTCGCCAGCGGATCGCCCTCAAACACCGGAAGCTTCAACTGTTCGGTGGCGATCCGGACAACATCCGGGTCCGGCGATTCCGGCGGACGGCCAAAATATCCCAACACCGAGCGCCCGTAGCCGGGATCGATTTTACTCCAGCGCCCGTGAAGGACGTTGTTGAACGCCTGCAACCAATACTGTTGGCTTCCCGGCGTAACACTGGCCCACGCTCCGCCGGCCTTCACCACCACGGGGAACTCCGCCAGCACGTGGCTGTATTTATCGAGAATACCCGCCTGTTCCATCATTTGCACATTGGGTCCGATCGCCCCTCCCGGCATGGGAAAATTAACCACGCGAGCATCAGCGGCCAGGGTGATCGGGTTGATCTGGTAGTCACGAAGCCCATCGTCCAGGATGCCTTCCAGGTCATCCATCTTGGTGTGATCCACATCCAGGGAAAAACCCGTCCCCTTCAAGGCATGCCACATCGAACGGACATCCGGCTGCGATGTACCGGAAGCCAGCGGTCGCACGGACAAGTCAATGCCGTCCACCCCCCCGGCGATCCCGGCCATGTAACAGGCGACAGCCATCGACGCGGTGTCATGGGTGTGCTGAAGCAACGGGATTTCCGGTGGAAGGATTTTTTTGAGACCGCGCGCGGTTTCATAACATGTCCGCGGATCGGTGGTCCCGGAGGCATCCTTCATGCAGACGGAGTCGATGCGGATACCGGTCGCCAAGAGCTCGCGGACAATCGTGATGTAAAACTCGGGCGTATGCACGCGGTCAGAGGCATAAGGCAGCCCCATCATGGCCACGCATACTTGATGATGCATGCCGGCATCGACAATGAATGCACCGGTTTTGACCAGGTTGCCAATGTCGTTCATGAAGTCGAAGTTGCGGTCGATGGTGGTGCCATGTTTCTTCATCAACCGGGCCTGCAACTTCAGCGCGTCCGCCGGTTGGTTGGTCAATGTGACCCCGGAAACCGACCGGGTCAGGATTTGCAGATCGGCCTCCGGCCCGACGGCCTCCCGCATGCGGTCCATACAGACAAACGGATCTTCCCCGACATAGAAATAAGGTGCCTGGTAGCGCGCGCCTCCGCCAAATTCGAAATGGCGAATTCCGGCTTCGGCGGCCGCTTGCATCGCGGGTAGCAGATCATTGACCCGAACCTTCCCGCCAAAAACGCTTTGCACGCCGTCGCGGAACGCGGTCAACATGACCCGAATGGTTTTTTTCTGTCCGGTGTGGATCATGATGGCCTCCGTGATGGTTCCGGTTCGATTCTCGTCACCCGGGCGCCCGGCAACCACTGGTGCACGGCCTCGTTGATCGCCGCGGGAATCGCCGCGTCCGGGGGGTCAGGGGCACGTTCGGGAAACCACGCAATCAACCCGCGTATCGCCAGCGACAGCAAACTTAGCAGCGCCATGACCGCCACGAAGGCATTCAGGCAGACGTTGAGCAGGTTGATCTCATCCATCGTGTCGGTCTCCACGTCCTTACTATCAATCCTCACCCGGATTAAAAAGGAAAAACTACCCCCGGCCAAAGATCATCGATCACCCGGAAGGCCCGGTATCCGTGACCCAGGCCATGCGTCCAGCGCGAACCGGCGCGGATTGGCCGGCAATCATCAGCGACAAATCCGGCAGCAAGTCGACCACGCGGCCCACCACGGATGGCGCCACGGATTGCCAATCCTCCACGCCCTCCGGCCAAATCGTCACCTCCCGGCCAATAAAACCCGCGCAGGATCGGTAGCGATCAAAAATACCCGCCCAACGTCCGGCCTTCAGCTCCTCCACCCCGGCATGTAAACGCGTTGTTATCTCCTGGAAAATCCTGGGTAAGGCGTCGCGAAGGCTGGAGTCCGCATCGCCCAGGCAAATCGCGCGCGGAACAAATGGCGTGGGCGGGACCTGGGGCGCCACGGCAATGTTCAATCCGATACCGAAGACCACGCGATCGACCGTAGCGCCGCGCACGCTGGTTGCGGTTAAAACGCCGGCGACTTTGCCATCCCCCAGCAGCACGTCATTGACCCACTTGATCCGCGGATGCAACCGCCCACCGGAAATCGAGGCGATGGACTCGGCGGCAACCACCGCGGGTAACATGGTCAATGCGGCCTGGGCAGCCGCGGCATCACAACCGAGATCATAGTGAGCGGTAAGGTGAAGGTTGCCCGGACACGCCGTCCACGGGCGCTGGCGTTGCCCTTGAAATCCTTGACCGCCTAGCGCCAGCGCAACCAGGCGATCCGGTAACGCCACGCCGGATTTCCAACCCTGCAACACCGCCTTGAATTGTGAGGCGGACGCGAATTCGATCACCAGATAATGAGCGTCCGCAGGTTCGGAATTCGGGGATGCGGTGACCGTCCAGGCGGGCTCCTTGCCTTCGTGAAACAAGGGCCAGCAGCTCGGCCATGGCTCGGGCGCCTCGGAAACCTTACCCGTTTGCCACTCCCCAACACCGGGCAGCAGGCGCTCGACCGCCTGGGGATGATCGGTCAACCAGGTGATCATGGTTGTCGCGCCAAGACCGGCGAGTAAAGACCCTTGAGTTCCCGGTTCCACCACTGATGCTCCCGGCGGAGTTGGCGGCGGCCGGCGAACGAGTATTCGTACAGCAGGGCCCGCATGTAACGCGGCGGTTCCTCGGCAAAAGGATTGTTTTCCAGAAGATCAAGTACGTCCGGCCGGCCCTCCATCATGGCGATCATCAAGCGCTGCAACCAAGGCTGATGCTCAAACCGGCCGAGCGCGGCAAACCACATTTGCCAATCCAGTCGCGGCATGTGCGGAGCGACAAACAGCGGCGTGCGATGGACATCACCCGGCTTGTACATGAATTCATAGGCCGTCCAATTGATGCCGTCCCGGCTGCCCTCCATGATGATTTCCGGGCGTGACTTGGTCATGGCGGCGAACAAACCGTAGGCATTGATGCTTCGAAACGGCGCGGCGGCGGCCGCCAAATGCTGCACCGGACTCGGCCACACGATATCCCGCTTCACCATGGAAATAAATGCGGGTACGGAAACCGCCAGAATCACCACCGAAGCCACCCACCGAAAGCCGACCAACGCCGGCTGTTTTCGCCAGTTATCGACCGGCGGAGGCGTGTCCCGGGCGGCACGCGAGAACCAGCGATCATCCAACAACGGGACGCAAAGGACCATGGTCAGGATGTTGAAAAAACCATAATTCCCGGTCCCCATGATCATCACCTGCAAAAACATCAGCAAGGCAAAGGCTGCGGTTCGCGCCCGGTGTCCGGCAAAAATCAGGAAGGGCACGACCAGTTCAATAACGAACATGATAGCGGTGGATGTCTTGAGGAACCACAGCGGAGCCTGATGAAAATACCAAGCGGTCCAGGTCGGAAGCGGCTGCGTCCAGAAATGGTAGGTCAAGGCTGTGAGATCCCACCAACTGGCATCCTGGCTGGCCAGCTTGACATAACCGGCCGCGAACATGAGGCGGAATAATAGCCAATGCAGTAAAAAGATCACCAAGCGGGACGGCTCCGGATTGACCGACGGTCGCGAACGCCATGACGGACGCGCCAGCAAAATCGCCAAAAATCCCGCTTCCAGTAAAAGGTTGTCCCACTGAAAAGCAAAAAAGGTTTGCCCCGCCACCGTCATGGACAAATACAAGACCCACAGCATGGCCGACGCCACCAAGGGAACCAAACCGGCGAGGAGCAGCACGCCCAGAACCATACCCGCCCAGCAAAATGCCATCAGCGCGGCATCTCCACTCCACCACCACACCAAGGAAGGAAGCCGCCACCAACCGCCGACACCCAACACCTCACCGGCTTGTCGGAAAAACTCACCAGCGGGAAGAATCCCTCCCGTGCCGATCAAACCATGCACTTGGGTCGACAGGGAATAAAAAGCAATCGCATACACCCCACCCAACAGGCGGATAAAGAGGTCCGCGGCATACCGATAGGAAGAACGGCTCAATTCCATGGCCCTTTATAACACAAAGAACCGCTTTACTAAACATTTTTTGAATGATTTGTTACAAATATTACACCGGTTGACGGGATGGCCACGTTGAGTAACTTGACGGGAACGATACCCCGTGCATGATGAACGGCATTCATGAATAGGCCGAACAACTCATGCCGCTGAATCCTTGGGAACACCACCAGTAACGGATCCGCTTGATCGGTAATCACTATGGGTAACAGTCATTTTTCAGGTAAGCCGGCATTTGCAAATCGCGGCGTCATGCTGGACATCAGCCGAAACAAAGTCCCCACCATGACCAGCCTCAAGGCCATGGTGGATGAACTTGCCCAATGGGGCATTAACCACGTGCAACTCTACACGGAGCACACCTTCGCTTATCCCGGGCACGAGGACATTTGGCGTGATGCTTCGCCGATGACCCGGGAAGAAGTGATTGAACTTGATGGTTACTGCCGCGCACGCGGCATCGAACTGGTCGCCAATCAAAACTCCCTGGGTCACTTGCATCGTTGGCTGCGTCATCCGCGTTACTTGCCGCTGGCTGAATGTCCCGACGGTTATGACACCCCGTGGGGCGAGCGCCGGAGCGGACCGTTTAGCCTGAATCCCGTCGACCCGGCCGCCTTGGCGCTGCTTGCCGATTGGTACGATGCGCTGCTTCCCTGTTTCTCCAGCTCCCTGGTCAATGTGGGTTGCGATGAAGCCTTTGATTTAGGTCAGGGAAAAAGCCGGCCCGCCTGCGAAACCACCGGTAAAGGGCGGATCTACCTCACCTATTTGCACCACGTAAAACACCTGGTCGAGGCGCGAGGTAAAACCATGATGTTCTGGGGGGATATTATTCTAAACTATCCCGAATTGATCCCGGAGCTTGAACGCAACGCAATCGCGCTGGTCTGGGGATACGAAGCGGATCACCCGTTTGATGCCCAATGCCGTCTATTCAAGGAGGCTGGCATTCCGTTCTGGGTCTGCCCCGGCACGTCCACGTGGAATAGCATTTGCGGGCGATTCGACAACATGATCGGAAACCTCCAGGCGGCCGCGACGGCTGGACGAGCGCATGGGGCGGAAGGGTTTTTAATCACCGAGTGGGGGGACAATGGACACTGGCAAACCAAACCCTTCAGCCGCCTCGCCTTGGCCGCGGGAGCGTTCGCCGCCTGGCACGGACGAGCGCCATCGGAGACAGAACTCGCGGAGTTGGTTGCCCCTGCCCCCTTGTTAATCGCTCTCGGGCGTGTATACCGAATGGCCGGTTTCGACCTTCCGAATTCCAGCCCACTTTTCTCTTTGATCCGCTTCCAGAATCCCCAAGCCGTTCTTGATCGTTGGAGCGTCGAAACGCTGGAACACGCCTCACGGCAGGTTGACGCCATCATGGCGAACGGCGCCGACGCCCTGGCATCGCTCCTGCCGCTGGAGGCAAAAGAAATTGAACTGGCCGCCCGCATGCTGGGTCATGCCCTGCGGCGCGGACGCTGGCTGAAACGCGGCCAGCCAAGCAGCGAAACCCCGGCACTCGCCGCCGATCTCGAGGGTATTCGCAAGACGCTGGCCGAGCTTTGGCTCATCCGAAATCGACCAGGCGGCCTGGATGAAAGTTTGGCGCCGCTCGACAACCGCTTGATGGAATACCGGGCGGTCACCGGCCAAACGACCTGATGGCGCGACCAGAATTCCGGCCCCCGCGACGGCTCAGGAAATCAGGGCATCATGCGTCAGCCGGCAGTACGCGTACCCATACATCCCTGGAGCGCGGCCCGTCGAACTCACAGAAAAATATACCCTGCCACGTACCGAGAGCCAGACGTCCATTGCGAATAGGGACCATGGCCGATGAGCCCATCATGGCCGCCTTGATATGCGCAGCGGAATTGCCTTCGCCATGCCGGTACTTGGGATCATCCCAAGGCACCATGCGGTCCAACATCATGACCATATCGCGGGCAACATCGGGGTCGGCATGCTCATTCACGGTCACGCCCGCCGTGGTGTGCGGAACATAAACCACCGCCACGCCCTCCTGAAGGCCCGACGACTCCACGGCGTGCCGAACCTCCCGGGTAATTTCCACAAAGTGAGATCGGCCGCTTGTTTTCAGGGAAAATTGCTTCATTTGCGGATTAAGTTATGGCATAAGTCTCCGCGTCGACAAGTAAAAGCCTCCGGCATGCACGCCTCTTTGATACAAGAAATAATCGCCCTGATTTTATTACTAGGGGCATCGGGTCTGTTTTCCAGCGCGGAGACGATTTTTTTCTCCCTCAGCCCCCTGCAGGTCCGCCGCATCACCGAAAAGCATCCTGGAACCGGCGCCCGGTTGCATGCCATGGTCAATCAACCCGGCCGCTTGCTTTCCACCATCCTCATCGGCAACACCATCATCAACGTGGCGACCGCGGCGGTCGGCTACGCCATCGCCGACAATCTTTTCAAGGGTCATGGCGAGTGGGTGGCCATTCCCGCCGTGACCATCTTGCTGATCCTGTTTGGTGAGGTCGCCCCCAAACGCATCGGGCTGTATTATGCCGAAAAAATCAGCGTGGTTTATGTGCCGCTGTTTCAACTGGTAACCGTAATCTTTAGCCCGCTCCGGTTTGTCCTCGAAAAAATCACCAAGGGCTTTGAGCCGCTGTTGCGCCCTCATGGCAAATCGTTGAGCAGCGAGGAATTTGAAACCGTGCTGGAAATCGGCAACGAAGCCGGCGTCCTGAACGCCGATGAGTTGGCCATGCTGAAAGCCATCATTCAACTGGAAGACCTCACCGCCGCCGACGTCATGACGCCGCGCGTCGACATTGTCGGACTGGACCTAGGCGACGAAACGCTTGGCCCCGGGGATTATATCGAAACCGCCCGCAAAGCGCGCCGCAACTTTCTTGTGGTTTTTCACGACACCATGGATCAGGTCCTGGGGTTTCTGGATGTGCGGCGCTACCTGTTGGATCCGGACCACGTACTGGAGGCAGCCATCCTGCCGCCCTATTACGTTCCGGTCAGCGCCCCGCTCAACCGCCTGCTGACCGACTTCCAGAAACAGCACCGCCGCGTGGCCATCGCGGTGGATGAATACGGCGGCACCGCCGGCATCATCACCCGCGGCGATATCCTCGAGGAGATCACCGGGGAAATTTACCAGGAACTAAACAAGCCGCGCCCGCTTTTTCAACCGGCTGGTCCGAATCGATGGCTGGTTGACGCCAACTTCAGCCTGGAAGAATTAAACCGCAAACTGGACCTGGACTTGGATAGCGAGGGCGGCGACCGACTGGCCGGATGGATCGCCGAACATGTCGGCCATCTACCCCAGAAAGATGATGTGGTTGAGGCGCAGGGTATCCGGGTGACGGTGCTGCAAACCATCCGGCTCCGGGTGACGCTGGCCATGGTGGAGAAGCTACCGCACGGTGATGAGGAGGCCACGTCATGACCGCGATTGAATTCGTGATCATTGCGGCTTGTCTGATCGGCTCGGCGTTTTTCTCCGGCATTGAAACCGGGATGATTTCCATCAATCGCCTCCGGTTGCGCCATCTCGTCCGGCACAAGATCAAAGGCGCCGATATTCTTCAGGATTTTCTGGAAAAGCCGGATTACCTGCTCGGCACCACCCTGGTCGGCAACAACATCGTCAACACCATGTTGTCGATTGTCGCGGTCAGCGTGGGCGGCCGCTTATTCGGAATCACCGGGTCCTGGATGGCCAGCGTTGGCGTGACCCTGACCCTTCTGGTATTGTGTGAATACCTGCCAAAGGCCTGGTTCCGGAGCTTCCCCAGCCGCCGCTGCCTTCCTTTTGCCGGGGCCTTGCGCGTCATGGGGCGCATCCTCCATCCGTTTAGCCACGCCATGATGAGCATTGTTCGCCTTCTTACCCCGTTCATGAATTCGGCTACCGGAAACGCCTCCCCGGCGATCACCCGCGATGAAGTCTTGCACCTGGTGCGCGAAGGCCAGAAATCCGGTGCCTTGTCGCAGGATGAGGTCCGCATGATCACCGGCGTTTTTGAACTGCGCACCATGACCTGCGCCGAAGTAATGACCCCGCGTAAGGATATGGTCTACATCCACCCCGACACGCTATACGACGACATTCTGATGTTCGCCCGCGCCCAGCAAGCCGATCAATTCGCGGTTTTCGACCGCGAACGCCAGATGTTCACGGGCATGGTCTACGTCTTTGATATTCTCGCCGACGACAATCCGAAGGGAAAATGCGCGAAAGATTACATGCGCCCGCCGCAGCTAGTCGCGGCGGCCACGCCGGTCGACCATGTTTTGCCCCGCATGCGGGTGACCAAGCAACCCATCGTCCTGGTCACCGACGAAAAATATCAGGTCGTCGGCAGCGTCACCCTTGATCTGGTGCTCCAGGAGATTGTCGGCACCTAAGCGGCGGCCTCCCGGTCAACGGAACATGAAGTACACCGCGCCGACCAGACAGAGGCCCGCCCAAATGAAATCCAGCCGGAACGGTTCGTTCATGTAGTAAATACTGAACGGGATAAACACCGACAGCGTGATCACTTCCTGAAGAATCTTAAGTTGACCCAGATTCAGCTCGCTGTAGCCGATGCGATTGGCCGGAACGTGAACGAGGTATTCAAACAATGCGATTCCCCAACTGATCAACGCGGCAATAATCCATGGCTTTTCGCGCAGGTCCTTGAGATGCGCATACCAGGCGAATGTCATAAAGATATTGGAAAGCGTCAACAGACCGACGGTTTGCCATAACACAGGGATAGGATTCATGGCGGGAGCATAATCACGCGGGAATCCTTGGCAAAACATTTTCCGGTCGTATATACTCATCCTGCATGACCTTTGAATCCGTTTGGATACCCTCCCGCGTTCCCGGCATTCCGGGCCGCCACATCCGGGTTTTCCTGCCCCCCGGATACGATCCTCATTCCACACCTGGTTATCCGACGCTCTACCTTCACGACGGCCAGAATGTCTTTGCGCCCGGAGGACCATTTGGTTGCTGGCGGGCCGAACAGGTCGCCGGTGAACTCATCGGGTCCGGTCGCACCCCGCCCTTTATCATCATCGCCATCGACAACGATGGCATCAACCGCCGCCACGAATACGTTCCGCCCGGCGATGCCTACGCCGGCGCGGAACCCGGACGAGCCGATGCTTATGCCCGTTTTGTGCTTGAGGACATCATGCCGCTGGTGAATGCGCGCTGGCGAACCCGTCCGGAACCGGAAGCTACCACGGTGGGCGGTTCATCACTGGGCGGAGTCGTCAGCCTGTACCTCGCGCTGGAAACCGATCGATTCGGCGGGGCTGCCTCCCTGTCCACCGCCATCTGCTGGGCGCCGAATTACCTGACCGGCTTGGCTGGGCGATCCGGCGTTGCGCTTCGGCTCTACCACGACATTGGCACCGCCGAATACACCAGCATGGCCCCGGCCGATTACGAACACGCGCCCCGCCTGCTCCATGACCGGCTCACCGCGCTGCTCGTGAACCCCGAACCAAACCTGCGCTTTGTCGTCGCGGAAGCCGCCGACCACAACGAGGCCGCATGGCATCAGCGGCTGCCCGACATCCTGACCTGGTTGATGAAACCATGAAACGCAGATGGTTCAACACGGTCCTGACCGCCGCCCTACTCCATACCGGCTGCGCGACCGTCCCCTACCGCCCCGGCGTAACGTACATCGATCCGCGCCTGCCTGCCGAACCGCTGGGCGAGGAACAAATCGTCCGGGGCAAACCTCACCGATGGCTCGACAAGTCTGACTGGATCTGGCCGGGCAGTTGGCTGGGCAAGCTCATCCTGTGGGATCGGCGCGTGGACAATCATACCATTGGGGAGGAGACCGAGGCGATCATGCTCCGATATCTGGAAATCAACGACCTGCAACACGTAAAAGTTCGGCTGAATGCCTATCATGTACGCGATGAGTGGCGCCGATTGGTGGCCAACAAGTCCGTCGGCGCGGGATGGCGGTACACGATAGGCGTTTTAACCTGGCTTCACTATACGATATTGCCCGGCCGCTTTTTCGGAGGCGATCATTACAACCCATGGTCCAACACCATCCACTTATACTCCGATATTCCAGCCATTGCCCTACACGAGGGCGGACACGCCAAGGATTTCGCCAACCGGAAATGGAAAGGCGCCTACGGCTTCGTCTACATTATCCCCCTGGTGGCGTTGTACCATGAAGCCATCGCCACCAGCGATGCCCTCGGGTACTTGCTGGCCGAGGAAAATGTGGATCTGCAGCGCGAGGGGTATCAAATCATGTATCCCGCCTACGGCACCTACCTCGGCGGCGGCTTCGAGCAGGTGGTTCCCATTTGGAATCCCGTCATGTTTATTGCCGGGGTGATCGGAGGCCATATCGTCGGACGCGCCGAAGCACGGCGACTGCCCGCGGAATCGCCCGTGGAGCCGGATTAACTGCCCCGATACGTCGAATATCCGTAGGGGCTCAACAGTAGCGGAATGTGGTAATGCGCCGAGGTATCGCGAATCTCAAATACGATATCCGCATAGGGATAAAACCCAGCGATCTTGACGGCGGAGAAGTAAGCTTCGGTGTTGAAATGCATCCGGTAGCGTCCCGGCTGAAGATCATGATCCGACGGCAACAAGTCGGCCACGCGACCATCCGCGTTGGTTGTGCCGGCGGACAGTTGCGTCCACTCCCCGGATGAAGCCTCGACAAACAACCGCACCGGAACACCCGCGGCGGGCTGCCCCAGCGCGGTATCGAGTACGTGCGTGGTGATCGGCGAACGTTTTGTCATGGCATTACCTCATACAACGGGCTTCCAGAATTTTTACAAACGAACGGGCGTGTAACTCGTCCAGGGTCAACCCGGTCATGCGGGCCTCATCCTCGGTAATCGCTCCGCAATTGATGCCCCGTAGAAAATAATTCAACAAACCCTGACCGGTCGCCGCATCATCGAAGGTGTCGCCGATCAACGTCGCCTGGGCGGCTTTTTCAATAAAGGTTTTAAGTCGGAGCGACGCCGCATCCAGCCCCTTCAGGAAGAAATAATACACGGCGGCATACCGAATCGGAAATTGGGCGGGGTGAAGATCCCAGCCTTGGTAATAGGCCTGCTCCAGCGAGTGATTTACGTGCTCCAGCATCAACCGCCATGACCGGTGAACCACGTCGCGGTTTTCCCGGCGTTGCGTTGCCGTCAATGCCTTGCCCGGGGCGGCCCGGTGCGGTCCCACCGGCATGATATTCGTGGCCCCGTCGGAAATCCAGATTCCGGTCCCCGCCAGAGAGACCTTCATCATGTGACGGGCGAAATCGCAGGCCAGGTGATTCATGCGCTGATACGCGGCGGTAATGCTGCAGGAAGCGGTGTAATCATACACGCCAAAATGAGCCCCGACGCAGCGCCCCTTCGCCGCCTTCACCAGTTGTGAGACATTGCACGCGCCCTCGTGGTTGATGATGGATTGCGGGGTTTCAATCATCAGCTCGCACTTTAGCGAACCTTTGGGCAATTTCAGCCGTGCCTCCAAGGCCTCCAGCAGGCGCACGCCGGCGGCGACGTGCTCCGGCAACATGACCTTGGGAAAGGTGACCACAAAATTTTCGGGCAACGCGCCCCCGGTCTGTCGCACCAATTCGGTAATGAAAATATCGAGGGTGGCGACGGCACGTTTTTTGAGCTCCTGGGAAAACGGCTTGATGCGAATACCGATAAACGGGGGAAGCGTGCCGTTTTTCATGCCGCGGGCGACTTCCTGTGCGGCAATCACCGCCTGGCGGTCTTCCTCCGCATCCGGGCGGTTGCCATAGCCATCCTCAAAATCGATTCGGAAGTCTTCAACCGGTTCGCGCTTCAACTTTTCCACCACCCGCTCATAGACGGTATGAAGCAATCCGATATCCGGATGCGAGCGCTTAACACGATCAGGCCTGGTTTTGAGCGTACGCATCAAGGCGGCCAAGCCGGCCCGCGACTTGGGCAATTGCTCGTAACCGGGCAACTGAAGAGCGAGGGCGAAGGAAGCGAAATCCGGCGCGTATTCCTCAAGACTGCGCAAGGCCACCTCACCCAGCTTGCGGGCGCCATCGGCTTTGAACAAGTGCGCACCGCCATACACCGTCTGAATCGGCTGGCGCGCCGGCGACTCGCCGGGATACCAAACCGCAAAGCGATCGTTCGCCTTCTTCAAATCGGACAACACCTTGGTGACAACGGATGCGGATAACGACGAACTCATCATGATTCCTCCAGCCATTTTAGAATACGCAGATCGGTTATTTTTTGCTGCTCGGCGGCCGCGTTCTCCATCTCGCGGTCGCGTGGATTCGGCAACCGAGCCTCCAGCAAGCCCAACATTTCCGCCGCGCTTTTTCCGGTTGCGCAGACAATGAAAATAAATCCGAATTTTTCCTCGTAGGCCCGGTTGCCTTCTGCCAGTCCGCGTAACACCGCGTCATCGGCTGCGGCCACTCCGGATTGCTCACCGGAGGCCCAGCCTTTGGTGTTGGCGTATTTTTCGCGAAGGCTGTTGATATCACCGATACGCGGATGGGCGGCAAAGGCCTCCAACCAGTCTGCCTGGCTCAAACCACGCCAGACCGCCACCGCCGCGGCTTGAACCTCCGCGCGGGATTGGTACGGTCGCCGCTCCGCCATCGCGGCGGCCCAGGCGCGGCAACCGCAACAACGATAAAAAGCCGCTTCCGCCTCCTCGGTGCTGCAACAATTTAATTCGGATACCTTCATGATGTTATCGTGTAAGGGCTGAGGGGTTGAGGCCGCGAGCACTTCGGCTCATGCGCCGGCCAGCACCTTGCCCAAAACCCGCAACCGGCTGACCCCGCCGTCCGGGAAAATGTTTAGTTTTAAATGGGAAAACGGTCCGGTGTTTTTAATATCCCGGTCAAAGAAATGTTGGTGGTGCGCCTGCAGCTTTGTCCGCGGAAGCACTTGATTCCATTCGACTTCATTCCACGTCAGGATATCGATGTTTTCATCGGGGGCGAGACAGCCGTCCACCGAGCATTCATCGGGAAAATTGCCCTTGAAATGATTGGTATCAACTTCAAGCTGGCTGATGATCCCCGGACGGCCCAGCTTGACGATCACCCAGTCGTAGCCCATCCCGCGGCGGCGCTTGGTCTCCCATCCATCCCCCATGTTGGCCGAACGACCGGGCATCAGGAGGTTGTGCATGGAGCTGAAAAACATATCGCTGCAGGCCACCGCGCGCCCGCCATTCGCGAGGGCGGCGAGATCAATGGTTTCATCCGGATCGCTCGCGGTCCAATCCTTGTACACGTCGCCGTACACCCGGAAACGCGCGACGCCGCCATCGGGATAAATGTTTAACCGCACATGGGTCCAGGGTTGCCGGCTGCTGATGGCAAACAGATTTTGGGCCCCCGGATTCAACGGCGAGCGCGGGAGAATTTCCGTCCATTCGCCCTGCGCGCTCATTGCGGCATCGATGGAGGCAAACGCGGGGTTGTTGCCGAGAAAGTGGTTGGTGTCGATGTCCACCCCGTGTATCACACCGGGAAGGCCGAGTTCGATTACGCACCAATCATGGCCGGGCGTGCGTTTTCGGCGGGTCTCCCAACCGTCCATCCACTTGCCGCGATCCGTATACTTGTCATCGATGAAGATGCCCCGCCCCGCCTTGAGCAGGTTTTCCTTTTCGGCAAAAAATTCATCGCTGGCGGAAAGGGTTTTTCCGCCGATTTTTTCCGCGGCGAGGTCAATAAACCCCGCAAACGACGCAGCTCCGGATGGGGCATGGCTCATGAACGACTCCTTGAATAGGGATTATGCCAATGATGGGGAACGCAACAGGACGCGACCCGGCAGAAGATTTTCCATGTGATGAGTGTCATACACAACACGCCCCCGAAGATAGGTGGTTTCCACGACGCCGACAAGCGTTTCGTGATCGTACGGGGTGACTTTATGGCGGTGGCGCAGTTCGCGCCCCTTGACGGTAAATGAGCGTCCGGGATCCACGACGACCAAATCGGCATCCGCACCCGGGGCGATTGCCCCTTTGCGCGGGAAAAGTCCTACCAGCCGGGCCGGCCCCTCACACATCCAGCGGGCAATGTGCTCGAGTGAAATGCCCCGATTACGGCATTCGGTTATCATGACCGACAAACCCAACTGGAGCGAGCAGATCCCGCCCCAGGCCCGGATCAAGTCCCCCTCCGCCAGGTATTTCATTTCCGGCGGGCATGGCGAATGATCGGATACCACCAGATCGAGAGCGCCCTCCTGTAGGGCTTTCCACAAGGCCTCCCGGTGGCATGCTTCCCGTATCGGTGGCGCACATTTGAACCGGGTGTCGGCATCGGGAATCGACTCGGCTTGAAAATGGAGGTAATGCGGACACGTCTCCACCGTGATCGGCAAACCCTCCGCGCGCGCGGTTGCCAGCATGGGCAGCGCATCCGCCGTGGCCAGGTGAACGACATGAACATGACAACCGGTCTGTCGACAAAGTTCAATCAGCTGCCCAATAGCATCCGTTTCCCACCATGACGGACGGGAGGCCACATAGCGTTGATACGACTGATGTTTTCCCGGCGGCAAATCGACCGGCCCATCCGATTCAGCATGAGCCAGCAAGGGGATACCAAGACGGTTCAGGATGGGCATGGCTTCGGCCAACTCATTCTTCGTCACATTCAAAAACTCCGGGATGCCGGAATACACCATAAATGCCTTCACCCCGAATACCCCCATGCGAACAAGTTCCTCCACATGGTGCGCATTTCCCGGAACCAGGCCCGCATAAAAGCCCACATCCACGGAAAGCTTTCCTTCGGCGGCCGCCAATTTCTGGCGGAAGGCATCCGGGGTGGTCGTGACCGGATTGCTGTTCAGCGGCATTTCGATGAGCGTCGTCACGCCGCCGGCCGCGGCCGCTGAGGTGGCGGTCAGAAAACCCTCCCACTCCGTGCGCCCCGGCTCATTGATATGCACATGGCTATCGACCAACCCCGGGAAAACCCATGCATCGCCCACATCACGCACCGGCATGGCGGAGTTAGGGGGATCGCCCGGCTGCACGGCCATAATCTTCTCGCCCTCCACCAGAACCACCCCGTCCACGACCCCATGCGGGCTCACAATATGCCGGCTACGTAAATAAAATGTTTGATCCATGACGCACGTTATCAAGCGCGCACCCCGCCCGGCAAGTTCATGTTAATCCCCCGCGCGTGCCGCGAATATTCGATTACAAACCTGATTACGCGTGCTATACTACCCGGCAACATGAATGCGTTTGATTATGTCGCGCTGGCCTGCTTGATCTCGGCCGGACTCAATGGCTACCGGCAAGGGTTTTCCCGGGAGTTTTACCGGTTGGCGCGCATGGGGGCGGCGTTATTCGCCGGAAGCCGTTTTTATGAGGTCGCCGGTGGCGCAGTGACCAACCTCACCAACGCGGCGACCTCCGTGGTTGATCCCGTCTTCTTTATCGGCATCACCGTGGCGGTGTGGATCCTGCTGCGCTCCTTGCGACGGTGGATCGAAGCCGGCTTACAGCGTGCGGTTCCTCAAAAATGGCAGGCCGGGGGCGGGGCGCTGGCTGCCGTGATCAAAACGGCCTTGATCACCGGCGGCGTGGTCGCGGTGTTTAACCTCGCCACCTGGATTCCCGGCCATCGCCTGGTGGCCGAGGAATCCCTCACCGCCGCCATCACCAAGCCGTTCATGACGCCGTGAAACAGCGGTTGCGTGCGCCAGATCACCGGTAAAGATCAGATCGAACCATGGGCTGGCGCTTACTGGCGACCCGCGAACGGCCCGCCAGTCCGCACGGTCCTGACGTTGTGCCACAGGGAGTACTTGACTGCCCCCATGCTCCTTACCATAATGTAAGGCGTGTTAAGAAAGTAAGGAGTACGACACATGGTCACTGCAACAATGACAAGTAAGGGTCAGCTCACGATTCCGAAGGCCGTGCGGGATTCGCTTCATCTTCACGCGGGCGATCGCGTCGCATTCGTTATTCGCAACAATGCAGAGGCCGTGCTGAAGCCGGTGACGAAGTCGGTGGACGATGTATTTGGGCGGCTTCACAACCCCAGGCAACCGCGAAAGAGTGTAGAAGAGATGAACGCTGCCGTGACGAAACGAATGCAGGAGCGAAAGGGATGATCGCCGTTGATACGAACGTCATTGTACGATTTCTTGTTCGGGACGATGAAAGACAGGCGGAAGCCGTCCGCAAGCGTCTCAAACAGGCGGAAGAACGGCGTGAACGCTTGAAAATTCCGCTGCTTGTCGTTCTGGAAACTATTTGGGTTCTGGAAAGTGCGTATGAAAAGACACGATCCGAAATTCTGGGATCGATTGAGGACATGCGACAGATGCCCGTATTTGAGTTCGAGGCCGATCGCGTTATCGAGGGCCTCCTGAATGACGGACCGAAATACAATACTGACCTTGCAGATATCCTCATTGGCCACGCGGCCGAGACCTCTGGATGCGACGCAGTCATCACGTTCGACAAGGGGGCAGCCAAGCTTCCCTTCTTCAGCATCTTGAAATGACCCGGCACAACAGGAGCGTGGATAGACACGTTTCACACCGCGCGGACGCGCCGCGAAATTGCCCGGGGCATGAAGATTCTTTTCCAAAAATAGTACGGAAAACTAAAACTGCCAAAAAGATGGTCTGACCCGTACACACCCTAAGCGGGTGGTCGCCATCCTTCCCATCGCGTCGATTACGCCGCCGAATTTCGCAACTTCCGCTGCTCGGCCAACAGGTGCTTGATGCCCTTTCCGGCAAGACCGAGCATAGCCTGCAACTGGTCGGCGCTGAAGGGGCGTTCTTCCGCCGTACCCTGCACTTCGACAAATTTTCCGGAAGCGGTCATCACCACGTTCATGTCCACATCCGCGGCGGCGTCTTCCGCATAACACAAGTCCAACAAGACTTGCCCGTCGATGATGCCGACACTTACCGCGGCGACGGCTTCACGTATGGGGTCTTCAGTCAACCGTCCATCGGCGAGCAAGCGGTCGACCGCCAATCGCAGCGCGGCATAGGCTCCGGTGATGGATGCCGTGCGTGTTCCGCCGTCCGCCTGTAACACATCGCAGTCCACCCACAAGGTTCGTTGGCCCAGTTTGTTGAGATCTACCACGGCGCGCAGGGATCGACCGATCAGCCGTTGAATTTCCTGGGTTCGTCCGCTGGGCTTGCCGCTGGATGCCTCACGCCGGATGCGGTCCTCGGAGGCATACGGTAACATGCTGTACTCGGCGGTCAGCCAACCACCGGCAACCTTGTCCTGCTTCATCCATCGGGGCACGTCATCCTCAACGGTCACCGCGCAAACCACGCGGGTCCGCCCCATGGCCATGAGGACGGATCCGAGAGCGGAAGGGGCGAAATCCGGAGTAAACGCCACCGGGCGTAACACTCCGGGCTTTCGCCCATCCGGACGTTTCGTGTTACTTCGCGTCATTAATCGCGATACTTCACGCTGCAGCCATAGGGAGTGGTCTGTGCATTGACTACGGCTTCGCCGGCCATGTGCTGGGCAAGCGCGGCAACCACGTAGTTTTCCGCTCCTTCGATATCTTCCGGATTCGTGGAGCGTATGCTGTCAATGGCGCCTTGGTATACCAGAAGACCTTCGGGATCGATGACATACATGTGGGGGGTGGTGCGCGCGCCGTACTTACGTCCGACGACGCCGTCTTCATCGAGCAAAACCGCAGTGGCCGCCGCGCCGATTTCCTCGTTCTTGGCATTCCATGCTTCAGGACTCATATGGCCCTGCAAGCCTTCCGCTGACGAGCAAATAGAGAGCCAAACCACGCCTTTTTCCGTGTGTTCACGTTGCAGCGCCTGCATGTGGCCTTCCTTGTAAAACTTCACCACAAACGGGCAGCCGTGGTTGATCCACTCCAAAACGACGTATTTACCTTTGAAGTCGCTCAGGTTGTGGCTGGCGCCGTGGGTGTCGGTCAAGGTGAAATCCGGGGCGGGTTCACCGATGCTCAACGTGGCCGCATGGGAGAAGGCGGCGGTTGCGGCCATGGTTACAAACGTCATGAGTAGTTTCTTCATTCTATCGTTCCTCCGGGGTTAATGGTTACCACTACAGACATATCATACTATAATAATGCTCAATTTAAGTTTTTCAAGGCATCGAGGACAATACGCCGGGTCAGGATTTCCGGCAAAAGGACCGGCGGAGCATCCGCCCGCCCGTCGTAGAGCGCGTAGACCGGAACGGATTGGCGACCATGTTTGGACAACTCGCGGGCGATCACCTCGTTTTCATCGGTCCAGTCGGCATACAGCAACACGACGCCGCGATCCCGGAACGCCTGCATAATTTCCCCGGTGCGCAACACCGTCAACTTGTTGACCTGGCAGGTCAGGCACCATTTGGCCGTAAAGTCGATGAATACTGGCTGGCCCTCGGCCAACAATTCTTCCAGCAGTTCGGGGGAAAAGTCACGCCACTCCGATGACGCCACGGCGCTTCCAGAGGTTTCAGCGGCCCGCACGCTGGACAAGCCGAGGAAAACGGCGAGGCCGATCAGGGGCCACGCGATGATGCGGGCGCGCCAACGCACCCCCGTTGAACGGGATATGGCATCCCACTTGCCGAGGATCCAGACCGCGAGCGCAACCAGGAAAAATGCCGCCAAGACGGCGATCAACGTGCTGGCGGCGGCCAAGGCTGACAATACCCAAAGCAACCAAATTACGGTGGCGACCAGGAAAAAACCCATGATCTGCTTCATGGTCTCCATCCAGGGTCCGGGCCGGGGCAACGCACGTAACAGCGCCGGATACCGGGACAGCAGCAAATAGGGCGAGGCCATCCCCAAGGCCAACGCCGTAAACACAGTCAATGCCACATACGCCGGCTGGGTAAGCGCATAGCCCAACGCCACCCCCATGAACGGCGCCGTGCACGGCGTGGCTATGATGGTGGCCAAGAACCCGCTGAAAAACGACCCGCCCCACCCTGCTTTATGGGCAGCCGTTCCGCCGACTGAAGTCAGCGAGAGTCCCACTTCAAAGACACCGAACAAATTCAACGCCAAGGTGAAGAATAACAGCGCGAGTACGATCAGCACTTCGGGGGATTGCAACTGAAAACCCCAACCGATGCCGGCGCCGCCGGCTCTCAGGGCAAGCAGCACGCCGGCCAGCAACCAAAAGGAAACCACCACCCCGGCGGCAAAAACCAAACCATGCCGCCACACGGCCCGGGGGTCTTCGCCGGCTTGTTTGACAAAGCCAAGAATTTTTAACGATATCACAGGGAAAACACAGGGCATCAGGTTCAGGATGATCCCGCCGATAAAGGCAAATATACTGATCACCCAGAGTCGATGCTCGACGGGTAATCCCGCCCCCGGCGCGGCCATGCCTTCAGGCACGCCCGCCGTGAACGGAATATCAATGGCCAATGCGGGCCGATTGGCATCGCGGGCCAACGTCGGTTCCGCCACAAGAACGGCCCGAAAGGTCTCCGGCAAAGGGTTCACGGTATTTTCTCTCGGCAAGGTGACGCGAACACCCGCATCCGTTTTTTCCCATTGCGGCAATGCCGAATTCGCCAACACTTCCTTGTCGACGGGAAATACGTCCAAGCGCGACCAAACGGCTTCCCCGTCGGGAGGCCGCGCGGTAAGGATCACGGCTTCCGGCGAGGCTTCCACGAGAAAGGTCCAGCCGGTCTCCTCAGCGGGTATCCGGCGGCGGGCTTCGGAAAACGCGCCGGCCAGTGCCGGATTCAAGCGCGTGCCATCCGATACCGGAAGGTTAAGGGCCAAAGCCGCTCGCCCGGGAATGCAAATTTCCTTGCACATCAGCCAGGACACCCGGGCCTTGAGCGTCACTTCGTTAACATCCAAGTTTTCGGGCGGATGAATCCGGGTCAACAACCAGGCTTCACCTTCGTACCCGAAACTCACCAGCGGAGGCATGTCGATCCGCTCGGGATACGGCCATACGATCGGGTCGGCGCGGAAACCCTCCGGCAACTCCCAGCGGATGCTGGTCGGCAAACCGGAATCGCCATCGTTGATCCAGTAGGTGTGCCAATGTTCGTCATGAACCAGCTTCAGCGCGACCCAGAACGGCGCCCCCGGCTGAACAGCGGAAACTTCCGACAACAATTCCGCCTCAACATGCTGGTCCCTGATCGGACCGCCCATGGCCGTCCACGCCAGCAACATCGTTAATACGAAGGATAGAATTCCATGTTTCATAGTCATAAGATACTGGTTGCAGACAAAATTACGACCGGGAATGCTCAATATTAAGGTTGGGGCGCATTCGCCGGATCGGGCGGAACGGGCGCATCTCCGAGTTTTGACAAG
>CALMYG010000178.1 GCA_937873455.1 uncultured Verrucomicrobiota bacterium
GAGTTTTCCGTAGTTACCATCCTCTCCATCCGTGAAATCCGTGTGATCCGTGGTTACTTCCAAGCTCGCACCACCTTCGACACACCTTATCGTCTACCCGTTATCGCTTACACCTTATCGTCCGGACTCAATCATCACCGTTCAATGTCTTCGTTATCCTTCGTTACCTTCTGTTAAAATTTCTTTTCAGACAAAGTTCCCGCCAGAGGCGGACAAGCAACACAAAGTTTAAGACAAAGTTTCCTCCAGAGGCGGGCAGGCGTAGTTTCCTTCCTCACTCTTCCCATCCGTGAAATCCGTGTGATCCGTGGTTCAACAGCCCGGTCGGTTTCGCCCGACGGCATCGGAAACTACCAAGTTTCAATTCACAATTCACAATCAACAATAAAAAGAATCCTCCTCATTCCATTCGTGTGAATTCGTGTCCATTCGTGGTTACCCTCCTCCTGTCTTCACCCCGGCGCGCTGCTTTGCGCGCACGGCCTTCGTCGTCCTTCGTTACCTTCTGTTCCATTTTCTTTTCAGACAAAGTTCAAGACGAAGTTCAACACAAAGTTTCCTCCAGAGGTGGGCAAGTAAGACAAAGCGTCCATTCGTGGTTTAATCCTGGCTGGCATAAAGAACTTTCCCGGCGAGACGAATCCGGGTATGGTTGACGGGTATGAAACAGGAGCCCTGCATGAATGCCCGATCAACCTCCCGATCCGCCTTTACCTTGGTCGAACTTCTGGTCGCCATCGCCATCATCGCCATTCTCATGGGCTTGGTGGTCGGTATCTCCGGGGTGGCCAACCGCAAATCCACCGAGGCAAAAGCACGGTCCGAATTGCAAACCATCAGCGCGGCGCTGGAGGAGTATCGGCTGGTCTACGGCTCGTATCCGGCAATGACCATGCCCAGTCAACCCAGCGGCTTGGCGATCCTCACCAATGAAACAATCCGTATCCCAGCGGAATTGCGCCAAGGGGTTCGACTGCTCGATCCCTGGGGCCGACTTTACATCTACACCAACGTCACCCGCTATTCCTACACCCTCTTTTCCCAGGGCCAGCGCACGGACAACGCAGCCGACGATATCCACAGCGGATCGCCGTAAACATCCGGCCCCGCTGCGGGGCGAGGTTTCGTCCCAAAGGGAAGGTAACGGCGCGCCACCGGTAACCGCGCCCGCAGGACGCGGATTAACGTAGAACAGTCGACTCCCTTTGTCATTCCGAGCGCAGTCGAGGAATCTCAACCGCATCCCCAGGCTGAGATGTCTCGACGTCGCTCGACATGACCACGAGGTTTGCGGCTATCGTTTCATTTAGCATGCGCGCATCGTGGCCGGGAATACACACCATCAGAATCATCAAGGACATCGTGTAATGAGCCGGTTCTCTTTATGCGCCGCAGGCGCATGTGCTACCGCGGGAATCCGTCGGGCAGACCCGCGAACGCGGGTCCGGGGAGTCGGTTGATCCAGCGGGCCGAGCCTGTCGTCGGCGACAGGCGGCCAGCAAGGCGGAGCGGGGGGCGCTGGTCTATAGACCGCGCCGCCCGCGACAACACCGCTGGCGGCACGCTGGGACAAACGGCTCCCCGCCGACGGATTCCCGCATGGCTCACGCACCGCATGACCAAACCCCTTCACGTCATGAACGGGCTTCAGGTATCTGGTGTCACGAACAAATCAACCAATCAGGAATGCGCCCTTCGCCGCTTCCGCCTTGTCAAAACCGGCGCGGCGACGCATCTTTTCCGTATGCGTATCCGCAAGGTCAGAGCGATCATCGGAGCCGGGCTTTTTACGGGGTGGGCTCTGGCGGCGTCCGCCATGGACGTCGCCTCGGAAAATGCCTTTGATCATGAGCATGCCGGTTGGGCCGACCTGCTGATCCGGGTGGTGGATGAGGCAGGCCGGGTGGATTATGCCGCACTGCAAGCCGATCCCTCCGCTTTGCACGCCTACCTGCGCACCTTGGCGCGCGTGGATAACGAAACCTACCGCGCCTGGACCCCGCACCAGCAATTGGCGTATCTGATCAATCTCTACAACGCCCAAACCGTGGACCTGATCATCCGGCATTACCCGCTGGACTCCATCAAGGATATCGGCACCTTGTGGCGCGGTCCCTGGGGGCAGCCGGTGGTGAGTTTGTTCGGGAAAATAACCACGCTCGACAACCTGGAACACAAGATCATTCGTCCGCTGTTCGCCGAACCGCGCACCCATTTCGCCTTGGTCGCCGCCGCGCGTTCTGCACCACCGCTGCGCCGGGAACCGTATCGGGCCGATCGCTTGGAGGCGCAACTTCAGGATCAAGCCCGGCGCTTTCTGTTGGACCCCACCCGCAACACCTTGAATATCGACGCGGCGTCCGTCGAACTCTCCATGGTCTTTAAGTGGTTCTCCGGTGATTTCGAGGAGTCGGCCGGTTCGGTCGAGGCCTATGTACTCGCGCTGCTCGACGACGCGGGCCGTGAACGCCTGGCCGGTCGCCGCCTGTTGATCCGTTTCCGTGACTACGATTGGTCGCTGAACGATAGCCGCTGATTCGCCTGCGGCGCATAAATAGCTCGGGCTCTTTGCGCGATTTTCTCCATGATTCAGATGGATGATATGTCCGTTTGCGTTTCATCCGCGCCCACCGGGCGCGGCTACAGGTAGGGACGCCGGATCGTTTTCTTTTTCACGCTCATCCCGGCGCTTCGCGCCGGGCTATCGGGTGGCGCGCCTTCAGCGCGCGGGATTATGATGGAACAGAAGGCGCAAAGGAAACACTTAATCGCATACCCTTAATCGACCCACTTAATCGGATACACGTAATCGAGATAGCCCCTGATTGGATAAAGGGAGTCGTTTAAGAGTATCCGATTAAGGGTGGCGGTTAAGAGTGGTCCGCGAGGCCGCGGATCCTCCCGGCCGTTTTTCTTCGGCCCCAACGGGGCCGCACCCGATAGCCTCCCATCCTCCCCATCCGTGATATCCGTGTGATCCGTGGTTCAACAGCCCAGTCG
>CALMYG010000179.1 GCA_937873455.1 uncultured Verrucomicrobiota bacterium
CTGGTAGAGCGTCCCGACGCGCTTCGCGGTCGGGAAGGTCGCGAGTGGTAGGAAACAGTATAGTCGGGCGTGTCCCGCATGCGCGGGACTGATAGAGCGTCCCGACGCGCTTCGCGGTCGGGAAGGTCGCGAATGGTAGGAAACAGTATAGTCGGGCGTGTCCCGCATGCGCGGGACTGATAGAGCGTCCCGACGCGCTTCGCGGTCGGGAAGGTCGCGAGTGGTAGGAAATAGTATAGTCGGGGCGTGGCTCAGCCTGGTAGAGCGCTTGCTTGGGGTGCAAGAGGTCGCGAGTTCAAATCTCGCCGCTCCGACCATTTTATTTCAACGCGATGTACGTTGTTCATATCCTTGAAAGCCTGATCAGCTCGTGATCGAACGGCTTCCGCCTACGTGTGGCTGCGGCGAGACGTTTCGGGCGAAGCCGCTCCACCAAATTCTCCATGCCCCTCACGGAGCGGCTACTACATTGGCGTGGGAATGTAGTAGCGCCTCTGTGAGGCGCGGGCGTAATGGTCTGTGCAGCCTCAATGCGCGGGGAGCCGGTTCTGTGTCTTGATGCTACCCATGCCAAAACGGGCGCGGGTGAGATACCCACCCGCGCCCGAGGCATACGATCTGCCGACAAGCGGCGGTCTTCGTCAGAAGGAGCGTCCCGCGCTGACCAGCAAGGTTTCCTCGCCAATCAGGGTGAGTTCGGCGCGCAGCCAAAACGGCTCTTTGTGATACACCAATCCCAGTCGGGGGGAGAAAATATCGGCGCGCTTGAAGGAGTAGCCATACTCACCCCCGAAGCGGTATTGGTCGAATTCGATCTTCTCCTCGTTTTTCACGGTAATATCACTGTACGGCACAATGCTTAAGCTGCCGTACAGTTCAAGGTTGTCCTTGGCTTGATAGCTGGCCGCTATGCCGCCGATCAGCTCCGTGGTTTCAATGGTAACGTCCTTGGACCCATAGATCATCGTTCCATAAAACCGACCGTTCCAGGTATGCTCCAACTCCTCGGTAGTCAGGCGCAACATACCGTAAGCATAGGCTTTCATCTTGTCTTTTTCGTGAAACAGGTAGCGGGCACCCGCCCCGAAGAGCAGGCCGTCGCCTTCCGTTTTGCTGACACTCAGACCGTCCATGTTTATGCTGCCCCCAGCCATCTTGCTGTCGGTGATGGCGCCGACTACCGCGAACACATCCATGACCGGGCTGATGCCGAGCGCGAGCGTACCGCCAAGCACGGTGCGCTCGACAACCGGGCCGTAAGCGATTTCCGAACGGGCCGCCACCGCCTCGACCGACCAAACACCCTTGTCGTTCCGGGTGGCCGGGTTAATGATTTCCTGAGCAAACGCCGTGGACGACAACGCCCCGATCAACCATGTGGCGGCAACTCCGTTTACGATCTTCATGAACTTGCGTGACTTCATCTGCATTCTCCTTTGGCCCCAACACCATGTTCGGGCGCTTTGAGAATAATGACGAGGCCGTGAAGAAAATCTTTCATGAATAAGAGAAGAACAAAAACGACGGGATGCGGTTACGCTATTGGTGTCGATGATGGCGGCAATGGGTCGAACTCAACGTGCCGGGAAAGGGATTCGGATCATGAGCCACCGTATTCCGCCAACGCGTGGCCGGGGCGAGATGCGTCGGGCGAGGCCGATCACCAACTTCTGTATGCCGCTCCCGGAGCGGCTACTACATTGGCGTGGGGATGTAGTAGCGCCTCCGTGAGGCGCGGGCGTCAATCTCTCTGCCTCAGTACTCGAAGCCGCAACATCCTTGTCCCGTCTGCGCCCCTTTAACGCTGTTCCAGGATAATCCGCTGTGGCGCGCCAGGCAGCTCTTTGAATTGAATGGAAATCCGGGCGCCTTCCAGTCCGAAACTACCGCCCTGGGTGGTCAACCATTCGACGTGACCGCGCTCCCAGTTGGCTTGCGGGAATACCACTTGTCCGATGCGATCATCATTAAAAAACAACATATTGCCATCCTCCGATAATCGAACGGGCATCGACACGGATTGGGCAATGCGACCCGATCTGGTGAAGCGGATGTCCCGGATTTCGCCCCTCGCCAGATCGAACGCCACGGGATGATACGGATACAGCTCCTTGTAAATGCGCAAATAACCTCCCTCGATGGTAACGCGCACGATATCGCCGTAGCGGGCATCCCGGTAAAGCGTGGCCACGCGATCCCGCTGGGCCTGGGCGTCTGCTTGCTGCTGTTGACGAATCCGCTCCTGGCGATCCGCCTGCTCCCGGCGGCGTTGTTCATCAATCTCGTATTGACGTACTTGGAAGGCCGCCTGTTCTTCTGGAGGAAGCGCCTCCCATTGTTGCCGGGTCAGCCCCATGGGATAAGTGGCACAGCCGATGTTAACGGCTAAAATAATACATGCAAAGGGCATTGCTCCGAATAACCGTCTCAGGCATCGCACAAAGCGAAATGACGTATTGCCGCGCTTTCCCTGCAAACGCGACATGAGTTGCCGTATAGTATTCATTCGTGCCAATCTTGAGGTAGCGAGGTGTGTGCGCATATGGTTTTAATCCCTTCAGCGTATACCGCTATATTCTAAGCGGGTTAACCGACATGTTGTTTCTGATGGCGGGGTGACCATGCACCTTTTGAAGCACAGCGTGCATCGTGCCGGGAGGGAGATGCGAAGACAGCGCCAACTCGAGGACAAGCGCGTTCGGATTTGCTACCGGCCTTATCATGAGCAACTGTTCCAGTGCATCGTCCAAGCGGGACAAAATCTCCTGTTCCGGATATCCACGCAACATCAGGGCGAGCGCGAATGCCGAACTTCGGGAAATACCCGCGCGGCAATGAACCAACAATGGGGCGGAAGGCTCCGCGTTGGCGAAATCGAGCATGTCTTGAATAATTGCCGATGTTGGCGCCTGCAATCCCTTCTGCTCCGCGACGTTTGTGCTGTCCGCATCGTCAAAAAAAGCGTGCAGGATCCGTTTGTGGTGCCGGAAGACCGCTTTGTTTTCGGCGGGATATCGTATGGAAATCACGCTCCAGAATTTTTTGTCTCGCTCGAGTAGGGGTTGCACTTCTTTCTGTCCGCATACGCAGAGATGGCGACCTATATGTTCAAGAAACATGGTGTAGCCCTTTTGGATCACGATTCATAAAGTTGATGGGGCAAGATGGAGCTGTTATTTAGATGGTAATCGGTACCCCCAAAAGGCCGGTAATCCCACGTGATTTCCTCTCCGGCTGGAATGTCACGGGCGGCGACGGTGGAGTCACCATCGGCATCGAGCATGGAATTCGGAGTATTAGAATGATTTGTATGGCGGTCATCATCGCCACTCATCACATAGACGCGCGTACGAGGATCGAAGTAAGAATAATATAGCGCCTGTTGCCGCGCGAACTGTGGTAATGCCATCAGTTGTTCGGGGGTAAAGGTGTTGTCATAGCCCGCCCGGAACTCCCAGATGCGTGTTCCCTTGGGAATAAACTCCTGGGCAATCAACCCCTGGCCATGGATTTTACTGGAACCTTTACGCGCATTAACGAGAAGCATGATCTGTTTTCCTTTCGGTTAGATGTTTATATACTCCCAATAGACGCCTCATCATCACGATTCTTTCAGGGCGGGTCGTCTAAACCGAAGAGAATAAGTTCCGAAAAGCGGCGGCGCAACATCGGACAGCCTGGATTGCGACGAATGGCTTCGCGCTGGACCATGAGGGTTGCTTCCAAATCCCCCATGGCGGTGTAGAGGTTGCTTAGCCGCCCCCAAGGGATATAATCCGTTGGATCGAGGGCTATTGCGAGCCGCAGGTAATGGCCGGCCAACTCGAAATCCCTGGTGCAGGTAAAAGCGTGGCCGATAAACGAAATGGCTTCCTGATAGCCGGGCTCCCGCTCAATGGCGGTCAGTAGCGCCGCCTGCGCCTGCTCGCTCTGCCCAAGCCGGTTATAAGCCAGCGCCAAGTGAAAATAGACCTCAACCGGCACATCGCGGGATTGTTCAACGAACTCCCGGAGCAAGCGAGCCGATCCGGCGTAATTCCGGGCCCCATTGTGCATACGGACGCCCTCGACCAGCCGCCAATCGACGGGTAATTCCGAGAAAGCCCGCGGCCGGTAGCGCCGGACGCGTCTGGTCTTGGTGATGTTATTTTTATTCATAAGGCTGTCGGTTTCCGGAACACCTTTTGCATGAGTTTACCATTGATGCAGGCGCCACGGTAATCGGAGACGTTTTCGGGTCGGCGCATGCGCCTATGGGGACACGTTTAGCCGCAAAGAGGCGGGCGATCGGGTGATAGGCCATGTTCATAAGCGCAACCACGAAAAGGATCATAAACAGGTTTTGCGTATAGGCAATTGATCGTAGCTCATGGTACGTGTAGCCGACCCAGCCCTCGAAGTCAAAATAGCGGTAATTCGACCACAACAGGATAGCCGGCGTCAAAAAGCCGTATACCACCAAGTGTGCATAGCGAAGAACGCGATTTGAATAAAACGAGGCAAGCAGGAACCCCCCGGACAGGGAAGCCGTTACAACAAACGCATAAAAGGGAGGGGAGAAAATCCACCGGATCCTGCCGTAATCCAGGGACGATCCAGTCTCAATCATACGGAATTGCCACCAGATTAGGGAAAACATGGCCAGCAGGGCGAAAAAACAGAACCAACTTCGGTATGGATGCCCTTTGCAGGCTAAGCTGCGAAAATGTAAGCAGGGGAACATGACGGCCTCGTGTTCGAGTTTTCCTGCGTCTGACGTCCGGTGGCTGCGGGTGTGCGGGCGATTGGGGCGCCCGCACACCCGGCGTTTTATACTTTTTTGAATACCAACATGTTATAATTCACGGTGGTTTCGCGGGCGCCGAAAAGTCCGGCCAGGCATCCAGGCCGGCGGGTAACCGAAACTTCTTCCAGCGAGAAGAAGTCCCATCCGTCCTTGCAGTGTTTGTTGATCAGGTCCGAAAACTGGATGACGGCTTGGTCCATGTCATCGATCCGGTTCACGACCAGGTTTTTGGGGCCGGGTACGCATTTATACTGACTCATCGTTTTGCTCCTAGGGGTTATCTACGCCTCCGTTGGGTTCACGGCAGGACCCGATGCGTCGGAGGCTCCGCGCCAGTCCTGAAATTACGCCATGCTTTTCGATGGCCCCAATCGCATAATGCGAACACGACGGCTCGAACCGGCAGGTGTTACGTAGAGAGGCCGGTGCGGTGCGCTGGTAGAACCGGATGATGCCGATTATCGCCTTCTGGCCGGGATGGATAGGGTGTTCTGGCATTACATCCAACTAGACGGTAAGCCATGAGAAATCTTTCAAGAGAATTAATAGGTGGTGTATGACTCGGTCGCGCGTAGCCGACAAAGCGTGGCGGATTCCATCCTCGGCGATGTATGCAGCATGGTCTTCTTTCGCCTCGGCGTACCCGATGCCCAAAGTCTGGAGATGTTGTGCGAACTCTTCGCCTGGAAACAGATGTCGGATATTCCCAGCTGCTTACCCTTATCCACCACTTGACGCAGGGGACCCGCCGGTAGTGATGAAGACGTTGACGGGGCGAGATGAACCCGTTTTTCCGGCTACCAGGGCGACAACCCCTACCGATCCATGATGCGGGCTAATGCTATAATGCAAGAGATGGCGATGGCGGCGACACTCATGATCGACAATGAGATAAGAGCTGTGAAGCTGATCACATGATCCTTGATAAATTCACGCCACTCCTGCGAAGTGAGGGTCTCGATTACGTCGGTGCCCATGGAAATGGTATGGTACAAGGCGTATACTACTATAGCCACTATGGCGATGAAGTAAATAATTGGTTGAACAAGTCGGCTCCACTGTTCCCCCGTCTTTTTGTCATTGGTTCCGGTGTTGCTCATGGATTCTACCTCCGTGATGCTATGCTATATAACTGGGAAATAAAAATGCCAAGATGAATAAAGCCGGAGGCGACGGCGAGTACGGAAAGAACCATCCAGCCCGTATTCGAACTGGCCATGGGTTCCGTCCCGAAGAAGGATGAAATGGCCTGCCCGAAAACTTGGACTTCGCCTTTGTTGATGTCGGATATCGCCTCTACAATGCCGTATGGATATTCCGACGACACCTTGTTGACTAAATTGCTGACATAGGCCGCCGTTTCGGTCTTGTTTTGCTCATCAATGTTCAACTTTAGCAGCTTAAAACCCAGGGTCAGGCCGGATATCCAAACGACGATTGCGGCAAAAAGCCGGGTGAGTGAACCCAGGAGCAGGTCGATGTAATAACGAATGGGCAAGACGAACCAGGTCAATGGGTTGTGTTTTTTCTGCCGCCACCAGATTTTGCGTTGAAGATCGCGAATGCGCTTCCGGCAGGTCTCTTCTTCGTCGAATTCCTCGTTGTCCTTATAAATGGTGAGAAGGCAACTGACGATGGCCAGTTCACCGTTCAGGACGGCTGAACCGCGTGCGCGGATGCCGTACCAGTAACCGAGCTGTTTCATGTCCCGGCTGATTTCCGCAAACCGGTCGGTCAGATCGAGGTTGTACTGGACCCCGCCGAATTGGCATTCGGCCAGCGCCTCAAAGCGATGTTTGAGTTCGAGCGCTTCGCGGGCGGTGGTGGGGGTCTTGGGGCCAAGCAACTCCTGGGCGGAAAGAGCCAGCACCGCGCCCTTCACCGCATCGCGAACGGTAATGACCTTGTCCACCCGCTGTTCCGCGCGATGGATCAAGTTTTCCGCCACCATCAGCAACAAGCCTGGAGCGCTGTGACCGGAACCCTCTCCGCCGATGGCGTTCTTCGGAGGTGGCCAATGATAACCCGGCGCATGACCCCGTTTCGTCTTTTTATCAAAACTATGACGATCGAGCCAAAGCTCTTTCCATAATGAAAAGATGCCGGCGATGGGCTTGGAGGCTTCTCGACCACCCCGATCAGCCGATCGAAGATCTTCCCGCACGTTCCGATTGTCCTCCCGGTCTCCCGGCTCCTGGCTCCGGCCATGGCCGGAGGTGATGAAGCACCGGAAAGGGCCGCTCGGGTCATCCAACAGCTTCCAGTGTCCATTTCGCTTTTCGAGATTTGACAAGCCGACGTTGGGATCCTTGTCCGGAAATCCAAGATAATAATCCTCCAAGGTCAGGGCCGGAGGCGTCATCCCCCATTGGATTGTCCCGTTGGACGGTTTTAGCAGTTGATCCGCCAAGGTCTGGCTGAATACGGGAAATACGCGAAAACCATTCCTGAAAGCCACATATCCGTGCAGGTAAGCATACATCTGCTCGTCGTCGATGGCACAGCACCACTCTTTACGTTGGGGTATCCAGGGCGCGACAAAATCCCCATCGTTGTTTTTCGTCAAAGCAGAGTTTGACCGAACATGGGCGCGAAGGCCGGTTCCGTCAAAGGTGGGATCATGGTGTTCATTAAGCAGCGACTGCAAGCCAAACAGGGAAGATTTAAAGTCAACTCCACTCTTGCTGTCGGCACTGCGGGAGACGGTCCCGAACACCCAGCGGACATCGGGAAAGGTGAGGATGAGCAGCGACACCAGTCGGGACCAGCCCTGCGGGCTGGCGGTGGCGTTCAGGTCGTTCCAGTCCACATGGTCTACGAGCACGGTGACGCAGTCGCAGGTCGAGCCATCGATGAGGTTTTCATCGAGTTTGGAGACTATAGCCCGGTAGGCGTGAATCAGGTCGCTGCCCCATCCGAGTTCCCGGCAGCGAAGGACACGGGAATCCTTGACGGGTTCTTCCAGAGACGCTTCGCCCAACAATTCCAGCCACGCTCCGAGCGCGCGGGCGGTGACTTCCGATTGGGCGAGGATAAGATAACGGTTCATGCTTTCACATTCCTCGCCTTGGTCGAACGGGGCCGGAGGCGCAGGGAGGTCTGATAGGCAATCAGCAGGTCGCCTTCGAGCTCATCGGCGATGGGGCCGAGGGTGCGTTTGAACAGGTCGGCGGCCTTGCTGGCGGTCAACGATGCGTCGCCGGTCGCGAGTTTGGCGGCGGGCTGGATCTGGATCAAACCGTCGGGGTTGTCCGGGGTCCGGCGCTTGGTGGCCTCGACCGCCGCGCCGAGCAACCTGGCGGCGACGCGGGTTTGTGCGTGTTGGAGCGTGTGCAGCTGCCCCATCCACGCGCTTACGTTACGGGAATCGAACGTGATTTTCTTCAACGTGGTCAGTAGGCCCGAAAGATCGAGCGAAGATGGCTGTTGGGTGGGGGCGGGATGAAGCTTGATCACTGGTACCGGGGGCGATCTTGTTTCGATCCGGAGGTGTCCGGGAACGAGGTGTTCGACGTCTGGGTAGCGGTTGACCGCGTCGAAGAGGACAGTGCGCAACTCCCGGATATTACCCGGCCAATCATGGCCAGCGAGACTTGCCAACGCCTCCTCGCTGATCTCCCGCGGGCGGGCCCCCCGGTGCGCCTTCTCGGCTTCTCGGATAATCGACTCAGCCAGCAAGGGAATATCCTCGCTCCGTTCGCGCAAGGGTGGCAGGGTAATCAACCCGCCGGTGCGAAGCCGGTCGAGTAGATCGGCCCGGAATCCGGAATCCGGATGCTGAACATCAGAGTTGGTCGCGGCAATGACGCGGACGGCCACCTTTCGAGGCTTTTTCCCGCCTACCCGGGTGAATTGGCCATCCTGTAGGACACGAAGGATACCCGCCTGGGCTTCGTCCGGCAGATCGGCCACCTCGTCGAGAAACAGGTCCCCGCCATCCGCCGCCTCGATCAGCCCCTTCTTTGCGTGCACCCCCGTCGCCGTCCCCGCCTCGATGCCGAAGAACTCGGATGAGAAGAGCTGGGGCGTGAAGATGGCCGAGTTCACGGGAACAAACGGGCGATCCGCTCCCCCATTCTGGTGGATATAACGGGCCAGCAATTCCTTGCCCGACCCTCGTTCCCCGCCGATCAGCAGATGGTGGCGGTGCAAAGCAGCGCGGCGCGCTTCTCGGAGTGCGAGGAGTAGAGGCAGGGAGCGACCGACGATGCCGCCTGATGAATCCTCGAGCAGCCCATGGGTGCGCAATGCATCTCGAAGCAGTTCTGGCCCATCGGGGTCGCTGCGATCAATAAAGCCGACGGCACCATGGCGGCTGAAGTTCATGCTGACGCCCGAGCGTGGTTTACTCGACAGAATGACGACGGGAAGCTCGGGAAACGCTTTGCTGATTGCATCAAGCAACGCCAACCCAAAATAGGATATTGGATCGTCATCGCCCGCGCGTCCTTCAGGCATGCCGGGAGCGCTTGAATCGCTCTCTTCGGTAACGAGTCCCGTGTAGAAGCAGAGGTCGAGAAGGATCATGCTCCAGCGAAAGGATTTCGAATGCGTCTTCCTGTCGCTCTTGGTCCAACCGTTGCGAATTGCCTCAAGTGCGGTTGAGATGCTGTTTTCCACCACATCGCCTACTTTTGCGGCAATGGGAAGTTGGGCTCTGCAGAAGCTCGCCGATGCGATCGGATTGCTCACGGAATAGCGCCCTCGGGCGCCGGTCGCGGGGGCGTGCTCTTCAAGGAGCAGGTACTTGGCGCACAGATTCTCGCGCTCGCGGTTTCGACCGCCGAGAACTTCGCGACCAAAAAGGTCGTCGATGATCAGGATGCGCGGGATGGTCATGGTAGGAGAATCCGACTCGGCAAAGCCTCAATGCTGGTGGCAACCCGCCGGAGGGCAATCGTCAACTCATGAAAGCAGCGCCTGGACTCATCCCGATCAAAGGACCCGATGGGCGCATCGAGCACAAATAGCATGGTCCGATATGCAACATCTGCATCATTCAACGCCTGTATGGCGTTATCTCTCAGCTTCCGTATCGAATGCCGGTGAAGCCACACATCGTGCACGAGTTGTTCGCATGGCACGCGCAGTTCAGCTTCCCAGTTGTCGAGCGGGGGGTAGGCAAAAAACACCTTTGGCGACATTGAATCCTCGATACTCTCCAGCAGTCGCATAGCCTCCGCACGGCGTCGTGGCCATTCGCGCAGATCTATAGACACCACATCGCAAAGCAGACGCGCCTCATCGCCACCCACTTCTCCCTGCACGACATTACCAGCGGCATCAAGCGCTGAAAGCACCCGGTTCTTCAACCATTGATGATTGAACTCGCTTCGGCGCTTTTGCCATGTGCTATGGATGGGCTCAAGCATCATTCCTCGATTATCTTCTTTGCTGTACGAAACGCCGCCTCGCCGTTTCTCCATGGCTCGGATGAATTCAAGAATGCGATAATGCTCTGGGGTGGATCCGTGCGGAATCGCTCCCCGCCTTTCCTTATGCCATTCTCTAGTTGATCGATTGAGAGCGACTCGGCAAGGGTGGCTTTACCTGTCTGCTCGTGAATGTGGTCGCAAATGTCGTCGACTATTTCCAACTCTGTTGCCAAGCTTTGAAGCAACTCCCGGTACGCGCGGTCATCAACCCGATTATTTTCGCTATCCCAGATGCCAAGCTTCGACTTCGACCATGCGGCACTTTGCATGCTTGACCACAATCGGGCCAGGTCATGTCGCTTGGGTAATATCGACTCACGAAGTACGGGTTCGGGATAAACAGCCTTGTAGAAATCCTTGTCCAGCGTATTTGCCCTCGCGGCGATCCCGGCACACACATAGGCTTCGCAAAGGATCACGATTGACCACAAAGTGGGAACTTCACCGCCATATCTGCAGAACGTGGGCGTCTGCTTTCTTTGCCCGGAGAGAAACTTCAACAGTTCATCAATGTGATGCTCCTTTACCGGACATGACGTTGTTTTAAACGGCCGCTCGATCGGTATGGCAGCAATCTTGTGGTCAACAAGCCAATCTGCCGTGACGCCACCACCAGAGAAAGCGAAGGCGACTTTGTGGCGTCGGTCAGACGGTATGTCCAAGTAGTCATTGTCTCCCGTATGGAAGAATAAAGCATCAAAAACCACAGGAACGTCTTTGCCAGCAACATTCTGCCATCCAGTGGAACCGAATCGCCGGTATCGCGCAGCACCGTCTTTGCCCTCGACTCGATATACCGTTCCCTTCTCTTTCAGAAGATGCCCAAGGGTTGCGGGCCTTTCGCCACCCTCGTCGCTGCATATAATGAGGAACATTAGCGCTGGTTCAGGCACAGGGGCTTCCTTTAAACTCAATCACTCCCACTAGGGACTCATCGATCTCATCTTCGTATAGTCGAACCGAGCCGAAGGACCCAAAGCCGATCTTGGATGATTGCGTTGCGATGAGAAGCCGCATGTATGCCCCAACCGTTGTTCCTCGCGACATAGATACGGATGGAGGATTGGTCGTGAAGGATCCGGCTATGGTTGCGTTAACATCGGATGCATACTTCCGGATATTGTCCGGACTCCAGTTCAATACGAACGCAAGGCGCGGATTATCTTGAGTTGGCCACAGAATGCGTGTGATCGAGAAGCTTTCATCTACCTCTCTGGTAATGATTGAAACAAAGTACTCGTATATGCTTCTGACCGAAGTCTCAGCTGCCGGTGGAAACTGGCGAGGAACGAACCTCCATGCATTTCGCGCCTTTCCGCCATCGAAATTATTGAAGAAGCATGACCAATCTGGAACGAGACAGGCAGCAAGGTTGGCCGGAAAGCGAGTCCGGACCGCAAGCAAGAATAACCAGTAGACGCCGGCGAGGCTTAGGGCGTAACGCGGGTCATCCCCCATCCAATCAGGGTGAGAGCCGCAGAACGTTTTCGTTGCTGAGTGTAACGCCGACCAGCTCCTTTTCGAATTCCACCAGGACACTTCCGCGCCGCCAATTGGAAGAATGGAGTTTAAACAATTCCGGTAATTTGCGGAGTCATTCAGCGCATCACCAGCAAGCTGATGTGGCAGTCCGTTGTTCTGATAGTTATTCCATCCTACACCTGAGTTGTACTTGAACCAATCCTTGGAAACTGCTCTGACAAGAACTAGTGGGTCGACAAGGCTGAGTAGCTTTTCGGCCCAATCTGTGACAACTGACCGGGTGACAGTAGTGGCAGGGTCTGTATGAGCAAGAGGAAAGTCATGTCCATGATGTCCGAGATTGCCGAGATGAAGTTCGAGTTGCGCAATATCCTGCCCCCTTGTTTCAAGCGACACTAAAAGAAATGGCTTCGCTGTGTACTGCAGATATTTAATAATGATGGCCGCTGGTTTCAGGTGTTCTTCAAGTTCACTGAACCCATCGACCGCGTTAACCACATTGACGAAAGATGGTCTTTTTCGGGCACGGTCCGGAAACTCAGCCGCAAATGTGGGTTGCTCTAGCTCGCCTGGCCGCTGGAGCATGATGTCGACAAGAAATATTGAACCATCACTCTCCAAAGCACTAAGAATGTGCTCGATAGAGGCTACTTTCCCTATGTTGCGTTCGACGTCATCAGAGAAGCCAGCAATAAATTCAACCCCGATGTTGCGATCGCGCGAAAGAGCGCTTGCCGCCTTTAGCACATCCTTGAATGCCGACTGCTTCTGCATTTTATCATCGATCATGTAAACCTTAACCATGTGCAATCTCCTCGACGGCAATCGGCAGGGTTGTTCGCCATATCGCCGTAAACGGCGGGCCATCATGACTCGTACTGTACCTAATAAGCGAAACATCAATAGCGTTTAGATCGCAACTTGCGCAGAGCTCTTTTAGCACGAATAGCGTTCCATCTGGACGTCCGCATGTTGCGGGTCCTAGTTTCCTGAGGCCGGTCATAGTATTCTCAATGACTAAAATCGGCCTGCAAGAAGGTGTATTCTGTCTGGTGAGGAATGCCCGCATCGTAAAACCTAGACCACTTGACAGGATGGAGTGATGAAGTGCATTTCGAAAAGCAGCGCACAGGGCTCCCCGCAAACAGGATACGTGGTCAGAATGTATTCGAAGCTCCTCGCTCAGCGAGATCAAGTCGAGTCGCTCATGTAGTTTTGTCAATCGAGATTGCACAAACTCAGCAAATGCGTCATCAGTCGATTCGATTTCGCCTCGCTCGACTCCGTCGATGTATGGTCCAAGCGAAAGTAATCGCCAAGCGGTTTGAGCGGCGGTTAGGCACACGGACTTAAGGCCGGTGTCGACACTTCCATCCAGCACGGAAGGAGCGCCATCGGCCGCATTCAATTCTTGAGTAAAATGTTCACGGAGCAAGTCCAGAGCTTTAGGAGGCATCTTTCTGGAGTCAATTGCTGGAATCAGATAGCGGGTTTCGTGTGCGAATATTGTCTTTACTCTTTTGCTGCCAAGTTCAATCGTTTCTTGAAGTCGAGCCAAGTGACCGACTCCCTGAAGTATTGATTGCGAAAACGCGATTAGTAGGTCCGCTGTTTCGTCTGGTATTTGTCTGTGATAGCAGAAATTGAGCGCTGAGGCAGCGCCTTGGATGTTTTTGTCAATTGACCAGAATATGGAAGGTACCGAAAGCACTGAGAAGCCTTGGTCTGGTATCACTTGATCCTTGGTCAGGTAGTTCAACACAGTGCCGAAGTAGAGGTGCAGAGCGTTGTCCGAGCTACGCCTCCGGATCCAGCGTTCGACATAACTGCGAAAGAATGAGTCCAACTCTTTGATCGTCTCGGGTTGAGTCGGCGGGTGAATTTCAGCAGTCCCCTCCATCAGCGGTGTCGTACTTCTGGCCGCGCATTGCCACTGTCTGATGTCTATGAGGTAATCAATCTCTAGCAGATGAGGGCGCAGTTCGCCCCTTATGCTATTCGAGTCGCGAGCCTGCAAGAGGATAGGAATACCCGAATAGGACGGTGAATTATCAAGCTGATCGATTTGCGTATCAAAAAAGAGCAGATTGCCCACAGAGGGTGCCGCCTCAATTATGGTTCTCGGAAAGTAGTCTCCCGCTCGACGCGCAAAGCGATAGTCACGCTTGCGAATCGGCAGATCATTATCGCGCGACGTAAAGGTATCAGCGCTAAATGGCATCAAATTGACGGTCTGTGCAACGCGATACTTTCGGCGATCCTGAGGCAGTTCAATGTTGAAGCCAATCCACTCGGGACATTCCAGATTGTTGTCCGTGATGCATTTGATCAGATTCGTGAAGACGATGGTCCAAAGCGGGGCGGGTTGACCGGCGTTGCGAAAATTGTCGCGAACCCTCGCCAGTGAAGCCTGAACAGAACGGTCGGAAATGGCAATATAGCCTTGGCCGATTCCATTCTGAGAAAGGTACCCAATTTCCTCGTCAAAGATTTCCTGATAGGTGTTAAGGTACTCCCTGATCCGATCCGGTTGACCGGATGCCCATTCGATCATGTCAGGAAGATGACTGGGGGCAAGGTTCGCCAACTCGAAGAACGCATCGCCGCTGCCGACGAGCCTCCTCAAGTGACGAAGATTCTCGAGCAACTCCATGTTGGCTTGCCGCATGAGGGCAAAGGTGGCGAATTGGGATTTCATGATTTGTCAATTAACGCGTTGCAGGCACCAGTTTTCCGCCCTCAATCCGGCAAACGATCAAGTCGAAACTTGCGTCACCGTCGGCGTCAATGCGAACGGGAACCAAGGCTTCAGAAGGCGATTGGTTTAGTAGGCTTTCTGTGACCGCTTTGATTACCTCCTTGCCATCAGCATCAGCGTCTGCGGATTTGGCGACAATGCGAGCGAGATCATACGAGATAAATGCATGAAGTCCTGGTCGAATTCCGTAAGCAGCCTCATATTGTTTTAGAAAGGCCTCAGCCTCTTTGGTTACAGCAATGCCACAGTCAAGTCGGCTAGCGAGCAGCACCACCCCCTCGGCGACCTCGCCAACGCTCTTTATGTACTCAGGAACGGTGAGTTGAATATCCGCAAAGATAGCGATCCCGGGTGCAGTTGACTTGATAGCCTCGATAAGCGGCAAATAGTTCGGTCCATAACCGGGTATGAAGACCACGTCAGGGGTGCTGCCCACAACGCGCGCCGCGATATCTCGCGCTTCTGCCTGGGCCAGCGGGAACCCGCCTCTAAACACAGGTGTCAGGCCGTTTGCTGCGAGACGTGAAGTGAATACCTGTTCTGATTGCTTGCCATACTCGTCTTCAACGTACAATACGGCGATACGCCTGTAGTTTTGGATGGCGTAGTCTGCGAGTTGCCCCGCCAGTTGATTCGCACTGGGGAAGTAGCGAATCACATTCGGGCCCTTCTTGGGCAAGTCGGGAAGCACCGTCGCTGTTCCGATTAGAAGAGTCTGCTCTTCCAGTGCAGATGGTAGAACAGCATTGATTACAGAGCTTAAGGCGACAATGTTGACTGTTGACTGCTGCATGTCACGAAGGTGCCTGTATGCACTAAGTCCTTTCGTGGGATTTGATCCGCTATCTTGAATGTTCAAGCGAACGGAGGGCGCTGTATCAGCAAACCCAAGCTGGAGCCCCCGGTTGATCAGTTCGCCAACGAAGCTTCCTGGGCCGGTGAGGGGAATCACTGCTCCGATTGTGACGGATTCTTGGTGTCTGGATTTGTAGATAACCCAACCAGAAATCACGACTGCGGAAATCAGAAGTGTTGCGATTGTCCGTTTGTATGCGTTGTTCATACCGTCTCCTTTTGTTGCGCCAAGCTGCTTGGAATAAGAAATATGGTTGAGGAGTTTGTGTTAACTATCTGTCTTGCCGCCTCAATTGCTGCTGCATGATCGAGCATTGCGAAGGGTTCATCGTAAATCGCTAAAGACGAGCCAGGAGTGTGTCGGGTGTTGGAAAAGTGCATTACCGCTCGTTGTCGTTCCCCGCCACTAAGGCTTGAAATGCGGCTAGTAGATTGGTCGCGAATTGTTGTCGAGATCGATGGCAGCAATGAGGCCGCATCCCTAATTGTCAAAGATGGAAACAAGGCATCATTCGATCCGACACCAACAAGTCCCGCCCTAGCCCTATCCCATGAGCGCTTGAGATTTATGTCTTGGCCGCGAAACAACACGTTACCAACTGAATGGATATGTCCGCATATGGCGCTGAAAAGTGAACTTTTCCCCCATCCATTCGGCGCTTGAAGAATCGCGATTTCTCCGGTCTGTAGGGTCAAATTCATGCCGCCCGTGGTTGAAGATTCACCGCCTATGACAACTCGGGGGCCGCGCTTCACCACGAGGTCACGGATTTCGAGGATAGGCGGGTTGTCCGGCTTGAAGCGATCAGGCCGACGGATTCTGGTGAGGAGAGCGCCTCGGGTCAGGGGTTCGTCGATGATTTCGGCGTTGTCGCCGGCGAGGAGGTGGAACCAAGCAGGACGGGAAACGATGGGCGATGGGTGATGGGCGATGGACAAGCTGGGGTCGAGTTGCGATTGTTCACCGCCCTGGCGTAGAGAAGAGATCAGCTTGCCTGACTCCAACAGCCAGTCGGTGGTGACTAGACCTTGGAGGTGGGGTTGGTTGAAGACGTGTTCGACGATGACCAGGGTCAGGGTGTGGTCGCGGACGAGAGTTTTCAGGAGGCTGAGGACGTCGGCGATGCCCTGGCGGTCGAGGCCGGCGAGGGGTTCGTCGAGAAAAAGGATTTTGGCTCCGGCGGCGACAGCGCGGGCGATGGCGACACGTTTGGACTGGCCGAGGGATATCTTGTCGGCCGAAGAATCCTCGCGTCCGGCCAGGCCGAAGCGTGACAGCACGGTGTCGGCCTGGTCGCGCAACTGCTTTTCCTTGCGGGCGCTGCGGGCGGGCGCGATCAGGGCCATCAGCGGGTTTTCGCCGGGGTGGCCGGGTTCGGCGACGGTAATGTTCTCGCGCAGGGTCTGGGATCCGAACAGGCGGACATCCTGCCAGGTGCGGCCCATGCCCTCGCGGGCGACGAATTCGGGCACGAAGTGGTCGAACGGGTTCAATTCCTGCCACCAGCGGCGCGGGAAGCGGTAGGTGCGCGGGGAACCGTCGGCCAGATAGTGGATCGACCCGGCATCGGGTTCGAGGTTTCCGGTAAGGATGTTCAGCAGCGTGGTTTTACCTGAGCCGTTTTCCCCGCGAAGCAGAACCACCTGTCCCCTGTGTAGCTCGACGTTGACGCCATCCAACACGACCTGCCCGCCAAAGGCTTTTCGCAACCCCTCGGCCCGCAACAAGACGGGAGCTTCTGCCTCGGGGGCAGTCGCTATACGTTCGGGCGCTGTGCATTGATCAATCATTGCCACCAACTATAAGCATTCGGTGTGCCAACCGGGGCGGCATTTTGCTGCATCCAATCGCAACACCAACATGGACATCATGTTATACCATGAGGCATCTAGTTACCGCCATGGTACACCCCTAAAGACGCATAATCAATTACGATCTTTCAGGTATCTGACCGGATACTTCATGCATCTTATTGTATACGATACTCCCCGGCAAGGCCTTGGGGGCGAACATGGACCATGACGACCAGCAGCAGGCCATAGATCAGGAGGCGAAGGTTGGCCGCTTGGGCGTCGGGCAGGTGCAGGAAGCGCAGGACCTCGGGCAGCAGGATCAGGATGGCGGCGCCAAGGGCAGGTCCGCGGAAGTTGCCGAGGCCTCCGACCAGGACCATGCTAAGCATCAGGATGCTCTCGTCGAGCGAGGCCGAACTGGGATCGAGGTAGCGGACGTGGGCGGCATAGAGAGCGCCAGCAATGGCGGCCAGGCCGCTGGCGATGGCGAAGGCTTGGACTTTGGCCAGGCGGGTGTTTTTGCCGAGGCCCCGCGCGGCAAGCTCGTCTTCCCGCATGGAGAGGAGCAGGCGGGCCCACGGAGAGGTTTTGAGTCGCCAGAGCACAAACAGGCAGGCTGCGGCGATCACCGTGGAGAAGATGGCAAAGGCGGCGGGGGTGGCCACACGCCATCCGAACAGGACGGGGCGCGGGATGCCGGTAATGCCAAAGGGGCCGTTGGTCAGGTTTTTCAGGGATCCGAGCGGTTCGCCGGGAGAGGTCCAGTTGTAAAGAAGGCTGAAAATCAACGCTTGGGCGGCCAAGGTGACCATGACGAAATAATCGCCCTTCAACCGCCAGGCCGACACGGATACGAAAAGGCTGAGCATCGCCGCGACCGCAGCCCCGGCGAGGGCGGCGGGGATGAACTCCCATCCAAAATTGATGGCCAGAATGGCGTAGGTGTAACCGCCAATAGCGTAGAAGCCGGCATGAGCCAGGGTGAGCAGTCCGCAATAACCAACCACCAGATTCAGGCTCATCGCTACGATGACGTAGATGTTGAAGTAAACGAGGAGATGGAGAATGTAGTTCATTCGGCCTCCAGGCGCATCTTGCGGCCAAGAATTCCATGTGGTCGAAACAAAAGGAAAAAGGCGAGCAGGGCGAAGGTGGCGGCTTCTTGCCAGCGGGCGGACCAGTGCCAGACGACCTGAGCGCGGAGTAGGCCAAGCAGAATGCCTCCGAGCATGGGGGCGACAAAGGTGCCGCGTCCGCCAATGATGACAGCCACAATGGCCAACAGCACGGCATGTAGCCCGCCGTGGGGATCAAATCCGATATCGTAGGCGGTGACCAGGCTGGCGCAGGCGGTGATGCCCCCGGCGACCATGAAGGCGCACATGCGCAGGCGGTCGGTGTTGTAACCGAACAGGGCGAGTTGGATCGGGTTGTCGGCCAGAGCGCGGAATTGGAGGCCGAGGTTCGTGCGCCGGAGCCAGAAGATGTAGGCGATCATCAGAATGGCCGAAACGGCGGCGGCGATGACCTGGGAGCGGGTGAGGATGATGTCGCCGGGGCGGAATACCTGGTCGATACCACGCCGGAGCACTTGCGTTTCATTGCCCCAGATCATGGCGACGATCTGGACGATGGCGATGTAGAGGCCCAGCGAGGCAATCAGATGGACGCCGGTGGAGGCTTCGCGCCTCTGAAGGGGGCGATGGTTCAAGGTCTCCATCAATCCGGCAAGGCCGGCGGAAATCACCACGGGCAGGGTGAAGGCGAGCCACCAGGGGACATCCCAGCGCAGCAATTGAAGAGCCAGGAAAGGCGACAAGGCATAAAGTCCGGCCTGCGCCACAAAAAAAACCTTGGTGGGCAGGAAAACGGTATTAAAGCCAATCGCCAGTAGCGCGATGACCAAGCCTTGTACAAAACCATTCGCCAAAATCTGCATTTTACGGTATAGGCCGACTCATTGTATTGACGTTAACACGTGTAACATCTGTCATAATTCCATGTCTTTGTACAGCATCCAGCACATAAGCGCTTGGTTAAGTGGTTTTTCGTCGATGGTTAGGGTTCGGCTTGGTCTGGTAGCGGCGATCGGCTTTTTGGCGGGGGCTGGTTTGAGCGGTTGCGAGGTGGACTCTGCATCGGGGGTAACGAGGCAGGTTGATTTTAATGTGGATGGCGTATACCGGGAGCCGTCCGGCGGCCCGATCGTTGCCCATCAATCGGGAGCGCCGATCCGGGTGCTTACCGTGCGGCAAAACGGTGATCAATTGGAGGCGTTTGACAATCATAATGTGGTGTGGCGAGGCCGCGTTGCCGACCGGGGTCTGGATTTGTCATTTTCGCTTAAAGGCACAACGACAGCCGGGCGGTCGGCCACGTTTGCCGGTCGCTTTATCTTGGAGGGCGGCACCTCGACCATGGAGGGGACATGGGTTGAAGATGACCGGTTCAGCACATTTTTTGCCCAGGCAAGCGTCGTGGTTCGCACAAACCGTCCGCCATCCGTTGATGCGCGGCTGAATCCGGAGAATTGGCAAGGATGCTGTTCCAGCCATGATGGTCTTCGCCTGAATGTTAATGGCCAGGTGGTATTAAATGGCGAGGGCTATGCCGTATGCAACGACGGAACCCGGAGCCCGACCTGCAATATTAGAAACCGGTGATAGCCGGTATTGGCTCTCCGGTTTCATATTGGGGGTAGATCGGGGAATGCCTGGGGTCGAAGGGCGCGGGCGGGAGGAATCGCGGGATTTTCTTCCAATTCGTCTTGCCGGGAGGTTTCCGGTTTGTTAGACGGGTTCCACACCAACGGATATGGTTTACCAGGCGAGGCGCATGAAAATTTTACCTGAGGAGTGGGATTCGCTTCACGATGGGTGGCGTGAAGACGACAAGCAAAAGACCGATCTTTTGTTTGCCTACTTGTATGACGCGATCCCCCTGCTGCTCCTTCGCATTGATCCCCATCTCAAGCCGCAGGAGGTCGAGGAACTTGCCGCGGCGTTGATTGCACGTCTTTTTACAAACCGTCAGTTGGAGCAGTATCAACCCAACCGGAAATTCTTTGGTTGGTTATACCGGATTGTTGTCAATGCCCGTGCCGATTATTTGCGGAGACTCAAAAAGATTCGCGAGGTGTTCGGACCGTCGATGGACGATGACGATTGGATCGAAAAGCCGTCGGATCGGACGGGCCCGGGCTCCTTCAATCCCGCCCAGGAGGTCATTCACGCGGAAACGATGGATATCCTGCTGGATTGCCTGAAAGAACTTTCGCCAAGCGATCATGATTTGTTGCTTCGGCGTCTGGTTCATGGTGAGGAGTATGAGGACATCGCGGCCTCTCTGGGGATAACGGCGGGGCGCGTGCATACCCGGGTGTGCCGGGCGAGGACGCGTTGGGCGCAAAAGGTTCTGGCCCGGGGACTGGTGATGACGGGCGATGCCCCGGAAAATAAAAAACGGAAAGAATCCCGTGGGAAAGGCGTCTTGGCATGAAAGAGAGCAATCATTCATCCATCATGAGACGCATGGCGCAGGAATTGAGGAAGGCAGGAGGAGATGTGGATCGCCTGCTGTCCAGCAAGGAGGGGGAGTCGGTTGTTGACCAACTCTTGACCGAGGCGCTTCGGGAAGAACAGGGCTTGGGGTGGCCGGCGCCGGCGTCGGCGGCGGAGGATCCGCCGCTTGCGGTTGATGAGGCGACGTTGAAACAATGGGAAGAGGACATTGGCGATTTTTTGGTTAAAAAACACGGTCGGCCTCCGAAGGCCGGTGGAGATGCAACGCGGTCGAGAACATGATGAAAACACAAGCCATCCGTGAAAGAAGTCGTACGCGCCTTTGCCGTGGCGGCGGATACGCGCTTCTTGCGCTCTGGACGCTCATCGGAATATGGGGCGTTCCGGGGTCGGTTCGCGCCGCCGACACGGCGTTGCATTACTACATCGTGGACCGCTCGTATTCGATCAAGACCAACCATCTGTTGGAACCGATTACGGATGCGGTTTTGGAACGGGTGGCGCCACTGGGCGACCGGGACGAACTGCGCATCATTTTTTTTAGTTCCGAGCGCTGGGGCTATAAACGCTGGCCGTCCATGACGCCGGCGGCCCACCGCGATTTCAAGAACCATTTTGCCCGCAACTTTATACCACAAGGGGAAACTTTCCTCTATGACACGGTTGATCATGTTCTGACCGAGGTGCTTCGGGATGCGGCTCAATTTAGCGAGATCAATTTGCTGATCCTTTCGGATGGAGAGGACTCCAACAAGGGCAAAATCCGGAATTGGAGACCGGTGGAGGAAAAGGCGTGCCGGTTGGTGGAGCAATTCCCGGCCATGATTTCCCTGTACACGGTCGGGTTTGACCTGCCGGTAAAGCCGGAGAAGTGCATCCGGACGATCAAGGTGGAAAAAGGCCATGTCGTGCTTCCGCCAGACCCGCCCCGGGCGGTGTTCGATGCCGCGCCGCTAGAGGCCTGGGTGGGGGACACGGTGACGTTCTTTGCCCGGCGATCACCGGGCGATATTACGCACTACACCTGGACCCTGGATGAGGTGGTGGTTTCCGGCCCGCCGGAGTCTCATGAGATGATCCGTCATGCTTACGCTACGCCGGGGGCCAAAACCATTCGGCTGGCCGTTTCCGGGCCGGGCGGGCAGGATGAGGCGGTGCGGGAGGGCTATGTCCTCATTAAAGAACGTGAGCGCCCCCGGGCGGCCTTCCGCTGGACGCCGGAACAACCGGTGGCGGGTCAGACGGTGGCGTTTGTCAATGAATCCACGGGGCAGGCGGAACGTTACCGCTGGACGTTGGGCTCGATGGGCGTCGCGACGGACATCGCCCCGCGCGTGCTTTTCACGCAGCCGGGAACCCAGCGGGTGACGTTGGTGGCGATCAAGGCGGGCGTGGCCGATACCGGCACCGCCGACGTGGTGATTGTGCCGGTGCCGCCGGAGGCCGCGTTTTCCACGGATCCGGAGAACGAGGTGGAATTGGGCGGGGTCGTGCGCATGCGGGTGAACCGTCCGCAAGCGGGCGTCTCGTATACCTGGATACTTCCCGGCGGCGCGCGGACCAGCGGGGTATCGGCGGCATGGATGGCCGGTACCGCCGGTCAGGTCGAATTTGTGTTGGAAGCTTCGGGTCCGGGCGGCCGAGTGGCATCGCGTGAGCGCTTATACGTGCGTGAACCGGTTGTTGTGGAACCGGAGCTTCTGATCCCGCGATTTCGCGCCGCTCCAAGGGAAGGCAAGCGTCCGCTGGAGGTAACCTTTACCGATCGCACCGAAGGGCAGGTTGTGGGCTATTCCTGGGATTTCGGGGATGCCAACCCGCCTTCCACCGACAAGAACCCGGTCCATACCTATACGCAGTCGGGTTCGTTTACGGCACGGCTGACCGTGGCCAATCTGGCCGGCAAGACGACGACCAGCGCGGAGCCGGTGGTGATTATCGTCAAGGAGCCGCCTCCGGCGTGGCGGTGGCCGGCCATTATTACGGCGGCAGTGGTTTTGGTCGGGTTGGCGATTTTCCTGAAAATGCGGCCCAAGCCGCCAGGGGGCACGATTCAATGGGAAGACCCCGAAGGCGGCCGGACCCAACCCGTGCCGGTTACCGGAACGCGGTTTTCGCTGAATAAACTTACGATAGCGGGATGGCGACCGGATGGCGAGTATGTGATTGCGGTGCGTGCTGGTGAACGTGTGGTGTTTCGCAACGATGAAGAGTTTAAAGTGCTGGGTCGCAACACCCGCTTCAGGATCGGCCATGTGCCGTTTATTTATTTGAATGAGTTATTGGACGAGTAATCACAAACAGGTCGGGAGAACATCATGAATTCAATGCTGGATCGCTTTATTTCAGAACTCACCCGTGGTTTATACCAGAGTACCCCGCCGGCATCGTATGTGCCGACTTTGGTGGTGGGACTCGGCGGCACCGGCCTCAAGGTCTTGCGGGGGGTTAAAGCGGGCGCTCATGAAGCATGAGTCGCAGGAAATCCGGTTGCTGGGCATCGACACCGACGACAGCGAAAACAATAAATTTCCTGAGCTTCCCCCGCTCGGCGAGTCGGAATTGGCGTTGCTTGATTCGGAGACGGCGGTCCGGACCATGGCGCAAGCGGCGGCGAACATGCCCCAAGCCGCCCATGTTCTGGACTATTTGCCGGTGGAGCAAGAGCACATGGGCAATGTCCATCAATGGGTGCGGGGAAAAATTCAACAAAACAAGGGTGCGGGTCAGTTCCGCCGGGCGGGTAAATTGCTATTTAACAGCAACGTGTCGGACGGGGCGAACTTGAACAAGCGGGTTCAGGATATCCGGAATGAATTAACCGGTCTACATGCCCGAATCATCCGCACCGTCGAGGGCATCCAGATTGAACGTGGAACGCGCGTGTACGTCGTGTCCTCCTTGGCGGGCGGTACCGGGGCCGGTTGCCTGATTGACATGCTGGCCTTGATCCGCCGTCACTTTGATGACCAGAACGATACCGTGACGGCGGTTTGTCTTTTGCCGGGTCAGGCCTTGGACGTGGAATTAACCGATCCGCGACGGGAAAAACTCAACACCCGGGGAAATGCCGTGGCGATCCTCAAGGAATTGCAGGGGTTCATGCTGGGGCAGTTTCGCTCGCATACGTTTGAATTTGATGCCCATACCCGCCTGGCGCTGGGTAACAACAATCTGGTGAACAACGTGTATCTCGTAGGGGATAAACAATGGTCAGGCGCCCAGGTGGACCGATGGATTGACTTGTGTCAGGCCGCCTCCTACTTCCTGTACGGCATCCTGGGCACGGGAGTGGGTGCTTCCAAGCAGGCCGGCGCGGTGAATCATGATGTGAGCGTCGAGTCTCGAACGGCTGCCCATCCGTCCTTGTTCAGTTCCCTCGGGGTGGGCGTTGTCGAATACCCGATCAACGAAATCGGCGCCTTTGCCTTCCGGGCGACCGCGCAGAAGGTGATGGATGGATGGCTCGACAAAACTAGTAGTAAAACGGGAGCGTCCAAGCAGTTGGATTCGCTTAAATCCTCGTTGGGGGTCTGGTCGCTGGAGGAGCTGGTCGGTTCCTTCGGGTTTAATTCCTCTACCGTAGCCGAGGCGCGTTTCTTGCGCTCGGGGACCCCGGCACGCAAAAAAGCCATGTGGCGGGACGACGATTGGTTCGTCGGAAAAGCGGAGTCGGTGGTGGAAAGCATTGACGGGCACTTGGCCGCCTACGACGGGCAGTTGGCGGAGCATGCCGCCGGCCTGGCCCGCTCGTTTGGCGAGGTGCTGGCCGGGCGGATTCGCGCCATGATGACGGAGAACCATCACGCCGCGGTGGCGGTCGCGGAAGCCATGATTAACCATGTTGAGGAATTGAGCCGAGAATTTTCAGAAGAGGCGAACCGGCGCGCGAAGGATACCAAGGATGTTCTCAAGCGCATGGAGCAGCTGAAGCGGTCGGTGCATCGGCTTGACGGCGGCTTGGATATTGTCTTTGGCAAACGCCAGGGCTTGATTGAGCAGGTGAATCGGTATCTGGTCTTGCGGGTCGAAGCGCGCCTGGAGGCTCATCTGGCCGGGCTGCTCAATGAGTACGGACGTTTGGCCCGGAATGTGTTGAACGAGGCGGTTACCGTGCGCGCCGACCTTCAAAATCTGCATCGGGCGAATCAGGCTCAGATCGAAGAGTTGTCACGCCGCGTACATCGACCCGGCTTTGTCCAGCATGCCATGGCGATCGCCGACATTCCGAACTGGGTGGATTCGCTGTCGTTTTCCCTGGGCAAATCGTTTGCGCCATCCGAGTTTCGCGCGGAGGCCTTGTTGCGCCAGGCATTGGCCGGGGTGGAGGAGGTTATCCGGGCGGGTCTTATCAGCTTAAACCTTTCCGCCGACGCGAAGAAAAAGAATGACGCGGGCAAGCGGTTGCTGGGTATGTTGAAGGCGTTGGAGGACGCCAGCAAGCCGCTCATGAAGCTGGTGGAAACCGCTCCCGGGATCAGCGATCTCAAGCCTCAGGACTTTGTCGCCAGTTTGAATGTCGAGGACGTCGTCGGTTTGTATAAACCTTCCGGCGGCGGCAAGTTGGATCCGGTGGACATCACCAATCAGCATCTCGTTCTTTATATACGCACCATCCACGAATTCGCCATGCAACATTGGGATGAATTCGAAGCGGCGGCCGAGGCTTATGCGAAAAAACCCTGGTATTACCATGCGCTGCCGGATTCGGTGACAATTCCGTCCGTGTGATCGGAGGTGTCATGACCGTGCCTGGCGCACCATCGCTTATAGACCAGGTGGTCCGTGTGGAGGCTCCCCGCGTTATTCCCTTGGTGACGCTGGGGAGCGGCCGGTTGTATGATACAATCGCCTCCGAACTCGTCCGGGTGCTCCCGGAGTCCCATCGCAAAGCGGTTTGTGAGGGTTCCCCAGACGACGGCCTGGCGCTGTGGGCCGATGTCACCGGACCAGACTATCGCACAAAAATCTATCCGGCCACGCTGTGGTCGGGGCAAGCGCCTTGGTTTGTACTGATTAATGAAGTTGAATCGACTAATAATCTTGACGCGTTGTTGGGCTCTTGGCGGCAATTAAAAAATACCGTCGCTCCCGGTTGTACGCTCTTGGTTTTCCTGATGGGTTCACTAACCGTGGACGAATGGCGCGATAAGGTCGCACGGCTCCCCGCCGATAATACCTTGGTTTTTCTTCTCGACATGGCCGCCGGCCCTGTCCGGGATCCTACAACGCTGGCTCGTGGCGTTGCGGCTTTCCTTGCGGCGGGTTGGAGAACTTATCT
>CALMYG010000180.1 GCA_937873455.1 uncultured Verrucomicrobiota bacterium
CGACTTTCCGCGGCCTTAACCGCAAACGTCGCCTCCCGCCGCAGAAAAAAGTTCCAAACCTTGGAAAACTCCCGCCAAAAAAGTTCCAAACCTTGGAACTTTTGCGTCATGACTTTTCCAAGGTTTGGAACCCCGCGTCATCCATTCTCTGTCCCCCGTATGCCTCTGTCGCCCGTATGCCCGCGCGCCAGCGGGCTGGTCTTGAGCCGGAACCGGGGACGTTGTTGAACGTCCACTATGCCGAGAAACTCTTGGCCTTGTTCTTCTTGTCTTTCTTGGCGGCGCGTTTTTCCGCGAGGGTTTTCAGCGGTTTCTTTTTGTCGGTTCGTTTTGTGTCATGTGATTTGGACATGGTCGGCTCCCGGATTCATTAAACAACGTTCGGCGACGTGCCGGTTTGCATGAAACACTTTACGCGCAACCGCCGTCGCAAGCAATAACCGGCATCGGCGATCCCGATTTTAAAAACAGAGGGTTTTCATCGCAACCGTCATGTAAGGGCTGACCTTGGCGCCTGATCGCGAACGTTTTTCGGTTAACCGTCCTTGATGAAGGGAGGATTCTGGCCGACCGCTTCCAATCCTCTTTCGGTAATCTTGTAGATGCCACGCTTGGGCGCTTCCAGCAGTCCGGCCATTTTCAGATGCGACTTCGCCCAGGCGACGCGATTGCGAAACACCCCATCAGGGAGATAACACAAGCAGTCCGGGTATAAGGGCAAAGTGGGCGTCGTAGGAAACCAAGCGGGCGCCGCACTCCATCGCTGCTGCGGCAATCCATATATCGTTCGTGGGGATGGGCGTACCAGACTTGGCCAGGTGTTTGATGAGTGCGCCGTATCGTTCGGCGACGCCGTTGTCGACGACAAGACATTCCACGCCCGGTTGATTCATGAAGATGGCGAGGTGCTTGCGGTTGGCCTCGCGACGACTGCCTAGCTCGAAGCCGGCATACAGTTCGCCAAGAACCGTGGCGGGCACCATGATCTCATCGACCGACTCCAACAGGATTTTGAGCGGTTCATGACCGAGCATCAACCGGCTGTAAGCATTGGTGTCCAGGCAAACTTTCACGGCTTCCACAGCTCCGCATCGATTTTTTCGAATTGGGCGATGTGGCGCTGAAACTCCTTGTATTCCGACTTCGGCCAGGCCCCTGAAAGCATCGACAAATCGCGCTGTTTACCACCAGACGCCTTGAGCCCCAGCGCCTCTTCCAGCAATGCAATCGCCGTGCGGTTCATGCTCTGACCGGATTGCCGCGATCGCATGCGCAGCTTCTTTTCAACGGTATCCGGAATCTGTCGTAGGGTCATTTGTGCAATCATGAATCACCTCGTATGAGTCGATAATGCTATCATGATGATTGCGGTTATGATGGCATACGTCAAGCCGTTTGATTTCGGAAAATGATGCCTGGTGATTCGTGCTTGGTGCTTCGTCTATATGGTAGGATTTTGATTTAATAAGCGTGTAGTTCATCCGATTCTTGCGGACCTCCTGAACAAACGGATCCTTCATATTCTCCCAAGAATCGATGCAAGTAGATCGGGTAAGAGCAGCCGAGCAAGGGGGACGGTTAAGGGTACGTATTCCGTGGTCCTATGCTCGCGGGCCGCGGTTTCTTCCCGCCTTCACGCGCCCGGCGGTTGATGCGCCAGCAAATCGTAGAGCCGTTTGTAATAGCCCCCCGCCGCGATCAATTCGCCGTGGCTTCCTTGCTCGACCACTTCCCCATGCCGCATGACCAGAATGCGGTCGACATGGCGGATGGTGGACAAGCGGTGGGCGATGATGATGCTGGTTCGACCGCGCATCAACTTCTTGAGGGCATCCTGAATCAACCATTCCGTTTCGGTATCCACGTTGGCGGTGGCCTCGTCGAGGATCAACAGAATATCCGGATCCTGGGCGATCGCCCGGGCCAGGGCGAGCAGTTGTTTTTGTCCGGTGGACAACCCCGCACCGCGCTCGCGGAGGACGGAGCCGTAACCGCCCGGACGCGCCTCGATAAAGGTATGCGCGTTGACATATTTCGCGGCGGCGACGACCTGTTCGTCCGAGATCGCGGGATGAAACAACCGGATGTTGTCGGCGATGCTCGCCGAGAACATAAACGGATCCTGCAACACAATGCCGATGCGCCGCCGCAAATCGCTTTGCCGGTAGTCGCGTACGTCCCGGCCATCGACCCGCACCGCGCCCCGTTGAACATCATAAAACCGGGCGACCAAGCTGATGATGGATGACTTGCCGGCGCCGGTCGCGCCGACGATCGCCACCGATTCACCTGGACGGATACGTACGTTGATGTCCTTGAGCACCCACTGCTCCGGATGGTAGGCGAACCAAACATGATCCAGGTGAACCTCCCCGCGAAAGTGTTCCAGCGGCGCGGGCGCGGAAGGATCCTGAATGTCCTCCGGTTCCTCCATCAGGCCGAAGACCCGCTCCGCCGAGGCCATGGCCGATTGAAGCACGTTGGATTTTTCAGAGAGGTCATCCAGCGGCCGGAAAAAGTCGCGAAGATAAGCCAGATAGGCGATCAAGATGCCGATGGTAAGCGCTTCATCGCCGCGGATCAGGCTAATCCCGCCGACGGCAAGCACCAGAATCACCGTCATGGCGTTGAGGATTTCCGTGGCTGGAAACGAATAACTGAACCAGCGAATCGAGTTGAGCAACGCCGCGCGGAGCCGGCCGTTATACTCGGCGAATCGTCCGCGCACCCGGTTCTCCCGGTTAAACAACTGCACGGTCAGCATACCGGTGATCATCTCCTGCAAATAGGCATTCAGCGCGGACTGGCGCTTGCGCACCTCGCGATGGGCCGACCGGACCCGCGCATTAAGGAAAACCAGGATGCCCAGCAACAGCGGAAACAGCACCACCAGAATCACGGCGAGCCGCGGACTGAGGTAGATCATATACCCCATGATCCCGATAATGGTGAACACATCGGTGGCCAGACCGATCAAGCCGTCGGTCAGCAGGCGCTGCATGGCGTCGACATCCGACCCGACGCGGGTCATCAGGCGGCCCACCGGATTGCGATCAAAGTAACGCAGGGGCAGCCGCATGATTTTGGCAAAAATGTCGGCGCGCATGTCGAAAATAATCCGCTGCCCGATCCAGGACATCAGATACCCATGCGCGAACCGAAGCACAAAAACCATCAGCGAAATTCCCAGAAACACGCCGGCGATGCCCGCCAAGCCGGCCAGTCGCGCCTCGGCATCAAGCGGAGCGGTCGGGACCAGGTAGTCATCAATGGCATGTTTGACCAGCATGGGCAGGTAGTTCATGAGCAAGGTAAGCGGCACCACCAACACCAAGGCCATCAACATGCCCCGGCGGTACGGTTTCACGTAGCCGATCATGCGCCGAAGCAGACGGCGGTCAAACAGCCGGGCCGGAATATCCGATTCGACATGCTCGCTCATGAGGCCCCGTCCTCCAGGCGGGCTTCCAGCCGTTGCATTTCGTCCTGATCACGGTAATACCCAGGCTGTGCGACAAGTTCGGCGTGGGTGCCATCCTGTACCACGCGCCCCTGGTCGAGAACGATGATGCGATCCGCATGCTTCAGGGTGGAGACGCGGTGACTCACCACAATGGCCGTGCGGGATTGTAAAACCGGAAGCAGGCCTCCGAGAATTTTCGCCTCGGTTTGCGTGTCCACCGCGGAAAACACATCGTCCAGAATCAGGATCGACGGATCAAGCGCGAGCGCCCGGCTGATGGCGGTTCGCTGGCGTTGACCGCCGGAAAGGGTTACGCCGCGCTCGCCCAGCATCGTGCTGAATTTTTGTGGAAACCGCTCCACGTCGTCGCGAAGATGCGCAATGCCGGCCGCCCACAAAACCTTGTCTTCATGGGGCTGCTGGTTCCCGCCCGCACCGGCATCATCGGCAAGGCCGAGGGCGATGTTATTGGCCAGGGTGTCGGAAAACAAAAACGCTTCCTGCGGTGCCAGGCCGATGCGGGCACGCAGCGCGGCGAGCGGATACTCCTTGAGGTCGCGGGCGCCGATCATCACCCGTCCGCGCGTCGGGTCCATCAAGCGGCAGATCAACGAAATGAAGAGGGTTTTGCCGCCGCCGGTGGGACCGGTCACGCCGAGTACCTGACCGGAAGGAATGGTCAGCGATATCCCGTCGATAAGCGTGCGCCCCTCCACGGAAACATCGACCTGCTCGAGCACGATGTCTCCGCCGACGCTGGTCAGGGAAGGATCAACCGTGTCGCCGTCGCGAATATCCGGGCGGGCATCCAGAATGGTGCGAATGCGGCGCCAACTGGCGATGCCGCGTTGAAACAAGTTGCTGGTCCAGCCCAACGCCAACATCGGCCACTGCAGGAAAAGCAGGTATTGGTTGAACTGTACAAATTCGCCGAGGGTCAGCGATCCCTCAATCACCAACCGCCCGCCGGCCAGCAACAACAGCAAGGTGCCCATGCCGAACATAAACACCATAAACGGCCACACCGGTTCCTCGACCCGGGTCAACCGCATGCTCAAATCGATATACGACTCGTTCAGGTCGCGGAACCGGTCCTTCATCCGGTCCTCGATGCCGAACCCTTTGACGGTTCGGAACCCGCCGAAGTTTTCCTGACAGAAATTGGAGATCGCGGAGAACTGTTCCTGGGCCGCGTCGTAGCGCTTGCGGATCATGCGGATGATCAGAAAAAAAACCACGCTGATCACCGGAATGATCGCCATGATGGTCAAGGCCAGACGAACATTCAGGGTAAACATAATCCCGAAGGCCAACGGAAACCCGATCAGAATGCGCGAACCCTGGAGAAGCCCCTGCCCGACCATTTCCTTGACCGAGAACAAGTCGGACGACATTTTGGTCATAATATCGCCGGTGCGTTCGCGCTGAAAAAATCCGTAATCCATCCGGGTCAGGTGATCGAACACGGCCTCGCGAATGTCGTACTCCACCCGCTGGGCCAAACCGAGCAGAATGCGGCGCATCAGGATGGAAAAGAGCGAGGCCAGCACGGAAGCGCCGAGAAAGACCGCCAGTAAACGCGACAAACCGGCGGTGTCCAGGCGGGCCTCCTGCAGGCCGTCGATGGTTTCACGTAAAAGAAAAGGAACGGCCAGACCCAGCCCCACCGCGCCCAAAACGCTTAAAAAGCCGAAAACCGCACGGCGGCGGTAGCGGAGTACGTAATGTTTAAGCGGTATGGTGGCGAGGTCCATGAACGCCCTTACCATGCCCTATTCGGGACGGTTTCGCAACGACGGGCACGAGAAATGTCGCGGCCTTTCTGGTGGCGCGGGCGGCGGAGGTTTGTTACGCTGCCGTTTATAACCATCATGTCCAACTCGCTGCTTCATATCGGTATTTACGGCATTCCCGAGGCGGCGCGACTGACCGGGCTGGGCGAAAGCCGGGTTCGACGCTGGTTGTCGGGTTACACCTATAAGGCGGCGGGAACAAAAAAAGCCGCGCCGCCGGTATGGTCCGGACAACTGCCCCCCGTCCAGGGGCGCCGGGCCGTTTCATTCCGCGACGTCATCGAAATGAAATTCGTGGATGCGTTCCTTCGCGCCGGTGTTTCCTGGAAAACCATCCGCGATGTCCAGGAGCTGGCGCGCCGGGAGTTCGGGTACGATCACCCCTTCTCCACCAATCGTTTTCGCAACGACGGAAGCCACATTGTCATGACCGCCTTGCGGGACGACCCGCAGGCTCCGCTGTTTGATCTGTCCACACGGCAACAAATTTTCCTGCAGGCGGGCGATCCGTTCCGGGACAAACTGGAGATGAACGAAGAGGGCCAGGTCTGCCGGTGGTGGCCGATGGGCCGGCAGCGCTACATCGTGCTGGATCCGACCCGGCAATGGGGACAACCCATCCTGGCCCGATCGGGCGTGCCGGTGATGTGCGTGCAACGCGCATCACGCCTCGGCCTTGATGCGGAATCCCTCTGCGCCTGGCTCGAAGTTGCCGCGGAAGAAATTGCCGATGCACAAGCCTTCATGGCGCAACTGGAGGGGTCATGAACATTCTCTTCGACGCATCCCTCCCGCCCCGCCTGGCCCGGGCATTGCGCATACTCAACGCGCCCACGCATGAAGTCGTGCCGATTCGCGACGTCCTCGGCAATGACGCCTCCGACCGTAACATCCAGGATTATCTGACCCACAAACCCGGCTTGGTTGTCGTCATGGATTTGGAGATTACCGAGCATCCGCACCGGCGGCTCGCCTTGTTGGAGTGGGGTTGTCCGGTGTGCGTGCTCAGCGCGTCGTGGTTGGCGCACAAGCCCTGGGATATGGCTTGGATGCTGATCCGGCGTTGGCCGGCGATGCTGGCCAAAACCGACGGCGCTGCTCCCGCGATCTACGTGGTGCCGCCTCCCGGCCAGGGCTCAATCCGGAAGCTCGCGGAATGAATAGGTTGCGGTGTCAGGCGCGGGCATGCCTGATCGCGTTGCTGCTGGCCAGCAGTTGCGGGAAACGCGCCGAACCCATCCCGGCCTCGCCGGAGCTGGCGCGCGAACTTCACCTCCTCCAAACCGCGCTGAACACCCTTCAGGAGCGTTACGTGGATGAGGATCAGGTCCATATGGAGCGCCTGGTCGAGCGCGGCCTCCGGGGAATGCTCGAATCGCTGGATCCGTTCGCCGAATTGATTCCCCACCATGAAGCCGTCGCGATCGAGCCGGTTCCGCCGGACGCTCCGGCGGTCGAAGTGCGCGCGATTGGGGAAGAGCCCCTGGTGGCGGTACGGGTTTTTCAGTTCACCGCGGAAATGCGGCGGGCCTTGCGCGGCCCGGAGACGACGATCCGCGCCTTGGCACCGGAAGGCATCCTGCTCGATGTCCGGGGCGCGCTCGGCGATGATTATCCGGCGGCGGCGGCCCTTGCTGAATGGTTTCTACCCGCGAATACCAGCCTCGGCACCCTGCTGGAAAAAGGCGGCGAACCGCCGCGCGTGATGTTCACGCGGCGATCCCCACTGGAACTCGACACCCGGCTCGTTGTGCTCATCGACCGGGAAACCCGGGGACCGGGAGAGTGGCTGGCGGCCGCCCTGCACGTTCACGGCCGGGCCATACTGGTCGGCGAGCCTTCGCGCGGCGCCACCGTCATCCAAACCACCATGCGCCTGACCGAAGACTGGAGCGTCCGCCTCACCACCGGACGCGCGCGCGATCCGGACGGACGCGAATTGACCGGCACGCCGCTGATGCCCGATATTCAGGCGCAACCGCCCGCCGACACCAAGGAAAACGTCGACTGGATTTATCACCGCGGCCTTCGCGTCTTGCGGGAGATGGCTACCGACGCCGGATGGAAACTGCCGGTCGACCCGTGAGCGAGTCGCACGCGGTACGATCATCTACGTGACGCCAATGGGAACTGCGCCTGAAACACTCAACGCCCAACGATCGCGCGACCCATCGGGGCCGCACTCGAAAGCAAGGGAGAAGCGCATCCCTGATTCCTTGACGGGTGCCATTTCGCTCATCAATCACCCCCTCAGAATTTAAAAGTATATTGCGCAACGAGCCTGTCCTCTTTATGCGCCGCAGGCGCATGCGATACCGCGGGGAACCGTCGGTTAAATCCCGCGCTGCGCGGGATTCGGGGAGTCGGTTGGTCCAGCGGGCCGAGCCGGTCGTCAACGACCGGCGGCCAGCAAGGCGAAGCGAGTGGCGCTGACCTCATGGTCGCGCCGCCTGCGACAACACCGCTGGCGGCTCGCTGGGACGGACGACTCCCCGCCGACGGATTCCCGCCAGGCTCAGGACCGTGCACAGGCAAGGATGCATGCGTCACGTTGACGTCAGTCAATCAGCGATGCGGTCCGGGAGGTACGGAGGTCTCGTCCGCGTCGGGGCGGACAACCTTCAACCTTTAACCGATTTTCCCATCCGTGTTATCCGCGAAATCCGCGTTTCCATCCGGTGCAGGCTCGCCCTCGTTGCCGCCCTCGTCCTCATCCACTTCCACCGGCGTGGCGGAGACGAGCTTGTCACCTTCGTCAAGGTTGATCAAACGGACGCCCTGGGTGTTGCGGCTGATTACGCGTAAATCATCCACGGGAAAGCGGATCATGACGCCGTTGGCGGTGATCATCATCAGGGCTTCGTGATCGTGCACGGCATGGGCGCTGACCACCAGCCCGTTGCGGTCGGATGTCTTCATGGTGATGACGCCCTTGCCCCCGCGACCCTGGACCGGGTATTCGTCAAACGGGGTGCGCTTGCCGTAACCGTTTTCGCTGACGCACAACAAGGTGGCGCCTTCCTCCACGACTTCGATACTTTCCACGGCGTCGTTATCCTTGCCGAGGGAGATGCCGCGCACGCCGGTCGTGTCACGACCCATGTCGCGCAACTGCGACTCATGAAAGCGGATGCTCATGCCCTGGCGGGTGACCAGCATGAGTTCGTTATCGCCATTGGTTTGCCGAACGCCGATGAGGGTATCGTCCGCTTCAATGTTGATGGCGATGATGCCGCCGGCGCGGGGATTTCCGTACGCCGACAACTTGGTTTTCTTGACCGTTCCGTTTGCGGTGGCGAACACCAGATACTGGTCTTCAGGAAACTCCCGCACGCGAATCAAGGTGGCGACTTTTTCCTCGCCGCCCAACTCGAGCAAGTTGACGATGGCCTTGCCGCGGGATGTCCGGCTGCCCTCGGGAACCTCATACACTTTTTTCCAATGCACGCGCCCGGCCGAGGTAAAGAAGAGGAGGTAATCATGGGTGGAGGCGCTGAAGACGTGTTCAACGAAGTCCTCGTCCTTGGTGTCCATGCCGGCCACACCCTTGCCGCCCCGTTTTTGCTCGCGGAACGTTTCCACGGGAACGCGTTTGATATAACCGGAGTGGCTGAGCGTGATCACGCAACCCTTGTCGGCGATCAGGTCCTCCATGTTGAGCTCACCCTCGTCGGGGACGATTTCGGTGCGGCGCTCGTCGGCGTAGGCCTTGCGGATTTCGAGCAAGTCCTCCTTCATCACCGCGTAAATTTTTGCCGGATGCGCCAGCAAATCGCGCAGGTAGGCGATCAGCTTCATCACTTCCTGGTATTCCGCCTCGATCTTGTCGCGTTCCAGGCCGGTAAGCTGGTACAGGCGCATTTCGAGGATGGCGTTGGCCTGAATTTCCGAGAGGCCGAAACGGCTCATCAATTCGGCCCGGGCCATGTGGCGGTCGCGCGACTCGCGGATGATGCGCACCACGTCGTCCATGTTGTCGATGGCAATCCGCAACCCTTCGAGGATGTGGGCGCGGGCGAGCGCCTTGTCGAGATCGAACTTGGTCCGGCGGGTGATCACCTCGAAACGGTGGTTGATGAAGCACTGGAGCAGCTCCTTCAGGTTCATCACGCGCGGTCGGTTGTGGTCGATGGCCAGCATGATGGCGCCGAACGTGGTCGACAACTGCGTCATGCGGTACAGGTTGTTGAGCATCACCTTGCCCATGACGCCCTTTTTCAGCTCGATGACCACCCGGATGCCGTCCTTGTCGGACTCGTCGCGAATATCGGAAATGCCCTCGAGTTGTTTTTCCCTTACCAGCTCGGCCATTTTTTCGATGAGGGTCGCCTTGTTGACGGCATAGGGGATCTCCGAGATGATAATCGTTTCCTTGCCGTTTTTATCTTCCTCGATGGTGGCGCGCCCCCGGACCTTGATCAGGCCGCGTCCGGTTTCGTACATCGATTTAATCGGGTTGACGCCATGGATTACCCCGGCGGTCGGAAAGTCCGGCCCCTTCACAAACTGGGTGAGATCCGTGACCGTGGCGCGAGGATGGTCGATCAGGTGAATGGTGCCGTCGATGATCTCGCCCAAATTATGCGGCGGGATGTTGGTCGCCATGCCGACCGCGATGCCGGTACTTCCGTTGATCAACAAATTGGGCACGCGGGCCGGCAACACCGTGGGTTCCTGCAGGGTGCCGTCGAAGTTTTCCTGCATGTCCACGGTGTTTTTGTCGATGTCAGCCAGCAGGTCCTCGGCGAGGCGCTGGAGCTTACACTCGGTGTACCGGTAGGCGGCGGGGGGATCGCCGTCGATGCTGCCGAAGTTGCCCTGGCCGAAGATCAGCGGGTTGCGCATAGAGAAACTCTGGGCCATGCGAACCAGGGTGTCATACACCGCGCTGTCACCGTGGGGGTGGTAATTACCGATGACTTCACCGACAACTTTCGCGCATTTGACGAAAGCTTTGTTGTGGGTCCAGCCGCGCTCGCGCATGGCGTAGAGGATGCGGCGGTTGCCCGGCTTCAGACCATCGCGGGCGTCCGGCAAGGCGCGGCCGATGATGACGCTCATCGAATAGTCGATGTACGCCTTCTGCATTTCGTCTTCAATATTGATGCTGTCGATTCGGTCGCTCACGCGTTGTTCCATCCCATCCTAGTCATAATCGTAATCGTAATCTCTTCCGCGCCACCGCGGCTCGGCGGGAGCCTCGCCCTCCCGATGCAAGATTTGGCTAGATATCCAAATTCGTCACATTCAGGGCGTTTTGTTCGATAAACGCCCGGCGCGGTTCCACTTCGTCGCCCATCAACACGGTAAAGATTTCGTCCGCTTTAACCGCGTCTTCAAGCGCCACCCGCAGCAGTTTGCGGTTTTCCTTGTTGAGGGTGGTTTCCCAGAGTTGTTCCGGGTTCATTTCGCCGAGACCTTTATAGCGCTGGATGTCCACGCCCTTCCGTCCGAGCTGGCGGATTTTCTCCAGCAGGTCAAACAGGGAAAAGACCTCCACCTTTTTGTCGTCGCCCCCACCGGTCAGCCACGCGGTCGGGCTTTCCGCGGCGAGCAACTCGGTTGCATCAAAGCCGTGCTCCTCGATCACGGCGACCAGGCGGGCAATGGTCGGCCCCGAAAAGACCTCGACCCAGCGCACCCCGAAACCGGAGGCGGATGAAGCGGCGACCGGTTCATCGCTGACGATTTCCACGCCGGCGGATCGTTGGTATTCCTCGCACAACGTCCGCAATTCCGGCTCGGAATATACGTAGCGTACGGTTTCGGCATCTTCCGTGGTGATCACGACCCGGTATTGCGGATACTGGCCGGTTCCGGGAGCGCGGTGGCGGATGAACTCATGAAAAGGAATACCCTTCCGGTTGAGGCGCTCGGCATGGGGCTCCAGCTCGGCGAGTTTTTCGAGAACCAGGCGCAACCGCTCACCTTCGATCCGGACATTCCCGGCGGCATCCAGCACCTTGGCGTCGTCGATGGCCAGGTTGATCAGGATGCGATTGAGGGCGGCCTCGTTTTCAATATACTCCTCACGCTTTCCGCGCTTGATGCGGAAGAGCGGAGGCTGGGCGATGTAGATGAAGCCCTGCTCAATGAGCTGGGGCATTTTGCGGTAAAAGAACGTCAGCAACAAGGTGCGGATATGGGAGCCATCCACGTCGGCGTCGGTCATGATAATGATGCGGTGGTAGCGCAGCTTTTCGATGTTGAAATCATCGCGTCCGAACCCGGTGCCGAGCGCGGTGATCATGGTCCGGATTTCATTGTTGTTGAGCATCTTGTCGTCGCGCGCTTTTTCGACATTCAGCACCTTGCCGCGCAACGGCAGGATGGCCTGGAAGGTGCGGTCGCGGCCCTGCTTGGCCGACCCGCCGGCGCTGTCGCCCTCGACGATGAACAACTCGCACTTGGACGGGTCGCGCTCGGAGCAATCGGCGAGCTTGCCGGGCAGGCCGCCCCCCTCCAGCGCGCCTTTGCGGCGGGTGAGCTCGCGGGCCTTGCGGGCGGCCTCGCGTGCCCGTGCGGCCAGCACGCCCTTTTCAATGATCCGCTTGGCGACTGAAGGGTTTTCCTCGAAGAAGGTGGCCAATTCATCATTCACCACCGAGGAAACGATGCCCTCCACCTCGCTGTTGCCGAGCTTGGTCTTGGTCTGCCCTTCAAATTGAGGGTCGGGCACCTTGACGCTGACCACGGCGGTAAGTCCCTCGCGGATATCCTCGCCGGTCATGGACTCGGCGTCTTCCTTGAGCAACTTGTTGGTCTTGGCGTATTGGTTGACGGTCCGGGTCAGGGCGGAACGGAATCCGCTCAGATGGGTGCCGCCTTCAATGGTGTTGATGTTGTTGGTGTAGGAGAAGATGCTTTCGTTGTACGCGTCGCTGTACTGCATGGCGATCTCGACCTGCACGGCATCGCGCTCCTTCTCGAACACGATCACTTCGGGGTGCAGGGGATTTTTATTTTTATTCAGCAGCTTGACGAACTCGGCAATTCCGCCCTCATACTTGAATAATTCCTCGCGGGCCGGCTCGTCCTGTCGCAGCTTGATTTCGATGCCCTTGTTCAGAAACGCCAATTCGCGTAAGCGGTTGGCCAGGGTGTCCCAGTTGAATTCGAGGGTGGAAAAAATTTGATGGTCGGGAAAAAACGTGATCTTGGTGCCACGACCGCTCGTTTTTCCGATCGTCTCGAGCTTGGACGCCGGGGCGCCGCGCTCAAAACGTTGATGATACACCGTGCCGTCGCGGCGGACCTCGACCTCCAGCCATTCGCTCAACGCGTTGACGCAGGAAACACCCACGCCGTGCAAACCGCCCGACACCTTGTAGGACGAGTGGTCAAATTTACCGCCGGCATGCAGCACGGTCAGCACCACCTCAACCGCCGGGCGGTTTTCCTGGGGATGCATATCCACCGGGATGCCGCGACCGTCGTCGTTCACGGAAATCGACCCGTCGGCGTTCATGGAGACGTCGATGCGCCCGCAATAGCCGGCGAGGGCCTCGTCCACGCTGTTGTCGACCACTTCGTACACCAAGTGATGCAGACCGCGGACGCCGGTATCGCCAATGTACATGGCCGGGCGCTTGCGCACCGCCTCCAAGCCGGCGAGTACGGTAATGTTCCCGGCATCGTAATTGCCGGAAGAGCCGGCCGCTTCGCTTTGCGCATTGCCCTCGAATTCAACGGGTTGCGTATTCGGATTTGCTTGATGTTCGCCGGATGCTTCCGCGCCGGATGTTCCTTCGTTCAATGAATCACCTTCTGATTGTATCGGGTCGTTGTGTAATCGCTAATTATTACCAAAAACGACTCCAGAAAGCAACGATTGATCCGGGCGAAAATACCCTTTTTTTAACGGGTCCCTCGTCATATTCTCGCCGGAGTTTGATGGTATATTGCCGGACAACGCGGGGGCAGCAGAACCGAATGTTCCGGGAGCTGTGCTTGAATGATGTGATCGAGGCGGGGAATCTGCCAACAACGGATAACCATGCGGAGTTGCCGGTCGGTCCCGAAGGGTTCAGCGATTACGTACCCATGCCGGAATTGCCAGGCTATAAGACGTACATGTTTATGCTGGAGCCGCGCAAGGCGCCCTCCCGTCAGTAACCACCGCCCTCAGGTGGTGGATGCAGCCTTCGGCGAGTGAGCCAGGGGCCATAGCGAGAATTGCTGCCCGGGTCCACCCCCCTTGACTTCGCATGGAGACGCGACCATGCTTGTAACATGATCAACAAGCTGTTCCATCGATGGCGAGCCCTACCCGGAGTGTCCATACGCCGATTCCCGTTGGCGCTTCTATTTTCCCTCTTGGCGTTGGCCGCCGCCGTCGCGTTGCATCGTCAACACGCCTGGGGAATTCCGGATGATTGGAGCGGTACGTTGGTCCGCATCTTGTTGCTGTGGCCGTTCGCTCTTTTTGGCAACGTGGGCTGGACCCTGCAGCGCGAGCGGGATGGCCGCCCCGCACTCTGCGGCTTGCTTGCCGGCGGCGTCCTTCTGTTTGCCGCCTATTGGGTGCTGCCAGCTCATCCACAACACGAAGCGAACGGATTCTGGTTCCGCTATTTTCTTGTCGGGACCGCCCTGCTGATCGCGACCTCCGGCTATCCCGCACGCCGCACCGGCCATCCGGATTTGTGGGACTGCGCATGGCCGATTGCCCTGGCGGCCTTCATGGCCATGCTTTCCGCGATGCTGGTCGTCGGCGGCGTCAGCCTGGCGTTGGTCAGCATGGAGAAGCTGTTTGATGTCAATATCACTAACAAACTTTATTTCGACTTCTTCCTCGCCGGCTTCTTCCTGCTGGCCCCTATCACGGCATTCGCGTGGCTGCCCCCTCCTTTCGGCCAGCGCCAATCCCAGCCGCCGTGGCTGAAAGGGACAGCCCGGATCGTGCTTACGCCGTTGTGCCTGCTGTATGCGCTGATCATGATGGCCTATATCGGCAAGATCACGCTCTCGACGCAATGGCCCGACGGCTGGGTCGCGATGCCTACCTTGATCTTCGGCGCACTCGGATTAACCGCCTACTTTATTGCGCGGCCCGCCCGCGATCGCGACGCGGAACCATGGGCCATGCGGTTCTGCCAAGCCTTTCCCCTGGTACTCCTTCCGCTGGCCGTGGTCCTGATCCTGGCCATGCGCATCCGCATCACGGACTATGGCTTCACGGAATGGCGGGTGATCGGCATGGCCATTGGCCTTTGGTTCCTCCTGTTTGCGGTGGCCTATTCCGTTCGCCCTCGATGTTCCCCATGGTGGATCGCATGTAGTCTCGGCCTATGCTGCTTGGCTCTGGGCATTGGTCCCCTCTCCGCGCCCCATCTATCCCTGAACAGCCAGCGTGCGCGACTGGACACCCTCCTGACCGCTGCGGGGGTCAATGACGCCAGCGGGCCGGTGACGATTGACGGCGACGAAGCCAGGCGTATCCAATCGGGTATCGACTACCTGTTGCAGCACCATGGGCCGCAAGGGCTACCCGGGTGGGTGCAAACGCGCTGGAGCGGACGGCAAAGGGACCACGAGCAAGCCACGACACAGAGACAGAGCCACCGCCGCCTGCGCCACCAAACACCGCAGGTCCTTCACGCGCTCGATGTCACCCTCATCAACGAATCCCAACATATGTGGTATCGCATGCGGTGCGAATTGGCGGACATGCCGCTAAACGATTTTCTCAATTTGACGCTGGGCCAAACAGGGCAAACGAATTCACTTCCGTTCCGGGTCGAGCACGATATCCGTGTATTCACAGGAAACACGGAGATTGCGCGGACGGAGCGCGAATCCTTCGTGGAAGCGTTGGTTCAATTCCTCGACCATCAACCGTCCGGCTTCGTACCCCTGCCGGTTGAGCGCATGACGCTGGAATTCTCCCATGCGGGCGAAGACTTCGTCGTCATTTTCCCGGAATTATCCGGCAATACCCAACGGCACGCCGGCCAGGGCATCACCATTCACCAACACGGTGGTACCTATCTGGTTTTTCGGCGCGAGTCCGCACAGCGCGCACCTGACTAGTAAGACAACAGGGTGGATACAGAAAGCAGGTGTCGATTACGTGTATCCGATGAAGGGTGGCGGGTAAGAGATCGCGGTCCGCGAGGCCGCGGACCCTCCCCATGCATTCCCGCAACCCAATCTTTGTCGCAAGCGTGTTCCGTAGTTTCTCTTTTCGATTCGTGTTAACGAGGGGGTTTTCGATGGGGTTAACGATGGGGTTAACGAGTGTGTTAACGAGGGGGTTAACGAGGGGGTTTACAACGCATCATCCTACTCGACCAACACCACCCGGAAGTGCTGCATGCCGACACCGGGTAGGTTGGTGATGACGGTCACCGTTTCATCATGCTCGGCGGTAATGGCGACGCCGACCGGTTCGAATTCCACTTCAGGCGCCGATAAATCCAGCGTGGTGTGCTGAATCTGATAGGTCTTGCCCGGCACCGAATGCCAGGTGACCACCACCGTCCCGTTGGCTTGGGGGATCGCCTGCACCATGCGCAACACGTCCTCCGCATCCAGCGGATTCGTGCCGGCCAACATCTCGTGGTAATCGCTCATGCCATCGCCATCGCTGTCGGCCAGGTAGGGATCGGTGCCCAGGCTGCGCTCCCAGGAGTTGATCAAGCCGTCGCCGTCGTCATCGCCGTCGTCGAGCGGCTGGGTGGTTTGCAACCCGGCGATTTGAAATACGCCGTAGGCGGTGGTTGAATTGGTATAGAGGGTGCTATCAGCGTAAAAACTCGATTCCTCGGCGGTCGGACGGTTATACACCCGGGCGAAGAGCCGATTGCCCTGTTGTCGATTGATCGAAACCGACCCCGACGCCTTGCCGATGGCGCCAGCCGCGGGATCCGTTCCCTGGCCGATCCGCACTTCGGCCAGCACCGGGTTGCGGGGATCCGGGGTTCCATCCACGGCGGGTGGAAAAATGCCCTCGGGAGCGGCGAGAATCTGAACGAGGGCGCCGGGAGCCAGGGCGGTGCCGTCAAGCAAGTGACCATACTCGTCGGTCGCCGCCTCCATCAGGCCGAAATGCAACGGCACACCCAATGACTGGGCGGAAGCCGGCGCGGTCCATAAGCCGACTGCGGCAACCATGGCGATCTTGTAAATGTTGGTTTTCATGTTTATGCTCGTGTTAACGACGTGCGGTTATGGACTCATGTTGCGGGTCGGCGGATTGTACTGGGTGGGCCGGTTAGTCCAGACGAGGTTGTTGGTGTGGCGGCGGACAATGACCACGGCGTCATCCGGCTCAATGATGTAGTTGCTGGCAGGGCTGTTTCCGCTCATGGCGTTCCGCCACGTATGGTCACTGGTGCGCCACCAGATTCGGGCTTTGGGCGCAACCAGCGACCCGCTGCCCACTCCGTTGGTCGGCGTATTGCTAAGGATGCGGATTTCATCCGATTGCCCGACATTCGGTCCGCCCCGGAACCCGTTGTTGGTGGTAATCCCAAGGTTGACCAGGGAAATGCGCTCGGGAACCTGATGACTTAACACCTGGTAGACGGGGTTGGTCACCGATGCGCCGCTCCCCGATACCACATGGACGAGGGCTTGGGTGGGCAAGCGCCCCACCAAAACCAAACTGGTGGAGTTGGCGCTTGGTGGCAGCTCGATGAGAAAACCCTGCCCCAGCGGAACGCGCTTATCGTTTGCCGGGCCGGAACCGCCGACCAGCCAGTTCCAACCGGACGTACCGAGCCAAACCGATGCGGTCACCACGCTGCCGAAGGCGGTGTTGTCGGCGTCATTACCGAACCAACTGATGATGGTGGCGCCGTCAATAAAATTAGCCGCGCGCGGCAATAGATTGGTGCCGAATACCTGGGCCACGGTGGCTTCCTGTCCGTTGGTGGATGCTGAATCCGGATGGGAGAATAACGAATACCAGTTTTCCCCGGGATGCAGCGTGATCGCCTTGGAAACGTACACCTCGGCGCTGGCCGTACGCACCGGCTGGTTGGTCAGCCAGCGCTCGGACCGGGCAACCCGGTAAAACCGGTAGACGCCATTGGTCAATTCCCGCGGACGCAGGCGACCGACCGAACCGGTATCAAACGCCTTGGGCCGGTTGGTGTATTTCATGAATTCCCACTGGTTGGACAAACTGTTGCGGAAACCGAGCGCTGAATCGACATAGATCACGTCGTAATCGCGCGACACGTCATCACTGGCCGGGCCGGTCCAGAACAGTTCAACATCGCGGTCGGCTCGAACCACCGCCTGGGTCAGCATGAAACGATCGGTGTTGCCGATGACGCCGGTGACAAGACCGATGTTGCCGGCCTGATCGCGGCCTCGAATCTCAATCCGGTAGTAGGTGTCAAAGACCAGATTCGACAACACCAGATTGGTGAAGGCCCAATTGTTCAGCACATTCGACCATGCCGGGTTGGTATCAGCCAGCACATTGGTCACCGAGCCGGCGGCGGCGGTTCCATTGGAGTCTGCCACCTCGAAATAGGTGACGATGTAGGTGTCCCATGGCGAAAGCGGTTCGCTGTCGGATTGCCGCCAACCGGCCGCCTGGGCGGCGGTGGCGCCGCCGGGCGACCACTCGATCTTGATTTCCGACGACTCGTCAATGTCTCCGAACAGCGAGCCGGCGGCGGCATCGGTGGCGCGGAGCGCGGTGACCGGCGGCGGCGGGTTGGTGTCAATGCGCACCACGATGGGCTTGAGGTTGCCGATGGCCCGGTCGCCGGGACGGTCGTTGTCATCGTCGATGGCGAAGACAAAGCCGGTGATGACGCCCTGCTGGCCGAGAATGCTGAAGGTGTCGTTGGTGATGCTCGTCGCGCGACGCACCCCGGCGTTGGTCGCGGAGGGAATGGTGTTGGTCAACGCCGGCGCCACCACCCGGTACTCGTCGACATTGGAGTAGTCGTCAACGGCTTCAGTCCAGCGCAGGGTGAGCTGGTTGGTGCTGATCCAGATCGGGTTGGGCGTGATATTGATATCGTCAAAATAGACCTGCACGCCGGTGGTGGATACGCGGACCAGGCGGAGGGTGTTGATCCCGTCCTGGTTCACATCCCATGACAACATCTCGAATTCAGGGTTGAGGGCGGAGACGAAACGATCGCCAAGTCCGGTCCAGGTCGAGCCCGCCAAACGCTCCAGTCGTACGGTCACATCGTTGGTCGGGTCTTCGCCGCCGAACCGCCCCGCGAACACGGTGAACGTTCCCGGATCCTCCACCGGCGGCAATTGCAGCCAGGTCGTGGTCACGGCCACATTGGTGAGCAGTCCGATGCGGCGGGTGCCCGATACCTTGGGATTCAGCGAGCCCCAGAGAATATTGCCGCTGGCGATGTAGGTCCCGTTGCTCACCATGTTGGTCCAGGAGCCGCTGAAGGACGTCGTGTTGGTCCATCCCTGAGCAGCCTCGAAGGTCTCCAGGAAGCCCTGGGTGTTGCCGGTCGTGCCTTCAGCGATGGCATTGGCAATGAGCGGGCCACGGGCGTCATTGTCCACGATGCGAATGAATCCGACCTGCGCGGCGTACAAGGTGGCCGCGTCGTTGGGGCGGTCATTGTCGGTATCGGGAATGGTGATCCGCACCGGACGGGTAGTCGCGGCGAGCGGGTTGGCGGCGATGTTATCGGCCATCAGCGCGGCAATGGTCGCGGGGGTGAAGGCCCCCACCCCGAAGCTCCAGATGTTGGTGAGCGGTTGGTTGGTGCCGGTCACCGTGGAGGATAGCGCCGCGTCGTAGTTGGCGAAGTTGCCGGTAATGGCATCGCCGAGACTGAAACTCTTAACGGTATTGGTGTCGCCGGCATTGCCGCGGGCGACGCCGCTATGCACATCCCGCGCGCCGAAGGCGAACTGAAGTCCGTCCGTTCCGGACTGGGCGAGGTCGCGGTCGGTGAGGGTCCAGATGGTATTGCTACCGGTCCCCGTGCGGCGGTTCAGACTGCGCACGGTGTCCGAGCTGTGGAAGGTGCCGCCATTGGTCAGCACGACGAACGGACGGGCGGCGGCATTGGCATAGTTAAGGTTGACCACTTCGGGCGTATTGGTGTCGTCGTCGATGACGCGCCACAAGCCGAAGGTCACGTTAGAAGCCCATGCGTTGTCGAAAGGCCGGTCATTATCGGCATCGGCCATGGTGGCGCGTATGGGGCGGTTACTTAGACCATTGGCGAAAAGATCGCCGATCTGCGCGTAACTGAATGAGGTGAACTCCCAAACGCTGGTGGCGGCGGGATCGGTGGTGTCGGCGGCGCTGAGCCCGGCCATAAAATTAGCGGTATTATTGGTGGCGATACCGCCGATCGTCGCCATCATGTTCGTGCCGTCGTTGGCCGTGCCCCGGGCCAGACCGCTGTAGGCGTCGAAGGCGTTGAAACTAAAGCGGAGCGGATTAAGCGTACTCACCGCCGCGAGTTGGGCATCGGATATTTCGTAGAAGGTGATATAGCCGGCGCTAAACTGGAAATTGTCAAAGCGGTTGTTGGCCGTTCCGCTGGCTGACGCGTTATTCGTGCCAAATGTTATTTGGAACGAAACCAACGCCGCGCCGTTGATTTCGGGATATCCGCTCAAATCAAAAAACTGACGCCCAAAGGCGGTCGACGCCACATTGGTCGGGGCCCAGTTCGGGGTGATGGTGGTGAAGGCGCCGCCATTCACCGCGAAGGCAACCATATTGCTGTCATAACCCGCGTCCGATCGACGGGCGGCGAAGCTAACTTGAAGGTTGTTCCGCCCAGACATGTTTAAATCAAATCGAATCGATCTCCCGATATTTGCCGTTCCTTGCACGGTTAAATCACTACCGCCCACATCCCCCGGATACGCATTGATCGCTGTACCGGTACCGGAATTGGTCGAACTCAAGGTGTTGATCATGGCTCCCGAGCCATGGCTAACCGCAGTAAGTGCGGCGGCGTTGAAGTTCCAACCGGCGAGAAGGTCGACAGTGTTGGTGCGACCCAATGCGGTAGCGCCCATGATGATGGATACGGCATCAGTTCCCGCCACCGGCGGATCGGTATCATCATCGACCACGGTGACCGGCATGACAAAGCGCGCGGTCAAGCTGTCGTTGTTGCGATCGTTGTCGGCGTCGGCCACCGCGACCATGGCGGTATAGGACCCCAGGGTGATGGCCTCGTAGAATCCGGGCGGCGCCGTTTGCACCATGGTTTGGAAGGCGGTGGCGCCATTGGTGAAGTTTACGGGAAAGGCGTTGGAAACCACCGCCGAGCCATCGGCCGCGAACAGGGCAAAGAAAGGTGCATGGGCGAAGGCGGCGTTGCTGGCCATGAGGCCGCTGTCAATGTCCTGCGCAATATTGGTTACGAAATAACCGCCCTGATTAACCTGGGCATCGGTCAGCAAGGGAACGTCCCAGGGCAAGTCGCCAGGACCGAGAACGGTGAAGTTTCCTCCGTAATCGGTAATGTCGGTCGAAGCTGGATCGACGACCCAGTTGGTCGGATTGCTGATGGCCAACAGCAGTTGCTGGGCGGTTCCGGTGCGGGTTCCGTTATACCGCGCATTCACGCTGGACGCCGAGGGCAGGCTGAGCGCGGTGAGGCCGTTGGTTAATCCAAAATACAGCGCCGAGGATTCGTTGTTGTCGGGTACCGGCGGATCGAACCAGTTGTTGCGGAGGGTGATGGCATACAGGAAACGGACATTCGCGGGATCGGTTTTGGGATCCCCCACCCCATCGTACTGGTACACCGCGACCTGATCGCCGCCGTTGTTGATGTTGCTGATGGTCAGCGTAACCACCGAGCCCAGCGCCTCGCTGCCGGTGGACACCCAGGACGCGCGGTGAAATTCGGAAGTGCGGTGCCAGCCAATGGCGGCATTGTTCGACCATCCCGCGTCGGTGAAGAATATTTCCGTGCCGACCGGGAAGGGATTGAGCACCACAAAAGCAAAGCTTTCCCCATCGCCACCGCCGTCCCCGGTCAACGGGTTGCCATTAACCCCGATGATCGCAATGCCACCGGCGGGAATCTCCGTACCGCTAATACCCACACCATCCACCGTGAACTCAAGGATGCTCGGAGGATCAGGATCGTCATCGTTGAGGGTGAAGGTGAAGGGTTCGTTGGTGGTGACGTTGCCCTCCATATCCACCGCCGAGACCAACACGGTGTAGGTGCCGGGAATCCAGTTCATGACGTCGAGGGCGGCGGCATTGGTCACCACCACCGGCGTGGTCACGCCCGGCGTATAGGCCGTGGAGAAATTGCCGGATTCGGTGGCGCCATCCGGATAAAACAAGGTGAAGTTCGGCGCGGGCGCGGTCGCCAGCCCGCTATTGCCATCCTGCAAGGTCACCGTCAACGCCACACCACCGGGCAAGGTATTGTCCGTCAGGGTGGAGGCGCCGTTGACCAGCAGGACGGACGGAGTCGGGCCATCCAGGTCCACGGCGGTGGTTGTCACGCTGGCCGTTGACGAATTATCGGTCACACAATACGCGTTGGTCGCACGCACCCGGAAGTAATAGGTCACACCGGCAGTAAGGCCGGTGACGGATTGGCTGGTGGCAGAGACCGCGCGGCTGGAGTAGCCGGGAACAAAGGAGGGGGTAAAGCCATAGGGATAGAGGCGTATGTCATCTATATTATACCGCGCGGATCCGCCGGAGGTCTTGATAATTCGAATAGCTACACTGCCGCTCACATTAAGATTGGTGACCTCGAAAGGCGTCAAGGTGGCGGATGTTACCGAAAACGTGCCGGCGGTGGACCATGAACTCCAGCCATCGGTTGAATACTCCACGCGCCCGCTGGTGTCGGCATCGGTTCCATACTTGGCGTAAAGGAACGTGATCGAACTCAATCCCATGTTCGTGGAGGATTGCATACCGATGACGCCGGCATTCTGCACCCGCGCCGAATTTGCGCCGTTTTTCCGATCATTCGCCAAGTTTCCAATCAAAGCATCGTCCATCCACCAGGTAATGCCGGCGATGGCCACCGTACCCGAGGCATAACTTCCCTTGGAGGCGCCCTCCCATGTATTGGTGTAGATCGTACCGCCGCCTACAACGCCGAAGGTCGCGCTGGTACTGACATCCAAAGCATACCCGCTCGCGCCGGTGAAGGCATTCCAGGCGGCGGTGAAGTTGGTGTCGTTGGTCACGCTGGCGACCAGCCCGCCGACCACGCCGCTGAAGCAGGGGGTGGTGAGGGCGAGGGTGGAGCCGTACGCGGTACCCGCGCTGTTTTGCGCAAAGGCCCGGTAGTTGTAGGTCGCGCCGGGGACCAGGTTGGTCAAGGTGGAGGAGAATGAACCCATTCCGGTTCCATTCGTCGTCTGCGCGCCGGGCACGGTCGGGGTCGCGGGCGACAGCGCCCACACCACGCCGCGATTGGTCACCGTCGCCCCGCCATCCGCGGTGACGTTGCCGCCGGCCACTGCGGTGGTGGCGTTGGTCGGATTCGCGGTGGTGGTGGTCACGGTGGGCGGGTTGGCCAGCGTCGTGCCGTTGCCGACCGCGCTCCAGGCGGTCAGCGTGCCTTGTCCGTTTTGCGCCCGGACGCGGAAGCCGTAATTGGAGCCGGGGCCGAGGCCGGTCACGGTGATCGCGCTCCACGCGGCGTCGGTCCGCCAATGTTCCGTCGCGCCCAACGTCCCGTTGGTCTGCACGAACAAGTTGTTGTTGGTGGATTGAATCGAGAAAATCGTCGCGGCCGGATTGCTGTTGGGGTTGACGTCCACATTCAGCGAGGAGGCCGTCGGCCCGGAAACCGTCGGCGCGGACGGCACATTCGCCCAGGTCCAGAATTGAAGCTCTGACCCCAGCGTGGTACCCGCGCTGTTTTGCGCGTAGGCGCGGAAATAATACTGCTGGTTGACCGACAGGCTGGTCAAATTCGCGGTGAACGTCCCGGTACCGCTGCCCGACTGGGTCTTGTTGTCCGAGATGGTCACGCTCGCCGTCGTCTTGTACACCACGCCGCGGTTGGTCACGCTCGCCCCGCCGTCCGCCGTTACATTACCGCCGATCGTCGCGGTGGTGGTGTTGGTCGCGGTGCCGGCCGAGGTGGTCACCGAAGGCGGCGCGGCCCCGGCGGAAGTCGTGCCGTTGGCCACCGTGCTCCACGCCGTTAGGGTCCCCTCGCCGTTGCGGGCGCGCACCCGAAAGCCATACTGCTGACTCGGGGAAAGACCGGTTACGGTGGTGGTCCCCCAGTCCGCGTCGGTACGCCAATGTTCCGTCGCGCCGAGGGTGCCGTTGGTCTGGACGTACAAGCTGCTGTTGGTGGCCTGGATCGAGAATACGGTGGTCGCCGGGTTGCCGTTGGGATTGACGTTTATATCCAACGAAGTGGTCGTCGGGTTGTTCACGGTCGGGGCGGAAGGCGTATTGGCCCAGGTCCAGAATTGTAATTCGGAACCCAATGTCGTTCCCTCGGTGTTTTGCGCGTAGGCGCGGTAGTAGTATTGCTGATTGACCGAAAGGCTGGCCAGATCGACCGTGAACGTTCCCGTGCCGGTGCCGGACTGGGTCTTGTTGTCGGCAATCGTCACCCCGGCGGTGGTCTTGTACACTGCGCCGCGATTGGTCACCGTCGCCCCGCCGTCCGCCGTCACGTTGCCGCCGATGGTGGCGGTGGTGGTATTCGTCGCGGTACCCGGCGAGGTGGTGACGCTGGGCGGTGAAAGGGAGGCGTAGTCCGACAAAATGATGTCATCGAAGTTCGCCCGGCGGTTACTCGTTCCGGTCGCGACGGACGTACGGATGCGTATCCGGACATTACCGGCAACATTAACATCATTGGAAAACGTCACCACGGAAGCGCCCGGCGTGAACGAAGACCCAATTGCCGTCCACGACGAACCGCTATTGGTGCTGTACTCGGTCACCCATGCAACCTGGGTATCGGTGCCATAGCGGCGATGCTGGAAGGTGACGTACCCCAGTCCGTCCGACTTATCGGTGATCATGGTGATTTCCGAGACGCCATACCCACGGCCGCGGGCTGAACGCGTTCCGTTTTTGAAGTCGCTTGCATCCCCGGTGGTCGCCAACGCCTCAACCAATTGCCAGGTAATGCCGTTCACGGTCAAATTGCCCGATGTATAAGCAGTCTTATTGGACGTGCTTTCCCAATCATTGGTATACTGGGCGTGCGATATGGAGGCGCTTACCCAAAGGACCAACAGGATGATAACCCAACGCAGAGCGGGCATCTCGCCGATAGGGCACAAGGCCTCCGAGACCTTGCGACGTGAAGGAATGCGTTTGGCGGAAGACGTTTTGGTGCTGATAAAACGCTCACGGTGAGAAAATCTACTCACCGTTTCCTTCCTACAAAAACCGGAGCGGTAAGACTCACGTGGCCGACGAATTGCGCGCCGGGTTTGAGCTAAAGATATCCGCGCGAAACGGCAAAGACTGGTAGCCGCGACGGTTGCCACTGAAAGAATTTGGTTTTTCATCATCATGCTCGGTTTATTTCATGGCCGGTCATCTGCAGTTCAAAAATGGATTGCAACAACCATGCCTGCGATTTGTTAACGGCTCGTGACGGTCCTGTGAAATGCTCGCTATTTTCCGATGAGCGCCACATGACGCCAAAAATCCATCCCATCATTCCCTGAATCTTTTTCACCCTGCTCAGTTTTACCGACGCAAGGTTGGTTGGAGGGCTTCCCTTCATTTGCTAAAACGTTACACCCAATTGTTTGGCGTTTCGCGAAATTGGCGTTAGTTGTTCGTGAGTTGTTGGTTAGAGGAGCTAACCAGCTGGGGTAGAGCAAGAAGCGAATACCTTCACAGAGGGTAACGTTCGCGCAGTGACAATCTCCGGCCATTCGGGACGCGAGCCTTTTGCCGGTTTTCCCGAAATCGCAACAGCCCTCAATAAAGCCGATCCGGGCGCGATAGCATTGTTAACTGAGTCTTCGGTTAAAAATCATGCCCGTCGATCACGCGAAATCGAACAGGGCATCTGTTACAGAAGACGTTGTCGGCAACTTTGTTCCCCTTGGTTGCCTTATGTAACCCACTTTTCCGCGTCTTCCCCGCCAGAGGCGGGCAGGCGCGTGTTCCGCTTGTTCCGTCGTTTATCTTTTCGATTGTTGTTAACGAGGGGGTTAACGAGTGTGTTTACAAAGGGGGTTCACAACTCATCATCCTACTCGACCAGCACCACGCGGAAGTGTTGCATGCCGACACCGGGTACGTTGGTGATCAGCACCGTACTTTGCACATTTGTGGCCGTGTAGTGCGAACCAACATCCTCAAACGGTTGCGGGTTCATCAAGTCGAGCGTGGCGTGTTGGATTTGGTACTTCTTGCCTTCGACCGAGTCCCACTTCACCACTACCGTACCGTTGGCCTGTGGTATGACTTGGACCATTTGGAGCACATCCGCCTCATCCAAGGCATCCGTTCCGGCCAGCATTTCATGGTAATCGCTGACGCCGTCGCCGTCGGTATCGGCCAGGTAGGGATCGGTGCCCAGGCTGCGCTCCCAGG
>CALMYG010000181.1 GCA_937873455.1 uncultured Verrucomicrobiota bacterium
GAGGGTAACGGAAGCGCCTTGTCGGGCCAATTCCGTCGCCACGATGCCAGCGGCGAGGAAACGTCGCCGGGTGGTCGGGGGTCGGGCGCTGGTTCTCTGTCCCCCCTATTTCCCCCTATTTCAGGCCGTCGTCGAACCCTCCACCGGTCTGTCTTCGTATCGTGTCTAAAACTGAAATAGAATGCCCTCCGGTCGGTCCCGATAGGAATCGGATCCGACCGGAGGGCATTCTGACATCAACCTTGATCTCAACCGTCCATATTGCCATCATCCACGCCATGAAATCGCTCCTTTAGGTTGGTCCTACGGGCACGTGTCCGGAAGGCCGGAAAAGCAATTACTTATCAACAACATGAAAACACGTTGCGCTTCCTTCTGCATGTTCTTGCTTGCCGCATTGACCGTGAACGCCGGTGTTTACCACGAGAACTTCGAGACCTATGACTCGGGTGCGACCAACCTCGGCAATGGCGCCACCCTCGCATGGTCAACCACCGGGACGACCGCCGTGGTGACCAATCCGGTCAAGGAACTGCAACTCACCCGGGCCGACGTGGCCGCCACGCGGGCGGCTCTGCTGCTTCCGGACCTTGATCCCGGCCAGGCCATTCGCAGTTTCTCCGCCCGGTGGGACGCCCTGGTCTTCGGCAACTTCACGAATGCGGGCGCGGGCTTCTCGCTGAATCTCGGCAACCTCGGCGCCACCAACCTCGTGGCCACCAACGGCGTGCAGGAGATCGGCTACGGCACCGGACTGGTCGTGAGCGTGCACACCGGGACCAACTTCAGCCCCGGCATGCGGTTGATTGCCAACGGCACGGCGTTGACGTCGGCATTAAGCCTGGATCCGGGTACCACCTGGGGAACCAACGCGACGACCCGCCGCACCTTCCAGGTTTTCTGGGCCGAGGGCAAGGGCGTCACCGTCCTGTTGGACGGAACCATGCTGTTCACGAACGTTCCGATGACCAACTATATCCCGGTGGCGGGCGATCGCCTGGTCTGGGCGGCACGCGCCGGATCATCGACCAGCCAGACCTACCGGATCGACAACATCAGCGTGCACACCTCCACGAATTCGGCCGATGCGCTGGTCCTCGAATCGGCCGCCGCCAAGGCCGCGCTCGATCGGCCGGTCGTCCGGATCACCGCCCGCGTGAACACCCTCGGCCTGCCCACGACGATGCGCGTGGAGGTCGGCACCAACACCTCCTACGGCACGGCCGTGACCAATGTGTTGCCCGCGGCCAGCACCGCCACCAACGTAACGATCGATATCCCGTACACCTTCGACCGCACCCGCACCCTGTTTGCCCGCGTTACGGTAAGCAACGCCGTGCATACCGCCTCCAGCGGCGACCTCCCGTTCGAGTCGCACCGCTTCCTCAGCACCTTCGCCCAGTCGTACACCGATGAGGAACCCGGGGCGATCAATGGCGCGACGGCGTGGCTGGACAAGGACAACGATGGCTGGCTGGATTTCGTCGTCACCGGCCTCCAGATCCCCTACAACATGATCGGTCGGTTTCACTTCAATCCCGGCGCGAATCCGACGAATGCGGCATGGCCATGGGCGGTTGCGGTGGCGGGCTCCCGGCCCGGCATCGCCATCGGAGACTTCGACAACGACAACCGCCCGGACGCCTTTTTTGGCGCGGGCCTGGCACCCATCCTCAGCGGTCCCGTCAACAGCTCGATCAGCGGCTTTTCCGGCCCGTCCTACCTCTTGTATGGAACCGACAACCGGGCGGTGACGCTCGTCACCAATGCGTTGATCTTCACCAACCATGCGGTGATGGGCGCGCTCTGCGTGGCGGGCGATTTCGACCGCAACGGCCAGCAGGACCTCCTGCTCATCGGCCAGAGGACCTTCTTTGCGGACTTAACGAACGACGTTTTTGCGCCGGTCAATATTCTGTTCCAAAACACGGCCTTCGGGCTTCGCCTGACCAACAACCATGTCGGACTCCCGTACAACTGGTCGATGAAGGAGCGGCACACCGTCGTGCCCTGTTCATCCGACCATTGGCTGGGGCAAGGCGAAGAGACGAGGGGTCAATCCACCCTGGCGGTCGGCGATGCGGACGGGGATGGTTTCGATGATGTATTCAACCTCGGCTTTGGTGATGAGCAACGCCTGGAGTTCGGACTGTATCGGGGCGATGGCGATCTGGGCTTTGCCGAGGTTTGGCGCTACCGCATCCAGGCCCAGCCGCTCTACCGCGAACCGGATGGCGATGACCGGCCCTTCTTCAACATGGCATCCGCCAGCAGCGCCTGGGCGGATTTCGACGGCGACGGCAGCCTCGACCTGCTGTTCACCCGGGCCGATGGCTATTACCCTGGCAGTGGCATCGTCCATCCCCGGAATGAACTCTGGTTCAATGATGGCACCGGCCATCTCACCAACAGCGGCATCGTCCTACCGGCGCTGGCCGGCGCCAGCGTGGCGGTCGGCGACCTCTTCAACCATGGCCGCAACGACATCCTAATCAGCGGCGCCACCAATGTGTCTCAAAGTTCCTTCGTCGATCCCACGGATTACCGGACGGTGCTCCTGCGCAACGAGGGCGGCGGGGTTTTCACGGCGATCGAACTGGACACCTTCGGCGTGGTGGAGACGACGGGCCGGGGACTGGCCCTGGCCGATTTCGATCGGGACGGGCGGCTGGACGCCCTGATGTCGGGTTTCAACGACAAGATCGCGCATTTCAACGTCCTCCGCAACACGATGGACATCCCGTCGAATGCTCCGCCCGCCGCGCCATCGGGCCTCGCGACCACCGTGGGCGACGGCACCGTGACCTTTCGCTGGAGCCATGCGACCGACGACATCACGCCGGTGAATTTGCTCACCTACAACCTGCGCGTGGGCACCAGCTCGCTCGGCACCGAGGCGGTCAGCCCCATGGCAAACGTCACCAGCGGGTGGCGCAAGGTCGCCGCTCCCGGCAACGTCGCGCACACCACGAACATCCTGTACCGCCTGCCCCCCGGCACCTATTACTGGAGCCTCCAGGCGGTGGACGGCGCCTTCGCCGGCGGCGCGTGGGCGCCGGAGCAGTCCTTCACCATCACCAACGCCGAACCGGTCCGCCTGCAGATCGCCATGGCCAATGAGGCGCGCGCACTCAACTGGCCCCTCCGCCACCTTGACTTCGCCGTGGACGAGCAACCCGCCCTCGGTGGCACATGGACGAGCAACAGCACACCGCTCACCGATCTGAACGGACGCTTCACCGTGCCGGTCACCAACGCGACAGACCCCGTGCAGTTCTACCGGTTGCGGAAGTAAGACGCGGCAAAGGGGAAACCGGCTGGCTGCCATCGGTACGTTCTCGTTTACTGCCCATGGCGCGTCCAGCCCGGCGGCGGGCGCCTACCTGGTCGAGGCCGGAACGATCCTGACGAATACCATCACCAGTTCCGACACGAGGTCCAGCGCCACGAAGTCGGTATTCAGCGCCCGGTCCCGCTCAATATCATCCGCCTCCCAAACCAACCCGAACCGGGTCGCCAGCACCCTCAATCGCAAGAGTGGGTCTTAATGGTTGGTTGGGCATACCCAACCCAGGGTGTTGGCTGAAGGGCTGCAAGGTTGCAGAGCCCCGTATTCATGTCCACGTTAGAGCCATCTACTGTCGATGTAAATATTTCGGCGGAAGTGACAATCAAAGCCGCCTCGTGTCTGTCCCCGGATTTAGCGCGCACGTTATTGCGTCACGCCCAGGCTTAGGAAGGCTTTGTTGACTTCGGGCAGATCGGTGGTGAAGGGGTGGAAGAAGGAGAGGGTGCGAAGGTTGCCGCTGACGCTGGACTGGAGGATGTAGGAGTCGCCGAAGTCGGGGAAGGCGTCGATGCCATTCCGGTTGCGGTGAAGTTCAAGCCAGGAATTCACCATCAGATCGGTGGTGGCCCAAACGCTGAATCCGGCATCGGCGCGGTCCTGACGGACGGAAAACTGGAGGGTGAAGAAGTTGTTGGTGATAACGGCCTGAACCGGCCAGCCGCCGGCGGGTTGGTTGGGATGCAGGTCGAGGAGGTAGGCCACGCCATTGGGAACGCCGTCGTTGTTGGCGTCGCCATGAAAGCTCCGGTCTTGATCCGGGGTGGTTAATTCGGCGATCCAGTCACGGTATCCGCCGAATTCATAGGCGCCGATATCGGGCAACTGGCCGTAGCCGCGGGCGATTCCGCGCTGGTCCTGGCTGCGCAAGGCGGCAAAGCTCGGGCGTCCGGCGTCGCGGGCATCGCTGTTGGCCGGGATGGCATGGGTTGGCCCCCAGCCCTCGGCGTGGGCGAGACCGGCGAGCTTGGGTGCGGCAAAGGATAGATCATTCGGGCCGGGTAAATTGCCGGCGTCTTCCATATTGTAACCGGTGCTGGTCAAGATTCCTCCCATCACGCGCAGGGTGTGGTCGTTGGCAATGCCGACATTGCTCTCGAAAAGATTGTGATTGATTTCAGCCTGACCGCCGGACTGATGAATCGCGCCGCCACCGGTGGTGGAGGTGTTGTCGACGAACGTGGAATGACGTACGCGAAGGCTGCCGGTGCTGTGATGGATTCCGCCGCCGGCATTGGTGGTTTGGTTGCCGGAAATCGTGCAGAGTTCGAGATGGGTTTCCTCGCCGAGCGAGGCGACCCCGCCGCCGGTTTGCGCGGTCTGGTTGTTATAGATCGCGCCGCGGGTGAGCAGGGCGCGGCCGGCGTTGCGCAATCCCCCGCCGGGCAGATTGGCATTGCCGCCGGTGAGGCTTACACCGTGCATGGACAAGCTTCCGGTGGCGGTGACATTGACCACCCGGCTGGCCCCGGAGCGCCGGAGGGTGAATCCGCGGGGCAGGCTGGTGGCGTCTATCATGACGGCGCGGCCGGCGAGTTCGAGTTGAGCCAGGGTGAGGGTGTTGGTTTGCCCGTTGAGCGCGGCATCAAACAGCACGCGTCCGCCGTCGGGGCAATCGCGCAAGGCCTCGCGCAGGGACAGATTCAATCCGGGATTGGCATCATTCTTGTCCGCGATGGTGGTGACCACGAGAGCCGGTTGGCTTTGCACCGCGCCGATGTCGGTGAAGTCCGGGAGGCTGCGGCGTGGTTGCCCGCGCTGATCGGTTTCCGGGACGAACGAAAATGAGAAGCCATCCACGCCACCTTGTTGCGCCGGGCTGATGGTCAGCGGGGCATAGGTTGGCGTGGGTCCGCCATGCCAGCCGAGCGGGGTCAGGTGAACCGGCACGTCAGTCCGATCCGTCAACTGGGTCAAGGCGCCGGCGGTTCCATCGGTGAGGTTGTTACCGGAACTGATGCCGTTGAAAACATTCGACAGGCTGTTGCCGCCGAGATTGGCGGCGATGATGCTGTGATTGTAAACGGTATTGGCGAGGCTGCCGACCAAACCGCCGCCTTCATTGAGATACACCGTGCTGTAAAACAGAAACAGTTTTCCGTTGCCCCACGTCAGCCCCCCGCCCGTGTTCTCGCCGATGGTGGAGTTTTCAATGTGCGCGGTGGAGGTGCTTCCGCCGGAAATGCCGCCGCCTGCCGGCGCGGTGCAACGGGTAACCGCGCTGCGACGCATGTCCAGGTGCGAACCGAGACCGACCACCATGCCGCCGCCGACCTGAATGGCGGTGCATTGATCGATCCATGAATCGAGCAGGTTCATGGTGGCGTTGTTGCCCAGGTGGATGCCGCCGCCGCGAAATGCGGCCGAGTGCCGAATGCGGGTCCGGGTCAGGTCCACATGACCGGAGCTGGACATTTGAATTGCCCCGCCGTTCATGTTGTTGTTGGTCAACAGTTCCATCCGGCAGTCGGCGAGGGTGAGGATCGATCCGGTACCGCCGGAGATGCCCTGACGACCGCGCTGCAAAGCCATTCCATGAAGCGAGAGGTTCTGGCCGGCGGCCAGGTTAAACAACGTATTCGAGACGGCTCCGTCCACGATGAAGCCTTGCGACAATTTCGACGCATCAATCACCACCTGCTTGTTGACGGCAAGGGCGCCCAGGATCAGCACATTGGTGCGTCCGTTCATGGCCGGATCAAAAGAACCGATACCACCTGAAGGTACGGCGGCGATGGCTTCGCGCAACGAGACGCCGGTTCCGGGAACGATATTTTCATCGGTGGCGGTGGTGACGAGTATCACGCCGGGAATTTCCACCGCGCCCATGTCTGAGCGGTTTGTTCCGGTGTTGAGCGTGTCAAGTACGCGGGGAAATCCGCGTTGGTCGGCGGCAAACGGGGTGAGCGGATCGCCCGCATCGAATACCGGCGAGGTCGCGCCGGGCAACCGGGTGCGGGTGAAGCCCCCGTTGGGGGCGAGCGGGAGCAGTTGCGCACCGATATGCTGAAGGTTGCCCACCCCGCTGACGCCCGCTTGGCCGTTTTCAAACAGGCAGTAGGAGGCGCTGATCGTCGCGATGTTGGTCGCGTGTATCCCTGATCCGGCAAAAACCGTGCTGTTCGCGGTCAGGGTTTTCACGTGGCTGATGGCGATTCCATCTGAAACGACGGTGCCATGCCGCAGGGTAAGGGTTGCTTGATCGAAAATCAGCGGGAAATTATTCCCGGCCACTTTGGTTCCGGAGAAGGTGCAGTGTTCGGCCAGCATGGCGGCATTGCCCGCATAGTCGAGAACCAGGCTCGATCCGGAGGATCTTCCTTCAAAGGTGCAGCGCCGCAACACCTGATTCGAAAACGAGCCGGTGAACGGCCGCAGGGCGGTTAGGAATCCTGTTGCTTCCACGTCCTCAAAACGAAACGATGCCAGTCGCTCCTGGGCGGTGACGGCTCCCAACAGACCATTGACGGTTTGTGCGCTGACCAAAAAATTAAACCCATGGAATCGTGTCCGTTCGATGGTGAATAATGAACCGAAAGCGTCGATGCACCCCAGCGCCATGCCGCCCGGCTGGGCGCGCTCGAAATGGCTGTCCTGCACCACCACCGGCTCGAATGGTTGTTCCAACAACACGGCATGGCCGGGTTCGCTGAAGGAACACCTCCGCATGCGCAATCCGCCACGCACCGGAATGGGGTCCGGTGTGATCCATATACCGGAACCCGGTGATGTTTCGTAACTGGGGTTCCAAAGATCGCGAAAGACGATGCCGTTGTATTCCGTGGCGGGGCTGAGTGGACTGCGGGCGAAGTGGACCTCGGTGAGCAAGACGCTGGAGCTGTCGTTGATCTGCACGGCGTGGGTGGCGCCACCCTGAAACGTGATGTTGTTGAGATACACGAGGCGCGGAGTGACCACCGCCTCATTGGCGCCCCCTTGCAGCTCGAGAGGGGCGAAGGAAGTGCGGTGTTGCAGGTGGCTGTTGCCGGTCCGCCGCAGGGTGATGCCGTTGGGGAGCGTTGAGGCATCGATGATAAGTGCGGTGGCGGTCTCGAACGAGCCGTTCGGATTCGCGTAGCTATAATAGCGCATGGGATCGGTGAGGACAACGGTTTGACCGTTCAGGGCGGGATCGAAGATGTGTTTTTTGCCGTCATCGGGGAAAAGGTACCCGCCGGCCTGGGTCAGCATGGCGGCGGTGATCAGACGCCGGGCCGGCTCAAACCGCACGGCGAGGTTGGCGCCCAGGCTGGTGTTCAAGGAGCACGGCGCGGGAGGATTGGGGGGAATGGTGATCGTACCCCGTGATGAATAGACATGGCCGGTGGATGCGTCATCGTTTTGAATGCCGATGGTGTAGAACTGGTTGGTCGCCGTCGGCATTGCCGGCTGGTATTGGGTGATGATGTCGCCATTGTCAAAGACGAGCGCCTGAAAGGTCAGCTCCGGCCCGCCGCCGGTTTCCCGCAATGCCCGCCGCCAGGTGATGACGTGCACCCCGCCGTTGTGGTGGGGATGAGGGCTCTGGTCAAAATACTGGTAATAGACCCCGGCGGGTTTGCCGACGGAGTTGGTGGCGAGGCGCAGATTGGCGTGATACACATACAGACGATGTCCACCGCCTTCGCTGGGCGTAGTCGGGAGAACACAATCGGGTGTGTTGTCGAGACCGTTATCCGTACCGCCGGCGGCATGCGGATCAGGAAAAGCCAGATACCCCTCCACGCTGACCACCGCTTGTTGAAAATGACCCAGAACCCGGCCATACACCACCATGGGAACCGTGGGGCGAAACGATTGCCCCCCCGAGGCGGTTTGATTGGTGATCAACAGTGTTCCCGTCTCATGGATGTCGATCCAGAAATAGCTTGGCCCGTTGGTCTGGGTAGAGTCGGCAAGGGTGTAGTTATAGTCGGCCCACGTGGTTGGAGCGCCGACCCAAACGAACCAACACATGATCCCGAACATGAGATGCTTCATTACGCTTCCTCCTTCATCGCTCGCACAATAATCAAGTATACAAAACAAGGAAGATTAGGCGATCATAAACCATTCCCCGATGCCTTCATGGTCGTAAAAACGCATAAAACGCCATAAAAAAGCACAAAAAGCAGGAGGAAAACAGATTGTCATCTCTCGCTGTTTCGCCGCGCCTGCAGGCGCAGCTACAACTTGCCATACAGTTCGTTGTAGACGCGCCTGTTGGCGCGTAGGTTCCCCTCGAAGAGTCGTGACAAATCGACTTTTGTCGGTGGCGCCAAAATTTGTGAGCATGACGGGGGCGGCATGTTTATCTTTGACCCGGAGGGGCCCGGCCTTCCGGGTCGGTACTCCACCAGGCCATAAGTTCAATGTCCCGGTATTCATTGTATTCATCGGCGACGCGGAAGGTGGAGGCTTGTTGGATTAACCGTAATCCGCGCTGGGTGGCGATGGTTTCGACAACCAACCGAGATACTCCCCTTGAGCAAGTTTCCGGTCATTCCGAGCGAAGTCGAGGAATCTCAGTCTCCGCGAGAAGTCATCAGATGTTTCGACTTCGCTCCGCTTCTAAAAAGTCAACGGTGGTTGGAGAAGATGGAGATGTCTCAACTTCGCTTCGCTCCGCTCGACATGACAAGAACGTATGGCAGGAGCCGATGGGCACACAGAAAAGCGACGCGAAGTTCCAATCCTTGGAAAACGCACGACAAAAAAGTTCCAAGGTTTGGAGGTCAAGGCGCAGCGCCATCGACACCGAAGTTTCCGCTTATGGCTTGAACAGCCGGAAGAAGGCTTCGGGGTCAACTGGTTGGTTGGTGACGACGAAATGACCGTCTAACACGACCGGGGTGTCCGGCACAAACACCCAGTTGGTCGGGGCCATCATGCTGGTGTTTTTATGAAGCAAGAAGCCAACATGGTTGGTGCTCCAATCCAGGCGCACCTTGTCGTCGCCCGCCGGCCAGATGAAGAGTTCCGGCGTGCACAGGTCGGGAGCGTCCACGTAGAGCGTGTAGCCCTTGCATCCTTCGCCGCTGTTAATTCCCATGACGACCACAGTGACATGTGATTCCGCCGGGGCGATGAAGGAATAGATACGCTGTGGCGTGTTCGAGGTCGGAGGCTGGCCCATGAAGCCGAGGAGATTGGCGGAAACGTTGAGCGGGTCGATCTTGCCGAGGTAGGCCATGCTGATGATCGAGTCGACGCCCAGGCACGCCGTCTCAAGGGTGACGACCACGCACACGTCATTGGTCGAGAGGTTGTAATAGGAATAGGACTGGTAATAATACGAGCCGGGCGCTTCGATGTAGGCGCCCGGTCCTTCAAAACAGGAGGTGGGGGGCGATTCGGTATCGAGGTCGACCAATCGGGCAAAGGCCATGGGACCGTCGGTTTCGATGGTGTCCTCGATGGGTTCGGGGCAACGCGGGCACATTCCTCCGCCGTCATCGCATTCGGCGGGGTAGAGGAACAGGCTCCAGCATTCCAGCGTTCCGACATTACCCGTCACCGTGTCTTCCACCCATAGGTACCACCGGTTGTTCACTTCACCTTCCGCCATGCCGCGAACCAGCGGCAGGATGCCCTCGGGGCGGAATGTGCCGACATAGGGAGCGGCGGCGTTGCCGATGAAGGTGGCGGCATCGGCGGTGAATTCCGTGCGCGATGGGTCGGCACAACCACTGCCGTAGGATGTGCCGGGTTGGCTCAAGGCCAGCGGTATTTGTATAATCTCGCCGGGACCGACGAGGGTGACCTTCAAGGTGTCGAGCGCCGGATGCGTTATGTGGAGCGACACCTCCACCTTGGCGAGGTGGCCGGTAAAATTCTGCACGAACACCAAATCGATCAGGGTGGACTCATCGGGAATGGCCAACGGTCCGGACGAATCATAGCGCACGGGCGTGTCAGCGGGTTTACCGGTGGGCAAGCCGATCGGAATACCGTACAGCGCGTTGGTGCCGTTCTTGATGGTCAGGACCAAAGGCAGGTTCGTGCCGCAGAGGAAGTTGGTGGGAACCGACACCTTGAAGGGAGTCAGGTTGTAGGTGCCCTCGCCGGGTTCGGTTTCGGGATACAGCGAATACGACTGGAGCACGATCAGTTCCGGGTGCGGGCTGGACAACATGGCCGCGATGACCGGGTTGGTCTGCATGGTGTCGTTGAACAGCGGGATAAATACATCGATGCATTCGTTGGGGTCGGCATAGCCATCTCCGTTGCCGCCTTCGATGATGATGTCGAGAAACTCCTCGCCTTCGAGGGAGGGCGGCAGGATGGACTGACCTTGGGACAGCAGGGTGATAGTCACATCGTTGTCGTACTCGATGTTCCAAAGCAGTCCGCCAGGGCCGGTAAAGTCGCCGCCGGGCAGGCCGGCGAAGGTTCCGTTGACCAGATCAACTCCGTCGTTTTCGATGATGCGGTAGGAGGTACCGACGACGGGCGGGGTCATCATGACGATGTCCAGGACCGCGTTGGTGAGGTTGACGATGCCCCTGACCGACGCCTTGCCGTACTGCCCCGTCGCGCTCCCCCAGATGGGGATGCGGAGAACGGCGCCGGGGGCAAGGTTGAGGTTTGATGAGGTCAAGGTGTTGAGACCGTCGAGACCGGTCCGGCCCGGCTCGTAGATGCCGCCGTTCTGCGCGAACAGATCGCCAATCGCGCCGCTCCCGGTCAGGCGCGCGCCGGGGATGATGGAGACGGTGCTTCCCGAAAGATTACCGCGTATATCCAGCGCACCCTCGTTGATGGTGGTTTGGCCGTTGTACCCGCTGCTATTGCCGGAGAGGATGCCGGTTCCGAAGCCGATTTTTTCGAGGTAGCCCTCGCCGGCAAACTGTCCGGCGAAATGGAAGTCGCTGCCGCCGGAGCCGACGATGAGCGCGCTGGCCAGGGTGGTGAGTTGCATGATGCCGCCGTTGGTGGCGGTTCCGCCGGAAAGACGGGCGATGGTTTCGACCTGGCCGCCCAGGTTCCAGCGCGATCCGTTGTGAATAATCACTTCCGCCGCGTTGGCGATTTGTTCCGAGGCCAATGACGTGACAAACTCCTCGGCATCCAGCGGATCGTCATCGCCGATGACCAGCGTACCCGCGATGGCTTGAAGGCCTGGCTTGTTAAGCACCAGCTCGCCCCGTCGCACCAAGGTCGGACCGGCATAGGTGTTGTTTCCCGTCCCGGTGTATTCGATGTTCCCGGCGATGGTCACGCCGCCCGCACCGGTGATCGCGCGGTTCAGATTGACATAGGTTGCGATAAGCGAGGGGTTGGTGAAGATGGCCGTGCTTCCGGGGCCGGGCAAGGTGACCGGACCGGCGTACACGGCGGTAAAGAATCCGTGCCTCGACAAGGAACCGCCGGGCTGAACGATCAAGGGCTCGTCGTTCAAGGTGAATATGCCGACATGCGCGCCCAGCACCAAACTGCCACCCGGCCCGACCGTTGTTCCTGCAAGTGGCGAGCCCAACGACCACGAATTGCTGACCACGACAGGACCATCCAAAATGGTAAAGGCGCCGCTGAAGTTATTGGAGCGGGTAAGAAAAAGCGCGTTGGTTCCGGTCTTGGTAATATGGCCCGGCCCGGTAACCGTTAAATCCATCATGATGGCCGAGTAGATGTTGGTTTGAACGATCAGGTGATCTCCGGCATTAAAACCCAAGCGGCCAGTGCCTTTGAGCGTGAAGGGCGGGTCGGGCACCAAGTTGCCGGCAGACAAGTCTCCATTGAGGCTGATCGTCCCGTTGTTGATGGTGGCTTCAGAAAAACCGAACATGTCGCCGACGGTTTCGTTGAATCCACTCATAAAATATGTGCCATACGCAAAGAATTCCCCGAAGTCAGCCACTTGATCGGGGCGAAACCACGTTGCATCGGCCGGTTGGGGAAACGGGAAGAGTCCCACCGTGGCGGTGGTCCAGTCGCCGGGAACGGAAAATCCCCCTGCTCGATCCAAGCCCACCTTGCCACCGATGCCGGTCACGCCGTCATGGGTATTGGCCCCCAGGCCGGTAAACAAGACATCGGCACCTGGCTGGCACATGACCCTGCCCTGACCGGAAATACTGCCGGTATGCCAGAAACGTCCGGCCGCGAAGTTACAACTGACATTGTTGGTAAGGAAAATATCCCCGGTCATGATGAGCCAGGAGGTCGCGATCGTTCCGATGGAAACCTCGACCTGGGAATTGGTCTTGTTGAGAAGGATACTCAATTCAATCCGGTTGGTCGTTGAGAGGCCGGCGGAAATGACCTTGGCGAAACTCCCAAGAGGAAGATTGGTGTTAATGCCGGTTAACAAGGCGCGATTTCCACGCAAGATGTAGTCGGTGCCGGTGAAATCAATACGATTAAATTGGGTGTCGGCGGGAAAGTTGTTGGTGTTGGTCAGTCGGGCCGCGCCGGAAGGGAACCAGAGAATATTGCCGGGGGATGGGGCGCCACCAGCCCAGTTGGCGGCATCGGTCCAGTTTCCGCCAGCGGCACTTGCTCCCGTCCACCTGCTGGTGCTTTGGGCCGATGCGCCCCCGACCGCTATACAAACCAAAAAGCTCACAAGCGCCGCACGCTTCATTGTTTCCAGCCGATGACTTCTCATGATGTGGTCCTCTTGATTAAGGCGAACCGGGTCCGGGGGACCCAAGTCGCCATCATGGATATGCCTATGCCGGGAAGTATTCGTGAGGACCGCATTCCCGCCAATCCCTTGAATAAGGGGGGGTGGGGTGTACATCTTTCGCTAATCCGGGTAGGATTAGGCTAACATGAGGGATCGCCCCACATCGCGAGGTCGAACAACGTGAGGATGGCCGGAGTTTCATATGCCCGCAAGGTGTCGCTGTTTTTGGAACAGCTCTACCAGTGGCAGGACATACCGTCGCTGGTGCAAACCATTCTGCATGGTCTTCCCGATCTGATCAGCGGCGATAATTTCATGGTCGCCGAGCACAACCCCGTCGATCAGCGGCATTCCCAACTTTGCCTCCGGCATCCGGTCAACCGCGAAAACCTGCTTAAGGAGGTACACGAGTCCGGCGCGATGAAGGGGCATCCGTTGTGGGAACCGCCGGCTCCGGGCCAGCACACCAAGGCGTTGTCCGACATGATGTCGGCCTCGGCCTGGGCTTCGCATCCGATGTATTGTGAAATTCTGCGCGAGGAGCGGGTGCTCGATCACCTGACCGTGGAATTCCGCCAATTCGGACAGCAATGGGCGATGATCGGGTTGTCCCGAACCCGGCGGGGATTTCACGAGAAGGATCGGCATACCCTTGCGATGTTGGCTCCTCACTTCAGACAAGCCTTCGCCAACGCCCGGCGGGTGATGGCCTGCGAGCGAAAGGAAGCATCCGCGGATCATGGGTCGGGTACATTTTTCCCGGTCGACTACACCGGGAAACTGTTGGGGGGCGAGGACGCATTTTGCGCCCATTGGGCGCCGACATTCGGGGCGCAAGCCGAAGCCCATCTTGCCGCCATCGTGTCATGGGCCCAAACGGGCCTGGATCACCTCAATCGCGGAGGCCAGGAACTCGATATGATTCCGATTCGTTTGCCGTGTGCGCGGGGGGTGGTGGAATTCCGGCTTGTTCGACGCTGGGGGATTGAAGGCTACGGAATTTCCGGAAGTTTAGTGCCGTCGCGCCCATCCGAATCAGGCCTCTTGACCCCCCGCGAACGCGACGTGCTGGCCTGGGTGCGTCAGGGCAAAACCAATGAAGAAATCAGCGTAATTCTCGGGTGCAGCCACCACACGGTCAACGACCACCTCAAGAGCATTTTTCGTAAACTCAACGTCACCAACCGCACCGCCGCCGCGCATTTCGGATGAGGGTAGCCATCATGGATGAGATACAAACGACCCCGTCACTTGCGCCGTTGATTTTTCTCGGGCCTGCCATTCTCCTTTGGTGGTTGGCCGCGCGCGACATCCGTAAATATTTTCGCATGCGGTCGTGGCCGCGCGTCGAGGGGGTGATCCGCGAAGTCCGGACCCGGCCCATGACCCGGCATAGCGTGGCCGTCGAGGTGCACATGGAATATTCCTGGGAAGGCCAGGCCAAGTCGCCGTGGTGCGGCTCCCCCACGCGATCGGGATTCGGCGTGAAGACTGCGGCCGACCAAACGGCGCTAAAAAAGCGCGTGGCATCCTACGTGATCGGCTCATCGCGTGACGTGTTGGTCAATCCAGACAATCCCGACGAAGCCTATATTCGTTTACCCGAGTGGCACATGATGGTCGTGTGCATGGTCGGCGGCATGCTTTTCGCCGCGTTGGCCATTCTTTCGGTGTTTTATTTCCCGGCCGATTAATGGGCGCATTCGGGCGTCAGGGCCTCACCACACGGACCCGTTTCCCCAATTTGACCACCCAGGGGGTCGTGTTCCCCCGGGCGCACGCGCCGATTTTTTTCGCTTTTGCTTGCCCTGTCCCGCGGGCCGCTGATAAGGGATTATCTTATGTGTCCGTAATCCGGCGCCGTCACGCGGAATCACCCCTCAGCCTTGAAGGAGGAGCTGACATGAAAAAAATTACATACCCCATGCTTCTTGGTGCGTTTTGCGCATTCCTCGTCACCATCGCGCAGGCACAGGTACCCGCCCTGATTAACTATCAAGGGCGACTGGTCGATGGATCAAGTCTGGTTAACGGTACAGTCCAACTAGAGCTGAGCCTGTATGACGCCGCCGTCGGCGGAGCGTTGTTGTATACGGATGCGAATCCCTCCGTTACGGTGATCGACGGCCTGTATGACACCTATCTCGGTGACGACACGACGTTTGGCGCCCTAGGGACCGCGCTGGCATCACCGCAAGTCTGGCTGGAAGTGGTCGTTAACGGCACTCCGCTCTCGCCGCGCGAGCGTTTGGTCTCCGTGCCGTACGCGATGCGGGCGGGCTCGGTGGGGGCGGGCAGCATTGGCTTCAATCAACTGTCCCAGCCCTATCAAGCGGGCCGCATCGATTTTCAGGATCTGGGCCTCAGCGGGTTGAGCTTTGTTCAGGCAGAGCCACAGTGGCACACGGTTGATCTGGCGTACAACCAGCCATTCGTGCAGGTTCCGTCGCTTTCCATGAACACCCAAATGAGCGATCCGATTCTGTTGTCGGGAACACAGGTACAAACGCTGAACGTCGGCCTTTCAAATGCCACGCTGCGTGTCGCGTTACCGCGCGCCCATCAATCCACCGGCATGGGCATGACGGTTCCTGCGGCAACGATCGTGGATGGCCGACCCGCCAAAATCACCATGGCGAGCACCCAGGTGCTGTTTCAGATTGCCGCGGATGCAGCGGGATTGGAGTGGAACGCACCGGTCACGGTGCTCGTCACAACCAACACGATCTCCTATGCCTCACTGGCAATCATCAACGGGCAACCCGCCGTCGCCGCGGCGGTCTTCAACAATACCGCCGTGTATTATGCACGAGCCCATGATGCGGCGGGCACGACGTGGGGAGCCCCTCTTCTGATCGCCAACTTGCCCGCCCAATTTGTTGATTTGGCCGAAATTAATACTCGCCCGGCCGTGGTGTTTGAAACGCGCACCTACGATTTCATGACGGAGATTTCCTCCAATGCGGTGTGGTACGTGGTGGCCACAGATACCACAGGCACTGCGTGGAACACGCCTCTACAACTGGACAATAAGTGGACGGCCAGCTTCATTGGGCTTAGCTCCTATTTGCCGCGCTTGATACTGGCCGATTCACTGCCGGCGGTGGTTTATATGCGCGGCTTTCCGGAGTTTGATTCCTATACGCTGCGTTTCCAGCGGGCCAACAATATTCACGGTACATCCGCCTGGGCATCGCCGGTGTCGATCTATACCATGATCAATGCGACGCTGGATTGGTGGTACACGATCTCTTTCGATGCGGCCGAAGTGGCAGGGCATCCCGCCGTCATTGTCACCGAACGCGATCCGTCTCCTCGCGTGAGATATATTCGCTCCAGTAATGCACAAGGCAGCGCCTGGCCGGCCGGCGTTGTTGCGGCCAATGAGAACATCGGTCAGGGTCTCCTGCTTTCATTGGCCATTGTCGACGGGCGGCCTGCAGTGGTGGCCATCGGGGAGGGTTCACCAAAACGTCTACTTTACGTGCGGGCCGCTAATGCGACGGGATCATCCTGGATATTTGGCGGACTTCCCAATCTGGCCAACCCGCAAATCCCCTTGCCGCTATCGTCCGTCAAACTTCTGGAAGTAGATGGCGAACCTGCCATCTTCTATAATGATCGCTACCTTCGTTCGACCCAAGTCCCGCAAGGCGCCTTACACTGGATGGCGGTGCAGCCGTAGCATGAATCACATGCATGCGGGGAACAGTGGTTTGCGGCAACGTTTGCAGGGGTGGCGATGGTGGCGATGGGGACATAGGCGTTGCGGTCGCTTCCCTCGCGAGTTGTCGCCCGTCAACGCCGGTGTATAATCTCGTCCGCAAAAAGGATTTATGGTGTTGTGCGCGGTTCGGTACGCTCCGCCACCTCGTATCTTTACCCGGTTAGCTCTCAAGGATGGTTTTACCCTGGCCGCTTCTGTGCGCCGATTTTTTTCGCTTTTGCTTGCGCTGTCCCGCGAGCCGCTGATAAGGGATTATCTTATGTGTCCGTAATCCGGCGCCGTCACGCGCAATCACCCCTCAGCCTTAAAGGAGGAGCTGACATGAAAAAGGAGAAAGGCCAGCGCATTGTAGAGAACGGGAGGAAGGTCTTGGGGGTGTCGATCCTTCTGTGGTTGGTCTTGTCTGCGCCCGCTTCCCGCGCTGAACTGCCGGACCTGTTTCGCCTCTACGAATTGCGTCCGGTCGCGGTGGTGGATGGTCCGCACCGTCTTCCCGTGGACTGGGAGTTTCTGGATATTCCACGACCCCCGCACCGGTGGGCACTGAAAGGGACCAGCGTGGCCTTGCAGGATGATATAGCCGTGACCGCCGGCGCGAATCCCTACTTTGCTGATTACGCCGACGCGGGTTTTATGAGCGCGGGGATTTTCATTTACCAGCGCGACTACCCGCAGGCCGGGGCCTGGGGCTTGCGCCAACTTCACAGCAGTGATGAACTTCATGATCGTCCAGCACCCGCTATTTCGCTGAGCAGTAACCGGCTTGCCATGGGCGGATTCGGACGTTTTCCCGGCAATGGCTTTATTGATATTCTCGAACGCAACTGGGATGGTCCCGATCAATGGGGCGTTCGATGGACGTTGATGTCCGATGATTACTGGCCTTTCCCCAACACGGGATTTGGTCATGCCCTGGCGCTGGACGGCGACCGGTTGGCGGTGGCGGGTCGGCAAGGCGCCTCGACCGGTGTGGTTCAAGTCTTGGAATTGAGTGGTTCTGTTTGGACCAACCGCAAAACGATTGTATTAAACCATCCCGTAACCAACATGACCGGCATTGCGCTGTCCTTGCAGGGGGCGCGCCTGATGGTCGGCCTGCCGGACGCGGGACAGGTCCAGCTTTTCGAGCAAAACGCCGGAGGCGCGAACAACTGGGGATTAACCCGCACCATCACGCCCGCTGACCCGGCGGCGGGATCGAGGTTCGGTCAAAGCCTGCATCTAAATGGCGACGATCTTGCTGTGGGCGCGCCGCGACGCACGGAAGCGGGGTCTGCGGGCGCCGGTGTGGCCTATGTCTTTCACCGCAATCAAGGCGGGGCGGATCAATGGGGCCAAGTCCGCAAAGTTGTCTCGCCGCATCCGGGCGCGCAACGCAATTTCGGAAATGCGGTGCGATTGAGCGGCAACCGGTTGGCGGTGGGCGAACCCGCCACCGATGGCAGGGCGCACGTTTTTGGCCGCAACACCGGCGGGGCGAACCAGTGGGGCTGGGAGGGAACCGCGCACGCCCATTCCGGCGATGTGAGCGATTGGCTCGGCCATGCGGTGGCGCTGGATGGCGACCGGCTGTTGGCGGGGGCTCCGGCACATGGCTCGGTTTGGAGCGCGTTCACCGGCGCCGCCTTCCTGTTTGGCCGCAATATCGGCGGAACGAATCAGTGGGGCCGCGAAAAACTGCTCTTTCACGAGATGGACATCACCAACGGCTTCTTCGGAACCTCGGTGGCGGTTCATGGGGAATTTGCCGTTGTGGGCATGAATCGGGGACGAGATTTCTTCCAAGCCGAGCAACGGCATGGCTGTGCGTATGTGTATCCACGAAATGTATTGCCTGAACAAGGCTTTGATGTCTGGCCGTTGCGGGATATGTTAATTCCGCCCTACGAATCGCTGATTGCTTCGAGTGCGGGTTGGGATGGGGCCGTTCCGATTGAGTTTGGATCAGCCGTGGCCGCGCAAGAAGACCGGATTGCGGTGGCTGCGCCGGCGGCGGAATTTACCAATACCTTAACCCAAGGCGCGGTCGCCATTCATGGAGGCCCTATATTCGCCTTCCAGGCTCCACTCCTGCATACGATTATCAACACCAACGCTTCGGTCAAAGGCTTTGGCCGCAGCCTCGCGTTTGGCGCCACCAATCTCCTGTTTGTTGGCGCGCCTGAGTCCGATGTGCCATCTTATCCGAATATCGGGCTGGTCATGGTCTACAGTTATCCAGGGACAACGCCTTGGCCTTGGAATGTCGTCAACGCTTACACGCCGGTTGATGAGCAAACTGGCGCCAGCTTCGGCGCGGCGCTCTCTGCCGATCCGGCCACCAGCACCTTGCTGGTCGGCGCGCCGGATCATGCCGGTGATGTTTTCGGGGGCGGACGCGCCTATGCGTTTATGTATGACTACGAGGGTGCGGCGATCCTCGCGCCACCCGATCCTTCCGTATTCAAACAATACGGCAAAAGCGTGGCGGTGCAGGGCAACTGGGCAGCGGTGGGCGCGCCGTTCGACAGCAGTGACGTCGCTTTTGGCGGCTCGGTTTATATGCACAACCGACTCACGGGTGGATTCGACGAGTGGGGCTTTTTCAAGAAAATCGTGCCGACGGATATCGGCCCGACCAATTTATTTGGCACCTCGGTGGCGCTGGAGGGCGACCGCCTGTTGGTTGGCGCGCCGGGTCAAGGGGCGGGCGTCGTGTACGAGTTCCGCCGCAATCATGGCGGCCCCAACAACTGGGGGCAATGGGCCAAACACACCGCTCCGGGCGTTGGCGGGCAGGCGCTGTTTGGAAGCTCCCTTGGCTTGCACGAGGATGTCATGATCGCGGGGGCTCCGTTCCATGCGGTCAAGGGGCGGGCAGGCCACGGGAGCGCTCATATCTTCCGCGCCCCATTGGCCCGCATTACGAAACAGGACCGGGCCGGAAACAACATGCTGTTGCGGTTCCAGGTCACGCCCGGCCTCGACTACCGCGTTCAAGCCACCAGCGACCTGATGAATCCGGCCGGCTGGGCGGACATCGGTCCCGTCTTTAATCCGGCCCACTCCTTCTGGGACCGGGTCATCACCAACGGCATTCAGGTCGCACCCAACCATCGCGCCTTCCGGTTAAGAACGGCATTGGAGTAATCGCATGACCGGGTTGATTCGCCCATATACGAGGAGGCAACATGAAAAACGAAGCCTATCGGAATAAACGCGGGCCTTCTATCGCTCGGGTCGTATGGGCCGGGGTTCTGTTTATGGCCATCGGCAGTCAAGCGATGGGCGACACGTTGTACGTTGACCCGGCGGGCAAACACATCTTCCCCTTCAAATCTCCGGCCAACGCCGCGACAAACATCCAGGCCGCGATTGACGCAGCGGTAGCCGGCGATACCGTGTTGGTCGCGGGCGGTATCTACAACACCGGCGGACGGACCGCGCCGGGATCCTCCCTGACCAACCGCGTGGTCATTGATAAACCGATCATCGTGGAAAGCATGAACGGTCCCGGTGTCACCGTCATCCAGGGCGCCTTTCATCCCGGAACCACGAACGGCAACGCCGCCATACGCTGTGTGTGGATGACCAACGGCTCGACCCTCATTGGATTCAACCTCGTCGGCGGGGCGACGCGGAGCAGTGGCACCGTGGCGACCGAACGAAACGGAGGCGGCCTGTGGGCGCAATCCACCAATGCCGTGGTGGTTGATTGCTGGATCGAAAACAACGCGGCAAATTTTTTCGGAGGCGGCGCTTTTCGAGGCACCTTGAATGGATGTTTTTTGGGCGGCAACAAGGCCGGCGCCTTTGGCGGCGGGGCGTCGGACGCCACCCTCAACTACAGCATACTGACCGACAACATGGCAATCGCGGGCGGAGGCGCTTATCGGTGCAACATAAACAACTCGTTGTTGGCGGGCAACACGGCCATTGAAGGCGGAGGCGCCACGGAGGGCACCTTGATCAATTGCACGGTGGTCGGAAATCATGCTACGCAAGTTCGCGGCGGCGTAAGCGGCGGAACCAATTTAAATTCGATTGTCTATTTCAACACCGCGGTGAGCAACAACCCCAATCACGGCGCTTCCGTGATGGCTTACACCTGTACCACACCACTTCCCACCGGAACGGGCAATATCACGAACAACCCGCTGTTCGTGAACGCGGCGTTCGGCAACTACCGGCTCACCTCCGCCTCCCCCGCCATCAACAGGGGAACAAATGGCTTTGTGGTTGGCGCATTCGATCTCGACGGCAACCCGCGCATTGATTTCGGCCGGGTGGATATGGGCGCGTTTGAATTTCAAATCGCCTCCGTGGGCACCACCCGGTTCGTCAACATCAACACCCCCGCCCCCGCCTGGCCTTTTGCCACCTGGGCCACCGCTGCCACCAACATCCAACACGCGATCGACACCGCCCTGCCCGGGCATCTGGTGCTGGTTTCCAATGGCGTGTACCAGACCGGCGTCCGAATCGCGCCGAACAGCGAACAATTCAACCGGGTCTTCATCGATAAACCCATCACTGTGCAAAGCGTCCATGGCGCGAGCAATACCGTCATTCGGGGCAATCCGGCGGAGGGTCCGAGTGGAAGCCTGGCCGTAAGGTGCGTATGGATGACCAACGGTTCGACGCTGATCGGTTTTACACTGGCCGACGGCGCGACCCGAAGCAACAGCGCGTCCTCCCTCGACCTGTATGGCGGTGGTATCTTCGCGCAATCCACCAATGTCCTCATTCAGAATTGTCGCCTGGTTAATAACAAGGCCCACAATAGCGGCGGCGGCATCTATCGGGGCACGCTGAATCACTGCGATCTATCCGGGAACGTCGCGGTGGAGGACGGGGGCGGCGCCAACTCGAGCCGCCTCAATGACTGCCGGTTGTTTGAAAATATCGCCGGCAATGGTGGCGGCGCGGCTTACAGTGTGTTGAACCGGTGCGAGGTGTTTAATAACGCGGCTTCTTTTGGCGGCGGCGCGTTGGGCGGCTCCCTGAACAATTGTCTCCTGGTGAACAACACGGCGTCAACCGGCGGAGGGGCATTCATTAGCACGTTGCGGCAATGCACCGTCGCCAACAATTTGGCGAACTCCAGTGGTGGGGTGTTTGAGGGCAGCGTGTTTAATTCCATTGTGTATTCCAACAGCGCTATTTCATCGCCGAACTATGATGAATTCAGCTTTTTTCAATTCTCCTGCACCACGCCCTTGCCTGTCGGCGGGAGCGGTAACACGACTAACCTTCCGGCCTTTGTGAATGCGCCAGCCGGGAACTACCGCCTTGCCGCCGGTTCGCCGGCCATCAATGCGGGCGACAATGCCCAAGCCGTCGGCGATACCGATCTGGATGGCAACCCCCGCATCCGGTTCGTCACCGTGGACATGGGCGCCTACGAATACCAGACGCCCGCGTCCTCTGGAGCGACTCACTTCGTCGTCCTCAACAATCCCAACGCCGGATTCCCCTACACCAATGTTTTCACGGCCGCGCCCGGCATACAGCAGGCCATCGACGCCGCCGTGCCCGGCAACACCGTGATTGTCCACGACGGCGTTTACCAAACCGGCGGGCGCACTGCGCCCGGCAGTCTACTCACCAACCGGGTCGTCATCGACAAGCCGATATGGGTCCAGAGCGTGAATGGATCGGATTTCACCGTCATTCGTGGCGCACGGCATCCGGGAACCACCAACGGCAATGCGGCCGTGCGGTGCGTGTGGATGACCAACGGGGCGACCTTGGTCGGCTTCACCCTCACCAACGGCGCCACGCGGGCGACGAGCGACATCGACACCGAGCGATCGGGTGGCGGCCTCTGGGCCCAGTCCCAGGCGGCTGTCGTGCGGGACTGTCTGCTAAACGGCAACGTGGCAAGCGAGGACGGCGGCGGCGCGCGCCGCGGCACGATGATCAATTGCACATTGATCGGGAATTCGTCCCGTGTTTTGGGCGGCGGTGCGCGGGGTAGCTGGATGACCAACTCCATTTTGATCGGAAACGTTGCGGGGCTTTCCGGTGGCGGCGCGTCCGGAGGGATCATGCACAATTGCTTGCTGACCGGAAATTACGCGGAGTCTAGAGGCGGTGGCGCTCACTCGGTCCAATTGCATAACTGTACGATCATCGATAACACGGCAGGTGGGTCTGGAGGCGGGGTCTGGTTGGGGTTCATGTTCAACTGTATTTCCTATTTCAATACCGCGCCTACGAATAGTAACCACGAATCCGTTAACTCCATTCAGTTCTCCTGTACGACGCCATTGCCGGTCTTCGGATCTGGCAACATCACCAACAATCCGATGTTTGCCAGTATCGCGACCGGGAACTTCCGGCTCACCGCCGGCTCGCCCTGCCGCGACATGGGCGATAATGCCTTCGTCTTCGCCCCGACCGGACCTGATCTCGACGGCAACCCGCGCATCGTGCACGCCTTCGTGGACATGGGGGCCTACGAGTTTCAGGGCAGTCCGCCCGGCGACTTCGATGGCGATGGCTTGTCCAACGCCGATGAACGCATCGCCGGTTCCGATCCATTCAATCCGGACGATACGTGGCGCATCCTTGCCGCCACCCACCATTCCGTTTCCTTTAATACCCTCGCTGGACGCGTGTATGCCGTGGACCGAAATGACAATCTCGTCGCCGCCCCACAGGTTTGGACCGAATTCACCAACAATATCCCCGGCACCGGCGGCGCGCTGATCATCAGCGACCCTGACTCGGCCACCGCGACCAACCGGAATTACCGCGTGCGGGTGGGGCTGGCGCCGTAGATGTGGAGGGAAGAAAAATGAAGGCATTACGTGACATGAAGCGGACATTGCTTTTGGGGGTTGGTTTGTTGCCGGGTTTAGACGGTACGATGGCCCAAGGGCCGCTCACCCCGGCCAGCCCGCCAGCCCCTATGATGCGCACCCTGCAACAGGTCGAGCCGCGCATCCCCATTGAGTCCCTGCCCTTCGTTATCGCACAACCCGGCTCCTATTATCTGGCCGCCAATCTGGAAGGCGTGTCGGGCCAGCACGGGATCGTGATCGGGGCGGATTACGTGACCATTGATTTGATGGGCTTCGCCGTGCGCGGGGTGCCGGGATCGTTGGATGGGATCCGCGTATCGGGACTGCGCGAATCGATTACTGTTCGTAACGGGTACGTGACGGGGTGGGGACAGGCCGGTATCCGCTTCCATGACTCAAGCGCACCGCCACCCTCGTTCAGCCGGTATGGCGTCGTGGAAAATGTTCAGCTCTTCAACAACGGGACGATCGGGATCGTGAGCGGCTTGGACGGCATCGTGCGGGATTGCCTGCTGATCGGTCACGACGTGGGCATCTCCGGGCGGAGCGGAATCGTGATCGAGGGCAACATCGTGCGGGATAGCGCCACGGATGGTATTGTCGTGATGGATGCTTCGCGGGTGACCGGTAATCGCGTGATCAATGCCGGGGGGCGGGGCATCTACATCGACGGAGTCAACTGCGAGATCCTGGCGAACGAGGTGTTCGACTCGGGCGTCGGCCTTTCGGTGCGAGCTGGAAACCGGGCGGCGGACAACATCGTCAAGGGCAACGCCACGAATTACGCATTCGGTAACAACTGTCAGATTGACCTTATTTTGAGTGAGATCCCGCAAACCATCTCGTGGCCGGCCCGCGTCACGCTGGCGGGGACCTTGCGGGGCGTGTCCGGCACCAACGGCATCACGGTAGCCTCGGATAATGTACACATTGATCTGGGCGGTCATACCCTCGTGGGCGTGGCTGGCAGTGCCAACGGCATTGAGGTCACCGGGGCACGAACCAATTTTGTGGTGCGGAACGGCGCGGTGCGTGGGTGGGGAGCATCGGGCATCCGTGCCACCGGGGCCGTCGGCGCGCGCATGGAACAGGTTGCCGCATACCTAAACACGGGATCGGGTTTCTGGCCGGGGCGAGGAGCGCTTTTGCGGGAGTGTATAGCGCAGGGAAATCAGCACGGCATCACGATTTCTCCTTCCAGCCGGCACGTGACCCTGGTGGATTTGCAGATACTCGAGAATTCCGTTCATGGAATTAATGCCTCGAATGCGGAGGGATTGAGTGTGCGAGGCGGGAGTATCGCCGGAAATGGTTCATTTGGAATAGATACCGGTTCGGGAAGCGGCAATTCGGTGGAGAGTGTTTCGGTTCTTCGCAATGACTCGGTGGGAATCTCTATCGGGAGTGGCGGTCAAGTCATCAACTGTGTCGTGAGCGCAAATGTAGGCTCGGGCATTGCGGGACAGTCCAGAGTGATCGTCAAGAACTGCACCGTGACCGCGAATGGCTCGTTTGGCATCCATATTACGGGGTCGGGAGGTATCATTACCGAATGCACGGTCAATTTCAATGATGGAGCAGGCATATCGGCCAGCAGTAATGTGCTGGTATTGAATAACGTGGCTAATAGCAACGGACAAGGGGGCGGAAACGTGGGGGGAATTCGACTGTTGAATCAGGGCAACCGGGTCGAAGGCAATATGATGGTCAATAATCCCATCGGGTTGGACGCCTCAAGCGGCACGGCCACCCACAACCTGATCATCGGGAATACCGCTCGGGGGAATACGACCAACTTCGTTATTCGCTCGGACAACAAAGTCGGCGTCATCGTCAGCGCGCCGCTGTCCGGGGCAATCTCGGGCGACACCGGCGGCGCCGGTGTCGGCACGAGCAATCCTTGGTCGAATGTCTCGTATTGATGATCCTTGTTGGCGTTTTTGGAAAACGCATGCGTTCTGGAGGTCCACCATAAAAAAAACGAAATGCATGCCGGCGGTTCTGGCAAGCTGTTGGATGTTTTGGGCGGGCTGGACCCACGCCCAGGTCCGGCCGTTTGAGTTCCCGCCGCTGGAAGCGCAGGGGTTTGCGGCATCATCCGTGGTTGCACTGGGTCCCACCAATGCCGCCCTCGCGGTAGCCAGCGGCAGCATCGCGACGTGGCAGTTGAACGCCGGGAATTGGGGATTCTGTGGTCGGCACCACAGGCTCCCCCCTGGGAACCAACTTCGTGCAAGATCTCTCCCCCTCCGAACCCCGCATGATCTTGAGGATGGCGTCGGTGTATTCTACCCTCTTGTAGTTCGTTATCGCAACGTAGCGCCTTCATGCCTCGGGGCTTCAGGCTGTTGTGGTTGCTTCGCTCTCTATCACCAAAGCCAAACTAGGAGATCATAAGGGCTTGCCCGATGGCGCGTGCGACCTGTAGCATAAATGAAAAAGGAGCGGCCCCACCATGAAACGAATTATCTTTTGCCTGCTGGTTGGTATGGCTCAGGTCTCCTTGGCCAATAAACCGATCAACGACGACTTCGCCGACCGGATTGTTCTGCCTGGCGCACAAGGCGTTGTATTTGGCTATAACCGGGGCGCGAGCA
>CALMYG010000182.1 GCA_937873455.1 uncultured Verrucomicrobiota bacterium
CGCTCCCCCCGAATACCCATCATTCAACGGGAACAAATAGTATTAGAGGGACGCCGTGAAACACGGCGCCTCTGAGGCTGGTCGTTAGCATTTTATGAACACCGAATCCAATGCACAGATCAAAAAACGCGACATGAAGCAAGTGCTGATCGCGTATGGTGCTATGTTGTTGCTTATAACGAGCCTCATAATACGTGCATTTCTGAGCCCGATTCCGAACTCAAAACTCAATAAGATTCACGAAGGTATGACCAAGCCTGAAGTTGAAGCGATTATCGGAAAACCATCATTCATAACCGAAAGCGGCTCACAATGGATATATCAGCGATCACTTGTAATTGGTTATGTGAGCATCACATGGCTCGAGGATGGAACATACGATGGACAATACAATTTGGAACGCTTTTGACTTACAAAAGAAGTAAAAATGCTAACATGCGCCTCCAGGAGGACTCCCGAAGCGGGAGCCCCTGAGGCTTGTCGTTCGCATAAAAAGGAGACACAAGCATATGACATCACCTCAACAGATCGTAGTCTGTGACAAATGCGGTTTCTCGGCGGCATTTGCCAGCCATCCTCAGTTTTTATCACTTTTGTCGCAAACACCTTGTCCAAGGTGCAATCAGGGTCGTCTTCGCCCATCTGGCGAAACCATTACCCCTGAAGTACCGGACACAGAGCACTCCGTAATTGTGAAGTCGGATGACGATCTAGGCAATGTCACCTTTATCTCAAATGATCATATTCGCTATCAAGACGGGCGCGCCGTTACAGGGCACAACCGCTGTCAGCGAGCTATTCAGATTAGGCGCAACTCGGATCACTTTCTTGTCACCATATACAACCTTGACGGCAATCATCCCATATCAAATGACCGCATCCAAATGGCACCAAAGCAAATGAAAATTCTAAAGAGGGGTAGTGGTTCAATAGAAATGCGCGGTTTCGGTTATGACCAAATGGGAACACCGTTTGAATCATACGGGATTATGCTTCATATTAGTCCAGATGATGAAATTACTCAAGTTGACCTACTGATGCATGATCGAGGAGTGGTAATAACATACACGGAATAAACATAGGACATATATGAACGATATAGACAAAGCTATGACAATATTGTTGCAGAGGGAAGAATTCAAAGAATTAGCCGACGAGCTTGTGCAAGAATTACTAAAGGTGCAGCAACCGGTATCGATGATGTATTATCGCATGGCGTATAGTGATCTGCCAAATAAGTTTTATGCAAATTCAACCGAGTTATTTCAGTCGTTGCTCAGCGACCCGCAATCCATTATTATGGAATTGCTATTAATGACTATGCTGAAAAGCGGATCTCCTGATACATTCCGCTCAAAAGAAGATTTCAATGCCGTTAACCTCCTAAAGCTCGTCGAGGGCTTTTCGACAATAAATGGAGATCTTTCCTCGGGAACGCCTTACTGTGTTATAACTTTTCCGACAGTCGAATCAGCAGGCCCCGTATATTCTCCATATTTTGTTGGATTGCTTAAGTCACCGGATAGATGCTTCGTTATTGGCAAGGGAGCCGTCAAGCCAATCGTTTTACGCCTCGTCCTGGTCAAAGGCCACCAAACAATCAACTCCCATTGTCAACCAGACCGTGAAGCATTTATTAAACTACTAGATGACATTGACCAAGGAAAATCAGGCGATGTCATATGGACTAGTACCTAAGTGAAACAAACATACACCGACAAACAAGGAGGTCGTAAATGCAGAATAATCCACTCGTGGTAATAGCGGGTTTCATTTTCACATTCTGGCTTTTGTTCAAATTGTTTAAGCCGGGAACCAAGGAGGCTGATCAGTCGTCATATCGAATCGGCAACAGCACATTGAAGGGCGATGGCAATAAAACTTTTGTCGTATTTGCGGGATGGTTCGGTTTGTTATTTATTATTTGGCTATTGGGTCAGTTGTTTTAATAAACATGCCCATCTACTTTATTTTATAAATTGGCGACGGTATGACTAAAACATACTACGAGACACTGACGCTACCGACCAACGCAAGTCCGGCCGACATTAAGCGTGAATTCCGTAGATTAGCAAAATGTTACCATCCAGATATAAACAAGGAAAATAATGCACGCGAAATGTTTTGCGCTATCTATACGGCTTACAACATCTTGATTGATCCCGCAAAAAGAAATGCTTATGACTTGATGATATTTGGTAATAGATCGAATGGTGAGCCCAACATTACTAACAACAATGCGGATATTGGCTCTTGGCAAAAGGCTGCTGAGTCACAAGCAAGTACATATGCAGCGATGTCGTTCGATGATTTTACCACAAATGTATTGCAGAAGCTGGGTGATGTCGCGTTTAAAGCTTTCGAAATATATTTCTACATCGGCATGGCAATAGCGGCGGTGTTTGTAGTAACAGCGCCATTTGTTCTAGGACCTGGTTCATTTCTTCTTTGGGTTGCCGCATATTACATCTGGAAAGACTTCAATAAGAAGAGGCAATAAATACGACACCGGAAGTCTCAAGCAATAAATGCAGATGCGAACAAGAGGCTCGTGGGGACGCTCGAAGACTCGCGCCCCACAGCCTTGTCGTTGTGCTCCATGAGGATGGTTGGTGAGTCAACGGGCATTCGATGAAGTGACGAAGCACTTGGTCGGCCATTGGGTCGGCTAGAAGAACACGATTTTGTGTCTAGCGGGCTAAACCACACAATTTGTCCAGTGTCTGTATGGTGCCACAGACAAATTGTCCAGAGTATGGACAGCTTTGGGTGAAAATTGTCCAGGGTGTGGACAAGGCTCGTGGGTAGTTGTCCAGTGTCTGTACAATTTCGCGTGAAGCGGACAGCGGTTTTGGTTCAGTCGGCCGGTGAAGCTGATGGGGCCCGTCAAGCGGTCAGGGATCCGTGAACTCGTGCTCGATTTGAAGCGGCTAGGGGGCTAGGATAACCACAGTCGGTGGTCATGATGCATGAGGGCTACGCCGGTCAAGCATCAGGAAGACTGAAAAGGAGTCAAACCGAAGGGATAGATCGAGGAGCACAACATGTGCCGCCAGAGCATGCCCGAAGCGGGCAGCTCTGCGGCTATTCGTTCGGCAAAAATGAATTCGTACAAACACATTTTCATTGTAACGTTGGCACTCTCATTATCCGGCTGCGCAACAAATGATTTCAAGGTTTTAGACGCGCTTCACCCGGGAATGACTAGAGCAGAAGCTACATCAACCGTTGAATCCTTCTCATTTAGTATATTCGCTAGCGCTATACGCCCTATTGATGGATGGACAGATTCGGTGAAGCATAAACTAGATATATATTGGTGGGCCCAATGGGCTGAGGACAAAATGCAAGAGCCAGTCGAGCGAGTTGATTTATTTCCCATCGGTCACGGCATATTAGGAATGGGCGAATTATATTTGTTTTACAATAATACCGACCATCTTGTTTATTTTTACAGACTAAACATTAACTGAAATATAACTATGCCGAACATGTCCATCGAGGAGGGCCGCGGTCACCGCGTCCCTCATGGCGGTTGTTCGGCAGGAAGACGTATGAGCTCAATCGACAGTGCTCAAATTAAAGTGGATGGGACATGTAAACCTGCCGGATCGTCGTTAGGCAAGCCGCGTGACGGCCTGGATCTCTGGGGTCGGCAGGTGGTTGCTCTGGTCAAGCCTGGTGATGTTGTCTCACCGTCAAAATCTATCCGCGAGAATGATTTAAAGAGACGTAGTCAGTGATAAATTACGACAAGAGGTCCGCCGATACGGCGGCCCTCTTGAAGGGGTAAAAGTGTTGAAGTCATAACGACGTCTGAAATGGCGAACGATGCAGTGGTTGCCAATACACACGATGCAGGCCCAAGGTGGTCATGGTGTCTGCTGGTTGAAACGGAGTAGGAAAAGGTGAAAAGCCGAACAAGCGCCGCCAGAAGCACGCCCGAAGCGGGCGGCTCTGCGGCTTGGCGTTGTGCTCCATGACGATGACTGGTGAGTCAACGGGTATTCGGAGAAGTAGACGTAGCACTTGAGCGGCCATCAGGCCGTCTAGAAGTTGACGGTTGTGTATCTGACAGGACAATTCACTCAGTTTGTCCAGTGTCTGGAAAGTGCTTGTGAAAAATTGTCCAGAGTCTGGACAGCTTTAGGTTAAAATTGTCCAGGGTGTGGACAAGGCTCGTGGGTAGTTGTCCAGTGTCTGTACAATTTCGCGTGAAGCGGACAAGGGTTTTGGTTCAGTCGGCCGGTGAAGCTGATGGGGCTCGTCAAGCGGTCAGGGATCCGTGAACTCGTGCTCGATTTGAAGCGGCTAGGGGGCTAGGATAACCACAGTCGGTGGTCATGATGCATGAGGGCTACGCCGGTCAAGCATCAGGAAGACTGAAAAGGAGTCAAACCGAAGGGATAGATCGAGGAGCACAACATGTGCCGCCAGAGCATGCCCGAAGCGGGCAGCTCTGCGGCTTTTCGTTCGGCAGGAAGACGAATGAGCAAGATCCACAATGTGCAGCCTTATGTTGAGGCACCGTCTGGGGGGGGCACTTGTCGGCAGGTGATTGATCTGGC
>CALMYG010000183.1 GCA_937873455.1 uncultured Verrucomicrobiota bacterium
ATGATGCCCCCCAACCCGCTCAACATCGACGCCTTGTCCGCGCCGAGGTTGCGGATCAGGAAAAACGTCACCAACAGCTTGAAGATGTTGTCGTTCAGCGCGCCTTGGAACTGCGTCCAGTTCAGCCACAAAAACGACGACCCCAAACGGTCGTTGGCCCCGGAATCATGCTGCGACGGTGTCATGAAAATAATCTAGCATAGACGGCCCATCGCGCCAGCTTTTCCCCGAGGCATCGGCAAGATCGCCTTCATTCCGCCCCCCCGATCTTCCGCGATGTAGGCCGACCCTCCGCGGTCGGCGAAACCGCCGGGTACATCCTGTGCTTCGCGGGATTCGGGGAGTCGGCTGGTAAGATCACCCTCAACCCGATAACCGCGATCGGGGGCCTTGCTTCAGCAGCGAAAGAAAACAATCGAGGTTAACGGAAGCGCAATCGCCTTCATCCCGCGAATCCAATGTGCGGGAAACCATGATTTTCCGTCCGACGCCAATCATGTCCGCTACTTTTTTCAGTCGCGCCAGATCATCGGCGGTTGGAACCGTGGTGAGTTTGATTTCACACGCCCAGCGCTCCGTGCCGAAATCAAGTAAAAGGTCAATCTCGTACTGATCGGATGTCCTTACATAATGCGGGGTGAAATCAATGCCCAGAGCGCTCAAACGCGCAAGCGCCTGCTGGATGACGAAGCCCTCCCAGCTAGCGCCAACCCAAGGTTGCGACAACAAAGCATCCCTGGTCGAAACACCCAGCAACGCATGCAACAGACCGCTATCCCGCCAATAAAACTTGGGACTTTTCACGAGGCGCTTCCTGATGTTGGCGTGAAAGGGGTGAAGGCGACGCACGAGGAATGCCCCTTCTAAATAATCCATATAGCTGTTCACCGTCTGGTAGTTCAGCCCCAGACTCTGACCGATCGCACTGGCATTCCACGGCGTCCCATGAGCAACCGCCAGCATGCGGAATAAGCGTTCGGTCATCTGCGGTTTGGCGGGAAGGCCCCAAGTGGGCAGATCACGCTGAGCGAGGAGCGTCAGGTAGTTTTTGTGCCATCCCGGACGGACATTCGCTTCCAGCACGCCACCGTCGGGAAAACCTCCGTAAAGCCACAAAGCATCCAGCATGGCCGGGCCAACTTCATCGAGAGAAAACGGGGCGAGCTCGATCAAAGCAAGGCGACCCGCCATGGATTCCGACACCTCGCGCATCAGCGCCGGGGCGACAGACCCCAAGATCAGGAAACGCCCCACTTCACCTCGCCGCCGGTCGATGGTGGAGCGCATACGCTTGAAAACTGCCGGATACGACTGCGCTTCATCCAGAACAATCAACGATTGTTCCTCCATTAACCGATCCCACGAGAGATCGAGCTTGAGGATATCCGCCTCGTCTTCCAAATCAAAATAGGAACCACCCAACGATTTTGCCAAGGTGGTTTTCCCGCACTGGCGTGGACCGACCAACGCAGCGGCTGGATAGTGCCGAAGCATTTCCCTGAGGCGTGCGGTAATTGAACGAACCTTCATCTCTTGCAATTTAACATCGCAATTGTGATTTGCAACAATATTCGCCGCCTTCACGCGCTATAGGCGGACAAAACGCACCGGTCATGATCGGGCCTGTCAACCGATCACAAAACTATGTCCTTACCAACGCCAGAAGCGACGAGAAAAAGGATTCGGATTTATGTTCGAGCATCTGCTCCAATTCATGTTCGTCGAAAAAGATGCCGCCGCAATCATCGCATACATCCAGCTCCACGCCCCGGCGTTTCACGACTTGGAGCCGGTCGCGTTCGCATTTCGGACACATCCCCACCACCGAGACCAAGCGCTTCGCCTCCAGCATGATTTCCTTACGCGCCTGGTGCAGCAATACGGCCCGGTCGTGACCGACGCCGCTTTCCAGCATTTCCAATTCGCCGGCATCCAGCCAGATGCCCCCGCACTCCGGACACCGGTCCACCAGAACATTGTCCCTCGGAACCTTCCTCATCGTCGATTTGCAACGGACACAATTCATATCACCTCCTGATTTCCACCCTGCTAAAAATAGCCAATCCCGGAATACGTTGCAATGACCGGTTGTAGCGGTGGCGTCTGATTCCCCCCACCGGCCACCAAGCGGGCTCCCACGCAACATTCGCATAGATCAACGTCACGTGTTGAGGCCAATCAGAAACCATAACGCCCGCGCC
>CALMYG010000184.1 GCA_937873455.1 uncultured Verrucomicrobiota bacterium
TCACACCTCCAGATGCGTCTTTTCCAGCATGCTTTTCAGGTCGACCTCGATTTTGCTTTTATCCTTGTCGCTCAAACTCAAAATATCCTTCAGTCCCGTGGCGAGGTGGGGAATGTATTTTTCTATGTACCCGCGTTTGCGGTCGGCTTCGGCTTCCCGTTTGCGGCGGCTGATGTTGACGGAAAGGCGGCGGCCGCACTCCTGAAGCGCCAAGGTGATTTCCTGGATGATTTCGGGATAATTGGCAATGGCGTCCTTGCTTTCACTGGTGAAGGGCACCCATACGCTGGCCATATGTACGGTGATGACCACCGGACCCAGCGGGAGCGCGCCTCGCGGTTGGGTAAGCCCGTACGCTTTCCAGTTCACGCCGATCATTGCCCGGGTGATCGCGCACGCGCCGGCCATGTAGAGTAGGGGAACCCGGTTGGCAAAGCGCAAGAGTCGCACCGGGTTCTCGGCGGATAATTCCTCGTCCGTCTTGGGCTTGGCGTACGCCATGCCGACTTCAATCTGGAACGGGTTGCCCCGGTACACGGTGGGGTCGCGGGTCAGTGCGGTGTAAAAATCCGCTTCGATTTCCTTCTTAAGTCCGGCAACGATTTCCTCCTCGCCGATTGGTGCGAGGCAGTCCGTGGGGGGGCGCATCAGTTTCGTGGCTTGCAAGGTTTTGTACAACGCATCGATTTCCGCGGGATTTAGTTTGCCCGGTTTGGCCGCCGGTTCGACTCCGGCCCGTTGGCAAACATCCAGCGCCGTTTGCGTGCTGACCCGCGAAAAATCGGCGGCGAGCGCGGAGCGGACCGTCCGGCTTTCGGTATCCTTGAGCATTTGCATCAGCATGCCCAATTCCACGCCGTGCGGGTGCGGCATGATTTCGATGGATGGCGGCGGCAGTTTCCGTACCGCACGCGGAAAGGTCATCGTGAACGCGTCGGTCGTTGCATCGGTTTCGGTTTCCCCCTTGGCCGGCTTTTTCAAGGTTACGGCATAGTGAAGGGTTAAGTGCGGATTGACGATGGCGCATTGTTTGAGAAATTCATCCACTGATAACTTGCCGCGCACGTAGGCCGCCTCCATTTCCATGGTAACCGAAGTGCCGTGTTTGTAGGCCACCGTTTCGACTGCCTGGCCTTGGGCATTCGTCGGCCCCGGGAAGAGGGGTTGCCAGTCGATACCGGTATCATTAAGAATCGTAGGTTTGTTTTGCCGGGTATCCAGTTGGACGGTGATCTGGTGGGCATTCGGTTGGTTTTTGGTCCGGGAGCGGATGACGGTGGCCGCCCCGGTGGTTAATTGGCTGTACATTCCGGCGGCGCTGATGCCGATCCCTTGTTGGCCGCGCGACATCCGCAGCCGATGAAATTTGGAGCCGTAGAGCAGCTTGGCGAAGATTTTCGGGATCTGGGCTTTGACGATGCCGGGACCATTGTCGGTAACGGTGACCCGGAAACGATTGTCGCCGGTTTGGTGCAGCTCGACCATGATTTCCGGCACAATTCCGGCTTCCTCGCAAGCATCGAGCGAATTGTCCACGGCCTCCTTGACCGCAGTCATCAAGGCGCGACGGGGGCTGTCGAAGCCCAATAAATGTCGGTTTTTAAGGAAAAATTCGGAAACGGAAATATCCCGCTGGCGGCGGGCCATGGATTCCGCCGTTTCGGCGGCTTGAGCTGTGCGTTTGGCCATGTGTTTTGACTCCTGAATAGGAAAGTGATAGCGGCGGAAGCGGAAGGGCGCAAGCGTTCTTCGCGATTCGGACATGATGGCGGTTTTCGGGGTCCCGATCATGAGGCGTCCTGCTTCGTTTATGCGAGCATCCGTCATCGCGGCATGATAGAAATTATCCGATATGAAAGCGCCCAGCCTTCACGTGGTACCTTGTCTTTCCGACAATTACGCCTTTGTCCTGTTTTACGAAAATCAGGCATTGGTCATTGATCCCGGTGATGCGGGACCGGTTTCGGCGGTTTTGAAGCGGTATGCGCCCGAGTCCGTCCTGGTCGTGTTGACGCATTATCACCACGATCACATCGGTGGTGTTTCAGCGCTGCGCAAACAGTTTCAGGTGACTCTCGGCGGGCCGCTTCCCGCGCCGTGGCCGCTTGATCAGGCGTTCACGTTGGATGAGCCCTACGCATGGAACGGCCTGGATGTTCAGGTCATGGCTACACCGGGCCACGCGTTTCCGCATGTGGCGTACTATTTTCCCCGGCCGGGTTGGCTTTTTTCGGGGGACTGCCTGTTCGGGGCGGGCTGCGGTCGACTGGCCGGTGATGTTGCGCCCGTCCTGTGGCATTCCCTGCAACGGCTGGCCACGCTACCGGAGTCGACGCTGGTATATTTCGGCCACGAGTACACGTTGTCCAACCTGGCTTTCGCCGCTGCCATGGAACCCGATAATCCGGCAATTGCCCGCCGACGAACCGAGGTCGAGCAACGGCTGCTGCATGGTGACTACGGGGCGCCTTCCACCATGGCGGAGGAAAAGGCGACCAATCCATTTTTGCGTACCGACGAGCCATCGATTCGACGTGCGCTGGGGTTGGCGTCGGCTTCCGCGGTGGACGTCTTCGCCGCGTTGCGGGCGGCGAAAAATGTTTTTCCGGGCTGACTTCGGGCTTTTTTGTTTCAATCAGGGCGCGCTTGTCTATACTGGGACCATGATTTCCACGGCCTTTACCGAGGGTCAGAAGCGGATAATTGCCGCCGCATTGACCACCATCAGTTTGGTGGCGATGGCGGTGATCGTTTTGTGGCTGATTACCCTGATACTCGATTTTTTCCGCTATTTCTCCGGAGTCTTTTTACCGTTGGCCGTGGCGGCCATGCTGGCGACCTTGTTGCGCCCCTATTATAGCTGGTGGCGCAAGCTGCTTCGTAATACGCCGGCCGCGGTGACCGTGGTGATGGTGTCGCTGGTTGTTCCGGTGGTGTTCGTGGGGTATTACTTCGGGGTCATCATTCTCGGGCAGATTTCCGCTTTTCTCGCCGAAGTACCGGTTTGGATTGAAAATGTTCAGGTGTTGTTCCGCGAGCGGTTGCCGGTCATCCAGGCTTGGATGGATCGCTATCACCTTGGCGAGCGGCTGATGCCGATGTTGCGGGAGCGCCAGGATGCGTTGTTGGGTTCGGCGGCGGCGCTGGGCCAGGGCTTCTTTTCCACCGGCGCAGCAGTCTTCCGGTCGGCGGCCGGGATGATCGGCTGGGTGGTATTGCCGATTTATTTTGCCTACATGATTCAAGCTCCGCTGCCCGGATCGAGCAGGCTGGGCGGCTATTTGCCTTTTCTGAAACCGGAGACCCGGGAACATGTTCTTTATTTGGTGAATGAATTTGTCGGCATCCTCGTTTCCTTTTTCCGCAATCAAGTCATTATCGCCCTGGCCCAGGGCCTGTTGTTCGCGGTAGGATTTGCCGTCGCGGGGTTGCCCTACGGGGTGATACTGGGGCTGTTGCTTGGCCTCATGAATATCGTGCCGTATCTCGGTAATATCATCGGCTTGGCGGTGGGGATTCCCCTGGCGTGGTTTCATCCCACGGGGGGTTTGGATTTGTTGATTGCCGTGGGCGTCGTGTTTGTTGCGGTCCAAGTGATCGAGAGCTACATCCTGACCCCGCGCATTATGGGGAAAAGCACCGGGCTTCATCCGATGGCGATCATTTTCGCGTTGTTGTTTTGGGGGACGGCGTTCAACGGCTTGCTCGGCATGATATTGGCCATTCCCCTGACCGCATTTCTGGTCGTTTTCTGGCGCTTGCTGAAAGAAAAGTATATCAAGGAGTGGCTATGAAGCGTTCCATTTTGACGGCGTTGGTTTTAATCGGTCTGCTTATCGTGGTGCTGCTGATGACCGGGGGCAAGACCTCGGTGAATCTGGTGTTGTTTGAGCTTCGGGCGGCAACCTCGATGGTGATCTTGGGCGCGACGGCGCTGGGCGTGGTGATTGGCATGCTATTGAAATAGGAGAAGTCGTGTCCGCTTTACTGGTTGAACAATTGATCAAAAAGGGTGTGGTGATTCCTCAACCGAATACGGTGTGGATATCGCCCGATATTGACCCCGGCCACATCGCCCCGGGGGCGGTGTTACATGCGGGTTGCCGGATTGAGGGCGCGCGAACGGTGATTGATGCCGGTGCGATCATTGGCCGTGAAGGTCCGGCGGTGGTGATGAATTGCCAGGTGGGGCGTGAGGTGCATTTGGCGTCCGGTTATTTTGAGGGTTCGGTTTTCCTGGATGGTTCGTCCATGGGCGGGGCCGCGCACGTTCGTCCCGGTTGTTTGATCGAGGAGCAAGCGGGCGGTGCGCATGCCGTGGGGTTAAAGCAAACCGTATTGCTTCCTTACGTCACCCTGGGCAGTCTGGTTAACTTTTGCGATTGTCTGATGGCCGGTGGAACCAACCGGAAAAACCACAGCGAAGTCGGCTCATCCTACATTCATTTCAATTTCACGCCGCATCAGGACAAAGCCACCGGTTCGTTGATCGGGGATGCGCCGCGCGGGATTTGGTTGGATCAGCCTCCGATATTTCTAGGCGGGCAAGGGGGCCTGGTCGGTCCGGCCCGCATTGCATTCGGCACGGTGATTCCGGCCGGGCAGATCATACGCCGTGATATCACCGAGGCGGGTCAACTGGTGGTGGCAGAACCACCAGCACCGGGCGCGCAGGCCTATGACGGCAAGGCCTACGGCCGGATCGACCGGCTGGTGCGGAATAATCTGAACTATATTGGAAATCTGCGCGCGTTACGGGCCTGGTACACCGTCGTGCGCAAACCGTTTATGGTTGAAAACGCCGTGCGCCAAGCGCTTCATGCCGGCGCCTTGAAGGCGCTGGACGCGTTGATTGAAGAACGCGTCAAGCGGTTGGGCGAGGTGGTGGCCAAGCTGCCGGAGTCGCTGGCTCGCCTTCGCGTGCGGACGGATAGCCGTGGGACGGAGGCCATGCGGCAACAGCAGGTTTTGATCGATCAATGGCCGTCGATATTACAGGGGCTGACGCAAGACGGTGACGAGCTCCCTTGTCCGGACGCATTGCTGGCGCGTTTGCCGACGGCTTCGGTTCTGGTCGGTACGGACTATCTGCATTGGGTAAGCGCAACCCCGCCGGAAATCAAGGCCGAAGGTACCACCTGGTTGGATGCGGTGGTGGCGCGGACGGTTTCGCTTTGGAAATTGTGAAAGGATAGGATTATGGGTCGTTTATTTGGGACTGATGGCGTGCGGGGGGTGGCGAATGTCGCTCCGATGACCGTGGAGATGGTGTTGGAAATTGGCCGGGCCACGGCCTACGCCTGCAAGAAACACCACCAGCGGCGGCATTCCATCCTGATCGGCAAGGACACGCGGGTGAGCGGTTACATGTTGGAAAATGCTTTGACCGCCGGAATATGTTCCATGGGCGTGGACGTATTGCTGGTCGGTCCGATGCCCACGCCGGGTATTGCCTTCATCACCCGCAGCATGCGGGCGGATGCCGGCCTGGTGATCTCCGCCTCACACAATCCCTACCAGGATAATGGCATTAAGATTTTTTCGCACACCGGTTGCAAACTGCCCGATGCCGAGGAAAACGAAATCGAGGCGCTGATCACCTCCGGACGCATCAAGGACATCCGGCCAACCGCCGATGAAGTCGGCAAGGCCCGACGTATCGACGACGCTGCCGGACGGTATATTGTTTTTTGCAAAAACTCATTTCCCGATGATCTGAGCCTTGAGGGATTAAAAATCGTTTTGGACTGCGCCAACGGCGCCACTTACAAAATCGCGCCCACCGTGTTCGCCGAGTTGGGCGCGGAAGTGATCGCGATTCATGACAAGCCGAACGGCGCGAATATCAACCTGAATTGCGGTTCTCAACATACCCAGGACTTGCGGTATAAAGTTTTGGAGACCCGGGCGGATGTCGGTCTGGCGTTCGATGGCGACGGCGATCGGGTGATCGCGGTGGATGAAAAAGGCAACGAGCTGACCGGCGATCACGTGTTGGCGATTTGCGGCAAGCACCTCAAGGAGCAGGGGAGGCTGAAAAACAACCTCGTGGTGACCACGGTGATGGCTAATTTCGGCTTGTACCGGGCTTTCAAACAGATGGGAATCGACTACGAGGCCGCACAGGTTGGCGACCGGTATGTGTTGGAGGCGATGAAGCAGCGGGATGCGATTATTGGCGGCGAGGCCTCCGGCCACATGATTTTTCTGGGTCATCACACCACCGGCGACGGGATCGTATCCGCGTTGCAACTGTTGGCGGTGCGCCAGCGTACCGGTCAGCCGCTTTCCGAGCTGGCCTCGATCATGCAGATGACGCCTCAACGGTTGATCAATGTAGACGTCAAGCGCAAGCCTCCCCTGGATGACGTGGCCCCGCTTACCGCGGCAATTCGTGATGCCGAGAACGAATTGGCTGACCAGGGCCGTGTACTGGTACGGTATTCCGGCACGCAATCGATGTGCCGGGTTATGGTTGAGGGACCCACCGAGGAAATGACCGACCGCCTGGCCTATTCATTGGCCGACGTGGTCAGGAAGTCGTTGGTTTGATGGAATTGAGCACGCCCCAGATGTTTCCCGGCGGCCTTCGTTTCGCCCGGCTACTTCCTGCGCTTTTGCTTGCCCTGGTCATGGCGAGCTCGGCCATGGCCGAGCCGGCGGAACCAAGCCGGCGCCGGAGCGGTTTTGATTTCGGGCCCTTCATCAGCCGCCATCAAGACGTGAACGGCGACTGGCGGCTAAAAATCCTGGGTCCCCTCTACGAACAGGCGGAATCCGGCGACGGTATGCGCCTGGATGCGGTGCGCCCGTTGTACAGTACGGTCGAGGATCCAACGCGCGACCGAGCCCTGACCGATGTGGTCTGGCCGCTGGCGACCAGTCGGACCGTACGCGATGAAAACCAGTGGCGTTACCTTTTTTTCTTCGGGTTCAATCACACCACCAACGATCCCGGGCAGCGCTACCGGACCTGGCTGATTCCCTTTTATTTTCAAGGTCGTGACGCGGAAGGCAAGACCTACCGCGCCTTGTTTCCCGTCGGTGGAACGATCAAGGATTTTGTCGGTCGCGACGAGATTTCCTTTGTATTGTTTCCGTTGTACTCGACCAGTGCGTTAAACGACCTGTCCACGGTGAATGTGCTTTGGCCGTTTATTTCCCGGACCCGAAGTGAACGGGACCACATTTACCGCGCCCGCGTTTTTCCGTTTTACGGGGTAAACCGGCACCGCGATAAATTTGACAAGCGGTTCATTTTGTGGCCGATCTACACGGAGGTGCATTACCAGTACCCGAAGGGCCACGGAAAAGGTCACATGGTCTTTCCGCTGTACGGGCGTCTTGACCTCGACACCGAAAAAACCTGGTGGGTGGTTCCACCGCTGGTCCGTTTCACCCGGGGTGAAAACATGAACATCACCTATGCGCCATGGCCGTTTTACCAGCGCCGGGTGGGGGCGGGCATTGACCAGCGTTACCTGTGGCCCTTATGGGGGAAAAAAGTGATCGACGATCTCGATACACGCTTTTATCTCTGGCCGATCTTTTGGACGGAGCGGGACCGGCGTCCGGGACAAACCGTCGAGCGCGTCTTGGTCGTCCCGTTTTTTTCGCACACCGCGGTGCGCGCGGATACCAGCGGAGCAACTGCCGCCGATGCTCCGCCCGAGGTGCTGGCCCGTCGGCATAAATTTTGGCCCTTGTATTCGTACCGGCGGGTGGAAGAGGCGAGCCACCTGCGCCTGGTGGAGCTGTGGCCGTTCGCCGACACGCCGTCCGTGGAGCGGAATTGGGCGCCTCTCTGGTCCTTGTATACCCGTTCGGCCCGCGGGGCGGATGTGGACCACGAGGCGCTTTGGGGGGTGTTCCGCCACCAACGCCGGGGGGACGATTACCGGTACGTTTCCCTTTTTCCGCTGGTGGACGTAACCCGGGAGGAAGCCGCGTCGGAAAGCGTGCGGTCCTGGAACCTGCTTAAAGGATTGGTGGGATATGAGCGGAAAGGTTCGCGAAAATCGATCCGCCTGTTATATTTCGTGCGCATTGGAATCGGGAAGGAGTCACCACCATAATCACACGGGAACCAGAATTTTTTGATCCGCCGGTCAATCCGGTCGCTTCGGCCGGACGCCGTCTGCTGTTGACCGTCCGCAACACCGGACGGGCGTTGATGATGCTGATGGAGGCGTTTGCGCACATGGGCGGGATGTTTCGGCGCCGCCCGCGCCACGAAATCCTGCATCAGATGTATGTTGGCGGGATCAAGAGCCTCGGGGTGATTACCGTGGTCGGGATGTTCACCGGCATGATTCTGGCCTTGCAGACCGGGCTTGAGTTGCGCCGCTTTGGTTTGCAGCAAAACATCGGCACGGCGGTAACCGTGGTCATGCTTCGGGAAATGGGGCCGTTTATGACCGCGCTGATCATTGCGGCGAGCGTGGGTTCGGCCATCGCCGCGCAAATGGGCACCATGACGGTTTCCGAGGAAATCGCCGCGCTGGAAATCATGTCGATTAATCCGGTGCGCTTTTTGGTGATGCCCCGGTTGGTCGCCTTGATGATCATGATGCCGCTGCTTACCGTGTACACCAATATGGTGGGGATATTCGGGGGGGCGATTGTGGGAGCAACCCAATTGGAGGTCACCATGACCGCCTACTTTGACAACGCCCGGCTATATGCTGAAAACAAGGACCTCTACGTGGGTCTGTTGAAGGCGTTGATTTTTGGCGTGGTGATCACCACCGTAGCCTGCCACCAGGGCTTCCAGACCAAAGAAGGCGCGGTCGGGGTCGGTCAGGCAACCCGGCGTACGGTCATCATATCCTTCCTGACCATCCTGATTCTCGGCTATATTGTCACCCGGTTGTTTTACACGTTATGATCCGATTCGAACAGGTCGAGAAACGTTTCGGGAGCAAGAAGGTCCTGGACGGAGTGAACTTCGAAATCAAAAAATCGGAGATATTCATTATTGTCGGTTTATCCGGCGCGGGGAAGAGCGTGTCGCTAAAACATATGGTGCGGCTGTTAACCCCCGACTCGGGGCGGGTATGGGTGGGGGATGATGTCGTCAGTGAGGCGCGGGGCGCCGAGCTTGAACGTATCCGGGCGCGTTTCGGTTATCTATTTCAGAGCGGCGCGTTGTTGGCCTGGATGTCCGCCGGTGAAAACGTAGGCCTGCCACTTCGCGAGCATACCCGCAAACCGGATGAAGACATCAATGGTATCGCCCGGGACAAGATGCGGCTGGTGCATCTTGAAGAAGCCTATGACAAGATGCCGGCCGACCTGTCCGGGGGGATGCGCAAGCGGGTGTCGCTGGCCCGCGCGATCGTGCGGGATCCGGAAATTGTCTTATATGACGAACCGACCTCCGGGCTCGATCCGCTGACCTCGCGCACGATCGACAAGCTGATCCGGGACACCCGGGATGAGCTGGGGGTTACCAGTATCGTTGTCACCCATGACCTTCACAGCGCCTTGTCCATCGGCGATACCATTGCCATGCTGCATGAAGGCAAAATGGTTGAAATGTCGCCGCCAAAGCAGTTTATTCAATCGCGTCATCCGGTGGTGCGCAGTTTTCTCGAATCGCAGTACATCACCACCCGGGGCGCCTGGGAACAGGAAAGTACGCAACCATGAAAAAATCCTACATCAGCCAAGCGGCCACCGAACTGACGGTTGGCTTTTTCGTATTCGCCATTCTCGGCGCCTTGATTCTTTTCACCATCGTATTGAGTTACGACAACATCTTTACCAAAAGCTTCGAGATGCAGGTTCGTTTCGATAATGTCACCGGGCTGATCCGGGGCGATAAAGTCTATGTCCAGGGCGTCGACGTCGGGCGGGTCAGCGAACTGGCCATCGGGCCGGAAGGCGTTGACGTCAAGCTTACCCTGAAATACCGGGTGCAACTGCGGGAAGATTACCAGATTCAAGTCAAGCCCTCGAGTGTGTTAGGCGGGAAATACGTTTCCATTTACGAAGGAACGCGGGACGGCCCGCTGCTTTCCGCCGACGCCGTGATCGTCGGCCGGGCTCCCGTCGATTTTCTCGAAGAAGCTTCGGAGGCGCTAACCGCAATCCGGGGATCGCTGGAGGAGGGCGGGATTCTCGGCAATCTGGAGGCGACATTGGCGAATTTGAAGTCGGTTACCGAAGGACTGGAAAAAGGCGAAGGCACCATTGGAAAGTTGCTGAAAGATGACGCGGTGTATGTCGAGCTGAAGGATGTCGCCACGAACCTCAAGACCATTACCGACCGGTTGGCCGGCGGCGAGGGGAGCATTGGGAAGTTATTGACTGAAGAGACGGTGTACGACGATCTCAAGCAAGTCGCCGCTGATTTGAAGGAGATCAGCGGCCGGCTGTCCCGGGGGGAAGGAACAATCGGCAAGTTGCTTTCCGCTGATGAGACCATCTACAACGATCTCAAGGGTACGTTGGCCTCCATCAACGACGCGATGGCCAAGGTAAGCCGTGGCGAAGGCACGCTGGGCCGACTGGTCAATGACGACGCGCTTTACAATGAAATCATGAAGGCGCTGGCGGAAATCCGGGCGATGTTTGATGACCTCCGGGAAACCTCGCCGGTCACGACCATGACCAGTATCTTTTTTGGCGCGTTTTGAGGTTTTTACCCGCGCATCACGGGGCGTTAATCCATCCGGATTCGCCGTTTTCGTAATATTCTTTTTTCCAGACGGGCAGGCGTTCCTTGATCTGGTCTATGATGAACCGGCAAGCCTCGAAGGCCTGGGCGCGATGCGCGGTGGCCACGCCGAGCCAGACGGCGGTTTCTCCGGGTGACGCCGAGCCAACCCGGTGAACGCACCGCGTCCACAACAGCGGGTACATGCGCGATGCTTCCTGGACAATCAATTCGTATTCGGCGGCGGCGAGGGCTGGGTTGGCTTCGTATTCCAGGCGCAAGACCTTTTGGGCTTGGTGGAAATCGCGCACCACTCCTTCAAATATCACCAGGGCGCCGGCCGTGTGCAGGGCGCATTCCCGGCGCAAGGCCGTGGTATCAATCGGTTGGTCGGTAACGGTGAGCATGGTCAACCTCCGGAGGATGGGGGCAAAAATACCAGGCGATCGCCGTCGCGCACCGGGTCGGTCCAATTCGCCATGCGGTCGTTGATGGCGACACGCAACGCGGCGACCGGGATGGTGAACGTATAGGCGGCCTGGGTTTCACGATAGACTGCCTCGGCGGTGGCGGCGTTGGTGTTCCGGCTTTCTGAGGCGCGACCTGCCTGTTCACGGAGCATGGCGACGTAGTCAATCCGGACCGTAATCATGACGCCTTGATGGTGCGTTTTCCGCCGGTTTTTTCCAACAGCCGGACCGACCGAATTTCCATGGCGTGCGTGACCGCCTTGCACATGTCGATGATGGTCAAGGCAGCGACGGATGCCCCGGTGAGCGCTTCCATTTCGACCCCGGTTTTGTATTCGGCGCTGACCCGGCAACGGATGATAATGCGAAGTCCACGTTTGCTGATATCAAAGCGGGCGGAGTCAATGGGTAACGGGTGGCAAAAGGGAATGATGCGGCTGGTTTCCTTGACGGCCTGGGTGCCGGCGATAATCGCAGTGTGAAAGACCGGGCCTTTGACACTTGGCAAGTCTCCGTCTTTAAAACGTGCGGCGAGGACGCGGGGAATGGCAATTTCCGCGACGGCTTCGGCCGTGCGGCGGGGGACGGATTTTTCGCCAATCGCTACCATGCCGGGGCGGTTTTGAGCATCAACATGCGTGAGTTTCATATGTGCCAGGAATAAAAGGGGAAAATCCTCGATTTGGCAACGATTTCCCGGCTTATCGGGGGCATTTCGATGAAACCGTTGCTGTCGCTTAGGGCGGCGAAGTCGCCTGAACCGTGGTATTCCACTGGAATTGCCCGATCAAGCCCGGAAGCGGCGCTTTCCACACGCACCGGGATAAACAGCGTGAGAAGGGGATGCGGGTGAATGTCCCCACTTAGTTGAATACCGCGTGGTAGTGGGGGGTTCCCGCCCATCCACCGGATAATGAACGGCGCGACATAGCGACGGAAAACGCTGAGGGTCGATACCGGGTTACCGGGCAGGCCGAAGACAAAGCAGGAGTCGGTTTTTCCAAACCAAAGCGGTTTGCCGGGTTTTTGCGCAACACCATGAAACACGTTGCGAGCGCCGGCAGCAGCCAAGGCGGAGGGGATGTAGTCAAAGGCGCCTTTAGACACGCCGCCGCTCAGCAGGAGCACATCATGGACGGCCAATTGCTCGGTTATGGCTGTGGTGATAGCGCCGGGATCATCGGGAAGGTGCCGGGCATCTATTTCGGTGATTCCCAGTGCGGTTAACCCAGCGCACAGCGCGATAAGGTTGGAGGCGCGCACCTCGGTGGGGGCGATGACCTCACGATCAATCGGCACGATCTCGTCTCCATTGCTTATTACGGCGCAACGCGGAGCCCGGGCGACCCGAATACGGGAGCGGCCCACCGCAGCGAGAATCGCGATGCGCGGTGCATCCAGAAAAGCGCCGGGCTCAAGCAAGTGATCGCCGCGGCGGCGATCGATACTTTTGGCATGAATGTGTTGGCCAGGTGTGAAGGCGAGCGGACTCACCAGCCGGGCGAATCCGTTTTCCACGCGGACGTCTTCGACCGGGACGATGCCTTCGGCATTTTCGGGTACTTCCGCGCCGGTCATGATGCGCGCGCAACCGTTGCGAGGATCGCGTAATCGCGGCGCGGGCACTCCGGCGGGTATGGTGCACTCCACCGTCAGGGGATTCGTTCCGCGGGCGATGGCATCACGGTGGACGGCGATGCCATCCATGGTGGCCCGATTGATCGGCGGGTAATCGCGATCGGCGAGGACCGGTTCGGCGAGCACACGCCCGAGCGCTTCGGTTAACACCACCATTTCAGTGGGCGGGGAGGGTGGCGTTGCCTCCTGAATCAGGCGTTCGGCTTCGATAACAGTCAACAGCGGCATGGCGAATTTCCGGTCGCTCAGCCGCCGATTTCGGACATGAGGCGGTTGCGCGGGATGACGTGTTCGGCGAGGCCGTGACCCCACGGTTTGAACCAGATGGCGCTTTCGATGATTTGTTTCATTTCCAAATCATTGGCGCCGCCCCGAAGCAGGGGCAGCAGGGGCAATTCCTTGTCGCGCAACAGGCACAGCCGTAGCACGCCGTCGGCGGTCAGGCGGGCGCGGTTGCAGCCGGAACAAAACGGCTGGCTGACCGAGGAGATAAACCCGATTTCTCCGGGTGCATGATCGAGGCGGTAACACCGGGCCTCGCCGTCCAATTGCCCGTCGCGTTGCACATGCAGGGCGCCCAAGGCATTTTGGATCGCGGCCATCAACTCGGCCTGGGTGACCACGCGGTCTTTCTGAAATTCCGACGTTACGCCAAAGGGCATCATTTCGATAAAGCGCACTTGCCAGGCATGCGCCAAGGTGAGACGGGCGAGGGCGATGACATCTTCGTTATCGTTTAACCCGCGCACCGGAACGGCATTGATCTTGATCGGGAAGCCGAGGTCTTCGGCGATCATCAAGCCGTTCCAGACATCTTGAAAATTACCCCATCGGGTGATGAGTTTAAATCGCGCCGGATCCAGGGTGTCGATGCTGACATTCAGGCGATGCAATCCGGCCTCGCGCAGCGGTTTGGCCAGGTGCTTGAGTAATACGCCGTTGGTGGTCATGGAGATGTCCCGTACCCCGGGAATGCCGGCCAACGCGCGCACCAAAGGTACCAATTCGTGGCGCAACGTCGGTTCGCCGCCGGTCAGGCGAAATTTCCGGAAGCCCAGCTCGGTAAAGATCCGGGCCAGCCGGATGACCTCATCGTTTTGCATGAGCGCTTCCGGCGGCTGGAAGGTCATGGTTTCGGTCATGCAGTAGCGGCAGCGGAGGTTGCACTGGTCGGTCAGGGAGATGCGGAGGTAATTGATGCTTCGTCCGTATTGATCAAGGGCCATGACATTCACCTCACGGATTGCGGAAAAATACCGCGACATCGTAACGCGCGCCATGAAACGGATCGGTGGCGACATCCACTACGGTCAAACGGTTGGCAATGACGTCGATATCATCCCGGAAGGTTCGGTCTCCGCCGCGCTGGTCAAGCACAAGCCGGTACACACCGGGCGGTCGATCGATGGCGCGGTCGCGGTACGCCCGGACGGTCGGTTGTTCCTCGCCGTCCAGAAAAACCCGGATGTCCGAACCGGTTTGGTTGTTGATGATGACCGCGCCTTGTCCGGCGGGCGGTTGGTGGTCCAGATCGTCGTCGCAACCGGATAACCCAATCACCAAGAGGCAGGCGAGGACGGCAATCGTTCGACGCCCGATGGATGTGGGAGCGATAATCATAGGATTTTAAATTTGGGCAGGTCTTGAATGTCGATCATGCCGGCGAGCCGGCGCTCGGAATCCGCCACGATTAAGTCATCCACGTTATGTTTTTGAAACACGGCCAGCACCTCGACGGCCAATTGGTCGGGGCTCAACACGATGGGCCGGGTTGACATGACCGTATCGATCCGCTGATTCGGCAGGTCGGGTTGACTGAGATGACGGCGTAGATCCCCGTCGGTAAAGATGCCGAGGACGCGGTGTTCGTCATCGGTGATCACCACCGATCCGGCGCGGGCTTCGGTCATCGCCAGTACGGCATCGGAAACGGTTTGTCCGGGGCTGACCGTGGCGACGCGATCTCCCGTGCGCATGATATCGGCGACCTTGAGGAGCAGGGTTCGGCCGATTGCCCCTCCGGGATGAAGTTTGGCGTAATCTTCTTTTTTGAATCCCCGGGCTTCTATCAGCACCATGGCCAGCGCATCACCCACGGCGAGGGTGGCGGTGGTGCTGGTGGTCGGCGCCATGTTGAATGGACAGGCTTCGCGATCAATGGCGATGGGAATCACGACATCCGAGCAACGGGCGAGGAAGTTGTCGGTGGAGCAGGTGAGGGAAATCAAGGTGACGTCTTTGCGCTTGATGGCCGGGATCAAGCCGCGCAATTCATCCGACTCGCCGCTGAAGCTCAAGGCCAGCACGATATCGCCGTCGCTGAGGATGCCGAGTTCACCGTGCAACGCATCGCCGGCGTGCAGAAAGACCGCCGGGCTGCCGGTACTGGTCAGGGTGGCGGCGATTTTTTGGCCGACCGGCAGGTTTTTTCCGATTCCGGTGACGACAATCTTCTTGCCCCGTGATAAGGCGGTCAGCAGGCATTCGATGGCCCGGGAAAATTCATCCCCGAGCCGGCCGCTGACTTTTTGCAACCCTTCGATTTCTATCGCCAGCACCTCGCGTGCCCGTTCCGTGTAATTCACGATGCGTTCTCCATGCCGATTTTCCAAGGATTGGAACTTTTTCCGTCCTGGTTTTCCAAGGTTTGGAACTTTTATACTATGGCGGAGGCGCGGGCGTGGTTCAAGCCGTCAGTTCATGCCGCTGGATTCAGCGCGCGGCGCGAGCATAAAACGGATAACGGTCGGCGGGTTCGCCCTCGGGCCGGTATTTCCAGCGTTTGTAGGTCCATAACCAATGGTCGGGGTTTTCCCGCAGAAAAACTTCGAGTTGGTTGGTGATGCGGCTGGTCAGGGCTTCGGCGGCGGTGTCGGGATCGCCTTCGAGGTAGGGGGCGATGGCGATTTCCTGGCCGTGATGGTCGTGATAGTCGCCGGAACGATCCGGCGCGAGCATGCCGATGAACAGGTCGGTTCGGGTTTTGATGGCCAGGGCGGCGGGGGCCACCGCAACCAGGGCGGGTACGCCAAAGAACGGGAAAAACCGCCCTCCTTCGGAGAGGCGGGTGTTCTGATCCAGCACCAGTGCGATTTTTCCGCCTCCCTGCAGGATGCGGAACATGGAGCGCACCGCACCTTCGCGCCGGATGATTTGCTGGCCGGTGCGGCGCCGGGCATCAATGAACAATCGGTCGACTTCCGGATTCTTGAGTGGTTTCGCCACGCTATGAAGAGGAAATCCGCGGGCGGTGACCGCCATGCCCAATACCTCCCAGTTGCCGTAGTGCGCGGTAACGCAGAGGTGAGGTTTGTGTTGAAACAGGACATCGAAATTCGGTGAAAAATGGACGTGGCGCGCGATACGCGCGGCGCTGTCGCGGGAGAACCAGAAGGTGTCGAGCAGAACGAGAGCGAATGACTGAAAGGAATGGCGAAGGATGCGATTTTTTTCCGTCGCGGTTTTGCCGTCGCCGAACGCGAGGTCGAGGTTGGCTTGGCCGATGCGGCGCAATTTGCGGCTGAACCGGTATGCGGCAGCTCCGAAGAACCGGGACAGCCGAACGACCACCGGACGGGGCAGGCGGGGTAGAATAGAAAAAGCCAACCGGGTAAGCCCGGTCTCGAATTTGGCGCGAATGGGATGGCGAACAGTCATGAACCGGGGGCTGATGGTGAGCCGGGCGGGGCTCGAACCCGCGACCACAAGCTTAAAAGGCTCGTGCTCTACCAACTGAGCTACCGGCCCAACAGCGATCTAACAAGCGGTCAAACGTAGGAGATCGCGGTGGATTTGTCAAACGTGTTGGTATAGGTTATTCCGATAGCCATGTTGCACCTGAATCCACAATCGATTACGCCGGCGGTCAAGTCCTTGATGATCGCCTGTACCGGCGTTTACCTGATCCAATGGCTGATGCCGGACCCTACTACGCTGGCGTTCATGAAGCTGTTCGGACTGGGGGTGGAGGGGATGATGAACGGTTTTGTGTGGCAATTGGCGACCTACACCTTTTTGCACGGCAATTTGCTCCACCTGCTGCTGAACATGTTGGGTCTCTTTTTTCTCGGGCCGGAGCTGGAACGGCGCCTCGGCGTGCGGATGTTTCTGGCGCTGTTTATGTTTAGCGCCATTTTGGGCGGACTGGGTTGGCTGGCATTGACTTGGCCCTATGAAGGAATCTGCGTGGGGGCTTCGGGAGGGGTATTCGGGCTGATCGGGGCGTTTGCCGGTTTGTTTCCCCATCGCCAGTTGACCCTGTTGGTGTTTTTTGTGCTGCCGGTAACCATGCCGGCCTGGTTGATGGCGGTGTTGTTTGGTCTCCTGCAATTGGCCTACCTGCTGAATCCCGGTGGAACCGGGATTGCCTACGCGGCGCATCTGGCCGGCGGACTGGCCGGTTACGTATTCGTTCGCATGATGTACCGGACGCCGGGCCCGCGAACGAATTTTTCCATCCGCCCGACTGCTCCATCCGCGCCGACCGAGGCGGAGATCGACCGGATACTGGACAAGATCAGTCAGGAGGGATTGCATCGCCTCACCCCGCGGGAACGGGAAATGCTGCATCGCGCCGGTCGACGGCGCGACTGAGGTCAAGGAGTCAGTGATGTGCCCGCTGCTCATGCGCGTTTGAATAAAATGATGTTGTCCGTCGCTTCTCCGCTTTGTTAGTGTGCCCGGTCTACACGAAAGGAAATTCTATGCAAATCCGTGCACTATTCGTCGTGGCCCTGTTGGCTGCTCCCGTTGTGATGGCCGAAGAGGCTGCTCCCGAACCAAAGGCCCTGGAGGCGTCGCTGGCCCTCGGCGTTACCGTGAATGACGGCAACACCGAAAACAATATGGTGACCCTGGGTTTTGGGCTTACCCATCATCCTTGCGACCGCTCGACCTTGCGCCTGGCCCTTGATGGCGCTTACGGGGAAACCGAGGGCGACAAAACCACGGAGAACGGCAGGGCCGCCGTGGAATTTCAATACCTCGTGTCCGAACGCACCTATGGGGCCTTGGTCGCCAGTGTCGCCACCGATGATATCGCCGACCTGGATTACCGGTTGATCGTGTCTCCGTCGGTGGGCTATTACCTGATGAAGTCGGACGCGGCGACCATGACCGCGGAAGTTGGTCCCGCGCTGGTTTCCGAGAAAAAAGCCGGAGAGACCGAAGACGATATCGCCCTGCGTATTGCCGAGCGGTATGAGCGGACCATGAACACATCCGCCAAATTCTGGCAGACGGCCGAATACCTGCCCAACATTGACGACTTCGAGGTCTACCTTCTGATTGCGGAAGTCGGCGTGGAGGCGCCGGTAAGCGAAAAGCTGAATGTTCGCCTGGTGGTTAACAACACGTACGACAGCGATCCTGCGCCGGGTCGTAAAAACAACGACGTCACGGTGATCGGGGCCTTGGCGTACAGCCTTTTTTAATCGCCTTTACAGGGAGGCGGCCGCCGGTTTCGGGGCGGTCGTCTCGCCCGCCACGGCTTCAGCCTTTTCGATGCGGATGAGGTCCCGCACGATGAAGAGCGCTTCACCCAGGATCAGGTCATCCTTTTTCCCGGTTTCCGGATTGATTTCATCAATCAACTTCCGCAATTCCTTCTCTTCGGCGGCCAGGGCCTGGCGTTCTTCCAGGTTAAGCGAAATGGAGCCGGCTTGCTGGCGTTCCCGGGAGCGGTTGAGCAAGTGATCAAAGGACTGGAACCGGGGGTCTTCGGCGCGCCGGGCTTCGGATTTTTCAGCGAGCCGCGCGACCAGCGGGGCGGTATCCCGCAGGGTTTGGTAGTCCATCTGGGGCACGGTGGTGTAGGGGAGGGCATTGACCAGTTGATCTTCCCCGACTTCCATGGTTTCCATAAACGAGGGAATTACGATGTCGGGAATGACGCCGCGCAGTTGGGTGGAACCTCCGGCGATCCGGTAAAAACTGGCGGTGGTTACCTTGACCGATCCCAGTTTCGGGTTGGCCGAGCTTAGGGGCGTCAATGTTTGAACCGTGCCTTTACCGTGGGTGCGGGAGTCGCCGACAATGATCGCCCGTCCGTAATCTTGGAGCGCACCGGCGACAATTTCCGACGCGGAGGCGCTCAGGCGGTTGACCAGCACGACCAACGGGCCGCCGTACAGAATCCGTGGGTCACGATCGTACAGGGCGCGAACGCGCCGACGGTCCCTCACCTGAACCACCGGGCCGGTATCGATAAACAGCCCGGTCAAGTCGATCGCCTCGGAAAGCGATCCGCCCCCGTTGTTGCGGAGATCCAACACAATGCCTTGCGCGCCTTGGTCCAGCAGGTCGGTCAGGATACGTTCGACGTCACGGGTGCAACTCCGGGCTTCTCCGTCGGCGCCGCCCTTGAAGTCCGAATAAAAGTCGGGAAGGGTGATGACGCCGATTTGCTTGGTTTGGCCTTCATCATCGGTCACGGAGCGCATGTCGCCTTTGGCCGCCTGTTCCTCGAGCTTTACTTCATCGCGGATGATGTCGATGGTGGTCACGCTGGTTCCGCCGGGATCGCTGGCCGGGATGACGGTCAAAACAACCTTGGAGCCTTTTTCACCGCGAATCAGGCGGACCGTGCGGTACAACGGCCAGTGCAGCACATCGACGGCTTCCTGGTCGCCCTGGGCAACGGCGATGATCTTGTCGCCGGGTTTGAGGCGTCCATCTTGTTCAGCGGGCCCGCCGGGAATGAGCCGTTCAACTTTGGCCGCGCCGTCTTCGTTGCTGAGCATGGCGCCGATGCCTTGCAGGGAGAGCTTCATGTTGATTTCAAAATCTTCGAGGTTGTTTGGCGACATGAAGTCGGTGTGCGGGTCAAAAGCCTTGGCGAAGGCGGTCAGGTAGCGTTCGATGACCCAGGTTTCGTCGTTGTCCTTGATGACGGTTTGATACCGCTTGAGGGAGCGCCGAACAAATTCCTCCGGGGTGAGCGTGGCGTTTATCGTTTCCGAATGGGACCTGCGTTCTTCCTCGGTTTCCTCGAGGGCGTCTTCCGACCCGAAATCGGCGTTGATCATCCGGGACAGGTATTGGTGCTTGATGCGCCGGCGCCAGAGGTCGTCCCATGCCGCTTCATCCGGCGCCCAAGTCGCTTGACGGCGTTTCCACTCGTAGTGTTCCTCGGTGGTAAAGTCGAATGGCTCATTCAGCAGTTCCTTGGCGAAGGTCACCCGGTTGGTGACGCGCTGCTTGAAGATGTCATAGACCTCGTGGGCAAACGCGAGTTCGCCGCGCTTCACCTGGTCGTCCAGTTGGTTGGCCACCGCGCGAAACGCATCGATATCGGAACCGAGGAAAAAGACTTTTTCGAAATCGAGCGACTCAAGGAAGTGATCGAGCGCCCGGGCGGCCAGCTCATCGTTCCACTCGATTTTGTTGAGGTGCATCAGCGGAAGGTTGTTGGCGAGCAGCCGGGCCATGCGCGAGCCTTCCTGCACTACGGTATTGCGGGAGGCGGCTACATCGCTGAACACCCAGGCCAGCGACAACATCAACATGCCGAGCGAGAAAAACAATTTTTGTTTGTGCTTCATCCGATTTATCCACTGCTTGATCACTGGTTCGCCTTTTCCTTCCGGTGCGCCGGAGATTCCTTGGCGACGTATCCTATCGCATCTTGAGACATCGGCCAGTGTTAAATTGTTCAGGATTACACGGTGATTAGGAGGCGGTCAGCGGTTGGCGGGCAAAGCAGTAGGCTTCGACCACATGTCCGCCGATCAGATGTTCCTGAATGATCCGTTCGAGGACTTCGGGGGTGGCGGAATGATACCAGACCCCATCGGGATAGACCAAGGCAATGGGGCCGTGCGCGCAGATGCGGAGGCAATTGACCTTGCTGCGGTAAACACCGCCCGCTCCGGCCAGTCCAAGCTCGTTAAGCCGTTTCTTGAGGAAATTCCAGGCGGCCAGTCCGGCTTCCTTGTCGCAGCATTTGGGTTCCGACTGATCGCAGCATAAAAAGATATGGCGTTTGAGGCGTGCGTCGATGGACAGGTCGGCGGCCAGGGCGGTTAATTCGGATTGGAGGTCGGCGGGATTCATGCATCGAGTCCGGCGCTGACGACATCCCAGTTGATTTGGTTTAGAACGGCATCGACATAGTCCGCCCGCCGGTTCTGGTAACGCAGGTAGTAGGCATGTTCCCAGACATCGATGCCGAGTAGCGGTTGGCGCCCGTACATGATCGGGGTGTCCTGATTCGGGGTGGTTTCCACCCGTAGTTCTCCCTCGGATAGGGACAGCCAGGCCCACCCGCTGCCGAATACCGAAAGAGCGGCGCCCCGGAGTTGATCGCGCAGGGTTTCCCACGAACCAAATGTGGTGTTGATCCGCTCGGCAAGTTCACCGGAGGGTAGGGCGCCGGGCGTCAGTGCGAGGAGCGCCCAGAACAATTCATGGTTCGCATGGCCGCCGCCATTATTCCGCACGGATTCGCGAATGGCCTCGGGCAAGGCGTCCAGTTGCTCCAGCAGTTCGCGCAGGGTGGCGCCCTGCCATTCGGAATGTTGCTCCAACGCCCGGTTCAAGTTGTTGACGTAGGCGGCATGATGCCGCGAGTGGTGGAGGCGCATGGTTTCAGCATCTACGGCATCTTCCACGGCATCGTAGGCGTAAGGCAGGTCGGCTAATTGGAACGGATAGCGGGCATTCAGGGCGGCGGTAACGGGAACGGATTCGCCGAAAACCCGCCACGGTTGTGCGATTAGAGCGGAAGATCCCAGGGCAATCATTTTGATGGCGTCGCGGCGGTTCGTGTGCATGATTTACTCCTCTTGATCTCATGAATATAACCTAGACCTCGCCAACCGGCAAAAAAAGAATGGAACATTTCCCATGACATCATCGCGGACAACCTGGATTGCTCTTTTCGATTGGGATGGGGTTGTGATTGATTCCTCCCTTCTACACGAAAAGAGCTGGGAATGGATGGCGAGCGCGTACGATTTGCCTTTGCCGGAGGGTCATTTTCGGCGGGGATTCGGGATGAAAAACGAACGCATTATTCCCGAGGTGTTGGGCTGGGCGCACGATGCCGGGGCGATCACGCGTCTGGCCGCGAGCAAGGAGGCGCGTTACCGCGAACTTGTCGCGGAAATGGGGCTCGACCCGCTACCCGGCGTAAGGGTCTGGTTGGAACGGCTGCACGCTTCGGGGATTCCGTGCGCCATTGCTTCATCGACCGAACGGGCCAACATCGACTGCGTCTTGGACCGGATCGGATTACGCGGGTATTTTTCCGCGATTGTGTCGGGCGACGCGGTGACCCATGGCAAACCCGCACCGGATATTTTTCTGAAGGCGGCGGAAGCTTTGGGCGGTGGGGCGGCCCTCGTCTTCGAGGATGCCTTGGTCGGCATTGAGGCCGCCCGGCGGGCCGGCATGGCGGTAGTCGCCGTAACCACGACACACCCCGCTCATGAGTTGAAGACCGCGGATCGGGTGGTGGACCGCTTGGACGAACTGACGGTTCAGGAGGCGGAATGCCTGGCAATTGGACACGGGCGTGGAAGGTAAGCGTGCGTGTAGGGCATTTCAGCGTTAAGCGCGTTCAACCCCAAAAATGGTTGTTTGCGATCGCCTTGACGTTTTTTCTCGGAGAAATTTCCTTGCGTGTGGCGCAGCACTATCATCCAACGGTTTTGATGCGGCACCCCAACCGGTATCATCAACTCAAGGCTCGTCCGGGAGATTTGAGTTACGGTTTTCCCGTGAATGCTGACGGTTTTAAGGATCGGCCGTTTACCTTGGAAAAATTTCCAGACGAATACCGGGTAGCCGTCCTCGGAGACAGCTTTGTATTTGGCATGATTCCTTACGAGTACGGCTTTTGCGTCTTACTGGAGGACCGCGCACCATCATTCCGATTTATGAATTTTGGGGTGATCGGTGCGTCACCCGAGGATTATTTGGCCGTTCTTGAAAAAGATGCCATGCGCTTTAGCCCTGACGCCGTTTGGGTGTTCTTATACGCTGGCAACGACTTTATGTTTGCCCGGCGATCATGGTATGAGCGTTCCGCCCTGATCACCTTTGTGTATCGACTAACCAAGGTGGCGCGTACTTATCAGGGACAGGATATCCGGCAAAATTATCGTTATGACGATGATATGATGCCGTTTACGCGAGAAGTCTACATGCAGACGCAGACGCGCTATGCGAGGACGTACGTCGATACCGAACAATCCTTCCGGGGACAATTTAATCTCGTGTTGTCGTCATTGGATGCCATGCATGCGATTTGCCGTCGGGCCGGCGTGGCGTTTCGTGTCGTGCTACTTCCTGATCGACAACAATTTGATGCGGACATCCAGGGGGAAGTCGCCAGGCGGTTGAGTCGTGATCCGAATACTGTTGATTGGCTGCGCCCTCAGCGCTTGCTAGAGCAAGCGCTCTACGAACGGCAAATTTCCTATTTGGATTTATTGCCCGCATTCACCGCAAGCGCCCAACGGCTTTACATCAACCATGATATCCATTTGAATATAGCCGGTAACCGTCTGGTCCGTGACACCATACCCGATGTGTGGCTTCAACGCGACCGGTGACGTTGAATACGGCGATCAGCACACCAGGTCGTCAAAGTCGGAGAAGTCCGCGCGAAAGCCGCCGGGCACCCCCTTGGCAATAACGGATACCGCGTCGTGGGAGTGCAGCGATTCGAGGTGTGCGCAAGCGACTTCAAAATCTTTGATGCGCGGGTCGCGGCTCAGTTGCTCATACAACAAGCGGGCTGCGTCCTCGACGAATTTAATGTGTGCGCCGTTCAGTTCAGCAAAGGCCTGCTCGTCTTCGCGCTTCACCATGACCTGCGTTTCCGTTTTCAAGGCTTCCCGGCAATGGAACTGCAAGTCTTCTATGGGCAGGATTTCGCCATCGCGGACTTCCACCATGATGCGGGCCTTGCTGCGCTGGGAGTGGGGGATGGCATAGACCCCGCGAACATCCCGCGCGTGTTCGGATAACTCAGCGGAGCAGGGACACGCCGAGGAATAAACGAAGTCGAAATGAATGAAGGTTTTTGTTTTACCGTGGCGGTCCATCGCCGCTTTGTAGACCACGCGGTAATACTGGTAACCTTCCAAGCCGCTACGCAAGCTGGGTTGGAGGATGGGAAACGAGAAGGTCAATTGAATGAATGCCTCCAACCCGCCGACCTGATGGCGGTAGGCGTGAAGAACTTCGCTCAGGGTGGCCAAGGTCATGGGCTCATCCTTGAATTGGTAGAAGGTTCGCATGATCCGGGACATGTTGATGCCCTTGAGCCCGGGGGACAATGACACCGATCCGGTCACGCCGGTTTCCAGCGTTAGCGTCCGGCCGTCCCGGGTCGGGAATGCCAACGGGAGGCGGAAATTCGAGATTCCGACCCGTTGTATGGCCACATTGGCCCCCTGAATGGCATCCGTGGCATTCTGCATATCCGGGAGCTCCGCCCGGTAAGCGTCATCCACCATAAAATCCCCATCGTAGGACAATCGAAGGTCTGATTGGGGTGTGCCTGCGCTTTTATGCAGATACAAACGACCGTTTTCCGTGGTTTTCATTCATTTCCCCCGCAACTCATTATTAACTCATAATTTCGTAATCATGTCGATGCTATTGCCAAATATGACACAGAATGGCCGGTCATCAAGGGGGGCTTAAAAAAAGTACGCCGGGCGGGCTGGAGATTCAGCCGGGCGCATCCCCGATTCCTTCACTGATGCCATTTCTATCATCATGCATTCCATCAGGATTATAAAAGGATTGAGCAAGGAGCCCGTCTTCTTTATGTGCCGCAGGCACATGTGCTACCGCGGGAAGCCGTCGGGTAGACCCCGCGCTTCGAGGGGGCCGGGGAGCCGGTTGATCCAGCGGACCGAGCCGGTCGTCGGCGACCGGCGGCCAGCAAGGCGGAGCGGGTGGCGCTGGTCTAAAGACCGCGCCGCCCGCGACAACACCGCTGGCGGCCCGCTGGGACAAGCGACTCCCCGCCGACGGATTCCCGCATGGCTCAGATCCGTGCACAGGTAAGGATGCCTATGTCACACGAAAGTCAGCCAAACAAGGATGCGCCCGATTCAGCCTTGCTGCTTAAACGCCGCTTGCCCCGGACATCGCTTCGTGGCAACACTATCCAACGGTTTTCAAACTGGATGGTAACCGAATCAATAAGGAGCAAGGACATGAGTAACGGTCAAGAGAGTAAATCATTGATTGCGGCCGATGTGGAAATTATCGGCACGATCAAAAGCAGCAGCGGCGTGCGCATTGAAGGAAAGTTGGACGGCGAACTAATTTGTTCCGCCGATGCTTCCATCGGGAAAAGCGCCGCCATCAAAGGCAACCTGTCGGTCAATTCGATTGTCGTCGAAGGTCTGGTTCAGGGCAACATCACCGCCAAGGACAAAATCGAAATGAAGTCCACGGCCAAGGTCCACGGTGATATCGTGGCCAAGCGCCTTTCCGTTGAGGATGGGGTGACCTTTATCGGCCGCTCGGAAGTGAATCCGTCCGGTTCGGGAATCGCCGCGCCCAAGCCGGAAGCGTCTGCCGCAGCGGCTCCCGATGCCAAGCCCGAAAATCCGGCTGGCGGCATTTTTGGCCGTCGCTAATTTTCCTCCTCCCCCTTAACCGGGATGGTTTCCCTTGGCGGCTAAAGGAAAAGCCGGCGAGATGTCCGGTTTCGATGTGGTGCGGGCGGTCAAAAACGTCCGCGATCACCACGGGTCTGCCCCGCCGCCGCCACGACCGCCCCGAGCCCCTCCGGAAAAACCGCCCGATCCTCCGGACGATGGCAAGCCGGGACCCTCGATCAAAATCGGCAAAACCGCCGTCCCCTCCAAAAACGAATTCGTCTGCTACGAATGCGGCTACCGGTTCACCATCGCCGGAAAAGTACGCACGTTGTATTGCGCCAAATGCCGCACGATTCTGAACCAGACGGATTACACGATCGACAAGCCGCACGACATTTCCATCGTGACGGCGGGGGCGGTGCGGATCACGGCGGAGGGAACGTGGGCGGGCGGGAGCCTGTCTGCCCGCGACGTCGTTCTTGAAGGGAAACATGCCGGCGGGTCGATCAAGGCCTTCCGGCGACTGGAAATTGCCCCGGGGGCGGAGTTTAATCTGGCCAACATTCAGGCTGAAGATCTCCTGATCCGGGCCGGTGCGGAGGTTCGCGCGGATGTTCCCGCAAAATTCCGGGACATCGATGTGGCCGGTGAGTTTGACGGGGAGCTTGAGGCCACCGGCCTGATCACGGTTCATGCCGGCGGGCATCTCAAAGGAAAAGTGGTTTCCAAGCGGCTGAAAGTGGAGGAGGGCGGCGGCCTCACCGCCGAGGTCGAAATTCGCCCGGACTAAGCATCATGCGTGTTGAAGTTGATCGTTGAATAGTAGACGTTGGACGTTGCGTATTTTATGAAAACAATAGGTGTTATCCCTGCTCGTTACGGTTCCACCCGACTTCCCGGAAAAAGCCTGGTCGCCATATGCGGCAAGCCGCTGGTTCAATGGGTGTATGAGCGGGCGCGGCTCGCCCGCCGGCTTGACGGTCTCGTCGTGGCTACCGATGACTCCCGGATTGTGCAGGCGGTGGAAGCTTTTGGCGGGGTTGCGGTGATGACGCGGAGTGATCATCCATCGGGTACGGACCGGATTGCCGAGGCGGTGGCGGGTCGGCAAGGGGACATCGTCATTAATATTCAAGGGGATGAACCGCTGATTGATCCGGCGTTGATTGATCAACTGGCTAATGTCATGACCGGTGAGGGTGATTGGGATATGGCTACCGCCGTATGTCCGATACACGATGCCGCCGACTTGGAGAATCCCGCCGTGGTCAAGGCGGTCTGGGCGGCGGATGGCCGCGCCCTGTATTTTTCCCGCGCGCCAATTCCTTTTCTCCGCGATCAGCACGATCCCCCCGCCGGTCTCCAACATTGGCGTCATATCGGGATCTACGCCTATCGGCGGGCGTTTCTCGACAAACTGGTTAAGACCCCGCCTTGCGTCCTTGAACTTACGGAAAAGCTCGAGCAGTTGCGTGCTCTGGATCTGGGCGGGCGTATACGGGTAGTCACCACGGAGGAAGCCGGTTTGGGGGTGGATACTCCGGAAGATGTACCCAAAGCGGAAGCGGCTTTGCGCGCCGCCGGCTTGGGGTAAATGGAGGGGCAGGTTGTGCCTCGCCCCTCGGTCCGGCCCAAGATCTGATCATCGGGGCGCGACAACCACCTTCGCCAAGGCTTCGGCGGTCAAGAGTCGGCCCCTCCCCGCCAGCACAAATGATCCAGCCTGCCGGCCACGTTCTCCGTTCTCCGTCCTCCATCTTCGCGTCCTCCGCCAACTCGGCTTCGCTCGGCAGAACCAGGGAAACGCATGATTGGGGAAACAATGCTTGACTAGTGCTTAGTATGCGCATAAATATGCGCATATGAGAACCACAGTTGAAATTCCTGATGAAATCTTTCGGATGGCCAAGCAGGTTTCGCTGGAGCGGGACTGCACCTTCCGGGAGTTGTTGACGGACGCACTGGTCCATGAACTGAAGGGCAGGTCGTCTTCCCATGTGGCGCGACGGCATGAATTGCCATCCGTAATTCTTCCGGCCGACGCGCCCATCTTGAGTATGATACCGGAGGCTTTGGCGGCCGAGGATGTTAAGCAGGAGGTCTCCCGCCATGCCGGCTTCGGTCATTGATAGCAACGTCGTGCTTCCGCTGATCCTGGCCCAACACCCGCATCGCAAAACGGCCGCCGCCTGGTGGGAGCATTGCGACGATGAAAGCGTGCATTTTACCCTTCCGGCACGCATGAGTGTGTTGCGCTTGCTTACGAATCGAACCTTGATGGGCGACGGTATCCTCACCCCGGAAAAAGCGTGGGATGCTTTGAGTATGTTGACGAGCGATGCTCGCGCCGTGGTTGGTGATCAAGAGCCGCCGGGGCTCAACCTGATCTGGTTGCGATTGGTGCGAGGCCGCGAACCCACGCCCAATCTTTGGACCGATGCCTGGCTCGCCGCCTATGCGGAAACCGTGGGCGCGGAAATGGTGACGTTTGACAAAGGCTTCCGCTCTTTTGCCATTCCAAGACTCCGGGTTTTGACGGGATAGCGGGAACCGTTGTCGTAGCGCCTCCATGAGGCGCGCGGTTGAGGGGCGCATGCTTGCGGCCGATGTTGAGCCCGGTTCTGCCTCGCCCCCTTGGTCCGGATCATGATCTGACCATTGGGCGCAACGATAGGTTGCCCCTCCCGGCCAGCACAAATGATCTCATTCGGCCTGCCAAGTCCTTCGTTCTCCATCTTCGCGTCCGCCGCGAAATCAGCAAAATCAATGAGATATTTCATGGCAAACGGAGTGTTGCGATAGGCATAACAAAATCCTGCTTTTTAGGTTGCAGTCGCCCCGGAATCTGGTAATTTGTTCGGCCTTTGCTAGTGACCCCATCGTCTAGAGGCCTAGGACTTCAGGTTTTCATCCTGGCAACACGGGTTCGAATCCCGTTGGGGTCGCCACTTGTTCCCCCGATTCGTCCGCTTCATTACGATTCATCATGGAGTGGTTTGTCATTTTCCGCGGGGAGCAGTACATTCCAGCATGAAATACGCGTTACTGGTAGTGACGGCGCTTGGGCTATTCATCCTCATGAGAGCGGGCGCTGGAGAGGAAAACACGATGAGCAAGACCCTGGAAGTCTATGATTCGACCGCGGGTGGTTTGATTAAAACTCAGACCGTTGTGCTTTCAGAGGCGGAATGGCGACGCGTATTATCGGCGGAGGCGTTTCGGATCATGCGTCAGCACGGAACCGAGCGGCCCTTCACCTGTGGCATGCTGGTGGACAAGGGACAAGGCACCTACACCTGCGCGGGATGCGAATTGGAATTGTTTGTCTCGGATCACAAATTTGATTCCGGAACCGGCTGGCCGAGTTTTTACCAACCCATCCATCCCAATAATATCGGAACGACGACGGATTACCTGATCGGTTATGCCCGCACAGAAGTGCATTGTGCCCGCTGCGGCGGCCATTTGGGGCATGTTTTTGATGATGGCCCCAAACCGACTGGCCGACGTTATTGTATTAACGGCGCCGCGCTTGGTTTTCGACCGGCCCAGCCCTGATCTTCATCATTTTACTTGTCTCGCATTTTGATTTATACTAAACAATCCCGATAGATTTAGTAGAGATACAGCCGGAAGCTAGATTTTCATTGTTCCCGGGTGATCTCGGGATTACAACGAAACGACTTTATGAATTCATGGTTACCGGATCGACAGCAGACGCCCTTAAATGAGCAGCAGTACGGGTTGCTTCAGCAGGGCTTGGCATCATTAAACCCCCAGCAGTTGGCATGGGTTGGGGGGTATTTAAGCGGTTTGACCGTTTCGGCGGGTATGTCGGGAGCGCATTCCGTCGGCGCAAGCGGTCCGGCCGACATCACCATTCTGGTTGGTTCTCAGACTGGTAACGGAGAAAAGCTGGCCCAGCAACTTCATGACAAGGCGGCGTCACGCGGCTTAAAAACCGCGGTACGCAAAATGGGCGACTACAAATTGCCGCAGCTCAAAACCGAAAAACATTTATTGGTGATCGTCAGCACGCACGGGGAAGGGGAGCCGCCGGACAATACCAAGGAAATGTATGAGTTTCTCCACAGCAAACGGGCGCCTTCGCTGAAACAGGCTGACTTTGCCGTGCTTGGACTGGGCGATTCGAGCTATGAATTTTTCTGCAAGATGGGCGTGGACTTCGACAAACGTCTGGAGGAACTGGGAGCCAAACGGCTGATTGCCCGGGTGGATTGCGATGTCGATTACGACGACCCGGCCGAACGATGGATGGAGGCCGCGCTTACCGAGCTGGCCGGTAGGGTGGAAGTGTCCGCGCCGTCCGGGAGCTTTCCGGTTCTGTCGGCAACGCCGTCGTCCGCGTATTCGCGTAAACATCCGTTTCCGGCCGCGTTACTGGAAGACATTGTGCTGAACGGGCGCGGATCGGATAAAGAAACCCATCACATCGAGCTCTCGCTGGAGGGATCGGGATTGGCCTATGAACCCGGCGATGCGCTGGGGGTTTATCCCGTCAATGCACCCGATGTGGTGGATGATCTGCTGGCCGCATTGAAATGCCAGGGCGATGAAACGGTGACCTTCGAGGAAAAATCCCTGACCTTGCGCGAGGCGTTTTCCCGACATCTTGAAATTACCACGATTACCCGCCCGGTCATGAAGTACTACGCCGCCCTGGCGAAGCACAAAAAGCTGGATGCCTTGTTGGACGATCAGAACAAACAAGCGCTTAACGACTACCTGCACGGACGTGAAATCGTCGATCTGGTTTCGGATTTCCCGGTGAAAAAACTGGAGCCGCAGGCCTTGGTCTCGGGACTGCGCAAGTTGCCGCCGCGTTTATATTCGATCGCCTCCAGCCTCAAGCAGCATCCGGACGAGGTGCATTTGACCGTCGCCGCGGTGCGTTATCAAAGCTTCGGGCGCAATCGCAAAGGCGTGTGCTCTACTTATTTGGCCGACCGTATCGGCGAGGACGGCACGGTTCCGGTATACGTGGATGCCAACAGCAACTTCAAGCTGCCGGGCGATCCTTCGGCGCCCGTCATCATGATTGGTCCGGGAACCGGAATTGCGCCGTTTCGCGCATTTATCGAAGAACGCGAAGCGATCGGCGCGACCGGCAAGAACTGGCTCTTCTTTGGCGACCAGCATTTCATGACCGACTTCCTGTATCAGGCCGAGTGGTTGCGCTACTTGAAGTCGGGCCTGCTCACCCGGATGAACGTCGCATTTTCCCGCGATCAGGCGCATAAGGTTTACGTGCAGCACCGCATGGCCGAGACGAGCCGCGATCTGTATCAATGGCTGCAAGACGGCGCATACCTCTATGTCTGCGGTGATGAAAAACGCATGGCGCACGACGTTCACGAGGCGTTGATTCAGGTGGTGGCCAGCGAGGGGGCGCTTAATCGCGAGCAGGCCGAGGAATACGTTAAATTGCTGCAGAAAGACAAACGCTATCAGCGGGATGTGTATTAATCATGAAAGAAGTCACGCCGGAAGAATTAAGCAAGCGGGTGGAAGTCGAGCGCATCAAGGATGCCAGCAACTACCTGCGCGGAACCCTGGTGGAGAGTTTGCATAATCCGCTGACCGGGGCGCTGGCCGAACCGGACACGCAACTCTGCAAGTTTCACGGCATCTACCAGCAGGACGACCGCGACATTCGGGATGAGCGACGTAAACAAAAGCTGGAACCGCATTATCAATTCATGGTGCGGGTGCGGGTGCCCGGAGGCGTGTGCACGCCGCAGCAATGGCTGCAAGTCGACCGCATTGCCAACACCTGGTGCAACCGGACCATCCGGCTGACCACCCGGCAGGCCTATCAGTTTCACGGGATTATCAAACGGGATCTCAAAACCACCATGGCCGAGATCAATGCCGCCTTGCTGGATACGATCGCTGCCTGCGGGGACGTGAACCGCAATGTCATGTGCAATGTAAATCCGGAACAATCCCGCCTGCACGAGGAGGTTCACGAGTACACCCGCCGGATCAGCGAGCACCTCACGCCCCGGACCACCGCCTATCACGAAATATGGTTGGACAAGGAACTGGTTGCGACCAGCCGCAAGGATGAGGAGCCGATTTACGGCAAACATTACCTGCCCCGCAAATTTAAAACAGCGGTGGCCATCCCCCCGAGCAACGATGTCGATATCTTCGCCAACGATCTCGGGTTTATTGCCATCGCGGAACATGACCGTTTGGCCGGTTTCAACGTAACGGTCGGGGGCGGTATGGGCATGACCCACGGTGAGCCGGAAACCTACCCCCGGCTGGCCGACGTGCTGGGATTCTGCCCCAAGGAAAAAACGCTGCAAGTGGCCGAGGAAATCGTAAAAATTCAACGCGATTTCGGCGACCGGACCAATCGGAAACATGCACGGTTTAAATACACCATCGATGACCGCGGCATTGACTGGTTGAGGTTTGAGTTGAATCAGCGGTTGGGGTGGAATCTTGAACCGCCGCGTCCTTATATCTTCGAAGATTCCGGCGACCGCTATGGTTGGGTGGAGGGTCAGGGGGGGCTGTGGTTTCATACCTTGTTTATTCAAAACGGCCGGATTTTGGACACCGATGACTATCCGATGATGACCGGGCTGCGCGAAATCGCGAAGGTTCATGACGGCGATTTCCGGCTGACCGGCAATCAGAATCTGGTGATCGGCCGGGTTTCGGCCAAGAAAAAGCCGGCCATCGACAAGCTCTTGAAAAAATACAAACTCGCCGACACCCATCATCAAACCGGGTTACGTCTGAATTCGATGGCGTGCGTGGCGTTTCCCACCTGTGCGTTGGCCATGGCGGAAAGCGAACGCTATTTGCCGACCCTGCTCGATAAGTTGGATGCGGTGATGAAAGACGCGGGTCTGGAACACGATCCCATCGTGATACGGATGACCGGTTGCCCCAACGGCTGCGCGCGGCCGTTTCTAGGCGAAATCGGGTTTGTCGGCAAGGCCCCGGGCAAATACAACCTTTACCTTGGCGCGGGATTTTTCGGCCAACGGCTCAACAAGATGTATCGCGAAAACATCGGCGAAGAGCAGATTCTGGCTGAATTGACCCCGATGATTCATCGCTACGCGGCGGAGCGTGAACCCGGCGAGAAATTCGGAGACTTTGTGATCCGGGCCGGCTACGTAAAGCCCGTTTTGCAGGGCCGGGAATTTCATGCCTGAGCCGGACGATGCGACGGGTTTGTCGCTTCATGACCTCAGGCTGGTTCGTTGGGACGCGCGTTGGCCGGTTATCGCCGAACAGGCATGTACGCAACTGCGCGCCTTACATGTCTTTCTTGATCTCGCGCACATCGGAAGCACGGCCATACCGGGTCTCTCCGCGAAGCCGGTGATCGATCTCGCGGCGACTGTTCACGACGATCCGGCCGATCCGGGGCTGCGCGCGCGGCTGGCCGAACTGGGGTATGCCGCACACGGCGAATACGGCTTGCCGGGACGCCAGTTCTTTACGCTGGGCGATCCGCCACGGCTACACCTTCATGTGGTCGCTTCCGGTTCCGAACACTGGCATGACTGGTTGACGTTCCGGGACTTTCTGCGGGCTCATCCGGATTGGGTGCAACGGTATGAGGCGGAGAAACAGCGTTTGATCTTGGATACCGGTGGTGATCGGACTGCCTACACCAAGGCGAAAGGTGTTTTTATCCGCGAGGCCCTTTCCGCGGCGGGCGCGCCCGACGCCTAGGGTTCATGCTTTTTGAATCTGCCGGTCGGCCCGGGCAAGCCCTTCTACGACCCTTACGCCGAGATCGAGCGAGCGGTTGGCCGTATCACCTGCGTGTACCGCGGTGGTGAACTCCTCGAGTAGATTTTCCAGTGGTGTAATGGGCGGAACCGGTAACACCTCTCCGGAGGCGGTAAACCATTCGGATTCGGGGGTGTTCGGATCCAGGCGGGTCAGGGAATGCATGGCCAATCCGTCATAGCGGTAGACCGCCTGTTCGGTACGCACCGCCAGCAGGCGGGATTTCGCCGGGTCCAGATTGGACACCCGGCTGTAGGTTGATATTCCCGAAGTGAACTTCAGTTCAATTTCAACGGTTTGGGCATAACCTTCGCGTTCGTGCCGGAAAGCCAGTTGCCGGGCCAGCAGGTCGTCCGGCACGGCATCGGCGAGATCCAGCATCATGGCCAGATCGTGCGGCATCCAGTCCCACAACGGGACGACATCCGGTCGAAGCGGCCCGTGGTTTCCCGCTTTTGAACGTATGCGCACAATATGCTCGCCTTGGGCCAGCGCTTTCAGTTTGCGGTACGCGGGGTGAAACAGGTGGGTGTGGTCCACCCAAACAATGGCCCCGGTCTCGGCGGTTTGCTGTTGCAACCGGAGCGCTTCATCGGCATCGAGGCACAGGGGTTTCTCGATCAACAAGGGCAGGCCGTGCGCCATGAAGAACCGCGCCATTTCGATGTGGGTGGCGGGCGGTGAAGCGATGATGATGGCATCGAGTTCCTCGCGGTTCCGGACCAGATCGCGCCAGTCGATGGTGACCGGAACCTCGTGAAACGGTTCGGGCAGAGGCAGTGCGCGTGCCCGGGCGACCACCGTCGCGGTCCATTCGGGCCGTCGGGCGATGGTGCGGAGGAAATTAACGCCCCAGCGCCCGCCGATGATACCGAAGCGGAAGGGTCGGGACATGGACTAGAGTTTTCCGGTATACACGGTATCCGACCAGGAAAAGAATCGTCGCAATCCCTCGTTGAGATCGACGGTTGGATCGTAGCCGAGTTGGAGACGCGCTTTGCGGATATCCGGGCAGCGCCGCATGGGTTCGTCGGCCGGGTAGCTGTCCGGATATTCGATCAGGTTATAGTCAATTTTCCGGGCCAGGGCGATTTCGAGGTGCTTGGCGAGGTCCAGCATGCTGACTTCGGGTTCCGGATTGCCGATGTTGTAGGATTCGCCGGGCACGCCTTTGAGCAGGGCGAGCAGGAATCCGACCACGGCATCGGTGATGTAGCAGAAGGTTCGGGTTTGGTCGCCTTTGCCATAGATGTTGAGGGGCCTTCCCGCCTTGATGCGGTTGGCGAAGTTCGGAAGCACCCGGTAGTCGCTTTCCTGCATGCCGGGACCGTAGACATTGAACGGGCGGACGGTGCTTACGGAAACGCCAAATTGCTCATGATAGATATAACAGAGGGTTTCGCCGAGGCGTTTGCTCTCGTCGTAGCAGGCGCGGGGACCCTGGGAGGAGACATTGCCGCGGTAGCTTTCCTGGATGGGGACGTGCCGCGGATCGGGGTCGCCGTAGATTTCGCTGGAGCTGAAAAAGAGCATGCGGGCGCGCTGTTCGCGGGCGACTTCCAGCATGTTCTGGGTGCCCCGGGTGGCCACCTCGAGCGTTTTTAATGGATAGGCCCGGTAATAAAACGGGCTGGCAATACCGGCGGCATGCAGAATGTAATCCACGCGGTCCTTCATGGGGAAAGGGAGTATGATGTCGTGGGGCACGAAGGTGGTGTGCGCGTCATCCTCGTAATTCTTCCCGTCTTGCCCGGCGGTGATCAGGCTGTCGAGCACGGTTACCCGGCACGGCGGGCTGATATGACCGGCTTCATTCAGCGCGGCGATGGTTTTGGTGAAATAACGGCCGAGAAAGCCGCGACCACCGGTGATCAGCACGTGTTTTCCGGCGAGCATGGGCGCGGCATCGCGGAGACGGGCGGCGATTTCCTGAATGTCGGAGGGCAGCATAAGGGGGTCCTTTCTAAAAAACTTCCACGCGTGGAACCGGCGTTATGAAGTGTCCGCCGGCATCCCGGTAGGCTTGGTTTTTTTCCATGATCGGCTTGGCGAAGTTCCAGGCGAGCAGTACCAGATAGTCCGGCTTGCGTTCGGCGATCGCTGAGGCGGGAAGCACCGGGGCATGAAGGCCGGGCGTATAAAGGTTCTGTTTGAGCGGGCTGTCGTCGACAATGAAGTCGATTACGTCCGTGCCGAGGCCAAAATGATACATGAGGGTGGTCGCCTTGGCCGGGGCGCCGAATCCGGCAATGGATTTGCCTTCTGATTTCAGTTTTCGCAGGAGGCTGACCAGATCGCTTTTCAAGCCGTCGATTTGACGGGCGAACGCTTTAAGGGTTTCCTCGCGGTCGAGGCCGAGCGCTTCTTCTTCGGAGACGGCAAGGGCAACGGAAGCATTTACCGCCGGCGTTGCCTGGTCCGGTTTGCGGGCAATACCGCGCAGGGAGCCGCCGTGGCTGGTGACGCGGATGGCGTCGGTCATTTCGAGGCCATGGGCGCGGAAAAACGGAATCAGCGGTTTGACCGAATGGTACGCTACGTGTTCGTGATAGATCGTATCGAACAAGGTGTTTCGATAGACATCGACCAGATAGGAAACTTCGAATACGAAAGCGCCGCCGGGCCGAAGCAGCGAGGCGATGCCGTCGGTAATGAAGTCGAGTCCGTCGGCGTGGGCGAACATATTGTTTGCGGTGATCAAGGCGGCGGGGCCGTGTTCGGCCACTATGCGCGCGGCGACGTCTCCGGTGAAAAACTCCGGCAGGGTGGGGATCCCGGCCGCGGTGGCGTCGGCGGCGATTTGTTTTGCCGGGTCAATGCCGAGCACGCGCATGCCCGCTTTCTTGAAGAAGCGGAGCAGGGTGCCATCGTTGGAGCCGATGTCGATCACGAGGTCGCCGGGTTTCAGTCCGAGATGGCTGATCATGTCCTCGGCATACCGCTGGAAATGCGCGACAAAGGCGGGAGAGGTCCCGGAAACATAGACGTAGTTTTCGAAGAGAACGCCGGGATCCACGACATCCAGCAATTGAACATGTCCGCACGAACGGCAGAAAAATACGTCGAGCGGAAAGGTTTCCTGGGCCTGTGAGAGGGCGGACGCAGGGACAAAGGCATTGGCGGGCGGGGTGGGGGTGAGTTGAAGCACGAGGCCCAGATCACGCGACCCGCACAACCGGCAGGTGTCCCGGCGGCGGCACAAGGCGCTGCTCATGAAGGCACCAATGCCACGCGGATGAGGTCTTTTTCGTAGGAGTCGGGATCCCGCGGTTGGCGGGAAAGGCACAGAAAGGTGGTGTCCCGGGTGAACACCATCGCGTGCTCCACCATCGGCGGCGTAAAGAAGAGTCGGCCCTTTTTCACCGTAACTTTACGGGGCTTCTTTTTATCACCGACCGGGCGGTGGTAGTAGTCGATTTCACCTTCCAGCACATAACAATAGTGCCAGTCCTTCTTATGGTAGTGGTTGGCCCGGACTGTTCCTTTTTTAGAGGTAATGATCAACGCGCTGCGCATGACGACATCGGCGATGGGCAGGATCATGCCCCGCCGGTCTTTGTGCGGTTTTTCAAGGGGGACTAAAACAGTTTTGGGCCATGGATGGTCTTGTTTCATGAGAATTCCTTGCGCTGTCCGGTTAAAGGGAGAAAACCCTAATCCATTCATGCCGTGGTGTAAAGCGATTCCCCGCCGACGGATTCCCGCGTTCCCGCGGTATCGCATGCGCCTGCGGCGCATAAAGAGGACGGGCTCGTTGCACAATCCTTTTATGATCCTGATGGGATGGATGATGAACCAAATGGCATCGGTCAAGGAAGCAGGGATGCTCCCGTGGGCCGACCGGATCACGAGGTGCGGGATTTGGCCGAGTCGGCATCCAGCATTTCCCGGATGCGCCGACAGAGGGTGTCGACGGTGAATGGCTTTTGGATAAAATGTCGTCCATCCGCCATTTCATGGTTTTCCGGTTGCTGGTCTTCCGAGTAGCCCGAAATGAACAGAACCGGAAGGTCCGGGCGAATTTCCCGGGCGGCGCGGGCGAACGCCAATCCGCTCATTTCCGGCATGATGATGTCGGTCAGGACCAGGTCGATCTCGTCGGCATGATTGCGGAAATAATCGAGGCCGGCTTTTCCATTTTCGCGGGTGATGACCCGGTAACCTTTATCGGTGAGAATGCGCGTGCTGAGTTCGCGCACGATGGCGTCATCTTCCAGCAGCAACACCGTCTCGTCGCCCTCGAGGGAGACGGGCGTTTCCGCCGGTTCGGGTGGCGTTTCTTCCGGCGCTTCCGCCCACGGCAGGTAAATGAAGAACTTTGTTCCGCGCCCTTCTTCGGAGTGGAACAGGATTTGGCCGCGGCACTGTTCGACCGTGCCGTGAATCATGGAGAGGCCAAGTCCGGTTCCCTTGCCGACCTCCTTGGTGGTGAAGAAAGGTTCAAAGATGAGGGGTTTGATGGCATCGCTGATGCCATGGCCGGAATCGCTGACGGTTAGCCGTGCGTACACGCCGGGCTTGATGGAGACGGAACCTTCGACTTTTCCTTCCGGCAATTCCACGCGCTCGGTGGCGATGCCAAGCTGTCCGCCATCCGGCATGGCGTCGCGGGCATTCAGGCCAAGGTTGATGATGACTTGTTCCATTTGGCTGCGGTCAACCAGGACCAGGCAAGGTTCGGTCGGGGTTTGAACGGTGAGGGTGATGGTTTCGCCGAGCAGGCGGACCATAAACTGCTCCATGTCGGTCACGATGGTGTTTAAATCAACAGTCTTGATGTCCAGGACCTGGCGCCGGCTGAAGGCCAGCAGTTGCCGGGTGAGGGAGTGGGCGCGTTCGGCGGCGCGGTAGATCTGGTCGATTTCCTTGCGCCACGGCTGTTCGGTTGAGACCTGGGCTTTGAGGAGGTCGCCGTAACCGAGAATGGCGGTGAGCAGGTTGTTAAAGTCGTGGGCGATTCCCCCGGCCAGCCGTCCGACCGCTTCCATTTTCTGGGACTGCCGGAACAGTTCTTCGCTGCGGCGCAGGGCCTCCTCGGTTCGGACGCGCGCGGTGATGTCGCGGGCGTTGATCACGAAGCGTTGCGGGCCGTCTTCATCGTGAATGCTTTTCAAGGCGCACTCCACGTGCCGCCATTCCCCGCTGCGATGACGGATCAGAAATTCCTGAAGGACCGGCAGGCGCGGGGTAGCGCCCGATTCCAGCAACATGGCTTTGAATTCCACGAGGTGATCGGCATCGATTACGTCAAACAAGTTCAGGTTGGCCAGTTCGTAGTCGGTATAACCCAGCACGCGTTCTACGGAGGGGCTGCCGTAGAGGATGCCGCCGGAGGGGTGGACTTCCAGAATAATGTCCGAAGCGCTCTCGATCAAGGTGCGGAAGTGTTCCTCGCTGGTGCGCAAGCTTTGTTCGGCGCGGCGCCGGGAGATGGCGGCGCTGATACTTCCGGCCATCGTGGACAGGGTGGACACCTCGCCTTCGGACCAGCGGTATTCCTGATTCTGCGCATCGAACGCGAGTACGCCCCACAAGGTTTTTTCGATCATGAGCGGTGCGATCAGTACCGAACGCACCTGGTCGGAATCGGTATTCAGCAAGTCGAGCAAGCGCCCGTGAATCGAGCGTCCGGCGGATAACACATCGTACCAGCCCGGTAGTTGTTCTTCGTACTGGATGCTGCGGTCCGCGCCGCTGTGCCGTGAGGTTTCAGCGCTTTGGCGGTCGTGCACATAACGCAGGCACATCAGATGTTTGCGGTGTAAGGTGTCGAGGCTGTTTTCCGCGAGAAAAATGCGGTCAACCCGCACCGCGGCGGCAAGCATTTTCAGGGACTCGGCGAGCGCCTCGTCACCGTCGGGATTGGTCAACAATTCATGGTTGGCCCGGGCTACGCCATCCAGGATGCGATCACGCGCCTTAAGTTCCGTTTCCGTGATTTGCCGGCTGATGGCTCCGCCGATATTACCGGCCATGGCCAACAGAATCACTTTTTCGTTGTGGCTCCACTCACGCGGGGCGTGGCAGTCGTCAAAGCCGATAAAGCCCCAAAACGTATTGTTAATATGAATCGGCACCAGCAGGATGGACTGAATCTCCTGCTTTTCCAGGAAATCACGTTCCGGGGCGGACAGGGTGTGGGTCAATCCGCCGTAGGTATGGCCGCCGGCCAGGGTATCGTAAATCATGGAGAACGAAGGCTCATACGGAAGATCCTGCAGGTCGTCGTTCTGCATTTGCGAAAGCCCGGGCACCCGCACCCACTCGTAGCGTTGGGTCATCATACGCTCCCCGGTGAGGGGATGGCTGACGTTTTTGAAAATGTAGACGCGATCCACGTTCATGGCTTCGCCCAGAATTCGCAGGGATTCCCGAATGGCGGCGTCCAGGTCCTCGATTAAAAGCAATTGGCTGGCCGCACGGGCCACGCCGTCCAGCACCTGATCGCGTTGCTGGAGTTCATCCATGCCGCGCTGGCGTTCGATGATGTTGCCGAGAATCGAGCAGTAAACGGCGATAATATCCTGGCGGCGTTCGTCCGGCGGAGTGCCGCTGATCACGCAGTCGTTGCAAAATACCGCGATGATCCGGTTGTCGGCGCCCTTGATCGGCGTTGTGGCGCCCCAGAAATTACCCGCCTCGGCCATCCGGGCATCGGGCGACGAGTGGGCGATGTTGTAATCGATAATCCAATGGCTGCTCTTGCTGCTCCAGATGGCGAAACGTTGACGCCAGATATCGTCCATTTCATGGCGGATATTGCGTTCATACGTGGTGTGTCCGACCAGATCGGTTCCGAACGTGCCTTGGAGGTAGTGGCCATGATTCAAAAGAATGGAACAGCGTTCCACCCGCAAATTCGAGCGGGCGAATTCGATGGCTTTGCGCATGAGGGCATCAAGATCGTTGGTGCCGATCAACTCATCCGCGATCTGTACCACCGCCTTGAGATCGGCTACCAAGCCCTCCTTGTCTGGAATGATGGCGTCGGCTATTCGAGTTTTTTCGGCGCTCTCGGTCATGCTGACAGATTACTATGCCGAAACGAGATGTCCAAAACAACTGCAAACGGAAAGCGAATAGATTC
>CALMYG010000185.1 GCA_937873455.1 uncultured Verrucomicrobiota bacterium
TTTCGCCAATATTATAAAGGGAATGTGCAACGAGCCAATCCTCTTTATGCGCCGCCGACGGATTCCCGCCTGGCTCAGGTCCGTGCACAGGTAAGGATGCCTGTGTCACACTGAAGTCAGCCAATCAGGGCTGCGCCCTGCGGTTGAATCTTGCGGAAAAAGATAACAACAAAGCTCACGATTACGTTTGCGACAACGATTGGGTTGCGGTCGCAACCTGCATTAGTACGTTTCGTGAATCTGTAGGCGCGGGCGCTGGCGCTACAGTCGAACCTCGATGCCGCGCGCCCGCATGTGTTCCTTGGCTTGGCGGATCGTGAATTCGCCGAAGTGAAAAATCGACGCGGCCAGGACGGCGTCGGCCCCGCCTTGCTCCACGGCCTCGCAGAGGTGGTCGAGGGTTCCCGCCCCGCCCGAAGCGATCACGGGAACGCCGACGGCATCCGCCACCGCGCGGGTCAAGGCGAGGTCATAGCCATTTTTGGTGCCGTCGGCATCCATGCTGGTCAACAGGATTTCCCCGGCGCCGCGCGCCACGCCTTCCCGTGCCCAGGCGATGGCGTCGCGGTCGGTGGGTCGTCGACCGCCGTGGGTGAAGACCTGCCAGCCGGAACCGTCCTCGCGACGACGGGCGTCGATCGCCAGCACGATACACTGGCTGCCGAATTGCGCCGAGGTTTCGTTGAGAATGTCCGGATTGTTCAACGCCGCGGTATTCAAGGAAACCTTGTCCGCGCCGGCTTGCAGCATCCGGCGGATATCGGCGGCGACCCGAATACCGCCCCCCACCGTCAACGGCATGAACACCTGTTCGGCCACCCGGCGGACCACGTCAACAATCGTGTCGCGGTCCTCGTGCGAAGCGGTGATGTCGAGGAACGTCAACTCATCCGCACCCTGGGCCTCATAGGCTCGGGCCGCCTCGACCGGATCGCCCGCATCGCGCAATTCGACAAACTTTACGCCCTTGACCACGCGGCCGCCGGCAATGTCCAGACACGGTATGATACGTTTGGTTAACATGATGGTTTCTACGTTGGTTTCGGCCCGCGAGCGTGCGCGATGCCCCCCTCTCCGCGCAAGTCCTAAGTTGAGCCGCTTGTCCGCGCGGTACCTCTATTCCCGCATCAACCGGTAGTAGCCCTGGCCGGTTGGCGATTGGATTGCAATATACCGGTTGGTTCCTTCGATCATTACGGTTTCCGGCGCGGCTGTCCAATTGGTTGAGAGCATGAGATCATTCCGCTGCGGGATATAATTCGTGAACATCGCGGGCCAATAGACGTAAATGAAGCCCGCAGCGGTGGCGATGCGGCTGATTTCCGCTGAGGATGGCGCGGACGCATCGGCCACGAAAACGGTAAACCACTTTTGGGTTTCCAGGTAAGGATCAAAGGTATAAAGCCCGACCCTGAAACCGAAACTTCCGGGCGTATTGGGAATCCCCGAAATCAGTCCGCTTCCCGACAGTTCGAGTCCCGGAGGCAGCGAGAGGGATCCTTCCGGCAAGTACCAGTGGTATGGGGGATTTCCCCCGGAGGCTTCCAATGAAGAGGAATAATATACCAGCACGGTAGCGCCGGGAAGTTCGTCGGTGACAAAGGTCAGGGGTTGCATGGAGAGCAGGTTGAAGTTGATGTTGGTGGCTGGCGCGTGAAGTCCCGGCGTGACCGGGTCGGCGTTGAGGGCCGAAGTTTTGTTGCTGTAATACTGAGTCTGCCAGGATTCGTTATACGGCCCTTGAGCACGAATAATATAGGAGGCGCCCGTTGGAACGAGCAGGGAGTAGAATCCCGTTGAGTCGGTCGGGGACCAGGCCATGCCCAGCGTCATCCATGCGCCTTCGCCTTCGAGAATGAGGATTTCCGCATCCACCCAGGCGCCTTGAAGCGGAGCGCCTTCGCCCAGCACGCGCCCGCTGATGACGGCGCCCAACTCCAGATTGAAGTTGATGTTGGTGGCCGGAGCGTCGGTGCCGGTGACCACCCGCGTGGCGGAGGTGGCCTGAAAGACGTGGTCGTAATATTGCGGCAGCCAGAGCGAGCCATGATGTCCCTGGGCGCGGACGATGTAATTCGTTCCGGGTGGAACCACCAAGGTGAACAGCCCGTCGGGGCCGGTAAAGTCCCAGGCCACGCCGGATGTGTTCCACCAGTCTCCGTCGTAGGTGAGTGTTTCCGCGTTCACCTGGGCGTTGTCCAAGGGTTGTCCATCCGCCAACACGCGTCCGCTGATGAGGGCCCCTTCTTCGAGGTTGAAGTTGATATCCTCGGTTGGGACCCCAAGGACGGGGCTTATCGGGTTGGCGGAATCGTCATCAGGTTGGTTGTCGTAATAGCGCGGCAACCACGCCCCTTCGGTGGCCTGCGCGCGTATGATGTAGGAGGTGCCGACCCGAACCACCAGGGTGTAATCGCCATACTCGTCCGTATAGCTCCACGCCACGCCATGGGTGACCCATCCACCGCCCTCAAGCGGGTTTCTGGTTTGCGCGGTTACTTCCGCGAATTCAAGCGGGATGCCCCCGCCGAGCACTCGCCCGCGAATCAGCGCGCCTTCCTCAAGGTTGAAGTGAATGTTGGTGGCCGGCGTCTCCACGGAGGTGGCGATCGGCGTGGCGTACTCCAGGTCATCGGCGTGATCGTAGTACATTTCAAGCCATGCTTCGCCAAACGGACCGCTGGCACGCACCAGGTAGTTGGTCCCCGGTGGCACATGCAACTGGTAAAGCCCGTCGGCATCCGACCACGTCATGCCGAAATCATTCCAGTCCCAGCCTCCCCACTGGTTTTTCACGACTTCAAATGCCTCGACCCGCGCATCCGCCAGCGGAGAGCCGTTGCCTAAAACCTGCCCGCTGATGATCGCGCTCTGTTCCAGGATAAAATCGAGATCGCCGACATCCTGGTCCGTGACCACCACGATGTCCGGGAGGGTTTTGTCGGAATAGCCCACGTTGACGTAGCCCCACGTGCCCGCCACGTATGAACCGGGATCGACCAGCAATTCATAATAACCGTCGAAATTGGGCTGCTGGGAGTCGATGCGGTAATAGTCGTTGGTGCTTCGGACGTAAACGTTACCGCCGGGCAGCGGATTCATGAGCGTGTCCATGACGCGACCGGAAAGCATATAACCGGGATCCGTCATGAAGGTTACCTGGGTATAAATCCCGGAGGGCGGAAAACTCAGCCCCTCCTCGATGTCTAACGGGCACAATCTCCGGAGGGGACGCAAGGAATCCCGGTCAATTTCAGCCATACCCTCCCCGCCTTCAACGAGGCAGAGTTCGGCCAGGCCGTCGGCGTTGAATGAATACGATTCCGAGCCGGTCATGTCCCCGAACATGTTGATCCGGGCGCCGATGACGCCTCCTGGCGATTCGGATTTTTTGACCTGCACGCGGGCCAGCGTAGTGGCTACGGGGCTGATCAGGTGAATGCCGGAAATGTCCCCGGAGGCGCGTTCGAAAAATGCACCGGCACCCACATACCCCCGCATATTCAACAGCGGACTCATGGAGACCACCATGCCGGACCAACATTCATTCAACCACGGGATGGAGAAGGTTCCGTCAGGCTGGCTGATTCCCAGGGCCATGATATCCTCCTCCTCGTCATCCTCGGGCATTATCATCAGCAACACCCCCCCCAGTGGTTCATTGTTATCGTCCGTGATGGTTCCGGACACCGTGGGCACCGCGCCCGGCAATGGCGGAACGACAAACAAGGGCTCGGCCATGGCGTTGCCGCCTTGGTCGAGCGGTCCGGTGAACGCATACACGGATAGCGGCTCGCCGCCTTCCGTGGCGGGAATGCTCACATAGCCGGGTTTAACGGCCATCAAGGCGGCCACGTCATGGGTGGTAAGGTCGTCCGGAATGAAGATGACGAAGTTTCCGTTGGTGTCGGTCCAGGTCGCCGGCATGCCCCCTGAGATCAGGGAAAAGGTTTCTGGCACAACCAGGGCGCCCGGCAGCCGCGGGCCGGTCATGGTCGCCATGTTGGTAAGCGCCCGAACCGTGCCGCTGATCCAAGCCGTGGTCGTCGGTTGGGTCACCGTGAATACCGCCGAAGTGATGGCGACGCCGTTGGTGTGCACCGCGCGCCACACATAACTTCCGGTGGCGCGCCAAATCCGGGCGAGATCGGTCAACCCGTGAAAGGAAAAACGGCCGGTGATTCTTCCATCCGCGACGCCGTTGGTGTCGCATGCGATGATGTGCGCGCCGAATGCATTGGTGAGGCCATCCTTGAGCCTGAATTGTGCAAGTAGCAAGTCGTCGCCGTCTACAAGACCATTGCGGTTGACATCCACATACCATTCGAGGTCAACCGATGCGCCGTTGGCGATGCCGTTCACGTCAAAGCCAACCCATGTGTTGGTGTTCCATGCAATGGTGGAAGGCGTCAAGGTGAGGGTGGCGGCAGAAGCCGCAACGGTGCTTAACAGCGTGATCACAAGAAGCGCGCGAATGGTGTTTCGCGGGCAGTTGTCATGCAAACGAGGCCGGCAGGTTTTCATGGTCGTCTCCTGTAACAAACGATCCATACCGCCACCCCGGTGTCCGAACCCTGAAAGGGGGCGGCCATGGGCTTTTTTCCTGAAAGAATTATAGGTATTCGCGGCAAGATCGTCGAGATTTATAACCGGTTGCTGCGGGGGCGGACTCCCGCCCGGCTCACGCACCCCATAACAAACCCATACATGTCACCGATGACCTTCAGGTATTCGGTGTCACGATGAAGTCAGCCCATCAGGGATGCGCCCCGTTCCGGAGTGGTTTCGAGATTGTGATGAAGGGCGGCTGCGGCTAGCATTTACCGTTATGTATATTCGCGCGCTACGTCTCGGTCTGTTGTTTGTCGTCTTGGCGTCTGGCGGTTGGGTAAACAGCCATGCGCAAACCGACCTCGAGCGGTCGCTGCTCCTTGAAGCATTGCGCGACCCGAACACCCGGTCGCGGGTGGATGTCACCCTCACCGACGACCATCACCGGCGCGCGCCGCTCCTCCGGCCCCTCATGGCATGGAAGATCGAAAAGGGCATGTACGCGGGTTGCCTGCTCGGTTCGGTGCATCTCGGCGATGAAAGCCTGTACCCCCTTCCGGCGGCGGTGATGGATGCCTTCGCAAAAGCCCGGGTCGCGGTCTTCGAGGTGCACCCCGGAGAACTGAATGCGGACTTTCAACAAAAACTTCACCAGCGAGGCCAGTTGCCCGAAGGCCAAACCCTGCGTGAACGGGTCGGCCCGGCAACCTGGGCGAAGCTTGAGGACGCGCGCCGCCGCAACGACATGCCCATCGACATGAACGGGTGGCAACCCTGGTATGCCGCCCTGGCGTTGACCTTCGCGGAAATCATGCGGGGAACCGGACATCAGTACACCCCGAACCTGGGGATTGATCGCCACGTCATGGAGGAGGCCCGGCGGCACGGAAAAGATGTGCGCGGTTTGGAGTCCGCCGAGGAGCAGTTGATGATCGTGACGACCTTGCGCGACGAGGTCAGCGCGGCGCTATTGGATCAAACGCTGGAGCAGCTCGATGATCTCAAGCGGCAAACCGCGCGCCTGCTGGCGGTGTGGCGACATGGCGATGTAAAGGCGTTGTGGGAGTTGGTGGATGAGAACTTCGCCGACTACCCCGAATTATACCGCGAATGGTTGGTCGCCCGCAACGAACGGTGGGCGGCGGCCCTTGACCGGATGTTTGAGGAGGGCGTCGAGCCGTTCGTTGTGGTGGGCGCGGCGCATCTGGTGGGGCCCGACGGCCTGCCCGAATTGTTACGGGCGCGCGGGTTTACCGTGAATCAGGTTATACAAGCGTTGGAGCAACATGACTAAACCGTCGCCTCCTGTTCTTTGCATCGGACTGACTCCGGCCCTGCAGCGCATCATGGTGTTTAGCCGGGTAAAGCCGGGCGGGGTCAACCGGGCGGTTGAGGTGGAGGTTCAGCCTGGAGGCAAAGCGGTCAACACCGCGCGGGCGCTGCGGCAGCTCGGGCGCGATGTTCTGGTGCTGGGCTTTAGCGGCGGTCCCCCCGGAGATGCCCTCGCCAAGGTGTTGAATGGATTAGGCATTCCGCATGCGTTTACACCTACCCGCGCCGCCACCCGGATTTGCACCACGTTGATCGAACAAACCACCGGCCGGGTTACCGAGTTGGTGGAGGAATCGCCACGACCCAGCCGCCGCGAACTGCTCGCCCTGCTGGATGTGGTGAAGGAGCATGCCGCCGCGTGCGCCGGAATCGTCCTCGCCGGGGCGGCGCCGCCGGGACTGGACCCCGCATGGTATACGCGTATCCTGCGGGCGGCTGGAGGCAAACCCGCCTTGGTCGATACCAGCGGTGCGACATTTAAGGCCGCGTTGCCGGCGCATCCGGACTGGATCAAATGCAACCGCGATGAGCAGCGTCAGACCGGACCGGTCGCGCTCAAGGTATTTGCCGCGGAAACGTTGGCCGGCGGGGCGGGCGCCCTGCTGGTAACCGACGGGGCCGGGTCCGCCCATCTCTTTGCCCCGGGAGAACAGGCGACCTTCACGCCGCCACGCGTGCGCGCCATCAATGCGGTGGGTAGCGGCGACGCGACCAGTGCGGGGATCATGCAGGCTTGGTTAAACGGCGCCTCGCGCCGCGACGCTGTCGCCTTCGGCATGCAATGCGGCGCAGCCAACGTGCGCACGCGGTATCCGGGCGATCTCGGCGCTTTCGCATGTACCATGAACTGGAGACCGTCAGGACGCGGTCGGCGCCGCGCGTAGGGTCGGGGTCGTTTCGAGTAACCTTCTCCGATGGAGAACACGGTTGAGAAATCTCCGCCATCACCAGCACGCCGGAGACCCCTCGACTTCGCTCGGGGTGACGGATTACGTGAAGCGACCGGCAGCATGTTCGTTCAACACGCCCTTCCCGCCTCCACGCCTCCGGCCGGTTTACCCGGCCGGAGCGAACGTTGGTGAGGCTGCGTGCAAAAAGAAGGAGATACGCGCGCGGTCCCTGCTTCGTTTCGCCTTCGACGCGTTTTAATGGTATTTCGCCAAGGCTTTTCTGTAGGCGACAAAGCAGGCATAGGTTTCGGTTCCCACGACTAACAGTAAACCGCCTGCCGTCTGCATCGGCGTCATTATTGAAAAAAGCCGGTTAAAATCGGGTAGCGCGCCCGAGGTCTGGCCGATGAAGTCTAGTCCGAAAAATAAAACGCCGAGTATCATCGGCGTAACAATTGCGAGGCGCAGGTTTCGAAGCGCCTTGTCTGTTTTCATGTCTTATCCTTACGCAGATATCTGGCACGGCGTGTTAGCGACGTTGTCCAGCATCGTCTGGTTCGGCTTTGTTTTGGTGACTGGTTAAGATGGCTAAGACGAGGCCAGCAGCCGCGCCTACGAGAATGTGTAGCCACCAAGTTGGGTATTCGAATCCACCTGTTTTATCTGCAAGTGCAAAGCCTAAGGTTCTAAAATACCAGGTAAAATGAGATAACCCCAAGGCACTCCCGAAAACGAAGAATTTTCCCTTTCTCTTGTTTCTGTTTTGAATGCCATAAGTCAAGCCGATGAGTCCGGCCGGAAGGCATCCCATGGATAGCCAGAAAAGGGCCTGTGCAAATGTTTCGTTCATTTCTTTTGCCAACAACAAGCATCAGGGACGTGGCGCTCCGCCGCGTCCCACAGGAGGCGAAGGTTCGGTGTCTTTATTCTTATCAATTGTCGCAGAAAGTATACGTGCAAGAAATTTGCACCTGACACCTCGATCTCTTTCGACAATAAAGAAAAAAAGGAAACCACACGATAATCCGATAATAATTGCGCTTAATCGGCTGACGTCTAATTTCAGCCGGTAATAATTGATAGATATGTTGACGTAAGCACTAACGCCCTCAGGCGTAAAACATTCCTCGTTTATCTCTCTGGGCTTAATTAATTCTACAAAAGGGTCAAGAAGATCACGAGTGTATATCCCCAACAACAGGGTTAAGGCGCTGATAAGTATCCCGGCCCATCGGATCACAGGCCAGTGGCGAGATGTGCGCTTGAAGCGCTTAATCATGGTCTCCGCCACCCGGATTTCATCTGGTGTGAGTGTCATTGTCTTGTATCACCGAACAAGTTGTTGATCTGTTTTCTCATGCTCCCAATGGTTAGTTGGGCGGTTGTTTTTCCGGTTGTCAATGGAAAAGCGGTTGGATTTGTGTCGCGGTTTATACCGAGCGGTGCAGCAGGTTACTCCAGAGGGTCGTGGTATAGCGGGTGGGCGCATCCGCGATTTATTGGCCTCAACGTGATACCGTCACGTTTCGGGGCGAACTTCTGTGTTGCGCGGGCCGAATACCGACCCCAGGCGCATGCTGCCTGCCCGTACCCAACGGATGCAAAACGCGATGATTCGCGTGTATAAGTACGTGTACGAGTACGGGAACAAATTACCGGAAATCCGCTTTTTCTCGCTCTTGCCGTTCATCCGCTGTTTTTAGGTTCAACACGCCCTTCCCGCCTCCACGCCCCCGGCCGGAGCGAACGTTGGTGAGGTTACGTGCAAAAAGAAGGAGATACGCGCGCGGTCCCTACTTCGTCTTCGACGCGTTGTTATGTTTTTTCTCGAATGCCGCCCTTGAGCGGCGCGTGTCAGTGCTTGCGCTTGGAGGGCCTGTTAGGGGTTCATCGGAGTCTTTCCGCTATCCATTCTGGATTTCGGCGGCAATCCAGTACCGCACAAACGCGGATGATGCGGTCCTCGATTCGATAATAGACCGCGAAAGGGAAGCGCTTGGAAAGTAAACGATGATAGCCGAGGTAAGCCGCGTGAATCCCGGCATATAGGCGCAAGGAGTTAATATCGGACCAGATCGAATCCAGAAAGTAGTCCCCTAGACCCTCGGACTGATGCTCGTAAAAGCGGTAGCCGTCCGCAAGGTCCCTGGTTGCTTCATCAAGGACTTGGACTCTCATTGATCTGCTTGCGCACGGCTTGCTTGGCGTCATCGATATCCAGAAACCGCGCCGTGCCATCAGCGACGCGCTGTTCGCGGGCGCGCAAGACGTCGCCGTGCCAGGTCGGCGACGGCACATCCCTGGATTCGCGGGCCAGATCGGCCCATATTTCCTCGATCGCTTGTAGCTTGTCCGCAGCGGTCATTTCGTGCAATGGAATGGTCAAATGCATGATATCGGCCATGTCTTGCGAGCAAGATACCGCATCCGATCCGTCGCGGCAATTCGCGATTTCTTCCATCTCCTAGCGTTCAACATCTTGGACCGTTTCGACATCATCATTCTCTGCGCAGATAAGCCGCGTTTAACCGACCGAGCCGGCGCGGCTGTCGCGGCGCTGATAGAATTGGTCGGCGACGCGGCGGACGTTTTTGATTTGGGGGTAGTTGTCTTCGGTGCATTCGGCGGCGAAAGCTTCCAAGGCCTTGCGCTGTCGGCGCTCCAGGCGATCGGGGACCTCCACGACGACACGCACATGCTGGTCGCCAATGCGTCCGCCACCCACCGCGGCAATCCCTTTGCCCTTCAGCCGCAAAACCGTGCCGCTGGCCGTTCCGGCGGGAACCTTGAGCGTGGCATAGCCCTGAACGGTGGGCACCTCGATGCTGCCGCCAAGCACGGCGACGTCAAACGGAATGGGCATTTCGACGATGATGTCGTCGCCGTGGCGTTGGAAGAACGAATGGTTCTTCACGTGAACGACGACATACAAGTCGCCCGGCGGGCCTCCGCGCGAGCCGCCTTCGCCTTTGCCGGCGAGGCGCAGGCGCGAGCCGGTTTCCACGCCCGGCGGGATGCGCAGGGTGATGGTTTTCCGGGTTTTGACCCGGCCTTCGCCCCGGCACTCCCGGCAGGGATTGGTGATACTCTCGCCGGCGCCTCCGCAGGAGGGACAGGTTTGCCGGACCTGGAAAAAGCCGCTGCTCATGATGACCTGGCCCTGGCCGTTGCACCGGCGGCAGGTCTCCCGCTTGCTGTCGGGACCCTGGCCGGTGCCATGACAGGTCTGGCATTCGTCCATGAGCGACAAGGTCATTTCATGCTGGGAGCCGAATACCGCCTCCTCGAATTCGATCTCCAGATCGTAACGCAAATCGGAACCGCGCATGGCGGCTTCGCGGGCGCCCCGGCGTCCGCCGCCGAAGAAGTCGTCGAAGATGCTGCCGCCGCCGCCCATCGCACCCATGAACGTGCGGAGCGCTTCTTCGAGGTCGATTCCGCCGCCGAATCCGCCGCCGAATCCTCCGCCGCCCGCCCCGGGGCCGAAGGCCGCCGAGCCGAACTGGTCGTAGCGCTGACGCTTGTCGGGGTCGCTGAGAATTTCGTAGGCCTCGGTGATTTCCTTGAACTTTTCCTCGGCCTCTTTGTTGCCGGGATTTTTGTCGGGATGGTATTGAACGGCCAGTTTGCGGTAGGCCTTTTTAATTTCATCGGCCGTAGCGTTCCGGGCCACCCCGAGGGTGGCGTAAAAATCCTTGTCGCCGCGCGAGGCCATGGCTTAACTCCCGCCGGGGCCGCTGGACACCACGACCTGGACCGGGCGAATCAGTTTTTCGCCGAGGGTGTAGCCCTTGCGCGTTTCCGCGATGACGGTATCGGCCGGATGTTCCTCGGAGGCGAGGTGGGAGATGGCGTCATGCCGGTGCGGATCAAACGCCTCGCCCACGGTCACGCTGACCTGGGCCAGCCCGTGGCGCTTGAGCGTGCCGATCAACTGGTCGTACACCAGGCGAAAGCCGTCGAGCACGGCCGGTGCGGTCTGCTGTTTTACCGCGGTGGCCAGCCCCAGTTCGTAATGATCGAGCACCGGCAGCAGGTCCTGCAGGATGTTCTCGGTCGCGAACACCTGCCATTCCGCGCGTTCGCGCGCGGAGCGCTTGCGGAAGTTGTCGAAGTCCGCCTGCAACCGCAGCAATCGGTCTTTGAGTTGGTCGGCCTCGGAAGCGACGGGCGCCGGCGCGTCGGCTTCCGGGGCGGCGGTTTCCCTGTCCGCGCCCGTGGCTTCGGTTACGGGGATGTCGGCCACGGTTTCATCGGCCGGCATGGCGTCGGTATCGTTGTTTGTATTCATAGTACGTTCACGCTGAAAATAGTCGGGTTGCATGCGGGAGCGCCGGGCGCCCCGCGAAAAAGGACCGGGAATTATACCAGATTCCGGGAGATTACAAGAGTTTCGTCACCCGCAGACAATTGCCGGAGCTGGTCCCCCGCTCGTAGGAGACCTCGTCGACGAATTTCTGGATGATAAACATGCCGAGGCCGCGCTGGCGTTCATTTTCCAGGTACTGATCGGGATCGATGACGCCTTGTTTGTCGAAATCAAAGCCTTTGCCCCGATCAAACACCTCGATGACGATGCGGTCCTTGCACTGCATGAGGTTGATGCGCAGCCCGGGGTGGTTGGGGTTGCCGTTGGTGGAGGTTTCGCCGCCGTAACTGTGTTCGATCACGTTGGCGCAGGCTTCGTCCACGGCCATTTCCAGTTGCGCCGCCTTGAATTCGGACATCCCGGCCCGCGCGCTCATGTCGATGACCGACTGGCGAATCATCCGCAGGTAACTGTAGCGGCAGGGCAGGTGAAGGGGGACAAATCCCTCAATCGCTAAATCATGTTTGTTTTCGTCGGCCGGGACGTTCATGCGGAAATCCTTTAGGCGGCGGAGAATTTGCTCACGGCCAGGGGCGCGTCGGGGAAGATTTGCAGCATCTTGTCGAAGCCGAGCAACTCGACAATGCTGTAGATTTTTGGGGTGAGGGCGGCCAGCTTCAAGTCGCCCCCCTGTTCACGTACTTTGCGGGCGAATCCGATCAAGGCGCCGAGCGAGGCGCTGTTGATGTAGTCCAGGTTCGAGCAATCCAGCACGATCCGGTTGCGCTGCTTTGAACGCAGTTCGTTAAAGGCATGTTCCAACCGGGGAAACGAGTAGGCGTCCAACGCTCCATCCAAGCGGAGGATGTCCACCGACGACACGATTTCATGCTTGATGTGACATTCTCTCATGGTCGATCCTCTTTATAGTATTCCGATACCCGCATGGCAAGTAAAGTCATATCATCGTATTGGGCGTGATCGCCGACGAACCGGCTGACCCGCTGCCGCACCTGGTTGAGCAGGCTGTGGGCGCCTTCGGGGGCGACGGTCACGCAAGCCTCGATGAAGGCTTCCATTCCCCACTCTTCTTTGCCGGCATTCATCGCCTCGGTGACGCCATCGGTATACCCGACCACCACATCTCCGGGCATCAAGGTGACCGCCACCTCCTGGATCATGCCGTCAAAAATCTCCGGGTCCATCAGGCCGATGGCGGTTCCCGGCGACTCGATAAACTCCACCGTCCGGTTCGCGCGGATGACCAGCGGCTTTTCGTGCCCGGCCCGGGCCACGACCAACCGGCGGGTTTCCAGATCAAGCACCATGTACAGCATGGTCACAAACATATCCTCGGAAATATCCCGGCTCATGACCCGGTTGATCGACCGCAACAACTCCGCCGGGCTGGTAAACCCCGTTGCCTGCGCCCGAAGCACGCTGCGCACCACCGACATCAACATCGCCCCGCCAATGCTTTTGCCGGAAACATCCGCGATGGCCAACCCGATGTGCCGGTCATCGATGGGAATTACGTCGTAATAATCCCCGCCGATTTCCTTCGCCGGCTGGTTGAACGCCGCGATCTCCACGCCGGGGAATTTCGGCAACTCCGAGGGCAACAGCGAGGACTGGATGTCGCGGGCCAGCGACAAGTCGTGATCGATCCGCTTCTTTTCGTCCAGCGACTCCCGTAGCCCGGCGTAGTAAACCGCCGCCGAGGCTTGATCAGCGAGGGCCTGGAGCAAATTCAGGTCGGTTTCCACGAAGCCCAGGCCGTCGACCCGGTTGACCACCACCAACACGCCCATGACATGCTGGTGAAAACGCATCGGCACCAGCAGGACCGAGCGGACGCGCAGAAAGTCGAGATGATGCCTGGGCACCCGCGGATCGCATTCGGCGTCGGGAATAAGAATCGGCGTACCGAGATCGGCCACCGCCCCGATCAGCCCTTCGCCTTTCTGGATCATCCGCGTGCGGACCAGGTTTTCGACATGCTTGGACTTGCTGATGGAATGGTCCAGGCTGCCGTTGATGTCGTGAACCAGCGGTGGAAATATCCCGGTGATGGCGCGCGCCTGCAGCGCCTCGCCCCGGTCATCCATCAGGTACATCGCCCCGGCCGCCGCCCGGGTGGTGCGCAGTGCGTAGTAGAGCACCCGCTTCAACAACAGGTCGGCCTCCAGGCTTTCCGACTCGGCGAACACCTCGCCGACATCGTGAACAAAGCCGAAAATCACTTCTTTTTCCTGGAGCAGGCGGTCGCAGACCTTGCGTTGTTGCTGCCAGCGGAAGTACATGAACGCCCCGCCGGCGGCGAGCAGGAAATTGGTAAGCGCGGTGATGATGATCAGCGTCTGGCTGATCCCGACCGGCTCGACGGCGCTCATTCCGCCCCCTGGCGATCCCCGGCTTTACGGTTCATTTCCTCGCGCAGAAAGAGGAGGACATCCTTGAATTGGGGCAGATTTTCCGGAACCAGATCCACCAGGTTTTGATGGGCATCCAGCATGGTCTTGACCGTGTCGGGATCCTGGCAGGACGCGGCCTCCAGTTTTTCCCGGGGCGCGCGGCCTTCCAGCAGGGAGGCATACGCCTCCGGTGTTGCGCCGACTTCCGACGCCTCAATCAACTGATCCAACCCCAGCGTGGCCAGCAAACCACGGGTGCGCGGCGAGCAATTGACCAGCGCGACGTTTCCCCCGATCGGCTTCAGGCGCGAAGCCATGCCCGCCAACACCCCCATAAACGTGCTGTCCATCCCGATGCAGCGCGTCATATCCACCAAAATCAAGCTGACTTTTTTTCGCACCACGGCATCGCCGAATTGCTTCAGCGAAGCGCTGATTTTAAAGGAACCGCGCCCCTCGACACGGATCAACGCATGGCGGTCGGATAGGACGACAAAGGCCTGGTCAACGGGGGGAGAAGCCGGATCACTCACGCGGCCGCCTCCTCGCCGCATCGGGATGGTTCGGTTGGTCGGCTCACCGCCGACGCCGGAGCGTCGCGATCATCCGTTGCCACCCCGGCCAAGCCCTGGAAGTGCGTAGCATACATGGTAAATGCCAGCCGAAACTCTCGAAAAACTAACACCCACGGCCACCGGTGTCAATCGTTGGCCCGGTCTCAATAGTCCACCGAGCGGCGCGCGGATTTTTTTTCGCCGTGTTTTCGTTTTTCGTCGAGCATGCGCGCTTTTTGGCGGCGGGAGCGGCGGCGCTTCTGGCGGCGAATTTTTTCCCGCTCCTGCTCTTTCGCCGCCTTGATGCCCTGGATGCGCTCCTCGATCCGGTCGCACAATTCCCGGCGGGCCAGGAAGCGGTTCATGGCCTGGGACCTCTCGCGCTGGCACTTCACCTCGATCCCGGTCGGCTTATGGAGCAGTTGCACGCAGGAGCTGGTCTTGTTCACCTTCTGCCCGCCGCTGCCCGAACCGCGGATAAAGGACTCCGCCACGTCCTCCTCGCGGATGCCGAGGGCGGTCATGCGCTTCGACAACGCATCACTTTTTTCTTCGCTGACTGGAAATGTTGGCATAAAACCTGAACGCGACCCCAAGTAAAACGTTACTGATTCCAAACGTGTTTTTTATCATTTTTTCCTTGTGGTCACAACCGCATAGGAGGAGATTTATAGACAACGTTGTAGTTCATTCACTTCTAGAAAGGAAGCATCATGAGAAAATTAGCAGCATGCGCCATTGGCGCTTTGATTACCGCCGGAGCGGCTCAGGCAGACCTTCTGGTTTCGTTTGATTTCGCGGGCGCCGCAGGAAACGAAGTCACCTCCAACGCCAACTTTGTGGCCGCCGGAATCAGCGGCCCGGTTACCATCAGTCGCGGTGGAGGCATTGCTGCCGCAGCCAACGGTGACCGCTTCAACGCCAACGGATGGGGCGAAACATCCGCGGCTAATGCCTTGGCCAGCGGCGATTACTTCGAGTGGACGATCACCCCGGATACCGGCTTCTTCCTCTCGATCACCCAGATCGCCTTCCAGGTTCAGCGCTCCAATACGGGCGCCTCCAACCTGGTGCTGCGCACCAGCGTGGATTCCTACACGGCCAACCTGAACACCCTGAACAATTTTATCGGCAACAGCGCCACGGTCACGACCTTGTTTGACTCCGGCGGCGTAAGCGCCCTGCAGAATGTCGGCGGCGCCATTACTTTCCGCGTCATTGGGTGGACGGGAGCGACCACCGGAACCTTGGGTTTTGAGGGCCCCGGGAACGACATTCAGATTTGGGGCGCCGCAGTGGTGCCGGAACCAGCCTCCATGGCCCTCATGACCATGGGTGTCGGGGTTGTGGCGCTGATGCGTCGGCGATTGCGACTTTAACGTCTAACGTGTTTGATGTGATCAACCCCCGGCATCCCGCCGGGGGTTTTTTGTTTGGTTCACGGCGTGGTTTTCTGGCATAGAACGTCCATGGATCGCTGGGGTATACGCCTTCTTTTTCTTGCCGTGGCGCTGGTCGCCGCCGCCGGTTTTTTCGCGTTGCGCCGCGCCGAGGCGCCCATGCTGATGCATCCGACCCTGCAACGGCCCAGCTTCATGGAACCCGACGCTTTGGTGCGCTGGCGCCTGGTGGATCGCGCGCTCGCCGGGGAAGGAGTCCGCATCCGGTGGATTGACGACGACAACGCCCCCGTCGGCCGCATCAACGAATGGACCGCCCCGACCACCCTGCTGGGCTATGGCTTTGCCCGCCTGTTGATGATGAGCGGGATGCCGGTTGAGCTGGCGTCGCGCCAGGCCGGCCACATCCTCAGTGCGGTCACCGGCATCCTTGCGTTGTGGTTGTTGGGCATACTGGGTTGGAAAGCCGGCGGCCCGTGGCTGGGGATCGCCTGGATGGTCGCCTGGCCGGCGTTGGAGGATGTGCTGGTGATCACCCGCTTCGGCAATCCGGATCATCATGCCCTGCATCAACTCCTGTTCATCGGCATGATCGGCGGCGTGCTTGCGGGCTCGATGGCGCCGCGCCGGTGGTCGGCGCTCTGCGCCGGCATGTGCGGAGGTCTGGGTTTGTGGTCGGCGGGCTCGGAACTGTTGCCGGCTTGGGGGTTGGTCGCCGCGCTGATGGCGGTTCAACTCGGGATTCAATCGCCCGCCCCGGAAATGCGGCGCTGGTGGCGGGTCTGGTGGATCGCGGGCCTGCTGACGGCAAGTGTCGCCTGGCTTTGGGAATTCTGGCCGTCGCCGTTTCACCGCCGCCTGGAAATGCTTTCGTTCTGGCATGTATCGGTTTTGGCCCTGTCCGGCTTGGCCGCGGAAATGCTGCCAGGAAAGAAACCGGCGGTGCGTGCGGGCATCGGTGTGTTGACCGGCGCGGTCGTGCTCGTCATCGCGCTGGCGCTGCGCGGGTGGAATCCGTCCGATTTGCACGTCGTGCAAGACGTCCGGTTTCAACGCCAAATGATGATCACCCGGGAGTTTCAACCGCTATGGCAAAGCTGGCCGGATGTTATCGAAAGCTTGCCGACCCAATACGGTTGGCTCCCGCTGCTTGCGCTGGTCCCGGTTGCGCGTCTTCGTCGCGAGCCCGATGGAACGACGTGGTTGCTGGTGGTGGTCGGCGGGTTTCTGGTGTTGACGCTCCAGCAGTTGCGCTGGGCTGACTTTTTTGTTGTCGCGTTGGTGATGAGCGCGGGAATCGGGGCGCTGCGGCTCGCCGGTCGGCGGGCGTGGATCGCTCCGCTGCTTATGGCGGCAGCTACCGCTCAACTTTGGTCGGGTCCGTTGGCCATCGCCCGGAACGTCGCCCGGGCCCAGAGCGACTCCCGGCTTGGTCCGCACCTGGAAATCTTCACGCTGGAGGCCATCGCCGCATGCCTGGGCGATCCGGTACGCCGCCCGATCGTACTGGCCCCCTGGGATGGCGGATCGGCGTTGGCCGGAGCCGGAACCGTCCGGGTCATCGGCTCGGCTTACTGGTCCAATCTGGATGGAATACAGGACAGCGCGGCAGCCTTTGCGACCGAGTCGCCGGAAACCTTTGACGCCCTGATCCGTCGCCGTGAAGCCGACTACCTCGTGTTGCCTCCGCCCGAACGCCTGGCGGTCGCGATTTCCCAGGCCTGGCGCCTGACGCATGGGATTCCACCCACCTGGGAGGAGCTCACCAACAGCGTGGTCTGGAAGTTATCCCAACGCCGTGGCGGGCGGCATGCCGTTCGTTGTCCAGCAGCGGACAACCTGCAAGCGGGGTGGGTTATCGTCGACCTTCGGGCCGCTCGACATTCGGCAAAATAACACTTGTCAGCGCGCGGATGTCGCGGCATAGTAGTAGGGTTTATTGGATGCGAGCGTAGCTCAGTTGGTAGAGCATCACCTTGCCAAGGTGAATGTCGAGAGTTCGAATCTCTTCGCTCGCTCCATTTTTTTACCCCTTCGCGCCCGGCCCGGCCGGAGCCCGCCGGAGGTGGACCTTCGGCCTCATCCTCCCTGGCCGACATCAACATGCGGGTTTCTTTACTCCGGTTGTCGTAGCCGCTCCGTGAGCGGCAGACGGGCGGGTCGACTCAAGCGTGAACGACAAATGCGCGACTATTCCACCGCGAGCGAACGTACAAACGCGGCGACGTCGTGAATCGCCTGATCCTCTTTGAGGATCGCACCGAATGCGGTCATGAACATCGACTTGCCGACCGCCGGACCGCCGTCCTTGATGACGGTGAACAGGTGTTTGTCGGACAACGTGTCCATGTAGGCTTTTTCGGCCAGCGTGCGGGGCTTGGGATTGAGCGCGGCCGCGCCGGGGCCATCGCCGTGTCCGGTTTCGCCGTGGCACAAGGCGCAATACATCTTGTACAACGCAGCGCCTTTTTCGGCGTCGCCCTGTATGCGAAATTCTTCTTCGGCCCGCCCGACGGTTGCCGCGGCCAGCCAGATGGCAGTCATGACGAATAGGCGAATGTGTTTCATGGTGGTTCCTTTACGTAACAGCATATTACTCCAATTTTGCGCCTTGTCGAATCCAACGTCCCAGCGCCTCGCGCTCTTCGTCGGGCATTTCCTTCATATTGGCGAAGGGCATGGTCTTGGTTTCCACCGCGCGGACAAAAATCCGTTCGGCGTATTGTTGAATTTCCGCCGGGGAGTCGAAATGCACCCCGCCGGTGGCTTTGGAAAGCACGAGATCGGTCGGCCAGGCGGAGTGGCAGGAAAGGCAGTGGTTGTTGATGATGGCCCGGGCCTCGGCGAAGGACACCGGTTCGCCCCAATCCTCGGCGCCGGGCATGGCGGCGGGCGCCCGGTATAGGATGCCCGCGAGGATCACCCCGGCCACCCCCAGGGCGCCGCCGATCCCGGCAAGCCAGTGGGTGAAATGCCAACGGATGTTCATGAAGTGACGAACCAGCGCGCCGGCCACCATGATCACGATCAGAATCAACCAGTTCAGTTCATGCCCGAATAATCCGGCGAAATGATTGCTGATCATGGTGAAGATCATTGGAAACGTGAAATAGTTGTTGTGAATCGAACGGGTTTTTGCCCGGACGGAGAAATCCTTGTTGTACCCTCCGCCCGCGACGATTTGATTCACCAGCTTCTTTTGCGAGGGCGTAATGTGCAAAAACACATTGCCGGCCATAAACGTGCCGAGCATGGCGCCGACATGCAGGTAGGCCGAACGGCCGTTAAATACCTGATGAATCGCATACACGCACACGAACAACGCCGCCAGGGAAATAATCCCCATCAGCGTGGCGTGGTTGTTGGCAAATTTGGTGCGCCACACCAGGTCATACACCAGGAAGCCGCCGAACACCATGGCCAGGCCGAGATGCAGGGCGCCAAGCGGCGACCACGACGATCCGGGTGGAAGCAGAAAGTTGCCGCCATCGGCGTAATACACCGCGACCAGCAAAATAAACCCGGTCCCCCAGGTGGTGTACGCCTGCCACTTGAACCAGTGAAGCACCGGGGGAAGTTGGTCCGACGTGTACTTCTCCACGAAATAGAAACCGCCGCCATGAAGCAGCCATGTTTTGCCGATTTGACGGCTTTCTTTTTCTTCCGGAGGAATCAGGCTGCGGTCGAGCCAGTTAAACAGCATGGAATTTCCAACCCACATGATCCCGGCGATCACATGAATCCACCGCCCCAATATGTTCACCCATTCCGCTACGATCGGATCTATCATGATTTCATGGCCTCACAGGTCCAGAGCTTCCGGCTCCGGCAATACATCCATCAACTCCCCGGCGCCTCCGCCGGTTTCCGAATCCGGCCCGGAGATCTCCGTTTCCTCAAATACCCCGCGCGGGTCGGGCAACGCGAACCGCTCCCGTTCTTCCACATCCCGCACCAGCAGGGTGGTTCGGGTGCGTCCCGGAAAACTCTGGAAGTCGATATCTTTGATCACCCAGCGATCCCGGATTTTCTTGAAGCTCTTCACATCCATGCGCCGCCGCAATTCCCCGGCCGCGTTAAAGCCTTCCGCGCGCAATACGATACCCATTTTTTGTTCCACCCACAACCTCACCCCGTCAAAATCCGTGACAAATCCGGGAGGTGCGGGAACATCGATGATCGTACAGTCGCGTCCGCGAACTTTGGCCTTGCCCCGCGCCTCACCGCCCGGCCACCACAGGAACGACAAGCTGAGGTCCAGCCAGGTCAGGTCGGTGTCGAAGATCGGCTCGTTGAGCGGGGGTACGGGAGCCGCTCGCAGGGGTGAGCCCTCAAAGAATTGGTAGGTCGGTTCCCCGGCGGTTTCCCAGGTGATGGCGAGGTGTTGCAGCGGCTGGCCGAAGCCGTCGCGCAGGGTATAACGTGCGGTCGGCGCCTCGGCCTTCCAGTCCAACACCATGTCCACGCGAAACGTGCGGGTCAGGCGCCCGCGACCGTCGCGCTGCTGCAGGTCGCCGCGCACCACCAGCGGCACATCCGGCAACACCGCCACCACGCCGGCCAGCATGGGGTTCGGCTCGGCGGCGCGGATGGGCAGCGCCACGGCCAGCCAACCGATTGCCGCCGCCACGCATGCCGCCCCCAAACGCGGCCCGGTCATCGCCCCGCCTTTCGCGGCGCGGCGATCAGAAACGGCGCCGCGGCCTCCACGTTGTCGACGAACGTGAACGAGATTTTTTTGCGGATTTCCTCGGGGATTTCCTCGAAATGCCGTTCGTTTCCTTTCGGCAGGATGATGCGTTTGATCCCGGCCCGGGCCGCCGCAAGCACCTTTTCCTTGATGCCGCCCACCGGCATGACCTTGCCGCGCAGGGTGATCTCCCCGGTCATGGCCAGGGTGGCGGGAACCGCCTTGCCGCTGAACAGCGATAACATCGCCATGGTCATGGCGAGCCCGGCCGAGGGACCGTCCTTGGGTATCGACCCTGCCGGGACGTGCAGGTGCAGGTCGAACTTGTCGCCCAGCGCCTCGGCCATGCCGTACCGGCCGGTGTTCGCCTGCAAGTAACTCAACGCGGCGCGAGCCGACTCCTTCATGACATCGCCGAGCGAACCGGTCAGGATCAAGTTGCCCTTGCCGGCCATCCGGGTCGCTTCAATAAATAAAATATCTCCGCCGACCGGCGTCCAAGCCAGTCCGGTGGCCACGCCGGGTTCCAGGATTTTTTCCGCCACTTCGGCATCGAATTTCGTCGGCCCCAACCACTCTTTCAACCGGTCCGCATTCACGGTGATGCGACCGGTTTGCCCTTCGACAATTTGCCGCGCCGCCTTGCGGCAGATGTTGGCGATTTCCCGGTCGAGGTTCCGGACGCCGGCCTCGCGTGTGTAGTCGCTGATGATGCGGGCGAGGGCGGCCCGGGGCAGGTGAATCTGGCGGGGCGTCAACCCGTGTTCGGCCACCTGGTGCTTCACCAGGTGACGCAGGGCGATCTGGATTTTCTCCTCCTGGGTGTAACCGGGAAGCTCGATGATTTCCATGCGGTCGCGCAACGGCAATGGAATCGTGTCCAGAATGTTCGCGGTGGCGATGAACAACACCGACGACAAATCAAACGGAACATCCAGGTAATGATCGGTAAACGTATGGTTCTGCTCGGGGTCGAGCACCTCGAGCAGCGCCGACGCGGGGTCGCCGCGAAAATCCATCCCGACCTTGTCGATTTCATCCAGCATGAACACCGGGTTGCGGGTGCCGGCCTTGCGGATGTTCTGGATGATCCGGCCCGGCATCGCGCCGATGTACGTTCGCCGGTGACCGCGAATTTCCGCTTCGTCGCGCATGCCGCCCAGCGACATCCGGATGAATTTTCTCCCGAGGGCATGGGCGATCGACTGGCCCAGCGAGGTTTTGCCCACACCCGGCGGTCCGGTGAAGCACAGGATCGGCCCCTTCATGTTTTTTTTGAGCTTTAGCACCGAAAGGTACTCGAGGATGCGCTCCTTGATCTTCACGAGGTCGTAATGCTCCTCGTCCAGAATGCGCCGGGCGGCCGCGATATCCATGTGATCTTCGGTGGTTTTGTTCCAGGGCAAATCCGCGAGCAACTCCAGGTAGGTGCGGATCACCCCGTGTTCCGGGGAAATCGCCGGAATGTTGCCCAGCCGCTCTTTTTCCTTGTTGGCGACTTTCACCACCTCGGGCGGCATCCCCGCCGCGTTGATTTTTTCCTCAAGGTCGGCCTGGGTGCGATCCTGATCCCCCAGCTCCTTGCGAATGGCGTTCATTTGCTCGCGTAAAAAATGTTCGCGTTGGTTCTGGGTGATCGACTGGGTCACCTGGGTCTGGATCTCCAACCCGATGCGCAACACCTCCCGCTCACGGGTAAGCAGCGGCAGCAGGCGGGTCAACCGGCCCTTCGGACTGACCTCTTCCACCAGCTTCTGGCGCTCCTCCAGGCCCATGTTCAAATTCGCCGCGATCAAGTCGGCGAGTCGGCCCGGTTCCTCGGTATTGATCACCGCGATTTTCAGCTCGTCGGGCAGCGTCGGCGAAAGCGTGATGATTTCCTGAAACGCTTGCGATGCGTTGCGCGCCACCGCCGCCAGCTCGATCGACTCCTCCACCGCGTCGGACAACGTTTCGTAGCGGCTGGTGATGTAGGGGTTGTCCGAGGCCGGCTCGGTCATCACCGCCCGCGCCACCCCCTGGACCAGCACCCGGATGGTTTCGTCGGGAAACTTCAACATCTTGATCAAGCGGCCCACGCAGCCGGCGCCGTGTACATCCGCCCACGACACCTTGTCGTCGGGCGCCGCGCGGTTGCGAATCAGGTTCGCAAGAAAAAACCGGCTGCCGGTGGCGGTGTCGTCGATCATTTTAACCGAACGCGCGTTGTTGATGATCAGCGGCACGATCATGCCGGGAAACAACACCAAATCCACCAGCGGAAGCACCGGCAGCACCGCCGGCATCGGCTCGTTCGCCGCCGGATGCAGGGCGATGAAATCGCCGGTCAAGTCCTCGGGCGGGGCCGCCGATCGTGCCGGTTTCTTTTTTACGTTTTTCTTTCGCTTTACCATTGAATTTCGATGACCGCCTTTCGACGCGTGCTCGCCCGGGACCGGGGCAGGTGAATTTCCACCATGCCCTGTACGTACCGCGCCCGGGCCTGAAGATGATCGACGGAAAACGGCAACGGTAAGACGCGTTCAAACGGACCGTATTCGATTTCCATTTGCCGGAACCGGTAGCCGGCCGCCGTGCCTCCGGTATGCGGATTCAACCGCCGCCCGCTGATCACCAGCGCCGTCGGGGTCGCGGTGATCCGGATGGACGCCTGCTCCACCCCGGCCACCTCCAGGCAGATCAGCAGTCCGTCGGCGTGTTCAATCACGTCGGCATTCGGAATCCATTCGGCATCCAAGTCGCCGCTCAACGCCGGGTGGTGAAATCCCGCGTGTTTTTTTTGGATTTCCACCCATGTCCGATGTCCGGTATGAGGCATAGGGCTTACTTTAACCGCACCGCGCGGGTTTCGCCACAGATTTTCCGCGAACCGGATGCGGGGCGCATTCCTGATTGGTTGACCGATTCCTATTCCTTCATGATCACCCCATCGGAATCATGAAGAAGATTATGCAACGCGCCTGACTTCTTTATGCGCCGCAGGCGCATGCGCTACCACGGGAAGCCGTCGGGTAGACCCCGCGCTTCGTGGGGTCCGGGGAGTCGGTTGATC
>CALMYG010000186.1 GCA_937873455.1 uncultured Verrucomicrobiota bacterium
ATGGGGACATTTCTAACGAGTCCGCAAGGGGACATTTTCATAGAGTCACGACATCCGGTCCCGCTCTGCATTGACACTGCCAGGTGAAATCAATAGGTTGTCGCCTTAACTTTTACCGAGGAAACGACCCATGACGACATTCGGCTCGCTGCTGAAACCGCTGACCCTCTCCACCGGCAAGACCGTCCACTACTACAGCCTGCCCGATCTCGCCGCGCAGGGGCATCCGGCCATCACCTCCTTTCCCTACTCGGTCAAGGTCCTGCTCGAGTCGCTGATCCGCCTGCAAGGCCACCCCGCCTACAAACCCGAACAGGTGACCGCCTTCGCCGCGTGGAATCCCGCCGTGGAAGGCCAGGACGAATTTCCCTTCCAACCCGCCCGCGTGCTGCTCCAGGACTTCACCGGCGTCCCGTGCGTGGCCGACCTCGCCGCGTTGCGCAGCGCAATGAAACGTGCCGGCAAGGATCCGGCGAAAATTGAGCCGCTGATCCCGGTCGACCTCGTGATCGATCACTCCGTGCAGGTGGATTCGTCGGAGGATGTCCAATCCCTCCAGCGCAACGTGGAGAAGGAATTCGAACGCAACGGCGAGCGCTACCGGTTCCTCCGCTGGGGCCAGAACGCCTTCCAGAAACTCCAGATCGTCCCGCCCGGCCTTGGCATCTGCCACCAGGTCAACCTCGAGTACCTGGCGAAATGCGTGATGACCGACACCGATGCGCAGGGCCGCACCGTCGCCTACCCCGACACCCTCGTCGGCACCGACTCGCATACCACGATGATCAACGGCGTCGGCGTGCTCGGATGGGGCGTCGGCGGCATCGAGGCCGAAGCCGCCATGCTCGGCCAGCCCATCCCGCTGCTCACCCCGGTCGTGACCGGCTTCCGCCTCACCGGCAAGGTCCCGGCCGGTGTGACCGCCACCGACTTCGCCCTCGCCGTGACCAACATCCTGCGCAAGAAGGGCGTGGTCGGCCAGTTCGTCGAGTTCACCGGCCCCGGCCTGGCCAGCCTGTCTCTGGCCGACCGCGCGACCGTCGCGAACATGGCTCCTGAATACGGCGCGACGATGGGCTATTTCCCGATCGACGACGAAACCCTGCGTTACCTGCGCGAGACCGGCCGCTCCGAGGAGCAGATCGAACTCGTCGAGAAGTACTGCAAGGCCCAGGGCCTGTTCCGCGACAAGAACGCTCCCGAGCCGGTGTTCAACCAGGTCGTCGAACTCGACCTCTCCACCCTCGAGCCCAGCGTGGCCGGTCCGAAACGCCCGCAGGACCGCCTTGCCGTAAGCGCGGTGAAGGCCTCGTTCCTGAAGGACCTCACCGCCCCGGTGAAGGAGCGCGGGTTCGGCCTCGCCCCCGACGCCCTCGGCAAGTCCGCCGACGTTCCCGGTCTCGGCACGATCCGCCACGGCTCGGTCGTGCTCGCCGCGATCACCAGTTGCACCAACACCTCGAACCCGCACGTGCTGCTCGCCGCCGGCCTGCTCGCCAAGAAGGCGGTCGAGAAGGGCCTGTCCGTCTCGAAAGCGATCAAGACCAGCTTCGCCCCCGGCTCGCGGGTGGTCACCGCCTACATGAACAAGTCCGGCCTGAACACCTACCTGGAGCAGCTCGGCTTCTTCACCGTCGCCTACGGCTGCACCACCTGCATCGGCAACAGCGGCCCGCTGGACGACCGGATGGAGAAGGCGATCAAGGATTCCGACATGGTCGTCGCCGCCGTGTTGAGTGGCAACCGCAACTTCGAGGGCCGCGTCCATCCGCAGACCAAGGCGAACTACCTCTGCTCGCCCCCGCTCGTCGTCGCCTACGCCCTCGCCGGCCGGGTGGACATCGATCTCAGCACCGAGCCCATCGGCACCGGCAAGGACGGGAAGCCGGTGTTCCTGAAGGACCTCTGGCCGACCGAGGAGGAGATCCGGTCCTACTTGCAGCTCGCCGCCGATCCCGCCATCTACCGCAAGCTCTACAGCGGCATTACCGAATCGAACCCGGCCTGGAACCAACTCCCCAGCGAGACCTCCCCGGTGTACGAATGGGATGTCACCTCGACCTACATCCAGGAGCCCCCGTTCCTGACCACCTCGTCCGACGAACCCGGTTCGCTGCAGGACATCGCCGGGGCCCGCGTGCTCGGCTACTTCGGCGACTTCATCACCACCGACCACATCTCCCCGGCCGGATCGATCCCGGTCAAGAGCGCAGCCGGCCAGTACCTGATCAGCAAGGGCGTCACCAAGGACGACTTCAATTCCTACGGCGCCCGGCGTGGCAACCACGAGGTGATGATGCGCGGTACCTTCGCCAATATCCGCATCCGCAACAAACTGGCCAGCACCGAAGGCGGCCTCACCGTCAAGTTCCCCGGCGAGCAAGAACAGTTCATCTACGACGCGGCGATGAGCTACATCGCCGAGGGCACGCCGCTGGTCATCCTCGCCGGCAAGATGTACGGCGCCGGCTCGTCGCGCGACTGGGCGGCCAAGGGCACCTACCTGCTCGGCGTCAAGGCGGTGATCGCCGAGAGCTTCGAGCGCATCCACCGCAGCAACCTCGTCGAGATGGGCGTGTTGCCGTTGGAGTTTGTCGATGGCCAGACGGCGGAGAGCCTCGGACTCACCGGCAAGGAAGTCTTCCGGATCGACGGTCTCGCTCACGGGTTCACCCCCGGCAAGCGGGTCACGGTCAAAGCCGACGGGATCACGTTCGAGGCCAAGGCCCGCATCGACTCCCAGGTCGAGATCGAATACTACCGCCACGGCGGCATCCTGCCCTACGTGTTGCGGGAGTACGCGGCCAAGTAACCCACGGAGCCGGGGCGGCGTCGGACCGACACCGTCTCCGGCCATGCCGCCGATGCGGATCGACGCACAACGGGACTTCGGCCGGCGGGAATGCCCGTCCTGTGCCTGCGAGGTCGCGGCCAACCACAACCGCTGCCCGATCTGCGGCTACGAATTCCCGGTCGCGCCCCCGGCCCGCCGCGGCCTGCTCGCCCTCATCGCGCTGATCCTCCTCGCCCTGATCCTGCTCGGCTACCTGCGCATCGCTGCCCTGTAAGAGCCCAAAGGCATTCTCATCCTACAGCAGTCCTTTGAAGTAATCTGCCTATTCGCATACAGGACAAGCGGGCAAGATAGCGCGACGTGTATCCCCCAAACGTTGTAGTTGCTCATATGCTCTACATAAGCTTGGATGATAACACCTTGCGACATCACCCTCTCTTTTCGTAAGAAACATCAGCCTCGAATCGCCCGGTTCCCCGCTTTACGTCCCGCAAAATCCCCGCTACGCTACATCGTGTCTTTCAGGAGGTTGTGACCACACGAGCAAAACATCGCAGGATCACAAGAAACGTTTCAATACATTGTTAGGCATTTTTTAGCACAAATCGACAAAGGTGGCTGGAATCATTTAAGTAAGTTAATAAAGCAAAGAGGTATAAATGACATTATTAGTAAAACTAGTATTTCTTATTGTTGGTTGGACGTTTTGGGGAATTCTCGGAACGTTGTTTTGGTGCGCACTCGTTTTCCGCGCACTAGTAGTTTTTTCTGCAGCGTTTCTATACGCCATGTTCACTGAGCAGAATCCTTCGCCTATTGAGCTTCATGTTGAGCACCTAACAGATCTGTGGTTCCGTGGATTTCGGAATGTTTATCAATCACTCTTCGGCAAAATGCAGCATACACCTATGGAGGTTCGTAATACACGACTGTTTCTGGAGGTATTCTGGGCATGCGCTTTCTGGTATGCACTTCTGTTAATCTGGATGCCTAGTAGAGCAATTCCAGCTTATAGTGCTTTTTCCCGTGAGTTATCAAATTTTCTATCAGGCATCTCGTTTGGATGGAACTTGGTTGCTGCTATTATTGTATTCTTTATTGCATTAATTATTGGTTATAAAATCGGGGTTAACAATACACCAGAAGCGGATGAAGCTAGCGAGATAAAGTCACAGATTAAAGACCTTGCTGATGCGAAAAAAAATATACTGAAAAATTTAGAAAACAAAAACAACCTAATATCGGAAAGGACGAAAATACTCGCGGATAAAGATGCTTTAATTGCCGAAAAAGATAAAATCATAAATGAAAAAAACATTGCTTATGATGAAGTCAAATCGCAAGTCTCAAAACAAGAGGCGCAACTCCACCAGATTAGTGTAGAAATCAAAACAGCGAACAAAGAATTAGAGGAAGTGAGAAGTGATATTCAAAAGGCGGAAGTTCGATTAAAGGCAAAGCTAAATAAACTAAAAAAAGATGCCGGGATAGAGTGACAATATTTAGTATGAAAGCCATGGTAGAGCAGTTCTGATGCTTTTACTGCCTAACACGTGCCTCCTGGGGACACTATGTGCCCCAGAGGCTGGTCGTTGGAGCAGCAAAGGAAATCAAATGAAGATATTCTTGTACTTGATATTTGGGCTTATGTGCAGTCAGAGCATCGCTGGTCAAGTGGACCCGCTCGCGCCGATCTTGATGGAGTCGACGTTCAAGATTGAAGGCCCTACTCCAAACGGGAAGACCGCATTCGGCACGTGCTTTATTTTCCTGATTCCGAATCCTAGCGATACAAATTCCTCTCGAATTGTCCTTGTCACCGCGAATCATGTTCTCGGCGATCTCGCCGGCGACACCGCAGTCGTGAACCTGAGGAACAAGACTGACGGTGGCGGTTGGACGCCACGGCAACACACAATCACAATACGAACAAACAATACACCCTTGTGGGTGAGCCATCCGGAGGCTGACGTTGCCGCGCTCTTGGTTCAATTACCCGTCGACATTGTAAACGAGCAACGCTGGCTGAACCGCGAATATCTGGCAAGTGACAACCTCTTTAAGGAACGCGACATTCAGCCTGGGGATGAATTGATGTGCCTTGGTTACCCCCTTTCGCTTCAGGCAAATGACTTTGGATTTCCAATTCTTAGAAGTGGTCGAATAGCGTCATATCCTGTCTGGCCAATCTCGCTCGCGAAAACCTTTCTGTATGACATTCCCGTCTATGGCGGGAACAGTGGTGGTCCGGTGTTTTATGACTTTAGAAAGCGCCGCATCCCCGGCGATGACTCGTCAAAATGGATTGACACAATTGGCATAGCGGGTTTGATCAGCAAGGACGTATCTCAAACTGTCCAAGTCGAAAGCTACTTTGAGAGTCTTACCCGTCGGGACCCGCTTGGACTAGCTGTTGTCGTCCCCGCCGAATACATCCAACAGACTCTGGATTTGCTGATCGAGACAAGATTGATGCCCCAACAAGGCGGTGGACCGTTACGGTGAACCCGCGACGGGTTCACCGCCGGTCACCGCAGTCGTTCGCGAATTAAGTAATCGTGACGGCTCGGCCTGGAACAGCAATAGCAATGGCCTTTAACAGCTTGGGAGCGAGCGGGACCATATCCTGGAGTCGATTGGAAGTGGCATGCATGACGATAACCGCTACGTCGAATTCGGCGACATGTTGCTGAAAGGAGAGATTGCGATCCACCGTGATAAATACGTCAAATCCAGCTTCTGCCCGACGAAGTAATTGTCCGTTCTTGATCCCTGACCAACCGGCCTTGGCCACCGTGGTTACTTGGTGGGGACGGAGATGCTTGGATAACCGCCAATCAATACATTCATCCAAGAGAATTCTACGCGTGGACGGGGACAAGAAGCCTCTCCTTCACTTCTTCCAGCACGGCAATAACCTGCTTCTCGCTTACGGTTGGAAATCCCTTGAGAAAATCAGCTATCGAGTCCCCTCCCTCCAGATAGTCGAAAAGAGTCTGGACGGGTACACGCGTTCCCTTGAAAACAGGGGTTCCGCCCATTACATCGGACTTTGATTCAATTGCTGTCTTCTTCATACTGACACTTTCGTGTATTACCGGATGAAAATCAAGAACGCGAACATGCGCCTCCTGGAGGACGCCGCGAAGCGCCGCGCCCCTGCGGTTGGTCGTTTCGAGGCCAAGGCCCGCATCGACTCCCAGGTCGAGATCGAATACTACCGCCACGGCGGCATCCTGCCCTACGTGTTGCGGGAGTACGCGGCCAAGTAACCCACGGAGCCGGGGCGGCGTCGGACCGACGCCGTCTCCGGCCATGCCGCCGATGCGGATCAACCCCCACCAGGATTTCGGCACCCGCGAATGCCCGTCCTGTGCGTGCGAGGTCGCGGCCAACCACAACCGCTGCCCGATCTGCGGCTACGAGTTCCCGGTCGCGCACCCGGCCCGCCGCAGCCTCCTCGCCATCATCGCCTTGCTCCTGCTCGCCCTCATCGTGCTCGGCTACCTCCGCCTCGCCCACCCGTAGGTCAGCGCCGCTTGGCACGGAACAACCCTGGATTGACGCGTTCGATCAAGTGGAAGTGACGCCAGACCTATTTGCGTAACCGGTAGAAACGAACGTCATCCGCAAGGTTGGTGACCGGCACGGTAAAGCGTCCATTGAGGTTGGTGATCGGTGTGCCGTTGCTCGACCAGGATCCATCGAGGTCAGCCTGCTCGTCCACGGCGAAATCCAGGTGGCGAATGGGCCAGTTGAGTGCGCGCACCGCATTGGTCATGGCGATCTGCAACCGCACCGGTTCGGCGTTGGTGATGGTGAAGCTCTGCTCCGTCGCCCACGCGCCGCCCGCAAAGGCGCCATCCACCGCCTGGAGACTCCAGTAGTACGTGCCGGGAGGCAGGCGGTACAGGATGTTCGTGGAGTGCGCGACGTTGCCGGGGGCGGCGATTTTGCGCCAGCCGCTGGTGACGTTGGCCATCGGGCTGACCGCCTCGGTGCCGAGCGGATTGGTGCCCACGCGCAGGTTGTAGGTGAGCAGGTTCGTCGGCGTGATGTCGTCGGTCGCATGGCTCCAGCGGAAGGTCACGGTGCCGTCACCGACCGTGGTGGCGAGGCCGGACGGCGCGGCGGGCGGGGCGTTCGACGGGATATCCATCGTGTTGCGGAGGACGTTGAAGTGCGCGAGCTTGCTGTTGAAACCGGCCATCAGGGCATCCAGCCGTCCGTCCTGATCGTAATCGGCCAGCGCCAGCCCCCGGCCGGTCATCTCCACCACGCCGAACCGGTCCAGTTCGATGGCCGTAAAGACCCCACCACCCTCGTTGCGCAACAGCACCGTGCGGTAATCCGCGGGGTCGAAGAATGAACTTTGCGACACATCGGTGGCCCCGCTGATCAGGATGTCGTTGCGTCCGTGGTTGAAGAGATCGCCGACCGCCACGCTGGCACCAGCCAGCGCCGGGAGGATGATGCCGCTGTTGGTCAGGTTGCCGGAACCGTCGTTGAACCACAGCTCGTTCCGGGGATGGACGATGCCGCTGTCGGGGTAATAGCCGTCGGCCCGGGTAAACAACAGATCGAGGCTACCGTCGCCGTCGAAATCCGCCCAGGCGCTGCTGGCGGATGCCATGTTGAAGAAG
>CALMYG010000187.1 GCA_937873455.1 uncultured Verrucomicrobiota bacterium
ACATGTGCCGCCAGAGCATGCCCGAAGCGGGCAGCTCTGCGGCTGTTCGTTCTGCCTAGAGCAGCCCGGCCGCTGGGCGAAGATGCAGCTTTGAGAGCGTTGGCCGGATCAGGCGGTGTGAACGTGTTTAGTGACCGGATCATGGACCGTGGAGCAAAGTGCTGGGATCTGGGCCTGTGAATTATGATGTGTGAAGGTACTTTCGACCCGTGGGCAGGATATTAGCGAATTGAATCATGGCTCGTGGAAGTCTATCGGTTAGGTAAGGAGCTACAAGGGCAGGGCGGGTATGGAGACCAGAACCAAACCCAAAGGATGGTTTAAAGGCAGAACATGGACCTCCAGCACACATTTCGAGCTTGGCACGGCCCGTGCGATGGCACGGACCGCGCCAAGCTCGAATGGTGCTGAGGTTGGTCGTTCGCATTTTAAGACGTACCACAGAAAGCGAACCGAGGTAAATAATGTATGAGCGATATATCGGACGTGGCTTTGTTGTCGGAATCGTCGCTGCATGCTATGGAATTTGGCTCGTTTGGCGTGGAATTCAGAATGACATATGGTATTCGCGCTTTGGTGAACCTATAATTCCGCGGTGGTTGTACATTGTCGGTGGAATTACAATCGCGGGCGCTTCGATGGCTTATGTCTTGTTTCTTTGGCATGTAAAGACAATGAAATAAAGAGGAATGCGAACATGCGCCTCCAGTGCAGGCTTCGCCGCACTGAGGCTTGTCGTTATGCATGAGGAGTCCGGAAGTCCTAGCACCATGCAGGTACGTGCAGAAGTCAGGCCCATTGACTCAGCTCTGCGATGAAAATGATAAACCACAGATAATTGCACGACTCATGAAATCAAAACGTCCAGAAATTCACGGGCACTTGCAAATAACGCATGATAAATGCGGTGTTTTTATCGGCGGTGATCCCGAAGGATTTCAATCACTAGCTAAGCTTTTAGTCTGGTTCGCCAGAGTAGATCAGGACAAAATACCTTTCATGCCCGATGGCGAAAGAGAGCATACCCACTTGAGTCCAGGCACACACTTGAGCAAGAACTCATTAAAAACAGAAATTTGCCGTTTAGACGCGAAAGGGACTGGAATATTTCCACCGAAATATGATCCTGCATAACATGCGCCGCCAGTAGCACGCCCGAAGCGGGCGGCTCTGCGGCTTGTCGTTAGCTGAAACAACGCATGCACTTCATAAGTTACTGGCCAATAAAGAATCAACTGCGCGACAGAACGTTGTCTGATCGCGAAGCGTTGCCATACCTTGTTGTTTTTGTCGCAATTTCTGCGGCGCTTCTATCCATCCCTCTTTTCAATGGCTTTAACAACTGGGATCTCATCAATCTTGTGCTTGCAGTACTAGCGGCAATCGCTGGCGTGCTGTACTCCTTCAAGCAGAACGGTGGCCGCAAAGGTCACGATCTCATCCAAAAGTTTGTTGTAATTGGATGGATAGTCACTGTTCGAAGCACATTGGTTCTGATCCCCTTAACATTTGTACTGATGTATCTTGGCGATGCTATGGGGGTTGTGACTTATGAATCAACAGGTTGGTATGATGTTGCGATGATGACATCATTTGACATTATTGTTTATCAGAGAATCGGAAGACATATTCGGGACACGCAGGAGCAGATCAGCTAACATGTGCCGCCAGAAGCACACCCGAAGCGGGTGGCTCTGCGGCTTGTCGTT
>CALMYG010000188.1 GCA_937873455.1 uncultured Verrucomicrobiota bacterium
CCGACTTCCAAGCCGGAGCGTTTTTATGGTCGCCGGCCATATCCGGCCGATGGTACAGCATATTCTGGAGCACGAATCTGCAGCATGGGTTTGCCCCTCTCGCGACGAATATTCCCGGCCCGCAGTCGGCCTACACCACCGACGTCCACACCCTCAATCCGGCCACTTACTTCCGCATTGAGGTCAAAGAACAGCCGTAAATCAGCCGGCTTCACTCTTTTTCTTACAGGCGCCGCCCGAGCCGGAACCGCATACCGAGCAGGTTCCATCGCCGCCTTCCATGGCCGCCGCCGCGGCCCGTCCGCACGTGGTGAACCCCTTGTTCCGGATAATGATCCCCACGGCCATCGCGACCATGCACACCGCGAACACCCCAAGTACAATCAGAAAAAGTTTCATACCGCCAACGTACGGGGTCCTTGACACTGCGTCAAGGTTTGGCACAGTCAGAACCATGACCTCATCGCCCGCCCGTATTGACCGTTTTGAGCAGATCGACTGGAACACCTGGACGCCAGACCAAACCGCGACGTTGCTCTTTGTCATTCGCGAAGGAAACATTTTGCTCATCCGCAAAAAACGGGGACTTGGCGCTGGCAAGATCAACGGCCCCGGTGGACGGATCGATCCCGGGGAAACGCCCGCCCAATGCGCGGTGCGCGAATCCCAGGAAGAACTGCATATTACCCCCACCGGAGTCCGGTTCGCCGGCGAATTGTATTTCCAGTTTGCCGACGGCTTCAAACTCCACGGCCATGTATTCCGGGCCGACCATTTCGAAGGCGTGCCCACGGAAACCGATGAGGCTACCCCGATCTGGACCCCGATAGATCGCATCCCCTACGAGGAAATGTGGGCCGACGACCGCTATTGGATTCCCTTTATGCTGGCCGGCCAAACCTTCACCGGGCGCTTCCTGTTCGACGACGATGCCATGCTGGGATACGACTTGACCGTTCATGACTAATTCGCATTTCGCCATCATCACCGGCTTGGGCGGTTTGTCTCTTTTCCTGTACGGCATCCTGCTGCTCTCCGATGGACTCAAGGAAGCCTCGGGCGGCTGGATTCGTCGCCTCATGAGTTCCCTCAGCCGACGTCGTCTGCCTGCGTATAGCGCCGGCGTGGCCCTCGGGGCCACCGTGCAGAGCAGCGCGACCACGGTCATGGCCGTATCCTTCATCAACGCCGGACTGTTGAATCTGGCCGGCGCGGTGGCCTTGATCGCCGGCGCCAATCTCGGCACCAGCCTCGCCATGCAATTCATTGCCCTTGATATCGAGTGGCTTTGGTCGGCCTTCGCCATGCTCGGCGTCCCGCTGCGTTTATGGCCGGGCGGCGAACGCAGGAAAAGACTCGGACAAGCCCTGATCGGTTTCGCCCTGTTGTTTCTAGGGCTTCGACTGATGGGGCAATCGGTCTACCCCTTTCGCGAAACCCTCAGCGCCTGGCTGGTCGGCCCGGAACACAACGATACGTTGGGACTTTTCGCCCGGCTGGGCGGCGCGCTGGCCTTCACGGCTATCGTTCAAAGCAGCAGCGCGACCTTGGGCATCTTGTTTTCACTCGCCAAATCCGGCGTTTTTCCGGAAATATCCCACGCGATTCCCATGATTGTCGGCGCCCAGGTCGGCACCTGCATCACCGCCTTGCTAAGTTCGATTGGCACCGGGCCCGAAGCCCGGCGCGGAGCCCTCGCCCATCTTTATTTCAACCTGCTGGCCGGCGGCCTGGCGATAGCCTTTATGCCCGCGCTGGTTGCCGTTGTGGAAACCATCGGCGGCCCTCCACATCGCCAGATCGCCAACGCCCACACCGTCATCATGATCACCGGCGGAGCCGTCTTCCTGTCCGCCTTGCCCCTTGTGGTCTGGTTCATTCGCCGCACCACGCCCTTCACCGGAACCGACACCACACTCAGTCACTTGGATGAAGAACTGGTTGATCAACCGGAAAAAGCCCTCGATGCCGGCGATCGTGAATTGGCCCGTATTACCCGGATCGTCCGGCGCGGCTTTGCCCTTAATCGCATGCTGGCCACCAACCCCCGCCGTTCCATGTACCATCATGTCAAACAAACCGAAGATATGGTGGACCTAAACCGCAACGCCATGCGCGCCTATTTAATGCGCGTCGCCGGCCACGTTCGCGATCATGCCTCCGCCCGCCGCCTCCAATGGATGAACCTGTTTTTAATTTATCTGGAACGCATCAGCGATCACAACGAAAACCTCGCTTACCTCTCGCTTGATTTGAAACAGAACCTCCAGGGTGACGAACGCGCCTTCGCGCAAGCCCTCTGCGACAAACTTTACGCCTCCATCGAACCGGTACTCAAAACGCTCGAAGAAGTATGGACCGCCGGAAACGGCTCCCGCATGGACCACGCCCGGAAAATTCGCGAATACCGCGGAGCCTACCTGATCGAATCGGAAAACCGCCAAACGGAAATCGTCACCCGGATCGCAAACGGACAAATGAACGCCGTCGCCGGCTTCATCCTCGCCGAATACGTAAGCGAAATGGATCGCATCGTACGCCACACCAAAAAAATCGCCGGACTACTCGAACGCGCCGGGGAAACCACCTGATTCGCCCCCAAACTGTCCGCATTCGCGGGCGCAGGCCTGATTCATTGACTGATGTCATTTCGATCATCATCCAACCCATCAGGATGTTAAAAGGGGATTGCGCAACGAGCCAGTCCTCTTTATGCGCCCCAGGCCCATCAGTATCTATTATTGTATTATCGGCTAAATCGTGTAACATTTTTGTCGAATGAACACGATTGCCCTTGTTTTAGCCCAGATTAATCCGACGGTAGGCGCCTTGGAATCGAATGCCGACCGCATTCTGGATGTCGCCCGGCAAGCCGCCGCAAACGGCGCGCAGCTCGTGGTTTTTCCCGAATTGGCCCTCAGCGGATACCCACCCGAGGACCTGGTGCTTAAACCGCATTTTATCGAGGATGTCGCCCACCAACTCGACCGCATTGCCTCCGCCCTACCCCCGGACCTGGTCGTCATCGCGGGTGCGCCCGTCGGTGAAGCGGGCCGGGTATACAACGCCGCCATCATCTTTCACCGGGGCGCCATCCAGGGGCGCTACCTCAAAATGTGCCTGCCCAACTACGGGGTGTTCGACGAAAAACGCGTGTTTTCCGAAGGCGCCACCCCGCTCGTTCTTGGCCTTGGTTCCCTCCGCGTCGGCGTGCACATCTGCGAAGATTCCTGGTCGGTCGCGTTCGACTCCGTTCGCCGGCTGGAAAACGCCGGACTCGATGCGCTCATCAACTTATCCGCGTCTCCCTACCACCGCGGCAAACAAGCACATCGCCGGCACATGCTCGCCGAAACCGCGCGACGCCTCAAGGCCCCCCTGCTCTACGTCAACTTGGTCGGCGGTCAGGACGAGCTGGTCTTCGACGGTCGCAGCCTGGTCATCGACGCCAACGGGGACTGCATGGCCACCGCCGCAACGTTCCGTGAAGACACGCTTGGTTTCGAAGTCACCACCCTCGCGAAGCCCGCGCCAAAAAGTTCCAAGGATTGGAACTTTTTACCCCTCGAAGTTCCAAAGATTGGAACTTTTTCTCTAACGCCCCCCCCACCCGTTGCCGCCGATGACGATCTAGCCGAAGTGTACGCGGCGCTTGCGCTCGGTCTGGCCGACTACGTCAATAAAAACGGCTTCGCCCGCGTCATTATTGCCATCAGCGGCGGCATCGACTCCGCCTTGGTCGCTTCCATCGCCGTGGATGCCCTGGGGCCCGAACGCGTGGTGGGCATCACCATGCCTTCGCGGTATTCCTCCGAAGGCACGTATAGCGATGCCCGGGAGCTCGCCGAGCGGCTTGGCATCGATTTCCATGACCGGCCCATTCGTCGGCTGCACGAACTTTTTCTCGATGAATTGGAAGACCTCTGGCCCGGGCGGCTTCCCGACACCACCGAAGAAAACCTGCAGGCCCGCATTCGCGGCAATATCGTCATGGCCCTTTCCAACAAGTTCGGCTGGCTCGTCCTCACCACCGGCAATAAAAGCGAAATGGCTACCGGATACTGCACCCTTTACGGCGACATGGCGGGTGGCTTCGCCCTCATCAAAGATGTCCCCAAAACCCTGGTGTTCGAATTATGCCGGTGGCGCAACGAGCGCTCCCCGGAAGCGCCGCCCATACCCGAATCAATCATCACCCGCCCGCCCTCCGCCGAACTCAGGGAAAACCAGAAAGATCAGGACTCGCTCCCCCCGTACGACATGCTCGATGGCATTATCGAGCGGTACGTCGAGCGCGACTGGAGCGCGGAAAAAATCATCGCCGGCGGATTCGATGCCGCCACCGTCACCCGGGTTATCCGGCTGATCGATCTCAACGAATACAAACGCCGCCAGGGACCGCCCGGTGTCAAAATCACGCCAAAATCCTTCGGGCGTGACCGGCGCTTGCCCATCACCAATCTTTACCACGAACGCGTCAAAACCACGGGACGCGGCGCCCATGCGCCCGCCTCCCCCCACGGGAAATCATCATGAACGAAACATCCACGTCCCCAACCAAAGATACCGCGGTACCGACCGGCACCGTGGAGGGAAAACGCCGGGTCCAGGAACTCACGCTGCTTTACAATGTCAGCCGCATACTCGACCAGAGCCTCGACATGCGGGAAGTGGTCAGCCCGGTACTCGAAGCCCTCGCCGACAACATGGACCTCCAGCACGGCACCATCACCCTGCTCAACCGGAAAACCGGCGACATCCTCATTGAGGCCGCCCACGGCCTTTCCCCCCAACAGGCCCGGCGCGGGCGCTACAAATTGGGCGAAGGCGTCACCGGACAAGTCATTCTCACCGGCGAGCCGGCCATTGTTCCCCGCAAAAGCGACTCGCCCCTTATCGTCGACAAAACCAAGCGCGGCAAACGGCCCGACACCTCCTTCATTTGCGTGCCCATCAAGGTCGGCCAGGAAGTCGTCGGCGCCCTTTCCGCCGAAACGCCGTTTGTACCTGACCGTGAACTCAAGAACGACGTGCGCCTGCTCACCATTGTCGGCTCCATGATCGCCCAGGCCGTGCAGTTGCGCCGGGCCGCCCAGGAGGAGACGGAAAAACTCGAAATGGAAAACGAGCGTCTCCGCCAGGAATTGCGGGAAAAATTCCGCCCTTCCAACATCATCGGCAACAGCCACGAAATGCGGTTCGTCTACGATCAAATCGCCCAGGTCTGCAAAAGCAACACCACCTGCCTCATTCTCGGCGAATCCGGAACCGGCAAGGAACTCGTCGCCCACGCCGTCCACTACAACAGCGACCGCGCCGACAAACCCTTCGTGCGCGCCCACTGCGCCGCATTGCCGGAAAGCATCATCGAAAGTGAATTATTCGGACACGTCAAAGGCGCCTTCACCGGCGCCACCGGCGATCGCAAAGGCCGGTTCGAACTCGCCCATGGCGGCACCTTGTTTCTCGACGAGGTGGGCGACATTCCCATGGCCATCCAGATCAAGCTTCTCCGTGTCCTCCAGGAACGGGAATTTGAGCGGGTCGGCGGCGCCGAGACGATTAAAGTCAACGTGCGGCTCATCGCCGCCACCAACCGCGACTTGCAGGCCATGGTCGCCGACGGAAAATTCCGCGAAGACCTTTATTACCGGTTGCACGTCTTCCCGATCTATGTGCCTCCTCTGCGCAAACGAAAAGCCGACGTGGTATTGCTCGCCGACCACTTCCTTGAAAAGTACTCGCGGGAAAATAACAAAAAGGTCCGTCGGCTATCCAGCGCGGTCATTGACATGCTCATGAGTTACCATTGGCCGGGCAACGTGCGTGAATTGGAGAACTGCATCGAACGCGCGGTATTGGTTGCCGAAGGCGACGTCATACACCCCTACCACTTGCCGCCCACCTTGCAGACCGCCGAAACCAGCGGAGGCAACGCCTCGCGGGGAAGCCTCAAGGATCTGGTAGATGCTTACGAGCGGGACATTATCGTCGACGCGCTCAAGTCCACCCGGGGCAACATGGCCTCCGCCGCGCGGTTATTGTCCACCACCCAGCGCATCTTCGGCTACAAAGTACACAAACACGCCATCGACCCCAAAAAGTACGCCGGATAAATAAATCGAATAAAAAGCTTGCCCTCCCTCCCGGTTGTGGTACGTTCACTCTCTTGAATTTACCAGATTTGACTGCGGGGTGGAGCAGCCTGGTAGCTCGTCAGGCTCATAACCTGAAGGTCTTGGGTTCAAATCCCAACCCCGCTACCAATTGAGAGGCCCGGAACAACACGTTCCGGGCCTTTTTTTATGCAAAACGACACCTATTACTGCTATGTGGTTTGGTCCTCCACGGGACACAAGTACTACATCGGGGTTACCGATGACCCATCCCGTCGTTTGGCTGATCACAATGCCGGTATTTCCAAATGGACCAAGCGGTATGCCGGTAGCTGGCAATTAATCTGGCAGAAGAATTTTTCCACCTTGAGTGATGCCCGAAAGTTTGAATCCCTTCTTAAACGGCAAAAAGGCGGTTCCGGATTTTACAAACTAACCGGGCTGCCCAAACCTGCAGGCTCATAATCCCGCGCCTGCGGGATCTTGGGTTCAAATCCCAACCCCGCTACCAATTGAGAGGCCCGGAACAACACGTT
>CALMYG010000189.1 GCA_937873455.1 uncultured Verrucomicrobiota bacterium
CTTCGCATCGCGAAGGGTAAATGCTGCCGCGCCGTAGCCTTGGCGAAGGCGGGCAACGAAAAGCCTCCGTTCGCCCGCTTCGGGGCGACGCCTGGCGACGTACGCAGCCACAATTCTTATGTCTTCTTTCTCTCGTTCGTTTCGGAGTATCTGAAAGTCCTAAAGCTCGCGTATGATCAGACGTTTTCAGTCACGGTTTATGCTGATTGCGTCGATTTCGATGCATGTACGATTGACGCGGGCGGCGGCGAATGCTAGTTACCGACCATGAACACACTTTCTTCCATTCGAATGCTATCTTTCTTGGCGATCGGCGCGGTGGTTGCGCTGGTTTCCGGATGCGGTGACCTGAACAAGGGCGCGGAGGAACGCGACCCGAATATCAAGCGGGCGCGTGAGCGCCGCGCGGTGGCCGATTATGCCGGCGCCATCGAGTTTTATGAGCGGGCGCTTCAAAAACGTCCGAGTCTGGCCCGTATCCACTGGGAAATGGGTTCCATTTACGACCAGCACCTGACCAACGAGCTGCGGGCGATCTACCATTATGAGCGCTACCTCGAGCTGGATCCGAAGGCGGAACGCCGCCGTCTGGTGGAGGAGTTGATCGGTGCGGCCCGGTTGTCGTTTGCCGCGTCGTTGCCGGCGCGGCCGTCCGAGGCGGTGCAGGAAATCGCCCGGTTGCGCCAGGAACTGGATAAAACCCGCCAACAACTGGCTGCGGCACGCGAGGAAAACGCCCGGCTGGTGGCCGCCGCCTCGGGGCGTCCGGCTCCCGCCGCCGCGTCCAGCGCCGCCGCCGGAGCGGCGGAGCGACCCACCCCCACGCCAGCCGCCGCGACCACGCTGGAACCTTACGTGGTGCAACCGGGTGATACGCTCAGCCGGATCGCCAAAAAAGTGTACAACGATGCCAATAAATGGAACGTGATTTTTGAAGCCAACCGGAATATCCTGTCCAAACCGGAAAGCGTGCGGGTTGGGCAAACCCTGATGATTCCCCGGTAGGCAGATAAACCAGAAAAGGAAACAAGGCCATGGCCAATGATTTTTATGACGATGATCTGATCCGCCAGCGCGACCGCGCGGCGAGGATCAAGATGGGCCCGGGTGATGAACCGGCGGCGCGCGAGCCGGTCGCCGACGACTCGCTCTCCCGCGGCGTTTCGGATTTGAACCTGACCCGGATGGCCCGACACAAACAGGACGTGGACTCGCAAGCGACCCGGGCTATGCAGGAGTTGGAGGCGCTGCGCAAGCGGCAAGAACAACTGGAGCTGGAGAAGCGGGAGCTCGAGGAGTTTAAACGCAAGAGCGAGGAGTTCGAGCGCGGCAAACGCGACATGCTGGCCAATATCAAACGTAGCTTGACCGCCATTGAACGCGATGAGATGGAAGCGCAGCGGATGTTGGAGCTGCTCGAGTCGACCCGCAACCGTTTCAAGACGTTGCTGGGCGATCTGGAGTCCATCGATGAGCAAAGCTGGACGGATACCACCATCCGGGTGGAGTTGGCGCGCGCGCTGGGGGTGATTGAAGACGCCCGCGTGGAGTACAACAAGGCGATTGCGAAGATGGAGGCGGTGAAGTCGGAGCGCAAGGACCGCCCCGATGCGCCGGCGGCTCCGGTGCTGTTTGAGGATCGTGTGGCGACGGGATCCGTCGATCAGTCGTTCGTTCATTGGCTGAAGGTCGGCGCGGCGTTTTCCCTGCCGCTGATTGTCACCCTGGTGGCGTTGGCCGTGGTGTACATGGTCATGGCCGCGTCCGGCTTCTGGTGAGGTTGCGCCTATGCCCTGGAACAAACGCGAATCCGCATACGATCGACGGATTCGTGAGCTGGAAGAAGAGGCGGAGCGCATCCGCAAGAACATGCAGCAGCTCATGAAGACCGTTCCACGCGATGGCGTGGTGTTGGCCGCGGAGCGCCCGGCGGCGCCTCGCCCGAGCGGGCCGGGTTTCCGGCGTCCGCCGGCGGTGCCCGACCGTTGGGCGGAAACACGCCCGGGCGCGATGAGCATCGCCGCGGTTCCGGATGATGCGGCCGACGCGGAATCTCAAATCGATACCCCGATGGAGGCGGAGGCCGCCCCCCAAGCCGCACCGGCAACGCCGGGACGCGGGTCGCGCCCGGAGGCTCCGCAGGCGCCCCGCCTGGCCAGTTACCTGGCCAGCGGCAGCTTCGGCAAGTCCCGCACGTTAAGCCGGGATCGCCGGATTCAACGCAACAAGGCGATCATGATGCTGATTTTCGCGGTGATCGCCGTGTACAGTCTTTATACGTGGTTGAAATGAGCCGTGCGGCCGGTGATGCCGCGTACCTGCGGCTGGAGACCTCGTGGGGGGTGGTGGACGTCTTTACCGATGGCCGCGCGGTGATCGCCTGCAGCTTGCCGGAGATCGGCGATTCGGTCCGGCGCAACTTTTCCCTCGGTTCAACCCTGTTGTTTGGTTCGTCCCGGCAGCGCCCGCTTGTGAAGATGGCCGACCGTTTTGTTCGCGCGGCGCTGGTTGGCGAGGCGGCGCCGGTTCCGCCTTTGCGGTTTGAGGGCACGCCCTGGCAACGCGCGGTGTGGCGGGTGCTGCAGGCATTGTCCCGCGGCGAGGTGGCGTCGTACGGCGAGGTCGCGGCGCGAATGGGTCATCCGCGGGCGGCGCGCGCGGTGGGCGCGGCATGCGGCTCGAATCCGTTGCCGTTGTTTATTCCCTGTCATCGCATCGTGGCCGCAAACGGTCGGCTTGGCGGATTTTCCGGCGGCTTGGCGTGGAAACGCCACCTGCTGGAGCGGGAGGGCGTGACGTGCGCATAGCGGTGGCGTGTGGTGGAACCGGGGGGCACATTTTCCCGGGGTTGGCTACGGCCCAGGAGCTGATGCGGCGCGGGCATGACGTGACGTTGTGGTTGGCCGGCAAGGATGTGGAACGGTCGGCGGTACAGGGCTGGGACGGGGCGGTGGTGACCGTGCCGGCGCAAGGGTTTCCTTCCGGGATTTCCTTCGCTTCCGGGGTGGCGGCGATCAAGCTGGTCCGGGCGGTGAACCGCGTAAAGGCGGATTTGAAACAACAGCGGCCCGATGTCGTGTTGGCGATGGGTAGTTATGCGTCGGTGGGTCCGGTCGGGGCGGCGTTGCGCTTGGGGATTCCCTTTGTGCTGCATGAGTCGAATGTGGTTCCCGGCCGGGCGGTTCGTTTGTTTTCGCGCTGGGCCGCCGCGGTGGCCGGTTGTTTTGATGAAACGCGTTTTTATCTGCGTCGCCGTCCGCTGGTGTTGACGGGGATGCCGTTGCGCCGCGACTTGCTGGACGTGGCGCGGCAGCCCGCGCCGCCGCGCGGGGAAGGGTTCTCCATTTTGGTCATGGGCGGCAGCCGTGGCGCACATGCGTTGAATACGTTGGCCACCGAGGCGCTGATCCAAGCCCGACAGGCCGGTGAGTCGTTGACGGTAACCCATCTCACCGGGGAAAGCGATTATTCGGCGGTGCAGGCGCGTTATGCCGAGGCGGGGTTGCCGGCGGAAGTGTTGGCATTCACCCGGGAGATCGGGCGGGTGTACGCGGCCACGGACGTTGCGATTTGCCGGTCCGGAGCGGCCACCTGCGCGGAGTTGTCGGCTTTCGGTTTGCCGTCGTTGCTGGTTCCGTACCCGCACGCCATCCACGACCACCAGACCGCGAATGCCCAGGCGATGGAAAAGTCCGGCGCGGCCGACCTGGTTCCCGAACAGGACCTGACGGTGGAGTGGTTGGTGTCGTACATCCGGCAAATGCTGCGGCAGCGGGAACGCCGGCTGCGCATGGCCGAGGCCGCGCGGGCCCGGGCCTCCGGCAACGGCGCGGAACGTTTGTCCGATTTGGTTGAGCAGGTCGCGCGCGGTGAATTTCATGCCCCACGGTAATCCGGAGGTTACCGCGATGGACGCGGAACGGCTGCGGACTTGCCTGGCCCGCCCGGGGTCGTCCGTGCATATGCTGGGCATTGGCGGGGTGGGCATGGCCGGATTGGCCTTGCTGCTGAAGCAGCGCGGTCATGCGGTATCGGGATGCGATGCCGCCGCCGGCCCCTTGACCGATTGGTTGCGCGGGCAAGGCATTGAGGTGGCGATCGGGCACGATCCCGCGCACTGGCGCACGACGCCGGACTGGATCGTTCGCAGTCCCGCGGTTTCCCGGGAGGAACTCGAATTACGTGAGGCGGCGGCGCGCGGCATTCCGGTTTGGGATCGCGGGCGGGTGTTGCCGTGCGTACTCGCTCCGTACCGCACGGCGGCGGTGGCCGGAACCCATGGCAAAACCACCACGGCAAGCTTGCTGGCGTGGATGTTGCGCGTGGCCGGGCGACCGCTCTCGTATTGTATCGGCGGGGTGTGCCCTGGCTTGGGCGCGGTGGCGCATGCCGAGCCTTCCGGCGATATGGTGATCGAAGCCGATGAAAGCGATGGCACGTTGCGGGAGTACCGGGTTGCCGTGGCGGTGGTTACCAGCATGGACCTCGACCACGTGGATTACTTTCAGGATGACGCCCGTCAGCGCGAGGTGTTTCGGCGCTTCATGGACCAGGCCGGCATGGTGGTATATGGCGCTGATGATCCGCTCACCCGGGAGCTGGCCCGCCGCGCGGCGTGCGGACGGTCGTTTGGGGTGGAGAATCCGGCGGCGGTGCGCGCCTCCAAGGTGGTGTTAGAGGCTTCGAGCAGTTCATTTGAGCTGGAACTTGACGGACGCGGGATGGGAAAGGTTTCGCTTTCCGTGCCGGGCCGCCATAATGTGTTGAATGCGTTGGCGGCGGTGGCGGTGGCATCCGCCTGGGACGTTCCGGTAGCGAAGATTGCGGAGGCGCTGGCGTCCTTTCGTTTGCCGTTGCGCAGGTTCGAGCAGGTAGCCGCCGGTTCCGGCATTACGGTGATTTCCGACTACGCGCACCATCCCGCGGAAATCGATGCGTTGCTGGCGCAGGCCCGGTTGCGCGGTCCACGGCGCGTGCTCGCGGTGTTCCAACCGCACCGGTTCAGCCGCACCAGGGCGTTTAAGCCGGCATTCGTGCGCAGCCTGTCGTCGCTCGACTATCTGGTGCTGGCCCCGGTGTATGCGGCATCGGAACCGTTTGTCGAAGGCGGAACGTCACGGGATCTGTATGAGGCTTTTCCCGCCGGCAGCCGGGATGCGGTTGAGTTGACCGGGTCGCTGGAAGAGGCATGGAGCCGTCTGCGGGAACACGCGCGGGCCGGCGATTTGGTGCTGGTCATCGGGGCCGGAGATGTGGAAAAAATTGGAGACTGGGCCCGCGAGGCCTGGACCGGGAATTTGGAGCCATTACCATGAAACATATTGCGGTCTTGATGGGCGGAATTTCCGCCGAACGGGAGATATCCCTCGCTTCGGGGCGAGCCATTGCCGCCGCGTTGGCGGAGCGCGCGTACCGGGTGACCCCGGTGGATGTAACGAGCGAACAGATCGATCTGCCGTCGGATCTTGATCTGGCCTTCATCGCGTTGCACGGCACCTTCGGCGAGGACGGGCAAGTGCAGGCGTGGCTGGCACGCGAAGGGGTGCCGTTCACCGGCTCCGACGAAGCCTCAAGCCGCCGCGCTTTTGACAAGGTGCTGAGCAAGCAATGCTTCGAAAAACACAGCATCAGCACGCCGCGCTACGAAATTCTGCGTCCTGGGCGACAACGAACGCTGCCGCTGCCCGTGGTGGTCAAGCCGCCGCGCCAGGGTTCCAGCATCGGGCTGGCGCGGGTCATGCGGGAAGAGGAGTGGGAACCGGCCCGTGCGTTGGCGTCCACCTATGACGACGAAATTCTGGTCGAGGCGTTTATCCCCGGGCGGGAATTGACGGTCGGCATTGTCGGGCAGGAGGTGTTGCCGGTGGTGGAGATTTGCGCGCCGGAGGGTCATTACGACTACACCGCCAAATACACCAAGGGCAAAACGGAGTACCGCTGTCCGGCGCCGCTCGAAGACGACGTCACCCGGGCCTGCCAGCACATGGCGTGGCGCACCTTTGAAGCTCTTGGCGCGTCCGGGTTGGGGCGGGTGGATATCCGCCTGACCGATGACGGTTATCCCTATGTGTTGGAGCTGAACACCATCCCGGGATTCACCGAAACCAGTTTGTTACCGAAGGCCGCCCGCGCCGCCGGTTACTCGTTTGCCGATTTGTGCGACAAGATCGTTCGGCTCTCTCTGGAAAAATAATGGAAATCCGCGCCAATCGTTGCGCCCGAAAAAAGTTCGTGTTAGAACTGCAGCGATAGAGGAAGCAGGTTACGACGTATGTGGTTTTTTTCCGGCAAGAAAGATGCGGCCAATCGGTATAAACGGCGACCGCCCGCGCGCCCCGCGCGACGGTCCACGCCGGCGCATACCGTCTATGCCCGCGCCGCGGAGCGCCGGAACAGCCAGCTTCACAAGGCCGGGGCGGTGGCGCTGATGCTGGCCGCCTTGGCCGGCGCCGGTTGGGCGCTGTTGCAGGGCGGCGCCATGATGCACCGCTGGCTGTTTTCCGGCAACGAACAATTTGTCATCCGCCGCGTGGATGTCGCCACCTCCGGCCGCCTCACCGCCGAACACGTCAAGGAGTACGGCGGTTTCCGGGAAGGGGGGAACTTGTTTGATCTGGATATCAATGCCGTCCGCAAGCGCCTGGAGGAGGTGCCGGTCATTCGGGACGTGGAGGTGCAGCGCCGCCTGCCGTCGACCTTGGTGGTCCGCGTCAACGAGCGCGTGCCGCTGGCCCGGATCGCCCACGGGCAGGCCGGCTTTTTCTTCGCGGTGGACCGCGATGGCCATGTCCTCGGGTTGGCTGGACCAATGATGCGCAGCCTCCCGGTCATCACCGGATTCAGCGACCGCGGCGTCACGCCCGGGTCCGTGCTGGGCGATACCGTCGCCGCCGACGCGCTCCGCTTGATCGCGTTGTGTGATTCGTCGCCTCTCGGCGAAGTCATCCGGATGCAATCCATCGATGTCGGTAATCCTGATTATCTGAACGTTGCCCTCGACAACGGGGTAAAAGTTTTTATGCCGCGCCATGCTTCGCGGGCGAAGTTGGAAGACCTCGCCGCCATCCTGCGCGAGGCGGGCGGGCGCCGGAGTTTCATTGATCTCACCCTGGACCGCAACATCCCCACCACCTGATTGCGCACCTCATGGACCTTCCTCCCATTGCCGCCGTTGAAGTTGGAACTTCCCGCATCCGCGTGATGGTGGGGGAAATCCAGGACGAAGACCATGTCCAGGTCATCGGGTTGGGTGAATGTCCTTCCCGGGGCATTCGCAAAGGGGAAATCATCGACTTTGACGCCGCCTTGTCCTGCCTGAAGATCGCGCTGGATCAGGCGGAGAAAAATGCCGACGCGGAAATCAAACAGGTGTTTATTCCGGTGACCGGCGGGCACATCCAGTCGGTGATCAACCGCGGCAGCATTCCGATCCAGGGCGCGGACCGCGAAATCCTTCCCGAGCATGTGGATGATGTCCAGGAAATCGCCAAGGCGATCACCCTGCCGCCCGACCGGGAAATCATTCACAGCATTTGCCAGCATTACTTTCTCGATGACCAGGAAGGCGTGGTCAATCCGATTGGCATGGAAGCCTCGAAGCTGACCGTCGACATGCTGATCGTCCACGGCAGCCATGCCCGCATGCGCAACCTGATCAAGCTGGTGAAGTCGGTACCGCTGGAGGTGCAGGACACCCCGCTGGCCGGATTGTGCGCGGCCCTGGCGGTGCTGGTGCCGGAGGAAAAGGAAAACGGCGCCTTGGTCATCGATATCGGCGGAGGCACCATTGACTACCTCGGGTATGCCGATGGTATGATCGCAGTGGCCGGGTCGCTGGCGGTCGGGGGCGATCACCTCACCAACGACATCGCCCGCGGGCTTGGCGTTTCCTTCACCAATGCCGAACGGATCAAGGAACATTCCGGCAGCGCTATTCTCAACCTGGCCGACCGAAGCCGCAAACTGGAGCTGGCCGGGGATTCCGTTCCCGACGGACGGGTCGTCCGGCTTGGCGACTTGCACACCATCACCAGCCTGCGCGCCGAAGAATTGCTGACCATGGTACGCGCGTTTATCGACCAGGGCGATCTCATCCGCCGTTTTGGCGCCGGCATCGTCCTTACCGGCGGCGGCGCCCGGCTGGACCGCCTCGATGAGTTGGCGGAAAAAATCTTCGGGTTGAATTGCCGGGTCGGCAAGTCGCGCGACATCAGCGGACTCGCCACCGTGTCCAACCAGCCGGAATACGCCACCCTGACCGGACTGCTCCGTTACGCCGCCCGGCAGACCCGGCGGTCCGGAACCTCCGGCGGATTCGGCGGCTTGATCAAACGTATTCTGGGGGGAGGTTGACCATGGCTTCCGCACCCGCCGATCGGCTGTTTCAGCATCCCGACGTCGAACCCCGCACCCGCATCCTGG
>CALMYG010000190.1 GCA_937873455.1 uncultured Verrucomicrobiota bacterium
AGGTCTTAAGTTGTCGCGCCTGTGGTGGGACGCCCGGGCCGCCGAGCTGACCCGCTCAGGATGACCCTTGTGTATGTCCGGCCTGGGCATGTTCATGATCCGGCTTGGCCTTACGAAACTTTAAGGTGTTTCCCGTTGCCGTTACCTCAGCGCGCGGCGAATGTAGGTGGATAGGAACTATCTTGCCGATGAATCATCACGCAAAACATGTACGAATCACGTTCACGATCTTCTGCATCTTGGGCATCATGACCTCACTATCCGCCCTCGCGTTGCCGCCAAGCGCTGTTGAAGTCGAATTTATCGGGGACTCCACCCTTCATCGTTTTTCTGGAACGGCGATGGCCAGTGAAATTGCCGAAGTGTCGGCGCCCGGAAACCGGACGTTGATACGGGTAGTCATCCCGGTATCGACCATGAACACCGGGCACGAAAGTCGGGATAACAACATGCGGCACATGCTCGATGCCGCTCATTATGGCCTCATTGTGGGTGAAGCCCTGCGGGAAGAGTTGTTGCAGGCCCGAGCGGGCGAAACGATTGCTCTTGCTTTGACGATTCGCAATGAAACCCGGCAAGTTGAAGCGGTATGGAGCCGGATGGATGAGGCGAACGGAGAATATACCGTAGTGCTTGAATGCGATATTTCCCTGAAGGATTATCTTTTGAAAGCGCCCAGCGTTATGGGGCTGATTCGGGTCAAGGATACGGTTCACCTGTCTATAAAAGTCATGGGAATCAAGGAGCCATCGTGATGAGTCATTTACATAATATTTTCACCGCTGTTCCCCCCTACGCATATCATCAAGACTATGCGATGACCTGCATGAAGCGGTGGGTTAAAGACAGAGTGCTTCAGCGGATGGTTCACCATGTTTACCGGCAGTCCGGCATCAAACAGCGCTTTAGTGTATTACGGGACTTTCAGCCGGATTCATTGCCGATTATTTTTCGGGAAGAAGCTGACGGAACACTTGTAGAGCCGACGACCGGAGAACGAAATGCCGTCTACGAGAAGACCTATCCGGCGCTCGCTCGTGCCGCGGTGCAAGGTTTATTTGATCAAACGCCCTGGATTCGGCCCTCCGATGTCACCCATGTCATTACGGTATCCTGCACGGGATTTTGTAATCCGGGTCCCGATCTTTTTCTCGTCAACACCTTTGCGCTTTCTCCATCGGTTGAAAGGTACCATCTTGGCTTCATGGGTTGTTACGCGGCGTTTCCGGCCTTGCGGATGGCCGACCAGATTTGCCGGGCCAATCCCAAAGCCGTGGTTCTGATTCTGAGTGTGGAGCTGTGTAGCTTGCATCTGCAAATCAAGCCCACCCCCGACTCGCTGCTTGCCAACGCACTATTCGCGGATGGCGCGGCCGCAGTCCTGGTTGGCGGGCAACCTCCTCCCGTCGGAACTCGCGGTTTATCGCTCGAACACTTCGCCACGAGGCTCATACCCGATAGCGAAAAAGATATGGCATGGACGATCGGTGATCGTGGATTTGACATGACCTTGAGCAGCTATGTGCCGAAAATTCTCGGTTTGCATGCCCGGGAATTGTTGGTGGATGTGGTTTCGGAGTCCGGTTGCGGCATGGATGAAATTGCAGGATGGGCCGTACATCCGGGGGGTAAGTCCATTCTTCAAGTTTTGGAATCCCAGATGAATTGGTCTCCGGACGAAGGCCCGTTGGCGTTATCGCATCGCGTGCTTCATGATTACGGCAACATGAGCAGTGCGACCATCTTGTTTGTTCTGAAGGCCATTCTTGACCAGTCGGCACTGCCCGATGCCGCCGTCCTCGGCGCTCTGGCTTTTGGACCCGGGCTGACGGTGGAGTTCGGATTGTTGCGGTTAACCGGCGAGCGAACACAACCAGCCAGCGAAGTGGATGCGGCGATCCCGATAGCCGCGGGTATTGCGGTATGAAGCAATTCTTCTTCTCTCGCAGGATCTTACCTGTTTTCATGGCGATAGAGGTTATGGTTGGTTTGTCGGCCGCTCATGCCGAAGTTCTCGCATCCGGTTGGGTGCCCAACAGCTTCCTGCCCCAGGGCCAGGTGCAGTTGGTGTCTGAGGAAAACAGGATGAGCGTGCGAGTTTTGCTGCACACCCGCTTCCTGGATCGCGTGGTGCATGGCATTGCCAATAAGGAAAAGGCCAACTGGCAAGGGGATCATGACGCGGTGACCTACATCCATCTGCTGCAATTGGCGAGGTCCGATGTTAAGGCGGCCACGGGGGGGCGTGGAAAAGAGACGATGATGATTTCCTTCGTCATTCAAGAGGGTGGGGGCAACGTGGAATGGGCGACCGGAAAGGTAACCGAGGAGAATGGAACTCTTGTGATGGACGAAGCCCGTATCCTTCGCACATTTTCTCCATCCCCGGGCTATCTGCTCACCAATGCCGTACTGATTCTGGAGGATAGCCTTGGTATGTCCCGCGATAAAGCTCATGAGCTTCTGGCCGCGCATATCAGTAACAACGATCTCCCCCCATGAGTACAAACGGCGGTGCTAATTATTCTCGTCGGCAACGCTATATTGCGCTCGTTTATGGCATTAGCACGCATACCTTATTCGGCATGGCTGTATTGCTCATGGCCCTGTCATTGTACACCGGCCTGCATGTCGGTCGCGGTATGTTAGCCGGTTGGCGTGCTTGGGCGGTTAATGGCGCCTTGTTGGTTCAGTTTCCCCTGGTCCACTCGTTTTTACTCAGTAGTAAGGGTCGATTTGTGCTCACCCGTTTGGCTCCGCATCCGTTGGGGCGCCCCTTGTCCACCACAACGTTCGCGGCCATTTCATCCCTGCAGTTGTTGCTTTGTTTTGGTCTTTGGTCGCCGATGGGCCGGGCGCTTTGGGTTCCGGTTGGTCCGCTGCGAATCGTGTTTAATGGCCTCTATGCCGTATCGTGGGGGTTGCTTTTCACATCCATGCGGGAGGCGGGACTGCGACTGCAGGCGGGCAGCATGGGATGGCGGGCGGTTTGGACCAACCGGGCTCCCGCGTTTCCCCCCTTGCCGACCCAGGGATTGCACGGCATGGTTCGACAGCCCATCTATATCTCGTTCAGCTTGATTCTGTGGACCGCACCATCCTTCACTCCGGAAAAAATCGCGCTTTCGGTTTTGTGGACGATTTATTGCGTTGTAGGTTCCTCCATGAAGGAAAAACGAATGGCCAAAATTCATGGTGCTGCTTTTCGGGCGTATCAACAAAAAGTGCCTTTTTGGATACCTTGTTCACGGGCCATCTCCGTCCGTCGGAACGTTGCTCGAACCAAGGAACCGGATTGCGATGTCGTTGTGGTTGGCGGGGGGCCGGTGGGTTTGCTGCTGGCCAATCTACTGGGGAAGGCGGGCAAGTCGGTGCTGTTGTTGGAAACGGGTGTCGATACGCCATTGCGGTCCATGGCGATTGGTATCACGCCGCCCTCGCTGGATATTCTTGCCGATCTACAACTCGATGACGCTTTTATCCGGAGTGGTCAGAAAATTCATCACGCGGTCGTATGCGAGCAGGGAATGCCGGTCGGTCGGTTGAGTTTCGGGGGCATAGAAGGAGTTTACGATTATATTTTATCGCTGCCGCAATCCGAAACGATCACATTGTTGCGCGCGAAATTGGCTTCTTGGCCGAATGTCCGGGTTTTGTCCGGTTGGCGGGTAACCGCGGTGAGGCAAGAGGCGGATGGCGTTTATGTAACCGCGGCACATCCGCAATCCGGAAGTGAACAGGGATATTGCGCGAGATTAGCCGCCGGATGTGACGGGTCACGGAGCGCGGTGTGCGAATGGTTGAACATTCGCAAGGACGACAGGAAATATCCGCCATCCTTCGTGATGGCGGATTTTCGCGACCGTAGCGAACTCGGGCAGGGAGCTTACCTGTTCTTCGGCCCGGAAAGGCCCGTCGAGTCGTTTCCGCTACCCGATGGCAAACGAAGATGGATCGTCCGAAATGGTTGGAAGGGACAATCCGATCTGCTCGAATCGCTTGAGTCGGCCGTGATGCGATTGACCGGTATTCGCTTGGCCGCGGAAGACAAGCTGGATGAAAGTTCTTTCCAGCCGGAACGAAAACGGGCGGTTCGTTTTTTCCGAGGCCGGGTTGCACTTTGCGGCGATGCCGCCCATGTGATGAGTCCGATTGGCGGGCAGGGAATGAATACGGGCTTTGGCGATGCTGCCTTTCTGGCCCGGGCATTCACGGCGATTCTGGATGGACAGGGAACCGTCTCGGCATGGATGCGTCACTATGACCATCAGCGCCAAAGGGCCTTCCGTTTGGCGGCCTTTCGATCGGCATGCGGCATGCGCCTCGGCGTTGGTCGCGGAATCGCCCGTTCATGGTTGCGGCGTTTGGTCATTCGGTTTCTGCTCCGTCACGAAGCATCCCGCCTGTTTATCGCGCGATGGTTCACCATGCGAAGCTTGCCGCATCCGCTCCGCCAACTTGAAACCTCCATGCTCCTGCTAAAAACATGAAAACCTTTACGCTCCATTCCCGTGACTATTTCAACACCGCCGCTCGTAAACGGTACTACAATGAGCTATTGTTCACGGAAGTAGCCCCCAAATACGACCTGATCACCCGCCTTCTTTCTTTTGGTCGCGACCGGGAATGGAAAGAGGCGATGATTCAATCGTTGCCGGATATACACCCGAAACGTTGCCTTGATCTTGCCTGCGGTACCGGGGACCTGACCCGGATGGTTCATTATCGTTACCCGGATGCCGAAGTGACTGGCGTGGACTTAACCCCGGCCATGATTGAACGGGCCCGCTTGTTGACGGAAAGCTCGGGAATAACCTACGAAGTCGGCGACATGGGCTCCTTGCGGTTCTTGGATGGCACGATGGATCTGGTCACGGGTGGGTATGCGTTGCGCAATGCCCCGGATATTGACGTGGCCCTTAATGAAATCAACCGGGTGTTGACGCCCCATGGTTTGTTGGCATTTCTCGACTTTAGCAAGCCGGTTCATCCCATGGGGCAGCGATGGAATTTCGCATTGCTCAAGAGTTGGGGAAGTTTGTGGGGATACATGCTACACCGCCATGCGGATGTCTATGGGTATATTGCGGAATCCCTGGCCCGGTACCCTGATCGCCAAGCGTTGCGTGGCATGCTCAAGAAGCGTGGACTGTGTGTCGTCATGTCGAAGCGATATTTCGGCGGCCTGCTCGAGTGGGTGGTGGCCAGGAAAATATCGTGACATATTCGGTGATACGCACGATAAGCCGGTCATGACGCGTGACCTAAATCCAACCGGCGCCCCCCTTGACTTCAGGCGGCGATGGCCGGGTTCGGAACTGATGGACGATCCCGCTTGTGATGAAACCATGCTGTTGCGTACGGTGGATCAGTTCGAGTCGATCAATCGATGGGTAAGCCGCTATCGCCGGATTCTGTCTAAACTTGTTATCGACGACCTGGGGCGTCGCTCCTCCCGCGAGCATCACCTGATCGATCTCGGGGCCGGCGGTTGCGACATCCCGGTATGGCTGCTGCGCGAGGCTTCGCGGCGCGGGCTTTTGTTGCGGGTGACGGCCTTGGATGGCGATGCCCGCATTGTTGCGCACGCGCGTCGACGTCACCCCAACGAACCGGGTTTGACCATACACCATGCCGATTTGGCGACCATGGATCAATACGGACCGGTTGATTACATCTTTTGCAACCATGTTCTGCATCACCTTCCCGATGCGGTCATTCCCGATGTGCTGCAGATGATGAGCCGCACGGCCAGTATCCGATGGCTTATCAACGATTTGGTGCGTTCACCATGGGCGTATGCCGGATTTCAGGTGTTTGGACGGTTTTACCGCCGCAGTTTTGCGTTTGAGGATGGAAAACGATCGATACGCCGGGGCTTTACGCGACAGGATTTTCAGCAATACGCGGAGATCGCGGGTTTGCGCGACGCTTATGATATCATCCAGATCATTCCGAGTCGTATTGTCATGCATGGGAAAAGCTGAACTGGACCCAGTCACACCGATGCGTGCCCGGGCTGGACTTTTCGACAAAGCGTCGGATAGTAACGCATGAGCGAACTGC
>CALMYG010000191.1 GCA_937873455.1 uncultured Verrucomicrobiota bacterium
TTAAGAGTAGGGGTACGAGTACGAATGCCATCGCTTTTCTTATGATGGAACCCCGGTGCCCTCACCGGGGAAGCGCGACGAGGGCGTCGCGACTCCAACATGAACGCATTTTGTATCATCTTTTTCGCAAGATTTTAAAAACCCTCGATTCCTTCGTTTCCTTCTGTTCAATTTCTAACGTTAGCCGCCCTCCCGGGTGCAAGCTTCCAAACCTTGGAATACCCGGCGTCAAAAACTTCCAAGGTTTGGAACTTTTCGAGCGGCCATTTTCCAAGGTTTGGAACTTTTGTGAATGCCGCGGGCAGATCAAATATGCAGGGTGCGCCCGTGGACGGCGAGGGCAGCTTCGTGCATGGCTTCGGAGATGGATGGGTGGGCATGCACGATGCGCGAGAGGTCTTCAGCGCTGGCGGCGAATTCCATGGCGACCACGGCCTCGGCAATAAGCTCGGACGCGCCCGGAGCGATGATGTGCACGCCGAGGATGCGGTCGGTTTTTGCGTCGGCGATGATCTTGACCAACCCCGAGGATACCCCCATGGCCTTGGCACGTCCGCTGGCGGCCAACGGGAAAACCCCGGTCTTGAATTTTCGGGCGGCCGCCTTGAGTTGTTTTTCGGTTTTACCGACCCAGGCGATTTCCGGCGCGGTATACATGACCCAGGGGATGGTGTCGTGGTTGAGGCGCGTCTCCTGGCCGGCGATCCGCTCGGCGACCATGACGCCCTCTTCGCTGCCCTTGTGGGCAAGCATCGGTCCGCGCACGACATCGCCGATGGCGTAGATGTTGGGCTGGTTGGTGCCGCAATATTCATCGACATGAATGTACCCGCGTTCGTCGAGTTCAAGGCCGACCTTGTCGGCGTCGAGTCCTTCCAGCATGGGTTTGCGCCCGACCGCGACAATGACGCGGTCGCATTCGATGGAATGGTCGCCCCCGTCATCCTGATAACGGACAACGACGGATTTTTCCTTGGGGGTGGCGGAAAGGACCCGGGCGCCGAGGCGGATGTCGAGCCCCTGGCGTTTGAATTCCTTGCGGGCTTCGAGGGCGATCTGATCGTCAGCCATGGCGAGAAAGGTGTCCATGGCTTCGAGCAGGATGACTTCGGAGCCGAGGCGTTTCCAGACCGAGCCCAGTTCGAGGCCGATGACCCCGGCCCCGATGATGACAAGTTTGCGCGGGACGGAGGTGAAGTCAAGGGCGCCGGAGGACTCGAAGATGAAACGGTCATCGATGAGGACGTTGGGGATATGGCGGGGCACCGAACCGGTGGCGATGATGATGTGTTCGGCTTCGACAATTTCCGGGGCATCTTTTTTGCCGGTCGGGGTGACTTCGACCTGATGGCCGGGAAGCAAGCGGGCTTTGCCGGCCAGCCAGGTGACGCCGTTTTTCTTGAACAAGGATTCTATGCCCTTGGTGAGGGAGGTGACGATCTTGTCTTTGCGGGCGGCCATGGCCGGTACGTCGAGGCTGACCTCGCTGGCTTTGATGCCGTGGCTGTCAAGTTTGTGGGTGATGTCGTAATAGTATTCCGAAGACTCGAGCCAGGCCTTGGAGGGAATGCATCCGACGTTGAGGCAGGTGCCGCCGAGGGCGGGCTTGCCGTCCTTGCCGATCCAGGCGTCAACACAGGCGACGATTTTCCCCAACTGGGCGGCGCGAATGGAGGCGACGTAGCCGGCCGGGCCGGCCCCAATAACCAAGACATCAAATTTTTTCATGGTGTTTTTCCGGTATTAAAGCTGGAGGAGCAGGCGGGCGGGATCTTCAATGTTCTGCTTGATGCTGACGAGGAACTGGACGGCTTCGCGGCCGTCGATGATCCGGTGGTCGTAGGAGAGGGCGAGGTACATCATCGGGCGGATGACGACCTGGCCGTCTTCGGCGACCGGACGTTCCTGAATGCGGTGCATGCCGAGAATCCCGCTCTGCGGGGGATTGATGATCGGGGTGGACATGAGCGAGCCGAATACGCCGCCGTTGGAAATGGTGAAGGTGCCACCGGTCAATTCCTCGAGGTCGAGTTTTCCGGCCTGGGCGCGGGCCGCGAAATCGGCAATGCCTTTTTCAATTTCGGCGAGGTTGAGGTGTTCGACGTTGCGCAGCACGGGAACCACCAGCCCCCGGTCGCTGCTGACCGCGACGCCGACATGGTAGTGGCCGAAGTATACGATTTCGTCGCCTTCGACGGTGGCGTTGATCACCGGATATTTCTTGAGGGCCTCGACGGCGGCTTTGACGAAGAACGACATGAAGCCAAGCTTGACGCCGTGTTCTTTTTCAAAGGCGTCGCGGTACCGGTTGCGAAGATCCATGACCGGCTTCATGTTGACTTCATTGAAGGTGGTCAACAGGGCGGCGGTCTGCTGGGCCTGGACGAGGCGTTCGGCGATGCGGGCGCGAAGCCGCGACATCTTGACCCGGCGCACGGAAATGACCTCTTCCTTCTCCGCCGGTTGCGCGGGGACAATTTCCTCGATGGCCGGGCTTTCCACGCTGGCATCGCCATACTTGGTGGCGAGGTGGGGCGAATGTTCAAGGTGACGGATGACGTCGGCCTTGGTGATGCGCCCGCCGCGTCCGGTGCCGGTGATTTCCTTGGGGTTGAGGTTGTTTTCGACGATCAGTTTGCGGACGGCGGGCGGGAGGTCGTCGTCGAGTTCAAGTTCCGGGGCTTTGCGGGCGGGCGCGGGGGCCGGGCGGGCCGCCGGAGCAGGAGCTTTGGGCGCCGGCGGGGGTTCGGGTTCGGCGGTTTCCGCCGGGGCGGACGGCTTGGCCGCCGCCGCAGGTTTGGCCGAGGTCGCGGCGCCGCCGACTTCCATCTGGCCGATGACTTCACGGCCGGCTACGGTGTCGCCTTCTTTCTTGGTGACGGTCTTGAGCACCCCGGCTTCCGGCGCGGTGACTTCAAGCACGATTTTGTCGGTTTCGATATCGGCGACTTTTTCGTTTTTCTGGACGGCGTCCCCCGGCTTTTTGTGCCAGACGGACAAGGTGCCTTCCTGGACGGATTCGGGAAAAGGAGGTGCGTTGATCGAGGCCATCATGATGTTTTTACTCCGAGCTGGGGTTGTCCCGATTGGGACGCGGTCAATTGCGGTTGCAGGCTGAGATCGGTGCGGGCGGTGGTTTGGGTCGCCAGGGTCAAGGCGTGGTTAATCAGGTTGCGTTGGCGTTCGATCGACTTGTGGTAGTCGCCGCCGGCCGGTGCGGCCATGGCCACGCGCCCGGAATAGTAGAGGGTTTGCTGGGGCGTCATGCAGGTGCGGATGGCATGCTGGATGGAATACCAGGCGCCTTGGTTCTGTGGTTCCTCCTGGGCCCAACAGACTTCACGGGCTTTGGGATACTTGGCGATTTCCGCGGTGAGTTCCTCGGAGGGGAACGGATACAACTGTTCAACGCGCACCAGGGCGATGTTGCGGATGTTCAGTTCCCGCCGCGTTTCGAGGATGTCGAAATACACCTTGCCGGAGCAGAGAACGACCCGTTCGATTTCGGCCGGGTCGAGCCCGTCTTCCTCGCCGATGACCATCCGGAAGGATCCGGTGGTGAGGTCGTCGAGGGTGGAGAAGGAAATCTTGCGGCGCAGGGTGCTTTTCGGCGTCATTACCACAAGCGGTTTGCGGTAAGGCCGGATCATTTCGCGGCGCAGCAGGTGGAACATCTGGGCGGCGGTGGTTGGATAACAGACCTGGATGTTTTCCTGGGCGCAGAGCTGGAGGAAACGTTCAAGGCGGGCGGAGGTGTGCTCCGGCCCCTGACCTTCCCAGCCGTGGGGCAGGAACATGACCAGGCCGGTGAGCAACCCCCACTTTTGCTCGGCGGCGACGATAAACTGGTCGATGATGACCTGGGCGCCGTTGACGAAGTCGCCGAATTGCGCTTCCCAGATGACCAGGGTGTTGGGGTCGGCGGCGCTGTAGCCGTACTCGAAACCGAGCACTGCTTCTTCGGAGAGGATGGAGTCGATTATGGTGAATTTCGGCTGCTGTTCGCTGACGTGCTGGAGCGGAATGTATTCGTCGCCGTTGCGCATGTTGTGGAGAACGGCGTGGCGATGGAAAAAGGTGCCGCGCCCGCTGTCCTGGCCGGAGATGCGCACGGCGTAGCCGTTTTCCAGCAGGGTGGCATAGGCCATGGTTTCGGCAAATCCCCAGTCGAGAGGCAGGGCGCCGGCGGCCATTTTGATCCGGTCGTCGACGATCTTGGCGACGCGGGGGTGCAGCTCGAAATCCTCGGGCAAGGTGTTGAGCAGTGCGCCGAGCCGTTTGATATCGGCGATCGGCACGCCGGTGTCATGGCGCTCGTGCCATTGGGCTTCGAGAAACTTGGACCATTCGGTGCGGTAGAGGTTGGGCACGTCCTCGACGATGTTTTCCGACACCTGTTCGCCGGCCTCGAGGCGGGCGCGGTAGGAGGCGAGCATTTCATCCGCCGCGCCGGGGTTGAGGATGCCTTCGCCGGTCAGCCGGTCGGCGTAAATTTTGCGCACGGTGTCGTGTTTGCGGATTTTCCGGTACATCATGGGCTGGGTGGCCGCCGGTTCGTCGGCTTCGTTGTGGCCGTGGCGGCGGTAGCAGACGATGTCGATGAAGACATCGGTGCGGAATTTCATCCGGAAATTGACCGCGAGCTGGGTGATGAAGGCGACCGCTTCGGGATCATCGCCGTTGACATGGAAGATCGGGGCCTGGATGACTTTGCCGACGTCGGTGCAGTACAAGGAGGATCGGGCATCCTGCGGGTGGCTGATGGTGAAGCCGATGCGGTTGTTGACCACGATGTGAATGGAACCGCCGGTTCCATACCCGCGGGTTTTGGCGAGCTGCAGGGTTTCGTAGACCACGCCTTGTCCGGCGACGGCCGCGTCGCCGTGAATCAGCACGGCCATAACCTTGGCGCGTCCGGTTTCGGCGCGGCGTTCCTGGCGGGAACGGACCGAGCCGACGGTTACCGGCGCGATGATTTCCAGGTGCGAGGGGTTGAAGCCGAGGGCGAGATGGACGACGCCGCCCGGGGTCTGTACGTCGGCGGAGGAGCCCTGATGGTATTTCACGTCGCCGGTGGCGTTGTTGCGCCAGGCGTGTTTGCCTTCGAATTCCGAGAACAACTCGGCGGGGGATTTGCCCATGAGGTTGATCAGTACGTTTAACCGGCCGCGGTGGGCCATGCCGATGACGATTTCTTCCAGGCCGTGGGCGCCGCCGCGCTGCACGATTTCATCCAGCGCGGTGATCAGGACTTCGCCGCCTTCGAGGGAAAAGCGTTTCTGGCCGACATACTTTTGGTGCAGGTGGGTTTCCAAGCCTTCGGCGGCGGTCAGGCGTTCGAGCAGCTTCACCTTGAAGTCGGACGGATAATCCGGATTGGTTCGGGTGATTTCCAGTTGGTGTTGGATCCATTCCTTTTGTTCGACGTCGGCGATGTGCATGAACTCGGCGCCGATGCTTTCGGTATACGTTTCCTTGAGCATCTCGATGATGTCGCGGAGGGGCATTTCGGTTTGCCCGCCCAGGCCGCCGGTGTTGAAGACGAGGTCAAAGTCCGCGTCGGCGAGGCCGTGATACGTCGGTTCGAGTTCGGGAATGCGGGGCATGCCGCGGAGCTGGATCGGATCGACGGCGGCGCGGAGGTGACCAAGCAGGCGGTAGGCGTGGATCATGCGCAGAACGGCCGATTGCTTGCGGGCCATTTCCAGGCTGTGCAAGCCCTGCATGGAATAGGCGGTGCCGGGCTTGGCCGGGCGACGCTCGTCAAAGAACGCGCGTATTTCCTCCTGGCTGGGTTCGCGGTCCTGGCCGGGAGCTTCGCGGAGCGTTTCAAAATAACTCCGCCATTTTTCCTCCACGGAGGAGGGATCGTTCAAAAACTCCCGGTACAGGCTGTCAAGAAAATCCGCGTTGCCGGCATATACGTGCGACGAACTGACTGGATGGATCATGGCGTTATTCTGAATAAAAAGGTGAATGGGTAATAGTAAGCCGATGTATCGGGGATTCAAGTAGTTTCGATTCAGAATCGCAACGGGCGGAGGGCGGGCGCATCCTTGATTGGCTG
>CALMYG010000192.1 GCA_937873455.1 uncultured Verrucomicrobiota bacterium
ACGACCAGCATTGCGAGTATGTAATGCCAACGCTTCATTTTATTGCGAACGACCAGCCTCAGGGGCGCGGCGCCTCGCCGCGTCCCGCTGGAGGCGCAGGTTCGCGGCTTATTTCCATTGATCATCAATCGTCGCACATATCTCATCTTCAAGAAATGTTTTCATTTTAGATTCTGAGCACCTTTTGCTTTCATTAGTGAGACTTCTCTTGCGGACACCGAAGTTTGTTAAATGTGAATGCATCAATTCGACGTTATGCAAATATTTAGTCCCATCAGTAAATTCTCTTAGTTCATGGATACGCGAATTTAAGAGATGCCAATATCCATTCAACCAATAATAAAATGTATCCCATGCGATATCTGGCTGAACGATGCCTTTATTGACATATATAGCGATGCAGTCAAATGTGTCTAATATCTCCCATGCCTCTTGTGGTAAGTCGCCGGTATTTTTATTTAACATGAAATCGCAAGCGATATATCTTCTTCGCTTCATTTCGTCTGTGGAAAAAAAGTCATGCTCCCATTCACGCAATATTTGTACTCCCAAAAAGATCTTTGCTTGCTTGTTTTGCAGCCAAAATGTGTACAAAGCAATAACGATAGCAATTAGTGATGTTGCCGATACTATTATATTTGTAATGTCGCTGATGTTCATTCGTTTTCCTTTTCGCGAACGACAAGCCTCAGGGGCGCGGCGCTTCGACGCGTCCATCTGGAGGCGCATGTTCGGATTCTTTTCCCAGTGCTTTTATGATCAATTCTTTTTGTTTTATTAGCTTAGATTCTTCAGATTTAATATGATGCAATCTATCTTGCAGGATCTCTCGTACCTGCAAATCAACAGGTTTACCACCATAAGATGCCTTGTAATTGTAAGCCCAAGGCATAAGGACCGTGCTCAATTCGCCATACGCGAAGCAATCTGAATCGTAGGCGAAACCACCCTTTGGACTGAATACCAAATACTGTCGTCCAGGAATAAACGACCCATCGACAATGATTCGGATTGGACCTGGTTCACGAGTGCCTTTCAAGACGTACAGTATCTCAGCCTCTATTGGGAATATGACTTCATAAGGCCATCCGTGCTCATCGGGTAGCGGTACGGAAATACAACGGGCAATGAAAATGTCGTCTGCTTGTTTAATGTGTTTTTCAAGGCCATCGAACAAGCGGAGGGGTACCGCGTGCGCATCTGTGAGTGCCAGTAGCATCGCAATAACTGTAACGATTGTCTTCAATGTCTTAAATCCGAACGCCCACCCTCAGTGGCGCGGCGCTTCGCCGCGTCCATCTGGAGGGATATGTTCGCAGTCTTGTTTTAAGTATTCACGAAGTAAATCACTTTTGGTTACCAACTCAATCTGAGCCAGATCATTGCCTTCAATATGAATATCGCCTTCGTGACAAAGTAGTATCGTTACTCCCCCGTTAGGTGTGGCAAAAGATATGTCAGATTTTCCTGGTTCATAAATGCGTTGCTCTCTCGATTCTTCGATAAAATTATGTAGCCATGATATGCCAACCGCCATCGTTCTGTATTGCAAGTCATCGTGAATCCTGCAACCCCAGCCATATTCTATCGCGAGCACGCAGTCGGCATCAATTTGTCGCAGCAATTCTGGCAGACCTTGTATCACCGACTCGATTTCGGCTTGATTCAAGCAGCGCGAATAAATTGTAGCGTTCTCCGTCATCTTCTTTTCTGCGAACGACCAACCGCAGGGGCGGCGTCCTCGCCGTCCTCCTGGCGGTATATGTTCGAGGTCATCTTTCTCTTTTGTCTGTCCATGCAGGTGGTGGAGCCAAAATCCATGCAAGAATTAGTGGTATTTTACCTGTGATTGAGACCACTGCCATCGCAGTCACAAAAAGCAAACCCCCAATCATGCCGCAGACCACTTCAAGTTTAGAACCTGAACTCATTTCGACTTTAATCATCACGAAAGTACCGAACAGACCTGCAATCGCAAGAATTCCTGCGAGGACTCGAAATATTGGCCTTGCTTCAGTGCTTTTCACGTGTGCTTTCCTCGAACGACAAGGCTCAGAGGCGCGAGTCTTCGAGCGTCCTCTGGAGCCGCATGTTCTACTTTTCCGGTGTCACATGTACGTCATTACTCAGATTGTTTCTCAATATTTACTCTCCTTATCATCATCCGAATACGCGATGAATCGGACAAACGGCTTGCATCGGTGGGGCGGCAGGCAGCGTGACGGGCTGTTCTCGGCGTCTTCGACGAGTACAGCCCGGCGCGATGATTGCCGGTGGCGTTTTTAGCAAATGAGTGGAATCCGCTGGGGGCGGAACACATGACGCGCACTTGACCGAACGAGTAATTGCGAGAGAGGGCAAGTGCGCGTGATGTGTGGAGGGGGCGAGATGGCTGGCGATGCCATTTCATTGTAAATCAATACGCAGATCGGTTTCACTCTTAGCAGAGTATTTCAGCAAAGCTAGAATCAATGCGGGGCGTTCAAAATGCATTGGAATGACAACTCGCGGTACGGCACCTGTATCTATAACGAATAATCCATTGGCTGCATATGCCCATTTTACAGCGTCGCGTTGAACAACTGTTTGTTTCTTTCCGTGCGTGTATATAATTTCTGTTTGCGTAATTGACACTCTTTCTTGCATCAATCGTTTAACGCCATAGACCGACATGAACATAAAAAATAATGCTAGCGGCACACCAAACTTCCAGCCACGTGGGAAAAAGCTCCACACTATCATGGCAAGAAATATTACGCTAAAAAAAAGAACAATTGTGAACATTGCGTATGACACCCGAAATTCAACATCCGAATAGTTCGATATGCTCAACCTCGCTGCCTTCCGCTCGACATATGAGGAATAAATTTGCGGCCAACTCAATATGAGGGCGCTCGATATTACGAACGGCAAATATGTCCATACGGATGACATTTTACATCTGAGGTTTTCTTGGCCCAAGAAGTGTGCGATTAAGTGTTTCTTGGCCGGTGGGAATGATCACATTCTGCAAAACCCTATCAGCCGTAACGATATTCGCCGTGGTTCGACTCACTTGCGCCATACCTTGATTTACCCCCGCTTGAACATTATTAACAATTGCGGGAGAAGCTCCTTGGTGAACAAGTTCCTGGCGTATTGCCGTACCAAATTGGGTCAGATTTGCAGACGCCTGCCGCATAGATGACTGCAGATACTGGTTCGCGACAATTTGGCCTCCACCAATGAGGCCTGCTCCCACACCGATGACACCAGAAACAGCTTGTTGAGTCATGTTCACGCTAGCAACAGCATCACCGAACGATGCCCCCGAAAAACCATTGTAGGCAACCTGTTCAACAGTATTTCCAACAACGCCCGCCGACCCGCCAACAAGTGTCATGGTACCAAGTGCGCCACCAGCGCTAATCGAACTGGATCCAAGCGCAACACCCACTAAGTGAGCGCCGGAACCAATCATGAATCCAGATGCGGCTCCGCCCCAAAATCCAGCCTTCACAGCATTCCAGTCACCATCGGAAGCATAATACGCTCCAGCACCTCCAAGCACTCCCCCAATACCTCCACCGATTAAACCTGTTCCCCACCAAGCTATTTGTCCAGAGGGATCAATAAATACACTTGGCGATCCCTCGCCAAATGAATAGAGGTTGTAGCCACCAGCAATACCAATTGGGTCAGTTTGGAGGAACCGTGCGAGGTTTGAATTATAGGCACGATGACGCGTCAGGTAAAGTCCTTGGCCAGCATGCAAAACGCCGTAGTCACCCATTAGCAGGAAGGACGAATCTGTCGATCCCGTTCGAGCTATCAACTTTCCATAAGGCTGATATGCGAACTCGTCTGTCACTGTGCCCGAATTGTCGGTGAAGGCAAGCACCTTGCCCAACTCATCCGCATGGGTTATGCGAATGGTCCCGTTGCTCTCAACTTGCGCCAGCAGTTTGCCATTTGACCACACGTACCAACGCACGGCGTTGGTAGTCGCGCCAATTTCAACAAGCGGACGAGCAAGCGCGTCAATACGATCACGCACTAAACGGCGGACATTCCCGTTTTCAGTGCTACGGAGCATCAACCCCGCACCGTCATACTCCAATTGCGTCACGGACGAAGTGACCATCGAGCCGTTCGGTAAATTTCTCAACCGCTCTACACCAACCAATCGGTTGTTGAAATCATATCCGTATCGAGTCGCGAAAGTCTGCCCCATGACCGAGTACACCAACTGCGTTAGATTGCCAGCTGCGTCGTAGGAAGGCACATTCGTTGCGCCGGGACCCGATTGTGTGATGCCGGTGATCCTGTCCGCGCCGTCATGCGCGTGCGCCTGAACCGCCGGAGCATCGAGCACTTCCAACCCCGCCGTGATGACTTCGTTCGTTCGGAAGCCAAGTTTGTTTCTGGTCATGCTTCGCGCGAGGAGATTGCTCCCGGCCTTCGCCACCGACCACGCGGTCAGGCGACTTGCTACATCAAAAGAGTTGGACCGCGATAATCCGCCCGGAAGACTCGCGCCGGTCAGGTTGTTGCGCGAATCGTAACCGTAACTTGCCGACGATAAACCGAAACTCGACGCGCCCGAGTTCGTTAACCGGTACACGCCATCGTATGCGAAGGTTTGCGTCTTGCCGTCGGGGTATGTGATCTGCGTCCTGGCCCCGGCGAGATTGTACTGATAACTGACAACCTGGCCAAACGGATCAATGACCTGTGTCAATCGATTCATCGAATCGAAAGTCTGTCGTGTTGTGCCCAAGCCGTCCACCATGTTGGTCAAGTTACCATTCTGATCGTACCAGAACGAGACATTTTCCGAACCGGACAGTCGATTGGTGAGTTGATTGATCACGTTATATGCGAAAACATTGGTCTGACCGTTGGCGTTGATCTTCTGCCGGAGATTTCCGGCGGGGTCGTAAACATATCGGGTGACTTTGCTGATCGCGTTGGTTTCGGCAATCAATCGGTTCATTTTATCATAACCAAATCCGATGCGTTCGGATTTGGGATTGACGTAGGCGATGCGATTTCCTGAAGCGTCATATTCAAACACATGATCGAGATTGACTCGGCGTTCCAAGGTAACACGACCGGCGGCATCGTACCCAAACTCCGTCTTCTTACCTGCCGGATCAACCGTCGCCGTGAGCCAGTTCACCACGTTGTAGTGATTGGAAACGATATTGCCGAGCGGATCGACACTGCGGGTCAGTCGATTAATAGCATCGTACTGATTCGAGTAAAGATTTCCGGCCTGATCGCGAACGGTGATCAGGTTGCCGATCTGGTCGTAACGATTGCTGACGGCATGACCGAGAGAGTTGACCACCCGGGTCAGGCGACCAGCCAAGTCATACTGATTCGTCGTGGTAAATCCAAGCGGGTCGCGCACCGCGACCAACCGGTCGGCGGCGTCGTAGAAATTCGAGACGACGCCGGTGTCTGGATAACGAACGCTGGCGACTTTATAGGTCGGCGTGTAGGTCGTGATGGTGGCGAAGCCGCGTTTATCAATGTTGGTCACGAGCAAACCGGCGTTGTTATAGAGATTCGAGGTGGCGCGGTTCATGGCGTCGCGCTCCGAGGTTAACAACCTTCGCTTGTCATACGTAAACGTGGTCGTATTGCTATTGGCATCGGTCAAGGTCAGCAGATCGCCGCGAGCGTTCCACGTCCTGGCTTCCGTTCCGCCGTCGGTGCGGGTGATCGTAGCCGGGTTGCCGATACTGTCATAGGTATAACTGGTCACCTCGCCGCGCGGGCCGGTGACGGTTTGCAGCAAACCGTTGGGTTGGTAGGTGAACGTCGTGCTGTTGCCTAGCGCATCCACGACATTGGTGACGTGGTGCTCGGAGTCGTATCCGTACTGCGTGGTATTTCCCAAAGCATCGCGCACGGAAACCAAACGATGTTGCGCATCATAGGTGTAAGCGGTGGCGTTGGTGAGGGCATTGATAACATTGGTCCGGTTGTGGTGGGCGTCGTACTGATAAACCGTTCGGAAACTGCGAGGATTGATCTCGTTGGTCACGCGGCCTTGTCCGTCATACGCATACGACCAGCGATTGCTGTAGGCATCCTCTTTGGCGATCTGGCGTCCATCCTTGTTGAAGAAATACCTGATCTGCCCGCCGAACGGGTCTTGCTCGATGCTCCGGTAATTGGGTGTCACATAAAACGCCCATGAGAACCCGGCGGCGTTCCGCTGGGTGATCACCATACCGACGGCATCATAGGTGTTGCTGGCGGTGACTTGGGTCAGTGGATCAATGAGCGTTCGCATCCACCGGTTGGAGTCATAGGTGTACGACCACACTTTTCCTTCGGGGTCGGTGTAGCTGGTCAGGTTGCCTGCGCTGTAACCGTAGGTCACACTGCGCGAGGAAGAATCGGCCACGGAAGTCAGTTGCGTTGCGCCGGAGTAACTGAAGGATAGCCATTGACCGTAAACGTTGGTAACCGCCGTCAAATTGGTTTGCGCGTTGTAGCTGAACGTCATGATATTGGTGTCCGCGTCACGCCATGAACTGATGCGGTTATTCGCATTGAAGTCGTACCGAACCCCGAAACGTTCATTCAGCCGGAAAGCTCCGTTGCTTCCGGTGAGGCTGGCGGTGACTCCTGGCGGCGAATTGTATGAGTTGTCAGGTAATTTGATAAAGGAAAGGGTTTTGGCCCCCATTTGGATGCTGACGGCATTGTCGATCAATTGGTCCATCACCCATTTTGTGGCAATGGTCGCGGCGACCCATCCACGAATGTTCAATTCGTTTTCGAGCAGATCGGCGGCGATCAGGCTGTACACTGCGAAGGCCGCGGCATCCGTCGCCTGACGGGTACCCAACGCCGCATCCGGGTTGCTGTGCGTGGCCGCTCTCATGTCATAATTGTGCGTCCAGCCGTAACGAAGTCGGCTATCAACGTAGCTTTGCGATGAATTATACGAGCGAACCAGTTTTAGGCCGCGCGGTTCGTCGCCGCCCAAGGCAAGATCGGTGTTTTCAAACAGATAGTCACCGCTGGCCAAGTCAACCGGTTCTTCGCTCTGTGGGCGGAAAACATTGGCAGGTGGAAGAGGAACATAGGCGGTGGTGGTCTCGTTTTGCACCACACTGCTTTCCACCGGACCCAATAGACCGCTGTATCCTCCCTTGTAATTTCCGGCTATGGTCAGAGCCAGATTCGAAGGTCCGGCAATGTAATAACCGACTCCGGTCCATTGGGCCAAGGTGATGGCGGCATCTTTGGGGAGAATGGCGGTTCGTCCGGCGTTGATATGGCCGTCGAGTTGGGTCAACTGCGCTGACGTGTAGTTGACCAATTGGGTGCGGACGCCCGAGGCTCCCGTCCAGTTGCCGCTGTGGGCAAGGTACGTTTCCTTGTTGGTGGCGTTGTTCATGCGAAGAAGCTTCACGGCGGATGCGGCGGGTTTGTTGGTTCCCTGCATCTGTTCGAGCATGCCGTGTTCCGCCGCGCTTAAGAACAAGCCGGAGCTTCGGAAGACGGCGATTTCACGGGCGGGATTATTGGTGACGGAACGGACGGCGACAATGGCGGCGGGAATATCGATGAAATAGCCGGACTCCTGGGCGACCAGGCCGAGATTGTACATTTCATTGATAGCCACGCGGGTCAATCTACCCGCCAGCGCATGGGACTGCTGCATCTGGTTAAAATAACTAAGTCCCATCAGATGCAGGGTGTTACCACGCACGGCTTCCGAGGTTTCGGCCAGACCGCTCATGCGGTCCCGCGAAAGTTGCTTGGATACCTTGGCGATGACGGCGGGGCTGGCCGCGCCGAAATCGTTGGCGATGTAGTAGAATTGACCGCAGATCAGCTTGAATACATTGGTCACCGGGGGACTGGTTGGGCGGAGCAAGGTCAGCGTCAGGTTATTGGTCGTACCGGTTGTGGTGGCGTTTCCCTGAGTCTTTTGCACCCCGTCAATCCGCAGTCTCGGCGCGTTTCCGGTGCCGTCGTATTGGATGGTCAGTCGTTTTCCGGCGAATTCGGATACCTTCAAGGTCGTGTCGATTCCCTGATGCTGAATTCTTAAATGCCAGAACAGGTTGTTCGTCAGGCTGTTGTAATAAACGGGGGGATTAGCGTCATAGTATAATGGCAATACGGTTGGCAATTGCGTGAACGTTTGCGGAATTATCCGGCGCCCGCCCAACATTCTTTCAAAATCCGCATTCGGCTGATTCGTGCGGATGTACGCGACAAAGTTGGTCGCGAACGTGGCCATATCCGCCCGGATATTTGCCTCATTGCAATTTCTAATGGAATTCGTTGTGACGGTTGCACCGCTTACCGCGCGGGCCATAAATTGCGTTCGATTATATCCGCTGATCTGAAGAACGTTCATCGCGTTTGAGTTGACATAGGTCTTGAACGCCGGATCCATCACGCGATTTGACCCGTTGATGGTCGCTTCCACCCAATAGCGTATGATCGCGACATAACCCGGCCCTAACGGTTCAAGAGCATCTATGCCGGACTGCCTCAAATAGCTGACTACCTGACTGCTATCAACTCCAAGAATGTTGGCGAGAACAGCCGTGGTGTATACCACGTCGGCGGCGGCATACCGGGCGTTAATGCTCGGGTCGGCCGCCTGCAACATCGAGATCAGCAAGGCGCACTGGTCGAGGTCGTTGCCCCGCTTCGACAGCAGGGTCATCAACGCGCCATTGCGCGCGCCGTAGGCGGGGACATAATCGATATTATTCCTCACGTATTCAAATATCCTGACCGGATTGTATTCAAGCGAACGGACCAACGATAGAATCTCCGGGGTCGCCTCCAGCTCGCTACCGGTGGCAAAAAAACCGAATTCGCCTTCTTCATCTCCTTCTCCAAACCAATTCGTCTGACTAATCACCTCTTCCGACGCAAGAAGTCGACCGAGGATCAAATCCTCTCCCATGTCGCCGATGGCGTGATGCGCGAGGAACAACGAGAGCGAGACGGAAAAAAACAGTGTGAGCGACGGGCGTTTCATGCGGGCGTTTGCTACTGAAATGAAATTATTCCTCATGGTTATTCCCCTTGAATGAAGGACTGGCTTGAAAGGTTGGAGGCGTTGTCGTACGTCATCGAAACGGCGGCGACCGTGGACGTGACCGAAGTCAGACGATTCTGGGCATCATAGCCGAAAGCCAAGCTGGCGATTTGATTCGGCAGGGGATTAGAGAGCGGATCAAGTCCTGTTCGTATCTCGTCGCCGTCCGAAATACCATCCTGATCGGTGTCGGGATTATGCAGATCGGTGCCGAACAGGTATTCCTGTAAGTTCGATAAACCATCCTGATCGTGATCCTCACCGGCGTCGGCGGGGTTCGTGGGTGAAAGTCCGTGGATGATTTCCCAGCCGTCGGGCAGGCCGTCGCCGTCGCCATCCACGGCGATGGCGAAGTTTATGCCCATCATGCGGTTGCTGATGGAAAGTGCGTTGGTTACGTATTGTCCGGCGGGTTCGCCGAGATTATATGTGCCGTCGTAATTGGAATCCATGAAGGCGCGAATCCAGTAGTTCGAGGCGGGCATTCCGGCAATCATATAACCGGTCGGAAAACTCAAAAACAGGGGGTCGCCAAACTCATTGGTTGAACCCTGTTCCCACGGGATAACCACCTCATGGGTCGAGGTCCAGTCGCCCAACGAACTGGTTACCAGTACGTGCAGATTACCGGTTGACGAACCCGAATAGGCGATGTTTCCGAAAACAGAGGGAACATCTGTCAAGGTAATGTTGATTCCTGAAATATCGCCGGTTACAAGAGTTGAGCTTCCGCTATACATGCCCCACGGCTCCCACGAGTCGCGGGTACTGTTACCGTTGACATCGCGAAAGGCTTTGAACCAGTAGCTTTGATGATTGCCGACTTCGCTGTTGGTATAAGCGCCGGGTGTCGGCAACGTGATGGATTTGGCGATGGACCAGCTATTGGAGTCGGTTACGGTCAGCATGAAGATCGTTCCTGTTTCCGTGCCGGAATAACTGATGGTGCCGGAGACGCGGACGGGCCTCGAATCCGGGTCATTCGGATCAGTTTTATACACCATGATTTCGCGGGCGTCGGCGTAGCCGTCGCCATCGGTGTCCAGATCGGCGTTTCCCGCCGCATAAAATCGCACCGGCAATCCGGTCTGAATCCATGCGTTGGTGTCGGTCCAGGTGATTTGATTGGTTCCCGTGGTCGGCAACTCGCGAACTGAGAACGACCAGATATACGAGAGCAAATCATTGCAGGTAAAAATATCCAGCCGGTTGGTAAAATCTTCCGGGTAAGCGATGGTGACAGCCACGCCGTTGGTTCTATAAATCGCGGTGAATACTATATTGCTGTCGGATTCGCCGCCCATCAGCATCATCATGCCGCCGCCTTCGTCCTCATTATCTTCCATCGCGGCCAGCATGGCCGCGTATTCCTCTTCGGCTTGATTAATCTCTTTCAACGTAAAGTGCCAGGCTACCCGGCGCTTGGAAAGTTCGCGGTAAAGATACTGATAGGTCGATTCACCGTTATTATAGTCCGGCCATTCAAGGGACTTGAAAACGATTTCCTCCTCGAAATCATTTCCGGTGTCCCGCATGACCAGTAGTTCGCCGGTCAGCATGTCCTCAAATACGACCAGTTTCGTTCCGTGCGGTATCTGCTTGGCGATTTCGCTTTTGGCGGAGAAATACAAGTCGCCTGCATTGAAATCGACGTACCAATCGGGCTGATTCTGGAATCCGCTCAAGCCGTAAGTGCTTTCGATGGATTCGATCTCATTTCCGAACATATACCAATTGGGGACGGCCAGCAGGTAACTGCGATCCCGAAAATCCAGATAATGTGCGAAAATATCCTGAAACGAATCCACGGAGTTTGATTCATCGGATAATTGAGCGGAAGACCAGCCGATGGTCAGGAGAAGGACAAATGTCACAAGCAGGGTTGAAACCCGTAAGTTTCGGTCAAGATTTCGATTACGTTTTTGCGGCATGGGGGATTTCTCCTTGAAGCGGGAACTGTACAAGCGGCGTCGATGATGATGATTTGGAGTAAGGTCTGGAGAAAGAAAAACGATGCTGGCAGGTCGCGGTCGGCATTTCAGAATTTAGCGTTGGATACACAGCATGTCTTCCTTGAGCGCGACTCTACCACACGCCTCTTGAAAAGTAGAACGACAAGCCTCAGGGGCGCGGTGCTTCACCGCGTCCCGCTGGAGGCGCAGGT
>CALMYG010000193.1 GCA_937873455.1 uncultured Verrucomicrobiota bacterium
CACCTTATCGTCCGGACTCAAGCGACTTCGTTTTCCTTCGTTACCTTCTGTAAAATTTCTTTTCAGCCGTAGTTCCCATCCTCCCCATCCGTGATATCCGTGTGATCCGTGGTTTCTCTTCCCTTCCTGCCGTACCTACACCCCATCACATTTTCTGCATTTCGTCGCCCCCATCCTCCTCATCCCCCTTACCCCCTTCCCAAACCGCCGGTTTTTGGGTATGTTCTTATCAGGAAACAACCGCCGCTTTAACCACGGGACCATCATGAAGATCGACCAAACCGCGCACCGGCTAAAACGCTTCGCCGCAGGACTTATCCTGCTGGCCCTCCCGCTTGTTCCGGCCCAAGCGCAAACGTCGACGTTCCCCTATGTCGCCGTCGCCGGTTCGTTTAACAATTTCAACACCCTCTCCCCCAACATGACCCTGGTCGACAACAACCTCTGGCAGGCCGACCTCGTCATCACCAACGCCTCCTTCGTCTTCAAGTTCTCCACCGCCAACTTCGCCAATAACTGGGGCCTCAACTCCCAGCCCCACCGGACCCTGCCCCTCGCCATGACCGCCGTATCCGGCGGTGGCGACATCGCCATCACCAACCGGCTCTTCGGCGTCCCCGTAACCAACACCCTCTACCGCTTCCTCTTCAACGACAGCACCCGGGAATTTGCCGTATTTCTTCTCAACAACCTCGACACCAATCTCCTCTACAACGCCGGCTTCGAATCCACCGGCACCTCCGTCAACCGCGCCCGCTACTGGGAACTCAACAATCCCAACCTTCACGGAACCTTCGCCGGCACCGCCCAGCGGCAGGGTGTCGCCCCCGGTATCGTCCCCAAGAGCGGCACCCGCCTCGCCTGGCTGGGCGGCACCTGGGCTGGCGCCAGCTTCGGCACGGTCTGGCAGGAAACCCCGGCTGAACCCGGCGTCACCTACGAGGCCTCCGGCTGGTTCCAGCCCGAACTCAGCAACCTCTGGTCCGCCGCCTCCACCCAGATGCGGCTCGAATTCTACGATTTTGATCAAACCAACCTCCTCGCCACCTTCACCCGCGACTTGACCTCTCTCCCGCCGGCCGTCGGCAGCAACTGGGTCCAGCAGTTCGTCGCCGGTTTGGCCCCGCCGCGCACCGCCTGGGCCCGCCTGGTCGTCCATGCCGAGGGCGTCGGACCGGTTGGCACCTTCCGCATCGACGACACCAGCCTCCGCGCTACCACGGCCAAACGCACCGAAGACTTCAACGACTGGACCGGCGCCACCATCGACGGCACCTACATCCGCGGCGGCTGGTCCATCGTCACCGGCCGCACCGTCTCTGCCTACACTTTTGCCGGCCAAACCATCCCCCTCGCCCGCTCCGGCTTCGCCGCCAGCCTCGCCAACCCCGGCGCCGGCCCGCTCGGCGGATATGTGATCACGCCCCGCTTCAACGACGCCGTCGGCACCGTTTCCTTCTGGTACCGCCACGGCTACCAGGGCGATCCCGCGGAAAACCCGGAAACACCCGTCCATCTCATTGTCCAGCGCTCATCCACCGGTCTCGACTTCACCCCCCTTGCCGTCATCAGCAACGTCATCAACACCGAATTTTTGCGTTTTGACATCACCGCCCCCGAAACCGCACCGCCCACCCGGTATATTCGGATCATCCACGCCGGCGGCAGCACCAACCGGTTACTGCTTGATGACATCGTCGTCGGGCCGCCGGTCGGCCAGCCCCGCTTCATGAACTTCAACGACTGGACCAACGCCACCGCAAACGGCAATCATGTATTCGGCGGCTGGCGTCTCAGCAACGGGGTCGTCGGCGCTTCACTCGCCCTCAACGGGTTATCCGGCCAGATTGCCGGCACCAACACCAGCCAGCATGCCTTGTATTCGCCGATCTTCTCCAACGGCTACGGAACCATCAGTTTTCGCTACCGGCCCGGCCTGGCCAGTTCGCGCACCGTCGGCCTGGCCCTGGAAGCGCGCGCGTCCGGCTCCACCAACTGGATCGAACTCGACCGCATCACCAACATCGCCACCACCGCCTGGCAACAATACCAACGCTTCTTCATTCAAAACACGCCCTACCAGCTCCGCATCCGCAATCTCGCCGAAATCAACACCAGCCCGTTTATCAGCCCCAATCTCTTTGAAGGCTTCACCACCGATGGCCCTCCCCCCGGTTGGACCTTTAATCAGATTGGTTATTACACCTCCGCCGCCAGTTCCGGCACCAACAGCGGCCCGCCCTCCCTGCGCTTCGACGTCACCGGCGCCTCGGTGACCACCCCTGGCCTCGTCAGCCCGACCAACATCCGCTTCATGATTCTCGGCCAGACCATTTCCCCCAGCAACTTCTTCACCGTCGAAGGCGCCACCGTGGACGGCTGGCAGCTCCTCGCCACCTATTCCAACATCTCCGGCTCCCGGACCACCATTTCGCTCCCCGTCAGCACCAACATCTCCCAAATCCGCTTCACCTATTTCAAACCGGGCGCTGGCAACCTCGCCTTCGATGACTTTTTGGCCCAGGGCCAGCCGTTCGCAAATCCCAATGCCCCCCAGAACCTCGTGCTCGACGATGTCGACATCGGCCAACCGCTCGAATTCCGCCTGCAGGACTTCAACACCTGGCCCACCAAGCTCGACCCCGCCTTTGGAACCACCTTCCACCAGGGCTGGACCCTCGACGGCCCCGTTGTCATCAGCACCAGCAAGGCCTTTAACGGCCAATCCGCTTCGCTTACCCGCACCGCGCAGAATAACGAAGGCGGTGGCGGCGGCAGCGATTACGTCGTCGACTTCGAAGGCCCCGGCGAAACCAAAACCACCTACGCCTCCGGCAATGTCATCCTCAATGGCATTTCCTGGAACCTCACCGAAGTCCTGATCGGAACCGACGCCGCCGACTTCCGCAACGGCGTGCGCTCAGCCCGCTTCCGCGGCTACGGCACCTCATCCATGACCATGAATGCCGACAAACCGGACGGACTGGGCGTCCTGTCGTTCCAGTACCGGCGCTACGGCACCGACGCTCAAACCACGTGGCGCGTCGAAGCCAGCACCAACGCCGGGTCATCCTGGTTCCAGGTCGGCGACATCTTCACCGCCGGAGCCAATGTCGCCACCTTCAACGCCACCGTCAACATCGAGGATCCGATCCGCATCCGCATCCGGGAAAACACCGGCTCGGGAACCAGCAACCGCCGCATGAACGTGGACGACATTGTCCTCTCCGGCTACACCGGCGGCGACGAAGGCGACCTCGTCAACTCCAGCATCCAATCGCACTTCCTGCCCGATGGCGTCGGTCCGATCAGCTTCCAATACCGGCATGTCCTCGACTCCGCACCGCCCGCCGGCTCGATCATGCGCGCCGCCATTCAACTTTCCTCAAACGGCGTCACCTGGGTCACCACCAACACCCTGACCATCGCGAACAGCACCTACCAGCCCTACGAACTATTCCTCAACCTTCCGCAGTATACCTACGTGCGTATCGCCGTCACCGGCGGCACCAGCCAGGCCCTTTTTGACAACATCGAAGTCCGCCGCCCGCAACCGCCCGCCAACGCCACCGTCATCGGCTACACCGAACCCGGCGCGCCCTTCACCAACGACTTCGTCACCATCTACGCCCAGATCGGCCCGCAATTCGGCGCCAACAACTTCTCCGTCACATCCTATTACCGCATCGGCACCTCCGGGGCCTTCACCGCCGTCGCCATGACCCCGCTCGGCGGCACCCTCTACGAAGCCAGCTCCAACATTCCGCCCCAACCCCGCGGCACCATCGTCCAATACTACATCGCCGCCTGGTACGACGGCCCCGGAGCCGCCCAAACCCGACCCGCCTACTTCCCCACCAACGCACCCACCGTAACCGCCTTCTACGGCATCCCCCGCAATCCCCCCGGACGCGTGTGGATTAATGAGGTGGATTATAGTGCGGGAGAATTCATACAGGAAACATTCGATGGAATTACGGAAGAAGAATTCGTCGAGTTGGCCGGCTTCGCCGGTTCCGATTTGAGCGGCTGGACCGTGGAATTTCTGACCGACTTGGGCGCAGTGTTCGGACACCATGTACTCACCAACGGCACCACCATCGCCAACACCACCAACGGCTATGGGTTTTATGTGTTGGCCCAGAAAGACGTGGATTCACCGCCGCGTGATTTAACGATCACAAATACAATGTTTGATTCATTGGTTATGAATATTCCCGGCGTCATTCGATTACTGAATGAAGTGGGCGGCGTGGAGGATGTCATTGCATATGGTGGTTCAGTATTAGGATATGAAAACCTTGGCGTCGTGGACTCAGACTTCTTGGATAGCTTCGATCCTGTTCCTTTAACTAATTCCATATTTCTAACAGGCATCGGCACTGTCGGCGCTGAATTCAGTTGGGCTTCCGGGGTGTTTTCCGCCGGCTCGGTTAACCCTGGCCAAACCTTCGCCCAGCCCGCAGTTATTTTCGCCAGCACCGGTTTGTTGACCTACGCCTACATTCCCGGCAGTTTTAATCCGCCGGCCCAGACCATCGTCATCTCGAATGCCGGCGTCTCCCCGCTATCGTATGACATTTCCGCCACGCCGGGCTGGATCACGGTCAGTCCGCTCTCCGGCGTGCTCACCTCCGGTCAGGCGCAGGTGCACACCGTATCGATCGAAACCGCCGGGTTGACCGGCAACCGGAGCGGATCGCTGTTGATCAGCGGCGCGTCCGCGAACGGACCGATCGGCATTCAGGTACAGGCCCTCCAGGTCGGCGTAAGCACCGGCCTGCTTGCCTACAGCTTCGACGAAGGCGGCGTGAACAACGCAGTGAACGGCGGATCGCTGGGCTCGGCGGCCAACCTGATTTTCACCAACGGCGCTGTTCGCACCTTGAGCGGCCAAGGTGTTTCCACCATCATCGGCGACTTCGCCTACCTCGGCTCCCTCTCGACCGGTCTCGCCCGCTCGGCCAGCGCGGTCACCGGCCTGAACAACCGCTCGCAATTCACCCTCACCGGCTGGATGCGCCCCTCCGGAACCCCGGGCGTGCACCAGATTTTCGGCAACCGGTCCGGCACCAACGGCTTCGCCCTCGTGACCGCCGCCAGTTACCAGGAACTCAGCCTCGTCGCCGGCAACGGCGCATCCGTCACCTCCACCAACGGATTTTTCCCGGGCGGGGTCTGGACCTTCTACGCCATCACCGTCGATGCCACCAACAACGGGCCCGACGCGGTGAAGTTCTACTACGGAACGGACTCCAACAGCATCTTCCTCGCCTCCCTGCAAAGCCGGAGCAACTTCACCGGCACCGGCATCGGCACCAACCTGCAATTCGGCGGCAACGGCACCAACGCCTTCCAGGGCCGGCTCGACGACTTCCGGCTGTTTGGCGGGCTGCTCTCCCCCATGGAACTCGAAGCCATCCGCCGCCAGGGCGCCCAACGCGGGGGCGACACCGGCGAAACGCCGTTCATCGAAGACAATCCGCAAAGCATCAACCGCGAAATCGGGCAACCGGCGATCTTTAATGTCGTGGCCAGCGGCATTCCGCTGCCCCAATACCAATGGCGGAAATTCGGCACCAACATCCCCAACGCCACCATCTCCACCTACGAGATTTCCGCGGTAACCGCCGGCGACGCCGGCGGCTACGACGTCGTGGTATTCAACGCCTACGGCAGCGTCACCAGCGAGGTCGCCGTACTGACCATCGGCGGGGCCCTGACCATCGTCACCCAGCCGCAGGATCAGTTCTCGTACCTCTACGGCACGGTGAGCTTTAATGTCGGGATTAGCGCGACGACCAATGTCGTGACCTACCAATGGTTGCGGAACGGGTCCAATGTCGGCAGCAACAACGCCACCCTCACCTTGACCAACGTCACCGACATCACGACGCCGCAGTACCGGGTCCGGGTCAGCGATGGAATCACCACCCTCACCAGCCAGGTCGCGCGGTTGTATATTGTCGATGTTGAGCTGGGCGGTGGCGCGGCGGGCAACGGCATCTTCGCGCCTCCGGTCGGAACCACGAATGTCGTGTTGCGCTGGCCCAGCTTGGCCGGACACCGGTACGATGTCTTTTGGACCACGAATCTGATGACCCAACCCCAGGTCTTCATCATGATCGCCACCAACCTCCCCGCCACCCCATCGGTCAATGTCTACACCGACACCGTCCACGGGGCCAAGGACCGCGGCTTCTACCGAATTCAGGGCCGGCAGAGTCCGTAGACTGGATGCTGGTGACTGGATGCTGGATACTGGATGCTGGATGCTGGATGCTGGTGACTCGTTAACACCATCGTTAACCCACTCGTCAACACACTCGAGAAGACCAAAACCGGAGACAACGTTGCCGCAAACGTGTTCTTCCCCGCGCGCTGAAGGCGCGGCGCCCGATAGAACAGACTCGTTAACACCATCGTTAACCCAATCGTTAACCCACTCGTTAACACCATCGTTAACACACTCGTTAACCCACTCGAAAAGACAAAAAACCGGAGACAACATTGCCGCAAACGTGTTCTTCCCCGCGCGCTCAAGGCGCGGCGCCCGATAGAACAGACTCGTTAACACCATCGTTAACCCAATCGTTAACCCACTCGTTAACACCATCGTTAACCCACTCGTTAACACCATCGAAGGTCATACTCTCCCCTTCGTTATCCTTCGTTCCCTTCTGTAAAAAAATCCGTCAGTCGCACCCTGGCGCTTCCGCGCCTTCCGCGCTTTCCGTAGTTATCCATTCTTATTGTTCATTTTGTTGGGAACAGAAGATCGGCTACTCGCCCTTCGTTTGTTCGCGCTTGTCCTTATTCACCTTGCATCGTAAAATGCGTACATGAAATTCAAGGTTATGCATGGCTACGAGGAACAGGAACGCCATGATCGGGCGTATCATCGCGCCCTGACGCCGGCAGAGCGCCTGAATATGGTGGAAGAACTTCGTCTATCCGCGGGCAAGTTTATTTATGAATACCCAGCCAGACTTCGAAGAGTTTTTGTCCCTGTTAAAAACGCACCGCGTTGAATACATGCTGGTGGGCGGTTATGCGGTCGCCTTTCATGGTTATCCTCGCTTCACCAAAGATCTTGATGTGTTCTATCGCCGCCAAACCGAAAACGTGGCCCGCCTCCGCGCCGCGTTGGTTGCATTCGGATTCGGTCAAGATGACGTGAATGACCTCACCTTGGAAACGGAGGGCGAGATTATCCGGTTTGGGGTCGCCCCGGTCATGATCGACCTTATCAATCACATTGATGGCGTGACGTACGAAGAAGCTGATCCCCATGTCGTCGAGGGTTGCTACGGAAATACTCCGGCGCGTTTTATCGGGAGAGAGCACTTGTTGAAGAATAAGCGCGCAACGCCAAGAGCCAAAGACAAGGTGGATGCCAACGAGCTAGAGTGAAAGCATGATCTTCTGTAAAATAATCCGGGCTAGACAAGTCGGGCAATTGTACTTACAGTAATAACATGATCAAGACCCTTGTCCAAATCGCCCGTATCGGCAATTCCAAAGGAATTCGTATTCCCTCCGGCATCCTGAAGCGGTACCGGTTCCATGACGCCGTTATCATGGAAGAAAAGATTGAGGGCATTCTACTTCGACCGGCCGGGCCAACCGCTCACAAACTATCGTGGCCGGAAACGGCACGGCAGATGGCGACCGAAGCGGAATCGTGGAAGGAGTGGGATTCAACCCTGTCCGATGGCCTGGATACGCTGACATGGACCGATGGCGTCGCCATGGCCAAAGAAAAACGCTCACGCTACGGCAAGACCAAGCCAACAAAGCGGTCATGAAACGTTACGACATCCGGTGGGCCCAACTTGATCCAACGCGCGGGTCGGAAATGGCTAAAACGCGGCCGGTCGTTATCGTCAGCCGGGACGAGCTTATCCCCCATGTGGAAACCATTACGATTTGCCCGCTCACCAGCCGTATTCACCCGGGATGGCGTTCACGGGTGCCTATCCATTGCGCGGGACAGCCCGCGGAAATCGCCGTGGATCAAATACGCACCATCAGCAAAAGCCGGCTGGGTGAAAAACTGGGTCGGCTGAACCCACTCGAGGCAGAAATGCTGCGCCGGACGATTGCGGAGATGTACGCCGAGGAGTAATTGGGGCGAAGGCGCGCCACCCGATAGAACAGACTCGTTAACACCATCGTTAACACACTCGTTAACACCATCGAGAAGACCAAAAGCCGGAGACAACGTTGCCGCAAACGCGTTCTTCCCCGCGCGCTCAAGGCGCGCCACCCGATTGAACACACTCGTTAACACACTCGTTAACACCATCGAGAGGACCAAAAGCCGGAGACAACATTGCCGCAAACGTGTTCTTCCCCGCGCGCTGAAGGCGCGCCACCCGATAGAACAGACTCGTTAACACCATCGTTAACCCACTCGTTAACACCATCGAAAAGACCAAAAGCCGGAGACAACGTTGCCGCAAACGTGTTCTTCCCCGCGCGCTCAAGGCGCGCCACCCGACAGAACAGACTCGTTAACACCATCGTTAACCCACTCGTTAACACACTCGAGAAGACAAAAACCGGAGACAACGTTGCCGCAAACGTGCTCTTCCCCGCGCGCTCAAGGCGCGCCACCCGATAGAACAGACTCGTTAACACCATCGTTAACACCATCGTTAACACACTCGTTAACACCATCGAGAAGACAAAAACCGGAAACAACGTTGCCGCAAACGTGTTCTTCCCCGCGCGCTGAAGGCGCGGCGCCCGACAGAACAGACTCGTTAACCCAATCGTTAACCCAATCGTTAACCCACTCGAGAAGACCAAAAGCCGGAGACAACATTGCCGCAAACGTGTTCTTCCCCGCGCGCTGAAGGCGCGCCACCCGACAGAACAGACTCGTTAACACCATCGTTAACACACTCGTTAACACCATCGAGAGGACCAAAAACCGAAGACAACGTTGCCGCATTCCGTTCAATTTCCCGGACGGCGAGGCCGCCGTCCCTCCCGGCTCTCTTCGCGTCCTCTGCGCCTTCTGTTCCCGCCCCCTTTCGCCACTCCACTCGCTGAAGGAAGAGGGGTATCAACTACGGAAGGCACAGAAATACGCGGAAGTATTTTTATTGTTTCGGAACAGAAGGCAACGAAGGAAACAAAGGTGGATCCGCATCCCCCCAATTAAAAAAAACTTATCCGTCGCCCTGCGATCCGCCGAAATCCAACGACCCCACTCCGCCCTTTCCCTTCGTTAACCTTCGTTGGCTTCTGTAAAATAATCCGTCCGCCCCACCCTTATGCTTCCGCGTCTTTCCGCGTATTCCGTAGTTAAGGGTATCCGGTTAAGTGTTCCTAGGCCGCCGTCCCTCCCGGCATATTCCGGCATTGTAGGCCGCCTCTGCGAGGCGGCGCTCTATCCGGACATCCTGATCGCCCCAACGGCCGGGAGGGTCCGCGGCCTCGCGGACCGCAATTCTTCACCGGATACCCCGACCCGCTTTCAACGAATTGATCAGAGTGTACGGGTAGGCGTACGAGTACGGGCAGAGATTCGCTCTTACAGAAAACATGCCGACCTATTGTCCTGACCCGCGTTTACCATGCGAATTCCGATATTTTTATCCAGACAAAGCACGGAATCGGGGATAAGCTATTTCAATGATTGATTCGAAACATTTCACGGATATGCTGATAGAGCGAGGCATTGCAAGTGATGGGTTGAGGTAACCATAACAAAACCGGAATACGTCGAGGATCACGAGGACGGCACACTTCATTACATCAAGCAAATACCAGATTTTGGAAATCGTTGGCTTCGCGTGGTCGTGAACACTCGGACAATACCAGCAAAAAGGGTAACCGCTTTTTTTGACCGAAGAATCGGGAGAAAACCATGAGAATTAAAGTGGATAGAGAAAACGATGCGCTATATTTCAGGCTCGATGAAAACCGAATTGTAGAGTCGGAAGAGGTGCGCCCCGGAGTTATCCTTGATTATGATGAGAATGACCGCGTCGTCGGTATCGAATTTCTAGGCATTTCAACGAGAGCCACCGAAGCGGAACTTTCGACAATCCAGTTTCAAACCGCATGAGCAATCTCCGTCCCCCCCTGCTCGTTCCCCACTCTTAACCGCCACTCTTAATCGGATACTCTTACCCGACTCCCCCTTACTCGGGTTCGATTTCGGTTACGTGTTTCCTTCGCGTCCTCTGCCCCTTCTGTTCCCCACTCTTAACCGCCACTCTTAATCGGATACTCTTACCCGATTCCCCCTTACTCGGTTCCCTTCTCGATTACGGTGAACGATTAAGGGTATCCGGTTAAGTGTTCCTAGGCCGCCGTCCCTCCCGGCATATTCCGGCATTGTAGGCCGCCTCTGCGCTTGCCTCGCCGAAGGCTTTGCGAAGGCGGGTGGTCGGCGCTCTATCCCGCCGGCACCGACGCCTTGCCGCGAGCGGTCTTAATTCTCAAACGCGCCGGAGAACCAATGGAAATACTGGATCCAGCTCTGGTGGGTGGTATTCCCGGCGCCGTCGAGGGTGCTATAGGGATCGCGCCAAATCACCGCGACCGCGCGTTGCTCGGCGGTCACCAGGGCGGGATCGGGCGTGCCGGTCGGATTGTAGTCCGGCGGATAGGTCCGGGCGGCGACATAGATCGTGTAGAGGTTGTGCCGTGGGCTCAACAAGCCCCACGAATTGCGCACAACGCTTTCACGCTCAAACTTGGCGGTGTTGCCGCTCAAACTCAGCGCAGTATCCAACGCGGTTGCGCTCAGCCGCTCGGTCAGATGGGACATGTTGGTAATCGCCCCGTTTATTGCCGTTTGCGTGATCAGGTTGTTGGCAATGGCAAACGTCTCCGTATCGGTCAGGGTGCGGTTGCCATCACCCGGATACCGCTCCACCGGCAAGGTCCACAAGGCGGCGGCCAGGACATTGGCCTGCCGGGTGTTGGGATTGACCAGTCCACGTCGCACCCCGTCATTATGGACCGTGAAACGATCCAGCAACGCGTTGATCGCCGCCGGATAACCCGGCGGAAACGGACCGGTCAAGCGAACCGTCGTCCACGGCTTGTCGGCGTGAAAGAGCAAATAACCCAATTCCCCGACCGATTCGATCGGACCGCGCCGGGCGTACATGAAGTCCAATTCATCCGCTGGACCGCTGATCGTCGCATTATTTCGGGTGCCCGGAGTTATTGATGGATTGCCAACCGGCCACTGCTCTGTATTTCCCGGATTCCAGTTAATCCGGGGATCGTTACAAGAGCGGCCAACTGCAATAATAGGAACAGGTGGATCTCCTAAAGCGATATTAGGCCGCTGTCCGCGCAATTGAAAGTCTTGTGCACCCCAAGGCCCGAAAACCTTGTCAACGATTTCGCCTGAATTATTGTGAATGATTTCGATATCACCGGGAAGAAGGATCTGTACATTAAATTGTCCAGGACCATATGGTGGTTGGTTTACTCCACGTATGTTTTGGCGTTGAATGTAAGTAAACGTGGTCAAATGATAACCATTCTGACCGGAGGTTGTAGTAAATGTTGCAGGAGTTGGGCCACTCTCTGGAATATGGGCTTGGCGCAACTCAAGATATCCCGGGAAAATACCAGTGACTTCGGGTGGATCAGAAATTGAAACACGAAAAGTCGGGTTATCAGGATCAGAAGTGAAGGGATACCAAGTCTCAATAGTCACATAGATCCTGTGCTCCAGCACCTCCTGCCCTGCATTATCTACTATTGCCAGGGAGTTGCTGACGATGACTTCGTTGATCATCGGGACGGGTTTGGAGCTGATGCGCTGAAATTTTTCGGTCTCGTTGTCCCCGGCAAAAACAAACGATTCTTCCGCATAGTCGATCATAACCCGGATGAAATCATCGACCTGGGCAGTATCGAGCGGCGCGCCATCCAAGTCCTGGAGAGCTTCGCGAATCGACGTGATATCCCAATCGTTGGGTGAACCGGAAATCAAGAGCGTATTGGTGTTGGCCGCGTTGTTGAACCCGGCATAGCCCCGGGGAAACCGGGAAAAGACGTGGAGGTGGTCGGCCTTGCCCCGCGGGTTGTCGGTGAGTTGGCGCAACATGGGGGGACCGCGATAATTAAGATCGGAGCTCTGCGACGATAACAGATAATACAGCTCCGGAACGCTTTCAAAACGACCGAACAATTGGCGATACGAGCCGAGGTTTTCCGGTGGCGTTCCCGGCAAAATTTCCGGCAAGATCGACTCGTGAAACCGGATCTCTCCCGGATTGTTCCCTCCCTGCCTCGGAGTCGTCTGATTTTCCCGGGCGCCAACGGTCATGGCATCGAGCAGACCCGAGCAATTGACGACGACATACGAGTATTCGCACTGAAACACCCCGTTCTGATCGCGAATGACCCGCCACTGCGAGGGGCGATTGGCGGCCTGGCTTTCAACAAGGGCCGCCGCATTGGTGAGGCTGTTGGGGATAAAAATCATGCCGGAATAAATGCTATGATCCCCGAGATGGAAAACGCCATTGGTATTGTTGCCGGAATTGACGGCATCGCTCGGCGGATACACCGATCCGTTTAACCAGTTGGGGATATCTTCGCCGAGCACGCGGTTCAGTGCGGTGTGAACCAATTGCCGGGCCCGGACCACTTCGATGTTGCCGCGAGCGACGATGCGCTCGGTCCGGGTGGTGATGGAAAAGGCTACGCCCATGATGACCAGCACGGAAAGCAACCCGAGGACGATCACCAAGGCGATGCCATCCTGACCGGACCGGGGCAGGGCTTTAAAATGTCGAGATGCGTTCATTTAGTTGAAGGCGAGCGCGCGCTCGCGGTTGGGGAAAAATACCCGGGCATTAAAACGTTTGGCATTGCGGGAGACAAAATCGGCGGCGGCATTCGGATCAGCGCCCCACAGCATAGCCGCAGTCTGGGCATCATGATCGCTTAACAATTCCATATACACATCCAGCCACAAGGGAAGCAGATCACTTTCGGTGCGGGAGTCGTAATCAAAGACATATCCACCGCCACTGCCCCGCCCCTCGGCCGCGGCTTTTTCGCTGAACGCCCAGACTTCGAATCCGGCAATATTCTCGGCGATGGTTTCCACGCTTTGACCTTGCTCCTGGGTGGTAAACGACGGCGTCATGTTCCGCCACCATTCCCGGTCGCGATACGCCGACCGCTGCAGGTTGTTTAAGTTGTTGTACATGGCCGTGGTCCGACGCATACGGACCAAGCGGTAACGATTGGGCATGACCACGTCGTATTCATCGCGCATTTCGGTGATGAAATAGATGAACTGATGGGAATTACGCAAGGAAACGCCGGGCGGAGGACGAACCCCGGCGACAAACGCCACCGCATCGCTGTCGGCGCCGTAGGCCCGCTGGGCATAAGGGAATACACGCGAAGCTCCGCCGCTATCCAGGCGGAAGGTGACGACATCATCGGCGAGCGCCTGGGTCATCTCCCGGACGATGAAATCCATGATCACCCGTCCGTCGGCGGCGGTCTGGACCCGGCGCGTGCCGAGGTTCCAAATATTGGAGGCGTCGGTAAAGATGCGGGTCATCATGATCACGATGAAAATCAGGACGGTCATCGCGACCAGCAACTCAATGGTGGTGAAACCTTGGCGATGTCTAATTCTGGCCATGGTTATACAACTCCATATAAAACCGGAACGGTTGCATGTTGCCGTATTGGCTGGGAATCACGCCGAGGTAGACCTCCTTGATGAAGGGCTTGGAAGGATGGTCGTTGATCACCAGGCTGTAGCGAATACTGAAATCAACGTAGGCATCGCCCCCCCCGGTCATGGATCCGGGAGTTTCAAAGCTTAGGGTGCGAAAATCATCCGGGCCCGCCGTCGGGGTTACCCGAAGGGTGCCGGGGCTGTTCCACACATCGGGGGTTGGCGGGGGCAAGTTGATGCTGGTGCGGACGCGATCCCAGCGGGCGGTTGCGGCCTGGGCCCGGATGCCGTTCATGACCTGGTCGGCGAACAACGCCGCCTGGGTCTCATCATACGAGGCCTTGCTCATCTGCACACCAGCCGGAAACAAACCGAGAATGCCGAGCATGCCGACACTGGCCACCAACAACGCCAAGGCGATTTCAATAAGGGTAAAGCCCTGTTGACGATTATGAGAGGTCATGGGAGGTACTCCCGCGCCCGGGTTTGACCGGTTTCCGGACGAATTTCCAACCCAAACACCGTGGCTTCCGGCCGGTAATTCACTTGAACATCGCCAAAGGCGGGGTTGTGGGTCACCCAACCTTCGGTGATATAGACCCCTCTTCGATTAAAGCCCGCATGATCAATGGCCCCGTCGGGTCGATACGTCAGGGCCAGCATCTGCCGGGCTCCATCTCCAGGACGAACAAAATAAGGCACGGTTTTGAGGAAGTTGGTGGCGCCGGGCAAGGTGGAGGTCAACTGGCGGAATACATTAAACGGTTGATTGGCGATGGTATCACCCGGCGGCACAATATCGGCATCGAACACCACCCCGGCGGGCAGCCGCCGCCACTCGCCGATGTAGCCGTCGCGAACGCCGTAGACGGCATAAGCCGAATACGCGAGCCCGATGGTGTTGGTGGTGTACGTGGTTATACCACCGTTAAACAATTGACCCGGAAAGAGGATATGGACGTTTTGCCGGGTGGTGATGGCCATTTGCCGGGCGAGGTTGAGCGTCGTGTTAAGCTGAAAGACGGCGGACCGTGCTTTCGCCCCGCGCCCGGAACCTTGAAAGGCGGGAATGGCCAAGCCGAGCATGATGGCCATGATCGCCACCACGACCAGAAGTTCGACCAGCGTGAATCCGACTGTGCGCGCGGGTTTCATGACCCTTATCGTCCTGCGTTGCTTCAATTCGACTTCCACGAGGTGATGTAGTTCACGGCATTGGTGCCGCCGATTAGCCCCCGCGGCCCACGGGAAAACACCGCGACGTTGCGGCCGGTCAGGGTGCCCACCGCGGTGGAGTTGTCAAACGAGACATTGCCGTCAAACCGGGTATCCACCGCCACCACGTACTGGTTGTTCCAAGGATCGATGAAGTTCCCGTTGCCATCCACGCTGTCATCGTTAATTTCGATAAAGGAAATGCGCCGGGGGTTGAGCGCGTGACCAGCATTCGGACCCGATGGATTGGCCCGGAGTACCCGCATCAGGTCGGCGTTCCCGCTATTGGGAATGCCGTAGGTACGATCGGGCTGGGAGTTATCGAGCGGGAACCGCCCATACTCGGCGAGAAATTGTTTCAGCGCCGCTTCAAGCGCTTTAACTTCGGTTCGGGCCTTAGTCTCGTAACCCTTTTGCCTGACCTTACTTACCGCCGGGAGCAGCAAGCCGCCCAAAATCGCGATAATCGCGATAACCACCAGCAGTTCGATCAGTGTAAACCCTTGAAATTTCGATTTTTGCTTCATGAATAGCCTCTCCGAATAAATGTACCCGTCCAAAGGTTGGCAGTATAGCGGGTGTTTTGAGTAAAAACACGCGAAATTCCATGAATCAGGGTTCCGGGCGAATCCGATTCACCTGCGTGCCGTCCGGAAATTGAACAGAAGGCGCAAAGGACGCAAAGGAAACACGTAATCGAATACTCTTAATCGCATACTCTTAATCGCCCCACTTAATCGGATACACGTAATCGAGATAGCCCCTGATCGGATAAGAGGATCGTTTAAGAGTATCCGATTAAGGGTGGCGGTTAAGAGCGGTCCGCGAGGCCGCGGATCCTCCCGGGCGTCTCTCTTCGGCCCCAACGGGGCCGCACCCGATAGCCAGGGGCGGAGCCCCTG
>CALMYG010000194.1 GCA_937873455.1 uncultured Verrucomicrobiota bacterium
CACCCTCGACAACGCCGCTGGCGGCGCGCTGGGACAGCCGGCTCCCCGCCGACGGCTTCCCGCCTGGCTCACCCGAGGCACAGCCAAGCCGCTTCACATCATTAAGGGCCTACTGGCAATGGGTGTCCCATTTCGGAAACCACGAAAAAAGCCGGGCGTTTTCGCCCGGCTTTTTCGTGGTTATCGTGGCGCCGCGCTTTATGGCGCGGGCAATTTGGCGCCCGTCCGGTAATACTTGACCGGGGCGTCGTTGGTGACGCTAAACCATACCGGCGCCTGATTGGCGTGGCCCGGTCGATTAAAGTTCATCGGGGTCCAGGCGCTTTCAAACAGGCTGGTCGCCCACCAGACATCATACCACCGGTTGGTGGAAGTAGGGGACTGTACCGACAAACTGATAACGACACCATCACCGGCATCGAAAACAATCCGGTTCGGGTTGAAGGAACCCGGATCGGTCGGGTCGGTATCGTACAAAAATTCTTCCCAATAGGTGGCGTTGTTGCCCGGGGTCATTTGGCTGGCCAGGTTGGGAGTATTCGGATTCAAGCCGTATTTCACATACCACCAATCGGGAATGCCATCGCCGTTGGAATCGTCCGCGCCGGAGCCATCCCGGGTGATGACTACGGTGGCGCTGGTGGACGTGCCACTGCCACCACCGGCCGAGGTGATCTTCAGGTTATTGATGAAATAATCCCGGTTGGAATTGAACTCATCACCGGTGCCGTTACCGTAGGACCAGGCGCGGACATTATGGATCTGCCCGGTGATCGCTCCAGTGAAGGTCCGGGTGGCTCCGCCACCGACTGGCGTCACCGCCACGCTGTAGCTCGTGGCGTTAAGCAAGGTAAAGGCAATGTCCAGACCGGCATCGGTCCAGCCGATGTCGGTGGTATGCGTGCCGGCGTAGTTGGTGGCGCCTCCGACAAAGTAGAGCAGCCATTGTTCCTTGCCGTCGGTGTCGCGCAAGGCGACCCCTACCGACCCGCCGTTTTCCCAAATCCATCCGTTTTTCATGCGGATGTGGAAGGTTTGTCCGGCGGCGAGCGGTGCCGGGAAGGGCCGTACCGCGGCGGAATAATTGGTCGGTTCGTGCGACCAAAGTCCCCATCCGGTGGCGTTGACAAAGTGACCGGCCATGCCTACCGCCTCCAGCTCCCACGGACTAAAGCCCGTGCCGAGGTTGGAACCGTTAGCCCAACTATCGCCATAGGCCGCCGAGGAATCGATCGCGTTGGTCGCAACCGACGATCCGGCATTGGTGCCGGTCACCGTGATGACGTTCACGCCAACACCGAGCGGCAAGGCGCTGATGGTCCACGGGTTGGCGACCGGAATCGTTCCGGCGGCGCCGTTTAAGGTGTTTGTCCAGCGAATCTGGCCGACCACGTTGTCGGCGATGCCCTGGAGGTCATAAGTCGCCACCGCGTTGCCGACCGTAATGTTTGCCGGCGGGTTGGTGATCGCAAATCCGGTTGGGGGCTGGGGACCCTCTTCGCAGCCGGTAACGGTGACGTGCCAGTCGGCTCCGCCGTTATTATCCCAGGTAGCGCCACCGTTATTGAAGACCATATTGATATTGGTGGTCCCCGGTAGCGGGGTATAGGTATAGGTCCAGTTGGCCCCGGCCGCGGTCATCGCCGGATTCGGCTGGATGACATCCTGCCAACCGTTACGGCCAATGTGGATATAAACCTGGGGCGCGCCGAGCAGGTTGCGACCGGAGGGGTTGTAGGTGATGGTGATTGGACCACACCCAACCGGGTTGGTCGGGGAGATGGAGACGGTTTGAGGCGGCGGCGGGGTGTCACCGCAATTCGCGACATTGATGTTCCAGTCCGTTCCGCTGTTGTTATCCCATTGGCCGGCGCCTCCGGTTGCGGCGGTGGTGAACACAAAATTGATTTGCGTGGTGTTGGTCGGAGTGTTGAACACATACTCCCAGTAATTGCTGACCTTGGTCATGACCGGGCGCGGATCCATGACGTCCTGCCAGCCGTTACGCCCGATGTGGATGTAGACCGGATTGGCATTCTGCAGATTTCCGGTGTTCGGAAAGTAGCGAATGGTGATGGGATTACAGCCGGACGGGTTGGCCGGCAGGGTGGAGGCGGCGCCCGGCCCGGTCACGACGTCGCAATCCCGGATGTTGGTCTGCCAGTTTTGGCCGTTGCGGTTGTCGGTCAGGGTTTCCGCGTTGTTCTGGAAATACACGATGGCGCTGGGGGCGTTGTCGGGGACAACCCCGACCGTGTAGACATGCACGCCGGCGCTTGCATTGGTCATTACGTAGGGGGTGAATGTGCTTCCGTTGTTGAACGAAATGAACATCTTGACCGGCACGCTGTTGCTGAGCGGGCCGTTATTGCTGTTGTAGGTGACGGTCAGCGGGGCGCAATCGCGCGGGTCGGACGACCACTGCACCGACGAGCTGGGCGCGACGCCATCGTCTTCCACCCAGACGTGTTGAATTTCGGATTTCGAAAGATTGCCGCGGGTGTCGGCGGCTTCGATGTAATAATCAAGCAGTTTGCCGCGAAAGCCGGGGAGGTTGTCCTCGGTAATCTTCACGAAGTAATAATCCGCGATTTGCGGGTTGGCCCAGAACGCGGGATCAAAGACAAAATAATCAATATCGCCATGGTTGGCGGCGGCGTTAAGGGCGGCTCGGGTCTTGGGCAACTCGCGCTTGGTCATGGGGATGGTCACCCATGCGCCGACATCGGAACCGCCAGCATAGGTTTCATTCTGGTTGTTGGCCATGGAGTTGACCCCATCGTTGTCGATGCGAACCTTGACGTTGATGGTTTGCACGCCGCTAAGGTCATAGGCGTGGGTCCAGATATAGAAATCGGAGCCCATGCGTTTGAGAAAGCGGGTGTCGCCGGGAATGCTGTTGAACCAACCGAAGGTAAACCAACCGGGGTTGTAGGGAAAGCGCTGGGGCTTGAACACGGTGGGGCCCGTGCGGTCTTCGTTCATGCGGGTGGACATAAACGACTGCAGCTTGTCAATCGCCCGCTTGGTGGCCAGGCCGGGTTTCACTTCGTCGTCGTTGCCGAGACCGCCGTAATAGTTGAAACCGGAATCAAGGCCCTTGAGGTAGATGTGCCAGGCGAGTTCAACATCGTTGCGGTCGCCGAATCCGTTGCCGTCCCAATCATAAGGGGCCTGAACCACCCATGGACGGACTTCGCCGCCTTGATCGCGGAGAATTTGTTCGGCGGTAATGACCCAATTCGCACCGGCCATGAGCGGGGCATAACTGAAGAATTTCAGGTTAAATCCAGGCGATTCCATATCCACCATGGTGCCGGGGACGGCGGTGGGGGAGCCTAGCTTCACCGGGGGCTCAAGCCATTTCAGGAAGTTCGGGGAACCGTAGCACATTTCCGGAAAAATCCACGCGCCGTCCTCAATGTGGGTGACCGGAGCGTGTTGCTTGAATGCGTTCACGAAATTGCCCGGCATGTTTTTTACGTAGCCGGCACTGGCGGATTCGTTGAAGAACTGCGGAGTGGCCTCAAACCACGAGCTGTTGCCACCGCCCCAGGCGTTGTCACCGTCGGTGGAGGGCATGACAATTACCGGGCGGTTGGGGTCGTTGGCAAACGGGGCGATATGCGCCTGAATCTTGCCGATACCTTCGTTGGCGTAGCCATAACGGTAGCTGAGCGCATCATCCGAGGGCACGGCGACCATCTCGCTCACTTGGCCGTTTTCCGGATTCACATACTGGACCCGGTGCAGTTGGTAGGCAAACGGAGCGACGTTCCAGGCGGCATTGCCCGGGTTGGGCTGGAGGTACCACCAACCATCATTGAAGGTGGGGCCCAGTTGATCGGCCTTGTTCGGCGGACTGGAGAAAATGTTATACGAACCCTCGGGATTGGCCACGTTGTTGTAGCTGGGGCTGGTGCGGCTGATGTGGTGGCTGGCCACGATCACCCACTCATACCCCTCCTCGACCAACACATCAACGATATGGCGGGAATATCCCATTTCGGTCGGGAAAAAGCCCTTGGAGTGATCGCTGAGGTTGGCGTTGCCGCCCCACGCCTTCCACCACGCTTGCTTGAAGGTCTGGATTTCCTTTCGGAGGACTTCCTTGGGAAGAAGCGGAGCCAGCGAGTGGTGGTAGGTGAAGCCAACCAGGTCCAAACGACCCCAGTTGCGCGCCTCGGTATTGCCGCTGTTCCAATTGCCGCCGTAACCAAGGTGTCCGCCACCGCCAAGCTGGCGCACGTTGTCGATCAACGAGCCGGAATAACTCAAGGCAAAACCGCCGCCGGAGAAGGTGGTTAACGAGTTGCGGGGACCGGACTGGTAGGCGTTGCGGCGATCATCGAGACCGAAGATGTCGGTCAAATTGTTTTCCGGGTTATTGCGCGGGCTCAAGCCGCCGTAGTTTTGCGTGGGCTTCAAAACAATGGAGTCCCAAGCATACTGACCGCGCTGGGTCTGCGGACCGTTGCTGTTCCATTCCGGCCAGTAAAGGGGTTGATGGTTATGCCAAAAACGGGAGACATGAACATTCCCGTTGGCCCATGCATCCGCCGTTGCGCCCAAAATCATTCCCGCGGCGAAAAGACCGCGCATACCATTGCCCATCAAGTTCTTATGCTTCATAGTAACACCTTTATTGCTCGGAGCGCTCCTCGGGAGAGCCCGTCGATCAAAACGTTACACCCGGATGCAGCGAACGTTTAGGGCAAAAACTCACATTTTCTAAATGTGATGAAAATCCTTATATTTCAAGCGGTTTAAGCCAGTCAACGCGCAGAATTTTCCCGAAAGGGCTGGCAAAACGGGGGGCGAATTCGTCGTGATGGCGATGAGCTCAACACAACGCGAAAGGATGATTGGGTGGGGACGCGACTCGTTGCTCCGCCCTGCCTCAGTCCAATACGTAATCCTTGCGCCAATCGGCTTTATCTTTCCACGTCGGCTGGTCGGCCTTGGCGAGGAGGCACTCGCCGAGCACGAGGTAGTCCATCTCGGTGCGCATGAAGCACCGGTAGGCGTCCTCCGGGGTGCAGACGATCGGTTCGCCGCGCACATTAAACGACGTGTTGATGATCACCCCGTAACCGGTGAGATCCTTGAACGCCTTGATGAGATCGTAATAGCGCGGGTTGGTATCGCGGGAGACCGTTTGCACCCGGGCGGAATAATCGACGTGGGTGATGGCGGGTATATCCGACCGCACCTGATTGATGCGCTCCTTGATCGACAGCAGGTGGGCGTTTTCCCGCCCGATGCATCGGCCTTGCTGGACCTGGGCCACCAACAACATGTACGGAGATTCTTTGTCGAGTTCGAAGTATTCGTTCACATCCTCGACCAGGCAGGAGGGCGCGAAGGGGCGGAACGATTCGCGGTACTTGATCTTGAGATTCATCACCGATTGCATCTTGGGCGAGCGGGCATCGCCTATGATCGAGCGGCCGCCGAGCGCGCGCGGACCAAATTCCATGCGGCCCTGTACCAACCCAACCACGTTTTCTTCCGCCATGATCTTGGCGATGGTTGGCGCCCATGTGTCGGAACCAAGTTTTTGATAGGGGTATCCGTTGGCGGTGAGAAACTCCTCGACCTCGTCGTCGAAGTTAGGCCCCAGATAGGCGCCCTGCATCTGGTCGTGCACGCCATCCGCCTCGCGCGGGTTTTTCAGGACATGGTGCCAGACCGCCTGCGCCGCGCCGAGCGCGCCGCCGGCATCGCCGGCCGCCGGTTGAATCCAAATGTTTTCGAACGGACCTTCGCGCAGCAGGCGGCCATTGGCCACGCAGTTCAACGCCACGCCCCCGGCCATGCACAGATTTTTCTCGCCGGTAATCGCGTGCAGATGCTTGGCCATTTTCAGCACAATTTCCTCGGTTACCACCTGGATCGATGCGGCAAGATCCATCTCGCGCTGGGAGATTTCCGACTCCCCCTTGCGGGCGGGCCCGCCAAACAGATCGGCGAACTTGTCATTGGTCATGACCAATCCGTCGATATAACCGAAGTAATCCTGGTTCATCTTAAACGAGCCATCCTCACGCACGTCCAGCAAGTGCTCGTAGATATCCTTTACGAACCTGGGTTGGCCGTACGGGGCGAGACCCATGAGCTTGTACTCCCCGGAATTCACCCGGAAGCCGGTGAAATATGTGAAGGCGGAATAGAGCAAGCCCAGCGAATGCGGGAAGTGCAGGTCGTAGAGAATTTCCAAGTCGTGGCCCTTGCCGTGACCGAGGGTGGTCGTGGCCCACTCGCCAACGCCATCGATGGTGAGAATGGCGGATGACGCATAGGGCGAGGAATAAAATGCGCTCGCCGCGTGCGATTCATGATGCTCGGGAAAGTACAGGGTCGGCCGCTTGGTGATGCCGCACTTTTCCACCGCGACCTCGATCTCCAGCGGAATCCACAACTTTTCCCGCAGCCACAGCGGCATGGCCATCATAAACGAATCCAACCCCTTGGGGGCGACGCTGAAGTAGGTCTTTAAAATGCGGACAAACTTGGTGATGGGTTTGTCGTAGAAGGCAACCGCATCCAGCTCCTCCGGGCCAACGCCTCCTTCTTTGAGGCAATAGCTGACGGCGTTAAAGGGAAAGCGTTCGTCGTGTTTTTTCCGGGAAAATCGCTCTTCCTGGGCGGCGGCAATAATTTTTCCGTCGCGAATGAGGGCTGCCGCGGAGTCGTGATAAAAGGCGCTGATGCCGAGGATGTTCATCAATGTTGTTTCCTGTATTGGGCCATGTCGGTCACCGGCTTGCGGGGAATCCAGAAGGAGGGTCGGTCATCAGGAAACTTCCGGTCCATCGGGTCAATGCCCTGAAGTTTGAGGATCACGCGGCCGGGCAGGAAGCACAAATAGAAGAACGGCGTCAGAAGACCCCAATTAAGAATCAGGGCCACCCATTTGGCCAGCCAGGCCCCGAAGCGCTCCATGCCGTGAAACATCGGCGGGACAAACCAACCGCCGATGAAAACCACCGCGGCCAGCGACCACACAATCGCCGGGCCGATGAGGTGCCCGGTCCAGCGGTAGATCACATAACCCACCAGCACCATGATCGGAGCCTGAATGGTCGCCTTTACCCGCATGTTCATCGGCTTCTTTTTCGGCGGGGGGTCGCCCAACACGCGCCATTTCCAAACGTTAACGGGGGGTTGAAAGGATGATGAGGCCATAGTTTTCCTATAAACCGTGGATTAAACAAGAATACCATTTCTTTGACAATGACAACTGTTCGGGTGACATTTAGGCATGAAATCAAGGTTGATCACGTTTATCCTGATGGCATTGGCCCTTTCCACGCCGGTTCACGCGGACCGTTTCGAGCGGCTTTTTCCCGAGTCATTCCCGGTGGGCGGCGCGGATTTGGTCCGCAAGGGCGTGAGTCAATTAACCGTCGGCTACATATTCCGGGTCTATGTCGCCGCGTTTTATCAACTCCCGGATCAAGGGCCGAACGACGTGCTGGGTGATTATCCCCGCCACCTGGAAATCGAATACCTGCGCGGCATTTCCCGAAGCGCCTTTATGGATGCCGCCGAAGACATGCTGGCCCGTCAACACCCGCCGGAAGTGATCGAGGCCATCCGTCCGCAAATTGAGGCCATCAACCGACTCTACACCGATGTGCGAAAAGGCGACCGCTACGCGCTGACCTATCTTCCCGGGCGCGGAACGGAATTGTTTTTCAACGGCGAATCTCAGGGGGTGATCCCCGGTGAAGAATTCGCCCGCGTATACTTCTCGATCTGGCTCGGCGAACGCCACCCCTACCAGGAATTCCGGGACCGGTTGGTCGGCCTTCGGCGCTGAACTGCCCCGCCCGGGCCGCGCATCCGTGATTTCTTGATTGATCCTGTTCCTTCATCATCGCCTGCACCTTTTATTAGGGACACACCTATTATCGTAGTAACGCGCAGCCAGAGTCAGTGCCAGGAATATAAAAAGCTTACGGGACGGCTACATGAGCCACCGCGCATCTCCTCG
>CALMYG010000195.1 GCA_937873455.1 uncultured Verrucomicrobiota bacterium
GGCTCCGTCCCGTGCACAGGCATGAATGCCCGTGTCACGCTGAAGTCAGTCAATCAGCGATGCGCCCGGCTTTCCACTTGCCCGGCCACGCGAAGAACCCCATGATTCGCGGTCATGTCGAAATTACCCCATACCGGGACCAGCATTTTTACCATCATGTCGGCGTTGGCGACGCAACACGGCGCCATCAACTTGTCGCAAGGGTTCCCGAACTTTCCCATCGACCCGCGCTTGCGCGAAGCCCTGCAACGGGCGGCCGTGGATGAAAGCCATCAGTATATGCCCATGCCCGGACATCGCGGCCTCCGCGAGAAAATTGCCGCGACCGTTTCCCGCGTGTATGGCCGCACCGTTGACCCGGACCGCGAAGTAACGGTCACCGCCGGCGCGACGCAAGCCCTGTTCTCGGCGATACAAGCCCTGGCGCATCCCGGCGACGACGTGATCATGCTCGACCCCAGTTACGACAGCTACGAGCCCGCCGTTCTGCTGGCTGGCGCGCGCCCGGTCCGGGTTCCACTTGATGACGCCTTCATGCCCGACTGGACCCGCATTGCGGCGGCCATGTCCGAGCGCACGCGCCTCGTGATCATCAACAACCCGCACAATCCTTCGGGCCGGACCTGGCGCGAGGAAGACATCACCGCCCTTGAAGACCTGGCGGTTCGCCATCCGCGCATGATCATCCTCTCGGACGAAGTGTACGAATTTATCGCGTTTGATCGCCCGCATCTTTCCGTCCACCGCTCACCCATATTACGCGAGCGGAGCGTAGTGACCTCGTCGTTTGGCAAAACCTTTCACATCACCGGATGGAAGATCGGCTACGTCATCGCGCCCGCGCCGCTGATGGACGAACTACGCAAGGTGCATCAATTTGTCGTGTTCTGCGTCAATAGCGTCGGGCAGGCCGCGCTGGTCGACTACCTCGACCAGACCGACGTCACCCAGCTCGCCGCTTTTTACCGCAACAAACGGGATCGTTTTCGCGCCCTGATGGCCGGAGGACGCTTCCAACTTCTGCCGTGCGACGGCTCGTATTTTCAACTCGCCCGCTACGATGACATCTCAGACGAGCCGGATGTCGCCTTTTGCCGGCGGCTGGTAACCGAACACGGCGTGGCGGCGATTCCCCTCTCGGTCTTCAACGGCGACGGCCGAGACCGGCGCATGATCCGTTTTTGTTTTGCCAAGGACGACACCACCCTCATCGAGGCCGCGGAGCGTTTATGCCGGATTTAACCATCACGCTCCTTCAAGCCCGCCAGGTATGGGAAGACAAGCCCGCGAACCTGCGGCATTACGAGTCGTTGCTCGCCGACTGCGGCCCGACCGATTTGATCCTGCTGCCCGAAATGTTTCACACCGGCTTTTCATCGGCGGCGGAACGCATGGCCGATTCCTTCGCGGACAGCCCCGGCCTCGACTGGCTGCGCACGGCGGCCGCCCGCGCCAACGCGGCATTCTACACCTCGATCATGGTGCGCGACGATGGCCGCTTTTATAACCGCGGCGTCTTCGTAACGCCGGGCGGTGCGACGCAATGCTATGACAAACGGATGACGTTCGGGCTGGCCGGCGAAGACCGCATCTTCACCGCTGGAACGCGCGAAACCATCGTGATGTATCGCGGCTGGCGCGTCCAACTGCAAATCTGCTACGACCTGCGTTTCCCGGAAATTTCCCGTAACCGGATCGAGTCCGACGGCCAGCCGGCCTACGATCTGCTGCTGTACACCGCGAACTGGCCGGCGCGCCGTGCATTGCATTGGCGTAGCCTGCTGCCGGCCCGGGCGATTGAGAACCAATGCTGGGTCGCGGCGGTGAACCGCGTCGGCGAGGACGGAAACGGACTTTCCTACTCCGGCGACTCCATGATCGTGGATGCGCAGGGTCGCGTCGCGGCCATGGCCCCGCCGGAAGAAGCAATTATCACCTACACCATATCGCGAACCGCACTTGATGACGTCCGCACCGCCCTGCCCTTCCTCAAAGATCGCCAAGATCACCGGCGTCAACATTTTCATTGATTGCCCGGTCGGGATCGTGGTTACCTTGAATTTTTGAGGTTCCCATGCAGTTATCGGAAATTAGCACTTTAATGGAAAAAGCCGTCGGCGAGGCCGGGGCCGCGCCCGATGCTGCCGGCTTGGAGTCCGTTCGGATTCAGTACCTGGGGCGCAACGGCATGGTACAGGCGATCATGCAGGCGCTGAAAGATGCCCCGCCCGAACAACGCAAGGATTACGGCCAGGCCGCGAATCAATTCAAGCAGGCCGTGCAAGCCGCCATCGACGCCCGACGGGCCGAATTGGACAACCAACCGGCGGCGCCGGCCGCCGGATTTGATTACACCCTTCCCGGTTCGTGGCCCGGCTCCGGGCGCAAACACCCGATCACCCACATCATCGACCGCAGCATCGAAATTTTCCGGGGCATCGGTTTCGTCGTGGCCGAAGGGCCGGATATCGAAGACGAATTCCATAACTTTGACGCGCTGAATACCCCGAAAATCCATCCATCCCGTGATCCCCAGGACACCTTTTACCTGGCCTCCGGGCACCTGCTGCGCACCCACACCTCCCCGGTGCAGATCCGCTACATGGAGCAACACCCGCCTCCGGTCCGGGTAATCGCACCCGGACGGGCATACCGCCGGGACACCACCGACGCCACCCACAGCGCCAGCTTTCATCAAATCGAAGGCTTGTACGTGGACCGCAAGGTTTCTCTGGCCAACTTGAAGGCGGATGTCGGTTATTACCTGAGTCGGCTGATGGAGCGCGAGGTGGAAATCCGCATGCGTCCGCATTTTTTCCCGTTCACCGAACCGAGCGTGGAGCTGGACTTTTCCTGCCACGTGTGCGGCGGCAAGGGTTGCCGGGTCTGCAAAAACAGCGGATGGATTGAAATCGCCGGCGCCGGCATGGTGGATCCCAACGTATTCAAGGCCGCCGGGTATGATCCGGAAGCGGTCACCGGCTATGCCTTCGGCCTCGGCGTGGAACGCCTGGCCATGATTCTTTACGGCATCCCCGACATCCGGCTGCTCTATGAAAACGACCAGCGATTTTTGAATCAGTTCTGATTCAAAAGGAAGATTCCCCACTGGATATGGCTCTGAAGCAAATTCGTAATGTGAACGTCGGATGTTGAATGTTGAAAGTTGCATAACATGAAGGTTCCTCTTAGCTGGTTAAACGACTATATCACCCTCGCCGCGCCTGCCGCGGACATCGCCCGTCGCCTCACCTTTTCCGGGATGGAACTGGAAGGCCTGACTACGCTGGGCGCGTCGGCGGACGGGATTATCGTCGCGGAAGTGCGGGCGGTGGAAAAACACCCGCAAGCCGACAAACTGTCGGTCTGCCGGGTTTTTGACGGACAGAACGAGGTGCAAGTGGTGTGCGGCGCACCCAATGTCGCCGCCGGCGGGAAGTACCCGTTTGCGCCGATCGGCGCGGTGTTGCTGGGTGGCGAGCTGAAGATCAAAAAAGCGAAGCTGCGCGGGGTCGAGTCGTTCGGCATGTTGTGTTCGGCCGCCGAGCTGGGGCTCTCGGATGATCATAGCGGCCTGATGACGCTGGATCCCTCGGCGGTCCCGGGCGTTCCGATGGCTGAACTTCTCGGCCCGCCTGATTCGGTGTTGGAACTGGAGATCACGCCCAACCGGCCGGATTGCCTGAGCATGATCGGCGTGGCCCGCGAATTAAGCGCCTTGTACGGGACGCCGTTGCGGAAACCGGACCCCGAGGTAACGGAAACCGGCGGCGACGCCGCCGCGGAAATCACCGTGGAGGTGGAACAACGTTCGGACTGCCCGCGCTATACCGCGCGCATCCTCCACCAGGTACGCGTCGGACCTTCCCCCGCATGGATGAAGGACCGACTGGAGAAGGCGGGTATCCGCTCGATCAACAACGTGGTCGACATCACAAACTACGTGTTGCTGGAGACCGGCCACCCGCTGCACGCCTTCGACGCGTGCCGCCTGCAGGGCGGAAAGATTCAGGTGCGCCGGGCTCAGCCTGGTGAACGCCTGACCACCCTCGACGGCATCGAACGCGAACTGGACCCGAACATGCTGGTCATCGCCGATGCGGAGAAGCCGGTCGCGCTGGCCGGCGTCATGGGAGGCGCGGGCAGTGAAATTCAGGACGACACCACCGACATATTACTGGAAAGCGCCACCTTCGACCCGGCGCTGGTGCGTTATGCCTCCCGATCGTTTCAATTGTTCACCGATTCGTCGTACCGTTTTGAACGCGGCGTGAATGCGGAAACCGTGGAATGGGCCAGCCGGCGCGCCGCGCAATTGCTGATCGAACTGGCCGGGGCGTCGCTCGCCCGCGGCGTGGTCGATATCCGCACGCCGCCCGCGCCGTTGCGCCGGATTACCCTGCGCCTTGATCGTGTCCGCACCCTGCTGGGTCTTCAACTGCCCGATAAGCAGATCATCGCCATCCTACGATCCATCGAGCTGACGGCGGGCGAACCCGACAACGGCGTGGGGGACGTCGTCATTCCGGACTTCCGATTCGATCTCGAGCGGGAGGTCGACTTAATTGAAGAAGTGGCGCGCCTCCACGGACTGGAACACATTCCGCCCGCGCCTTCGGCGACACCGCCCATACCAGGCGCCGACGACACGCCGGTCAAACAAGTCGCGGCGTTGCGTGACGCCTGCGTGGATTTCGGGCTGCAGGAAATTGTCACCTACAGCCTGGTCGCGGAGTCCTTGCTCAATGGCTTCGACCCCGACGATGCGCCGCGCCGGATCGCACTGCCCCGCCCGGTCACGGTCGACCAGGCCATTTTGCGCACCGCGCTTACCCCGCAAATCGTCGAAACCCTCGGGCGCAACCGCGCCCGGCAAGTCCAACAGGCGGCGGTGTTTGAATTGGGCAAGGTGTATCACCTGGGCGCCAGCGAAGCGCCGCACCAGGAAACCCGCCGACTCGCCATCGGTTTGATGGGGCGCCCCGCGCACCGCGGAGTCTGGCAGCGCAAACCGCCCACCCGCGAAGAAATGTTCGACTGGATCAAAGGCCTGTGGGAACGGCTGGCCGGGCGCCAACGCCTCCCGGAGTGGTCGCTCGCCCCGGATCGCATTCCGTTTTTGGAAACCGGTTATGGTTTTCGCTTGTCCATCGAAGGCCGCGCATGCGGGTGGATCGGACTGATTGCACCCGGCCCGCGAAAAGAATGGCGCCTTCATGACCCGATCGCCGTGCTGGAAGTCGATGCCGCCCCGCTGTGCCATCGCCCCCCGCCGCGCATCACCTACCAGCCGATTCCCGCGTATCCGTCGGTCGGCCGGGATGTCGCGGTCATCGCCGACGCGGCGTTGACCCACGAAACGCTGGTCGCCACCATGCAAAAATCCGGCCCGCCCGAACTGGAAAATATCCAGTTGTTTGATATCTTTATGGGAGAAGCCGTCGGAACCGGTAAACGCAGCTTGGCGTATGCGTTGACCTACCGATCGGCAAACCGGACCTTGACGGATGACGAGGTCAACGGGTATCATGAGACTATCAAGACGACGCTCAAAAAAGAGTTGAATGTTGAGATCCGGGAAGGCTGAAACGCCGCACCGGTTTTACGTGAATAAGGTTGGTTATGATCCCCCTGACAACAGGTTGGCTGATAAGTTACGTGGTAATGCTCGCGGCCGTGATCCTTCATGGGCTTGCCGTGGCGGCGCAACGGTGTGCCGCACCCCTGGCGAGCCCTGTTTATCGTACTACCCCCTCGACGCGCGTTGCGCCGCGTCGAGTTTTTGAACCGAATGTGCGCAACGCGACCGAATCCATGTTCGCCAATCTCCCTCTCCCACCGGGAGTTCGTTCTTTTACATCGGGGAAATAATGTAACCGGTCCCGCCTGTTTGCCCGGCTGATGGCTTGGCATTTCAGGTCGTGATCGAATTTTACCCTGCCTTGTTCGCGATAGGGCCAAGTCCTCTGACCCAATACTGGATTATCCAGGGAGTTCTACCTTCGGGCGGCCCCGATACCCCCTCTGCGGGGAACGGGAAAGTCCGGACTCGAGCACCCACCTCATTTCGAGGTGTCAGAGCTCATGCCCTCAACGACTTGTGGTGGGGTATTTTTTTGCCCCGGAAATAGGATGAATCGCGACATGGATCTGTTTGAATCAGGCATACCGCTGGAAGGCGGCGCACCCGCGCCGCTCGCCGCCCGCATGCGCCCGCAGTCGCTGGACGACTACGCGGGCCAGCGGCATCTGCTTGCGCCGGGTCAATTGCTCCGGCGGGCGATCGAGTCCGACCGCCTCGGCAGCATCATCCTCTACGGGCCGCCCGGCTGCGGGAAAACCTCGCTCGCCGAGGTGATCGCCCTGGCCACCAACCGGCACTTCGAGCGGACCAGCGGCGTCCTCGCCAATGTCGCGATCTTGCGCTCCCTGCTTGAAGCCGCGGAACAACGCAAAAAATTCCGCCGCCGCGAAACCATCCTGTTCATCGACGAAATTCACCGTTTCAACAAGGCGCAACAGGATGTGCTGCTGCCCTATGTGGAATCCGGCGCGATCACCCTGATCGGGGCGACCACCCATAACCCGTTTTTCTTCATCAACACCCCGCTCACCTCGCGCTCGCAGATTTTCCAACTCGAACCGCTCGGGGAGGACGACATCCTCGCCTTGTTGCGCCGCGCGATCTCCGACCCGCGCGGCCTGGCCCACCTGGCCCTCCATGCCGACGACGATGCCCTCGCCCACCTCGCCCGGGTCTGCGAAGGCGACGCCCGCAAGGCTCTGAATGCCCTCGAAATCGCCGCCCTCACCACCGCCCCCGAGGAGGGCGGGGCTATTCGCATCAGCCGCGCGACGGCCGAGCAATCCATTCAGAAAAAATCCGTCGTCTATGACAACGAGGACGGCCATTACGACACCATCAGCGCCTTCATCAAAAGCGTGCGCGGCTCGGACCCGAATGCCGCCCTCTACTGGCTGGCAAAAATGCTCTATGCCGGCGAAGACCCTCGCTTCATCGCGCGCCGATTGATCATCCTCGCCTCGGAAGACATCGGGAATGCCGATCCGATGGGCCTCACCCTGACCGTGGCGGCCATGGAGGCGGTGGAATTCGTCGGCATGCCGGAGGCCCGCATCATTCTCGCCCAGGCGACCACGTACCTGGCCACCGCGCCCAAAAGCAACGCCTCCTACCTCGGCATCGAAGCCGCCTGGGAGGATATCCGCGCCGGCAGAACCCTGCCCGTGCCCAAACACCTGCGGGATGCCAGCTACCGCGGCGCCCAGCAGCTCGGCCACGAAGGCTACCGCTACGCCCATGACTTTGAAGGCCATGTCGTGGATCAGGAATACCTGCCCACGAGCAAGGTCTACTACCAACCCACGGAAGAAGGCTACGAACAACGCATCCGCCAGCGCATCGAGCGCTGGAAGGAGCTGCGCCATAAACAACGAGAATCACCATGAATAAAGCCACCCTGCGCACGCGCTTCCGCGATATGGAGTACAACCGGCCGGCCGATCGCATCGCCTCGGCCAGCCGGGCGGTGTATGAAAAACTGATCGGGTTGGCCATTTTCCAAAAGGCGCAAACCATCGGTGCGTATTTGTCTCTCCCCTCGGAAATTCAAACCGCCGACATCATCCACGCCTGCTGGGAGCAAGGCTCCACGGTGTGCGTTCCCTATTATATCCCGGAACGCAAGTACTACGGGATGAGCCGCCTCGCCCCCGCCGCGACGGTGCGCGCCGGCAAGGCCAAGGTGCGCGAACCGGAACAACCCGAACCGGTGGACCCCGCCACCCTGGACCTGATCCTCGTCCCGGCCTTGGCGTTTGACCGATCCGGCGTGCGACTCGGACACGGGGGCGGGCATTACGATCGCCTGCTCGCCGGCGTCCGGGGATTCCGGCTCGGCCTGGCGTTTCATGAACAGATTGTCGATGTGCTGCCCCGCGAACCGCACGACATGTGCGTTCAGGCCATCCTCACCGAACAACAAGTAATTGAGGTTCCATCATGATCCCGGGATGGGTGGTCATCTTCGTCGCCGGTGCGTTTTTCGGACTCGGCTTCGGCTTGCGCGTTGTGCTGTACCGGCAAAAACGGCGCGATGCCCGCCAACATATCGAAACCATGCTGCAAGAAGCCAGGCGTGATGCCGACGCCATCGTGCGGGAGGGAAAACTCCACATAAAGGAAGAGAGCATCAAGGCCCGCGACCAGTTCGAGGAGGAAGCGCGCGCACGCCGCCAGGAAATCAAGGAAATCGAAGAACGGGTCGCCCAGCGCGAAATCAACCTCGACCGCAAACTGGAAGCGTTTGATAAAAAGGAGCTGGCGCTGGAACGCCGCATGGAGGAATACGAACGCCAGCGCGCCGCCCTGGCCGAAGAACGCACGGAGCTGGAGCAACACAAAGCCATCATGCTGCAACGGCTGCACGACGTCGCCCGCCTTACCCCGGATGCCGCCCGGACCCAACTGATGACCGCCCTGCAGGACGAACTCAAGGCGGAGTCCGCCGACCTGATCCGCCGCGCCCAGCAGGAAGCCCACGAAACCGCCGAACGGGACGCCCGCAAAATCATCGCCCTCGCCGTCGAACGGTTCGCCGCCGAACAGATCAACGAAATGACCACCTGCGCCGTCCCCCTGCCCGGCGATGACATGAAAGGGCGCATTATCGGCAAGGAGGGCCGGAACATCCGCGCCATCGAAGCCGCCACCGGAGTCAACATCCTCATCGACGACACCCCGGAAGTCGTGGTGATCTCCGGCTTTGATCCCTTGCGGCGGGAAATCGCCCGGCAAAGCCTGGAACGCCTGATTACCGATGGACGCATCCATCCCACCCGCATCGAGGAGGTGGTGCATAAAGTGCAGGCGGAAATCGCCGAAATCATTGCCGGCGCCGGAGAACACGCCGTCTACGAGCTTGGCTTGCGCGCGGTTGATCCGTCCGTGCAAATCATGATCGGGCGGTTGAAGTTCCGGCACAGCTACGGGCAAAACGTCCTCAAGCATTCCATTGAAATGGGCCACCTCATGGGCATGATGGCGTCCGAACTGGGACTGGACGCCTCGCTCGCCCGCCGGATCGGCTTGCTGCACGATATTGGCAAAGCCATGGATCATGACATGGAAGGCAGCCACGCCTTGATCGGCGCGGAGTACTTGAAAAAATTTGGCGAAACCCCGGTCGTACTCAACGCCGTTGCCGCCCATCACAACGAAGTCCCGGCGGAAAGCATCTACGCCATCCTCGCCCGCGCCGGAGACGCCATGACCGCCGCGCGCCCGGGCGCCCGCTCGGAAAACACGGAAATTTACCTCAAACGACTGGAGAAACTAGAACAGATCGCCGCATCCTACCGCGGAGTCGAAAAGTGTTACGCCATCCAGGCCGGCCGGGAAATCCGGGTGCTGGTCGAACCCAAAACCATCGACGACAACGAAGCGTTGTTATTGGCCCGCAACATCAGCCGGCAAATCGAACACGACATGCAATACCCGGGACAAATCAAAGTCACGGTGGTGCGGGAAACCCGGTGCGTGGAATATGCCAAGTAAGCCCGGATATCCCGAAGCGCTCGAAGCGGCATGGCTGCGGCATGCCTTGCGCATCACCCGCGCCGGACAACCTCGCCTCGCCGTGGAACGGCTTGAAAAAGCCGCCGGCTCGCTCAGCGATGCCTTCACCACCGGACGCGACCCCTCGTTTGCCGGTTACAGCCACGACCGCCGCGCCCTCGCCGCCTATGGCCTGTTTTTCTTTCCGCGCGCCTATGCCCGCACGCAGTGCGTGATGGACGAAGTGCGCCCGCACATCCGTGAACCCGAAGGTGAACAACCGATGCGCCTGCTGGACCTCGGCGCCGGCACCGGAGCGGCCGGCCTCGCCGTCGCCCACGTTTTGTCCGAGTGGTTCCCCGAGCGCCCCCTGCACCTGGAAATGATCGACCAGGCGGAAGCCGGCCTTGAACGCGCGCGGGAGCTTTTCGCGGCTGGACGGGCCTTGTGGCCGCGGGCCACCCTGCGTGACCAGCGCGCCGACGCCCGCACCCACGAAAACGAACGCCCCTTCGACATCATCATCGCCAGCTTCGCCGTCAACGAGTGGATGGAAAATCAACCCGACGAAGCGCTGCTTGAATGGGTCCGGCGGCAATGGAACGCCCTGCGGCCCGGCGGCTGCCTGATCATCATTGAACCGGCCCTGCGTTTCACCGTCGCCCGCATGGAGCGCCTGCGCGATGCCTGGGCCGCCTCGTCGGTCGGGCGTATCATCGCCCCCTGCCCCCACCACCAGGCCTGTCCGATGCTCGCCCAAAAACGCGGATGGTGCCACGAAGTACGCGAATGGGATGTTCCCGCCTCCCTGCGCATGATCAACCGCCGGTTGCACCGCGATGTCCACCTCCTCAAATACAGCATGCTCGTCCTGCAAAAAACCGGACGCGCCGATGAGGGGTCGCCGTGGATGCGGCTGGTCAGCCCGGTCGCCCGGGAAAAAGGAAAATACGTCGTCCACGGCTGCGCCGCCGACGGCAATCTTCACCGTTGCGAATGGCTAACCCGCCACCTCACCCCGGAGCAAAAGACCTTCACCGAAACCCTCCGCCGAGGTAATCGCGTCCACATGCCGGCAGGTGAACGCCTGGGCGACGGGCGCACCGAACGCCTGGCCGGACCGCCAGAACTTATTTCACATGAACACCCGTAACCACGAACTGGAGATTCCCATGAGCGTACCCGCGAAATTCGAAAACGTCACCGCGCAGACCAAAGCCAACATTTACTTCGACGGCAAGGTGGTCAGCCACACCATCCTCATGCCGGACGGCGCCAAGAAAACACTCGGTTTGATCTATGCCGGCAACTACCACTTCGGAACCGGCGCACCGGAAATTATGGAAATTGTCGCCGGCGCCTGCGTCGTCACCCTTGATGGCGAAACTGAAGCCCGGCCTTACTCCGCCGGCGAACAGTTCAGCGTACCCGGAAATTCCGGCTTCACCATTCAGGTCGATGCCGGGATTTGCGAATACATTTGCTCCTTCGTATAGAAAAACGCGCCATCGTGCGCGCACAAAAGCGAACACCGCACGCTAAAGATTGCAAATTTGCGGATTTTTCCGTTGTTCCCGGAAGGCGCCCTCGCGCCCTCCCCGGGCCATGATTGGCCCGAATTGCCCCCAACTCATAGGGTAAAGCCCTATACCACCCGGTTTGCCGCCACCATGGGCGGCAAGCTGGCATTGTTCCTGCTACAAGGGAAACGGAACATGAATACAACCCTCATCATTGGTAAAGAAACAGGCTCGCCACCCTCGGTCATTTGCGTTAGCATGCAGTCAAGGCGGGAGGAGATACGATGAAGACGGTTAATCCCTTATTCGCGGGGCTTGCGTCCGGATGGCTTGCGTGGATGCCAGTTCAAGCGCAATTTCTCAGTGTTCCCTTGTATTACGGCTCCACCAACTCGATCGTCAACGAATTCGATGTCATGCTGCAAGGAACCGCCCTCGAGCCTGGAGACTTGGTGCAACTGCTGCGAGCCGACCACGGCATTTATCCACCAAACCGGGATGGAACACCTCATGTGTTTAATCCTGTACTCGCGGAAGCGCGCATCGGCATGGGCACGGATTACGCGGCCGGCGCGATTGGAAAATTTTCCGCCTCGGTAAGCATCAATCGCTTTGTGGTAACCCCGATGTTTGTGCGCGTGTACAACCGCTACACGCTGGACGAGTCTTCGTTTTATGGTGACAGCCAAATCTACTCCAACTCCGTCACCACCTACGGCGTGTTTGTCGCCCAGGTTCCCAAAACCTGCTTGCCGCTGGATCCGGACGACGACGATGGCGATGGGCTGTCCAACTCCCTGGAAAAAAGTTTGGGCACCGATCCGCTGTTGGTGGACACCGACGGCGACGGCGTACCGGATGACAAGGAACTGCTCGCCGGAACCAACCCGCTGGATCCGACCGATCATTTGCAAATGGCCAGGGTCCGTATATCACCACAGGGAGATATTTTGGTTCACTGGAACTCCGCTCCCGGAAAACGGTACCAACTTGAATACTGTCCCGATCTACTTTCCGATCCGGTGGTGTTCATCGCGCACGGCGACGTTATCGAAGCAAGCGAACCGGAAACCCATGTCGTTTTGGCTGGCGGTGTCGACCTCTTCCCCAACGCGGTCTTCCGGGTGCGCTTGATGGTCACGCCATAAAGCGGCAACACACCGGCCTGCAACCGAAACACGCGGATTTCGCCGCTTGTGATCACGACGTTTTTTTGCCATAGATAACGCCTTGGAAACCGGGAAACACCAAGGACGTTCGTTATGGCTGCGCTAATCGGTCTGCTGGTCCTCACCATCTTGCTCCTCCCCCTGATCCTTTCCATCGTCGCGCTGATCCGCGCGAATCGATCACAGGATGAACTCAACTCCTTGCGGCGGGAAATCGCCCGGATGGCCGCCGCCACACCCACCCCCCCGGCCGCGCAAAAACCGATCGATGTCACCGCATCGCCCCCGGAGCCCGTGATAGCCCCGCCCCGACTGGACCGCCCGACACCACCACCGCTGCCCCCATCGCCTCCCGTCAACCCGACACCATCATTGGTTGTTGACGCGCCTCCAGCGGCAGTCCAACCGGACCGAAAACCACGCTCCACGGAATGGGCGGTCGGCGGTCGTTGGGCAAGTTTTGCCGGTATCGGGCTGTTATTGACCGGCATTGCGTTTCTCGTCGGTTATGCCATCAAAAACGCGTGGCTCGGCCCGGAGGCCCGCGTCGTGCTCGGCTTGGTGTCCGGCGCGCTGCTGGTCGGACTCGGCCATGCGGCGGAGATCCGCGGCCAGGGCCGCCTGGCCCTGCTCGCCCGCGCGCTGACCGGTGGCGGCGCGGCGTTGTTTTATTTTTGCGTATTCGCGGCGTTTGGCATTTACCACATGATCAGCGCGCCGCTCGCCGCCGCGGGGCTGGTCTGTTGCGCCGCCGCTGCGCTGGGGCTGGCCATCGCGTACCGAAGCCAAGCCGTGGCGATCATCGGCGTCATCGGCGCGTTTCTCATGCCGCCATTGATCGGCCGGGAATCGCCGAACCTGCTGTTCCTGCTCTCTTATATCGCGGTTATCAATGCCCCGGTCATTGCGTTGGGCGTGGCCCGCAACTGGCAAGCCCTTTACAACGCCTCCTTCGCCTTCACCGCGTTGTATCTACTTGGCCAAGTAGCCGGTTTTGAACGGGCGGATGCCGGCTGGTTGCTCGCCTTCTCTGCGCTGTATTTCCTGCAATTCGCTGCCCTGGGCCTGCTCAAGTTGCGCGCGGAGCGCACGGTAAGCGCCCGGCATCTGGATGTGTTTCGGCTGCTGTTAAACAGCGGCGGTTGGCTCGGCGTCTGCTACGTCGTGCTGGATCGCATGGGCTGGAATGCCTGGACCGGCGCGGCGTTTCTGATCGCCGCCGTTGTTCACCTCGTGTTGGTGCGCGCCGGATGGACATGGCGACCATCCTTCACTCACGATCAACTGGCGCTCCTGGTCGGTGCGCTCACCGCGGCCAGCCTGGCCCTGCCCTTGCAACTTGATGGCGCCTGGGTATCCCTCGGATGGAGCATCGAGGGCGCGATTCTTTGCTGGTTCGGCCTGCGCGCCAACATCTCCCTGCTCCGCCTTGCCGCATTCGGGCTGGGCCTGTTCGGCTTGATGAAAACCGTGGTGTTTGACGTGCAGTTTTACGAAACCGCACCGCGTCTCTTTCTCAACGCGCGGTTCATCTCCGGCATGCTGGCCGCGGCGCTGCTCGGCGTGCAGGCCGCCCTCCACGCCCGCCAGGCCGCTCGCGAACCGGCCACCAACAACGACCTCTGGACGCTGCTGCCTCTGTTGACCGTTCTGGGCACGCTTCTTGTTACCACCACGGATATTTTTTGGACCCTCGGCGAGCGCCACGCCTGGGCCTGGATCCTATCGAGCGCCTTCCTCCTGATTGTCGGCGTGACCACCGCGTTGATGCTGAACGATCTACCCTTCATGAAATCGTTTGGCCGTATTCTGTTGATCGCCGTGCCGGTCAAACTGATGTTGGACGCCCTGGTGATCGCCGACCTGATGCCCGCGACGCTTCGTGGAACGTTTTTTAATCCTCACTTCGCCGCATTCATGGCAATGAGCGCCGTCGTGTTGTTTGGCGCGCCGCGCTGGTTATCCGCCCGGGCCGCCCCGCTCCTTGACGGGGCCCCGCGGTTCGACGTCGCGCTGAACATGACCGCCCTGTTCTCCGCCATCGCGATTGTTTCCGTGGAAATTTACCGTTTGCCCAACTCCTGGAACCAACCGCTGATCACGTTGTGGTGGGCGGCCTGCGCCATCGCCTTGGTGGCCGCGGGCATGCTGCGCCATCGGCGCCCCTTGCGGTATGCCGGCTTGTGGTTATTCGGGGCCATGACCGTGAAAGTATTGCTCGTTGACCTCGCCGGCTTGGACGGGCTCGAACGCATCGCGGCGTTTATTGGCGCCGGCGTGTTATTGTTGGTTTTGTCGTTCATTTATCAACGGGCCAGCAGCCGACTTGCCGAGGAAGAGGCTGCGCCATGAAGGCCATCCGCGCCCTGATGCCCTTGGTCTTGGTCGTCGCGCCGAGCATTTTCGCTGCCGCCGAAACCACCGAAGCCTCATTCGCCTGGTCGCGTCCGATCCTCGATCCCCCTGCTCCCGGAGCATTATTCCGGATCGAAGTCCCGTTTGATGTTTACGCCCGGTGTCATGATTTTCCTAGCGACATCCGCATTTTCGATTCCGAGCAAGGGGTCTGGCCTTTTTTCCTCGCCAAGACCCCGCCTCCCGCCGCCGCCATGACGGTGGCGGTGGATACGGTAAACCAAGCCTTCGTCGAAGGAATCGAACCGCATTGGCGACTCGATCTCCACCCTCATCCGTCAACGACACCCGGCTCCCGGCCGCGTCACGATCACGTCACCATCACCACCACCGGACGGGATTTTATCCGGCGCGTGGAAATCTACGGATCGGAAGAGCAACAACAATGGGCGTTGCTGGGCCAAGGTTACCTCATTCACGTCGATCATCCCCGGCTCATTCAGGAAGACACCATCCGCTATCCCACGGCGGACTATCCGTATGTACAGATCCGGGTCTACCCCAACGCCCGGGATGCGCGCGAAACGTTCACCATCCGGCAGGCCCGGTTGGGCGTGTATCGAGAGCAAACGCCCCAGGAGCGCCCTGTTCCGCATAGCATCCTGACCACCGACCGCGCGGATGATCACCGGGACGCCCAGGTACTGACGCTGGACCTCGGTTACGAAAACATTCCGCTCGCCGCCGTGGAAATCATGGCCGAAGCCGGCGGCGATTATCATCGCCGGGCGGTCGCCTGGCTGCGCAACGAACGTTCCGCCGCGTGGCGCTTTGCCGGCGCCGGCAACGTGTACCGCATGGGCGAAAGCAACAAATCACGCATCCCTCTTCACGGCGCCGGCCGCTACCTCAAAGTGGAACTCTACCACGACGACGACCCGCCGCTTTCCTTGACCCCGTTGGTGGCGCGTGCTCCACGACACGAACTCGTCGTGCAAGCCGGCGACGGCCGTTCGCCGCGACTGTGGTACGGCGGAGAACATGTCGCCGCCGCGCGCCATGACCTCGCGGTTCGCTTTTCCTCCATCGCACCCCCGGACAGCGTGCCGGTGCAGCTTGGCGACGCCATCCCCAACCCCGACCACCGGCGAACCGGTTTCGGATCATGGGGCCCTGTGCTCGCCGGAACTGCGGTGTTCATCGCCGCCCTGATCGTTTTGGTGGTGATTGTGCGCATGCTCAAGCGCATGCCCGCCCCTCAAACGTGATCGCCGCGCCGAACCCAGAAATTCATCGGGGAAACCTCCAAATCACCAAAATCGAGCCGATCGGCCTCGACAACATACTCATGATGGCAGGACACTTCCCTCATCATGAAGGCGAGCCGCACCTTGATGCCAATGCGAGCGTGCCGCCTGGTCGGTGCGCACGTAATCCCCGTATTCGGCTTTCATCGCATGATCATCCTTCTCATTGCCGGGTCATGCGGATTGATTCATGCAAATGGTCAGTTTGCCGGCGGTGGCGGATCTTCGGCTGATCCCTATCTCGTTGCCGAGGCCAGTCATCTGGATGCTGTCCGCGATTACCCCACCAACCACTTCCGTCAAATTGCCGTTATCGATCTCGGATCCTATACCAACTGGATGCCCATCGGCACGACGGACAATCCCTTCCGCGGCACCTACCATGGCGGATCGAACACTATAGCAAACCTGACAATCAACCGCCCCGGCGAGGAACGGGTCGGCCTGTTCGGCTACATCACCAATTCGGCGTGGATTCGTCACCTTGTATTGACCAACGCAACCGTCCTCGGCAGTAACGATGTTGGCGCGGTGGCGGGATATGCCGAAACCAGCCAGGAGTGCCGGGACCTCCATGTGTGGGGAATCGTTACGGGTTCGGGCAATAATGTCGGCGGCCTGTTTGGACTGTTTAACGGAACCTTGCGTGACAGCACGGCGGATGTGGAGGTGGATGGCGTGGATCACGTGGCCGGCATGGTCGGCCGCAACATGCCCTACCACTCCTCGTTTGCCCTCGATCGCTGTACCGTGCGCGGGAGTGTCACGGGGCGCGACAGCGTGGCTGGGATCATGGGTGTGCGCGGCCGGGGCAGTTACCTGATCAATTATGCTTCAGTCGAAGGCCGCAATACCGTGGGCGGCGTGTTGACCAGCACCTCCGACAGCACGCTGAATTACGCCGCGAACCACGGAACCATCACGGCCTCCGGAAATGGCGTCGGCGGTGTTGCCGCCAGCATGACCACCAGTGGATACGGCGGGAGCGCAAACTACTGCTACAACTACGGCGATGTCAGTGGCAGTAACACGGTCGGCGGTATTCTGGGTAGTGCATCCGTCGGTCTCACGTATGCGTACAACCTCGGCGCGGTCACCGGTCACAGTGCGGTGGGCGGATTGATCGGCTCTTACCACCGCGGCATTTATTCGCCATTCTCGGCGATTTCCTTCGGACACAATGTCGGGGCGGTGAACGGAATGGTGAATGCGCATGCCGTGCTTGGATCCCGAAGTTCGTCGAGTTCCACCCTGCCGTACCCCTCGAACAGCTACTATGACCAACAAACCTCCGGCGTTGCCGATCCGCTGGCGTTTCCCCGCACTACTGCGGAAATGATCCAGCAGATCACTTTTTCCGCCTGGGACTTCGACACGATCTGGTCCATCGGCCATGACGGCGTATACACGTATCCCTACATGCAGTGGCAGGGTACGAATGATATTCCATACGTGAATCTGCTCATTCCCTTTGCCTCGGACGTATATGTCACCGGAACCGACAGTTTCGGCGAAACCCTCACCGGTCATTACACATACCATCCCAACAGCGCGGGCGATCCCGAGGGTGCCACCACCTTCCGCTGGTTGCGCGCGGACGATCAGGCTGGACCGTTCGTCGCCATTCCCGGTGCGACCAACCAGACCTACACCCTCGTCGCCGGCGACGACAACAAGTGGTTCCAATTCGAAGTGACCGTCCGCGATACCGAGGGCAATCCCGGCGCACCGGTGAGCGCGGTGCTGGAATTCACGCATGGCAAGGGCACGGCCGCCGATCCTTGGCAAATTGCCAACGCCATTCAGTTGAATCGCCTGCGCCACTACCTCGGGAGCACCCACAACGACAAACACTTCACCTTGATCGCCGACATCGACCTCGGCGTTGCGCCGTGGAATGAAGGCGCGGGATGGGAGCCGATCGGACACTCCAGCGCCCAATCCTTCCAGGGGAAACTGAATGGACGCGGCCACGTGATTCGCAACCTGTTCATCCATCGCCCGGCCAGCAACTACCAGGGCTTGTTCGGCTATATCAACGGTGGCGAAATCGTCTTGCTGGGTCTTGAGGAAGCGGACGTGACCGGCAACCGCTATGTGGGGGCGTTGGCGGGTATGCTCATGTCCGGCCATGCGCGCCACGGTTATGCGCAAGGACATGTAACGGGGACACAGGATACCGGCGGCTTCATCGGATACAACAGCGGCTCCACCATCCAGTGGTCCTACTCCACCGCCAGCGTGACCGGCGGCACGTCCAATGTCGGCGGCTTGCTCGGCTTCGGCGGGGCCTATGCATGTTATTGGGATGTGGACGCGTCGGGACGGACCAACAGCGGAAATGGCGCGGGCCAGACCGGATTGACCACGGAAGAGATGCAGGAGCAAGCCTCCTACGCCGGTTGGAATTTCTACACGCTTTGGGAGATTGAAGAGGACGCATACCCGGCATTTCAGGATATGGCCGTTCGGCAGGATCCGCAACCGCTGACCCTGGATGACCTGGCGGGAACGGGCACGCCTGAAGACCCGTACCTCGTCGGCAATGTGCATGAGCTGAACGCCATGCGCCTCGGGCTGTCCGCACATTACCGCCTCACCAACGACATCGACATGGCCGACACGGTCCGGTGGGACATGGCGCGAGGCTGGACACCGGTCGGAAGCATCGCCAACAAATTCACTGGATCGCTGGACGGAGCGGGACACGTCATCAGCAACCTGGCGGTGGTGCGCATCGGCACATCCTATCAAGGGCTGTTCGGCTACACGGAAAATGCGCGGATCGAGAATCTGACGTTATCGCGCGCCTATGTGATCGGAGGCGGCAACTATGCCGCCGCGCTGGCGGCCTTTGCATCGGGTACCATCCTGCGCAACATCCGCATCGAGGATCTTTACCTCGAAGCCTCGGCCTACACCGCCGGACTTGTCGGATACGCACAGTCGGGTTGTGCCATGGAGTTTGTTCGTGTGCAAGGCGTCATCCACGGGGCCAACTATACGGCCGGATTGGTCGGCTACGTTTCCGGCGGCACGATGCATGCGTGCGAGGCCGAGGTAATGGTGTCCGGCGCAACCTATGTGGGCGGTTTAGGTGGATACGTCACGGGCGGCGCAAACATCAATCACTGCCGCTCGACCGGGGAGGTGACGGGCGGGAGTCAAGTGGGCGGCTTGATCGGACACTTCACCACCGCTACGATGTCCGACTGTTTCAGCCATTCTGTCGTGAACGCTACATCCAATGTTGGCGGGCTGATCGGTTATATGGGCGCCACTTCCACCGCCAGCACCCGCGCGCGGGTGTACCGCTCGTTCAGCACCGGACCGGTCACCGGGTCGAGCGCGGTGGGTGGTTTGGTCGGCGCGGTGAATCATGACGCCAACAACATGGTCTTCAATAGTTATTGGGACACGGATGCCTCCGGGCAAACCAACAGCATACGGGGAAGCGGCCAGGACACCGTGACCATGCAATCGTCAGCAGGCTATCCGGGATATAATTTCTCAACCCGCTGGACCATCGATGAAGGCAACGGCTATCCGCAACTGCGCGACATGGCCGCGTATTCGCAGCCGCAAGCAGTAAACCTCGCTGAACTCAACGGGGACGGATCCATCGCAAATCCATACATCCTCCTCACGCTGGATCACCTCAACGCCATCCGGCAGGATCTGACCGCGCATTACCGTCTTGGAGCACACATCGACGCCACCGCAACCGTGGCCTGGGATGCCGGGCGCGGATGGACGCCGGTCGGCACCAGCGCGGCGCGCTTTTCCGGCACGCTGGACGGAAATGGCCAAAGCATTCGCAACCTCTCCATCAGCCGTCCCATCACCGATTATCAAGCGCTCTTCGCCTACACCCAGAACGCCGTGATCCATGATCTAGACCTCGAGCAATGTGAAGTCCGGGGCAACCAGTACACCGGCAGCCTGATCGCCCATGCCACCGGTACGCGGGTGGAGTTTGTGCGGGGGACGGACTTGGATGTCAGTGGCGGATCCGACACGGGTGGACTGATCGGTTACGCCAACGGCGGACAGCTTCACGCGCTGTTCTGCGATGCGATCACGCGCGGCGACACCCGCGTGGGCGGATTAATCGGAAATACCGCCGGTAACATGACGATTTATCACTGCCGGACTGAGGGCATGGTCCAAGGCCTGAACATGGTGGGCGGAATGGCCGGACAACTGATCACGGCCTTGATGACCGATAGCTACAGCCACGCCATTGTGGAGGGCGGTTCGAATGCAGGCGGACTCATCGGCTACATGGGCGCGTCCGCCTCGGCCAGCCGCGCCCGCGTATTACGGTCATTCAGTACAGGCCCGGTTAGCGGATCGAGCGCGGTCGGTGGACTGGTCGGCGCGGTGAATGCGGTCGGCCACAATTTCGAGGCCTACAGTTATTGGGATACCGAGGCTTCCGGTCAAACCAACAGCGCACGCGGCACCGGCAAGCGTACGCCCGAGATGCAACAACAGGCCACGTTTGCGTGGTATAATTTCAACACGCTTTGGCAAATCGACGAGGAAAATGCTTACCCTGCATTCCGTGATCTGGCCGCCTATTCCCAGCCGACGGATATCACCTTGGACATGCTGGGCGGAAATGGCTCTCCCGATGACCCCTACCTCATCACCACGCTTGATGAACTAAACGCCATGCGCCACGGCTTGACCAACCATTTCCGCCTCGCCGCCGATCTGGATGCGTCGTCAACCGTGATTTGGGATGGCGGACAAGGATGGTCACCCGTGGGACCCGCCTCCGGTGCGGGCAGTTTTCGGGGAATGTTCGATGGCAATGGACACACCATTTCCAACCTTACCGTCAACCGGCCGCTGACCGACTATGTGGGCCTGTTTGGTTACCTGAACACCACTGCGATTAACGATCTGAAACTGGAAAACATCCACCTGCATGCCAACAACTATGCCGCGCTTCTGGCCGGTTACGGACTTAACACCTTACTGGAACGCATTTCTACTGACGGCGCCCTGCTGGCGCATGGAAGTTATGTCGGCGGCGTGCTCGGTTGGGGAAACCAGGCGTTTCTCCACCGTGTTTCCAGTGAGGTCCACGCCATCGGCGCGAATCACGTCGGCGGCTTGGCGGGATGGATTTCGTCGGCGGTGAGCGCCATCTATCACAGCTCGTCGCGGGGCACCCTTGAAGGGATCACGTATGTGGCCGGCCTGGTGGGCTACCTGCAAGGCGGCCTGATTACCGACAGCTACAGCCGGGCCGACGTGCGCGGAACGTCACAGGTCGGCGGGCTGGTCGGGGTCAGCGGTTACACCATCTCTGGCGGCAGTACCGATGCGTTTATCTACCGCTCTTATTCCGACGGCTTGGTTGAAGGAACCGGGGCCCAAGTCGGCGGTCTGCTGGGTCACTTTGTGCGCGGCGGGGTGGAAGATGCATACTGGGACATGGACACCTCCAGCCAGACCAACAGCGCACGCGGCACGGGTTTGACAACTGCGGAAATGCGGCAGGAAACGTCGTTCCCGTTCTTTAACTTCACAACCTTGTGGCGGATTGAGGAAGGCGTGGACACTCCCGGCTTCCGCGACCTCTCTGTCTATGCGCCGCCCGCACCGGTGACGCTTGATGAGCTCACCGGCGACGGATCGCCCGGCTCACCTTTCCTGATCCACAACCTAGACGAACTGGCCGCCATGCGGTTGGGTCTGACCAATCATTTTCGGCTCGTCGCGAATATTGATGCCTCCTCCACGGTGATCTGGAATGAAGGCCGGGGCTGGGCCCCGGTGGGTACGGATTCAGGAGCCAGTAGTTTTCGCGGCACGTTGGACGGCGGCGGATTCTCCATTTCCAACCTCGTGATCAACCGCCCGCGGACCTCGTACGCGGGACTCTTCGGCTATGTGCAATCGGCGGCGATCAGCAACCTCTCGCTTTCCGGCGTGCAAATCTGCGGATTTTGGGGAGTCGGATCGTTGGCCGGTCAAGCGATGGTTAACACGGAACTTTCGCACTGCGCTGGGTCGGGATTTGTTCTCGCCCGGGGATCGCATGTCGGCGGCTTGGCTGGGTGGTTCTCGGGCCAAGCCTTGGATGGCCGGGGCAATGTCCGCTTGCGCGGTGAAAGCCATATTGCGGGACTGTTTGGCCGGGTTTCCACCGCATCCAGCACGATCCGTCAGTCGTTGGCGCTGGGTGAAGTTTCGGGGGCCGATTACGCAGGCGGCCTTGTCGGTTACCTCCAAGGCGGAACCATTTCTAACTGCTACAGCCGCGTGGCCGTCAGCGGAACCAATTACGTCGGCGGATTGGTGGGCGAGAGTGGATACACGATTTCCGGCGGCAGTACCGACGGCATGATCCGGCAATCCTACAGCGCGGGACCGGTCACGGGTGCCGGAGTGAACGTCGGCGGCCTGCTCGGGCGATTTATCCGGGGCACGGTCACCAACAGTTATTGGGACATAGAAGTATCCGGTCAAACCAACAGCGCGCGCGGCGAGGGACGAACCACGGTGGAAATGACCTATCCCCGCGATCAACAAACCACCTACTTCGGTTGGGACTTTGTCGATATCTGGTCGGAGGATATTGCCACGCTTAATGAGGGGTATCCGCGCCTTCTCCGTCCCGGGGAATTTAACCTCATCTATCGGACCGGCCCCGGCGGATGGATCACGGGGGCGACGGTTCAGGTCCTTCTTTCCGGACAAGACGGCACAACGGTGGAGGCCGTTCCCGACGCCGGAGCGGCATTCGATCAATGGAGCGACGGACGAATCGACAACCCGCGCACCGACACCAATGTCACCGCCAACCTCTCGGTCATCGCGCACTTCAAGAGCGTATCGCTCGTGCCGATCGACTGGTACGACCGGCACGGTATCGAGCGCGCCGAGGGTGAGACCTGGGCCGACGTGGATCAGCGCTTTGATCCGGACAAGGACATGACCCTGCTACAGCAATTCATCGCCGACCTCGATCCCAACAGCTTCGATTCACGTTTTGACGTCATAAAGTTAACCGAAGGCATGGGCGTGCATTTTCACTCATCCACCGGTCGCTTATACATCCTGCAAGGAATATACAGCGTGACGGGAAGTGTATGGAGCAATGTCCCAGGCGCCGGACCCCGCCCCGGATTCGGCGGCGCGGATGTCATGACTGACACCAATACGACGCCATCGGGCATGATCTACCGGATTAACGTCCGCCTGCCGTAGCGTATCGCGAGCCAGGCCGTCACGATTTCAGCAAAACCGCCAAACCCGCCCCGGCCAACACGCCCCCGGCAATCCGTTTGACGGACCGTGACCGCCCTCCCCCCAACCACGCCAATGCCACCTTGCGGGCCAAGCCGGCATACACCACCTTCACCCCCCCGACCACCACCACCGTAATCGCCGCGATGATGGCGCAGTCGGCCACGGTAAACAGACGCAAGTCAAACAGGGCCGGGAAAAGGCTTGCGTAGAACAGAATGGCCTTCAGATCCCCTAGCGTAAGCAGCAGCCCGGACATCATGCTCGCCATTAATGTCGAGGGTCCCGCGTCGTCCGCGGATTGCCATTCGCCGTTTCGGGAACGTATCAGCGATATCCCCAGATAGATGATGTAGGCTCCGCCCGCGTAGCGAATGATTGAAAACAACGCCCCGGCCGACTGGGCAAAAGTCGTCATCCCGACAACTGCCAGCGTCACGAACAACAAGTCCGCCAACACAATCCCGACGGCTACCGCCACCCCGTTGTTAAATCCGCGGGTTGCCGATCGCGTCACGACCAGCACCACGCTTGCGCTTGGCATGGCGGCGAGACCCGCCATGATCGCGATAAATGCCAAGATGGCCGATGTGCTCATCGTGGTATCATGTACGCTTGACCGTTCATGCGCAAGATCGAGTATAAGGGTGACCTGAATCCAGCACCGTGATTTCCGTATATGACATAGACGGTCTTGCCCGTTGGGCGAGCGCACATGGCGTCGACGAGCCGACGCTCAAGCGCTTCCGGGTGGCTTTTTTCAAAAAGGCGCTGGCCGAGGATGACTGCCTGGCCATGTTGCCGCCCTCCGTGCGCGCGGCTTTTCAAGCCGCCGTGGCGCTGCCGTCATTGGACCTCGTGGCGCGACAGGACTCAAACCGGGACGGCGCCACCAAACTGTCGCTGCGCACCGCCGACGGACATCGGGTGGAGGCGGTCATCCTGCGCGTGGCCAGCGGACGCACCAGCCTGTGTATATCCTCACAAGTCGGCTGCGCGGCGAATTGCCAATTCTGCGCCACCGCGAAACTCGGTCTGGCCCGCAACCTCACTACGGACGAGATCCTGGCCCAAGTCAGCCTCGCCCAGCGCCTCCTGCGCGCCGAGGCCCGAACCCTGCGCAACATCGTGTTCATGGGCATGGGCGAACCCCTGCACAATGAAAAAAACCTCTACGCCGCACTCGATACCCTGCGCAATCCCCGCGCATTTTATTTCGCCGATCGCCACCTCATGGTTTCCACCGTCGGCATGGTCGCGGCGATGGGCCGTTTTCGCGAACGCTTTCCAACCGTCAACCTCGCCCTGAGCCTGCACAGCGCCCGGCAAGAGGTGCGACGCGACCTAATGCCGGCGGCAAAATCTCAAACGCTGGAAAAATTGCGCGCGGTATTTCCACCCCAAGGTAGCCCCTCGCCGTTGATGATCGAATATGTCCTACTCCAGGGAGTCAATGACGGCCCAGACGATCTCACCGCGCTGATCGACTACCTGCGCGGAGCCGAGGTGCATATCAACCTCATTCCCTTCAACCCGCACCCCGGCGCGGCCTTCACCCCGGTCGGCAAAGCGGAACGGGAAGCCTTCGCCCACGCCCTCCGGCGCGCCGGTTACAAGGTCACCCTGCGACGATCCCTCGGCGACGACATCGCGGCAGCCTGCGGACAACTCGCTGGCGCCCGCGCCCGCCCCGGCCATTAGAGCATGTTGAATCACGGATGCGACCCCCGTTGTTTGACACTCATGTGTTGCCACCGGCCGGGGGACCTGCGAGAATGACACGTGATGAACGCCTATGTGATTCTTCTCTCGTGCGTCGCCGCCCTCGGCGGGTTTCTGTTCGGATTCGACAGCGGGGTGATCAACGGAACCGTGTCCGCCCTCCAGGGCGCCTTTGGGGCTTCGGATGTCGGCACCGGCTTCAACGTGGCGTCGATGCTGCTGGGTTGCGCAGTCGGCGCGTTTTTTTCCGGACGCATCGCCGACTGGTTTGGCCGGCGCGTCGCGCTGCTGGCCGCCGCCGCCTGCTTCGCCATTAGCGCCTGGGGCTCCGGCATCGCCAGCGGGTCGGTTGAGTTTGTGATCTATCGCCTGATCGGCGGTCTCGCCGTCGGCGGGGCCAGCATGATCGCCCCGGCCTATATCAGCGAAGTCGCCCCCTCCGCCTACCGGGGCCGCCTGACCTCGCTGCAGCAACTGGCCATCGTCCTCGGCTTATTCACCGCCTTCCTGAGCAACTTCCTCCTCGCCCGCGCCGGCGGCGGCGCGGCCGGCTCCTTGTGGGGCTTTCAAACCTGGCAATGGATGTTCTGGGTGGAGCTGATTCCCGTGGCGCTCTTTTTTGTCGGCTTGTTGCTGATTCCCGAGTCGCCGCGATACCTCGTCGCGCGCGGAAAAAAGGAACAAGCCGCCGCCATACTGGCGCGCGTCAGTCCGGATGTGTCAGCGGCGGACCTGGTGGCGTCCATTCAAAAAACGCTTCTCACCTCCCATCGGCCCAGCCTGCGTGATGCCTGGGACTCCTCGGCGCGGCGTTTGCATCCGATTGTCTGGATCGGCATCCTGCTCGCCGCGTTTCAACAGCTCGTCGGGATCAACGTGATTTTTTACTACGGGGCGGTGTTGTGGAACGCCGCCGGGTTTACCGAGGAAAATGCGCTACTGATCAATGTCATCAGCGGCGCCATCAACATCGGCAGCACGCTGGTCGCCATCGCCCTGATCGACCGGGTTGGCCGCAAGCCGCTGCTGGTGATCGGCTCGGTGGGCATGACCGTGTTTCTCACCGTGCTCGGCCTGGTGTTTGCTGGCGCGGATGTGGATGCGGACGGTCGGCTACTGCTTGGTTCCGGAGCCGGCTGGTTGGCGTTAATCGCCGCGAATTGTTACATCGTTTGTTTCGGCATTTCCTGGGGACCGGTGATGTGGGTGCTGCTCGGCGAGATGTTTCCCAACCAGATGCGCGGCGCCTCGCTCTCTTTGGCCGGGCTGTCGCAGTGGACCGCCAATTTCGGCGTCACCATGACCTTTCCCGTACTGCTGGCGGTAGTCGGCCTGGGCGGAGCGTACGGCCTGTACGCCGCCTTCGCCCTGCTGTCGGTATTCTTCGCCATTAAATTCGTGCGGGAAACCAAAGGCAAGACGCTGGAGGAAATGACCGCCGGCTGACGGGATTTGCGTGCATTGCGTTAGCGGCCGCGATTCCGGCCTCCATCAACGATTCTGAATCGATCTTCTTGAGCGCGTACGTCGAGAGGATGGAGACGCCGACTTCATCGCACACTTCCTCGCCACCCGTATTCGGCTACTCTTAATCGACCCGCTTAACCGCCCTTGATGAAGGCCGGATGATGCCACGCCTGGGCGCTTCCAGCAGTCCGGCCATTTTCAGATGCGACTTCGCCCAGGCGACGCGATTACGAAATACCTCCTGCACGCCGCTGGGAAGTAATGCCTTGCGCTCGTCGTCGGACAATTTGAACTGATCCGCCAGCGCCTTGGTGGTCTCGCTGATTGCATGCTCCTTGCCGTCATCACAGAGGCGCACCAGCGGCACTAGGATGCTTTGGAAGTCGGATACCGGCGGTCCATATTCTCCCCGAGAACGCGGGTGATAGTTAATAGTGAATGTCTGACCCCGTAACCCTCAGACTTGAGGGCTGATGGATTGACTCCGCAACGGGGTTGTGCGATAAAAAGATCATGCAGAGTGCAGATGTCATCACGATTGACCCGGATATTCTGGGCGGAACGCCAGTGTTCAAGGGCACGCGTGTTCCGGTGAAGACTATTTTTGAATATCTGGAAGACAATTTTACCCTGGCCGAATTTCTGGAATGTTTTCCCTCGGTCAGCCGTGACATGGCCCTGCAGGTCTTGGTTTCTTCCGAAAAAGCTTTGATTGCCTCTACGGCATGAAAATTCTCCTTGATGAATGCGTGCCCTGGCCCATGCACAAGCTGCTCGCCGGTCACGAATGTCAGTCGGCCAAGCAACGCGGGTGGGGCGGCATAAAAAACGGCGATCTGTTGCGCTTGGCGGAGGGTGAATACGATCTATTCATTACCGCTGACCAGAACATCCGCTACCAGCAGAATCTGACTAGGCGCACCATCGGCATCCTGGAATTATCCACCAACAATCTTCACCGCATCACCGCCGCAGCGGAACTGATAGTCGGCGTGATTACCCGTATGCCTCCCCGTGATTTCCAGCTTCTCGAAATCCCGTGAAAGTGAAGACGCCGACGTTGGGCTCGATCATGAGCTGGGCCAGCGTTTCGCCATTTCGCGGCTCACCCGGAGGGTTCGCCATACCACGAAAAGCTAA
>CALMYG010000196.1 GCA_937873455.1 uncultured Verrucomicrobiota bacterium
GCATACGCCGCACCGCCACCACCCGCGCGTCGCGTCGTCCCACTTAACCGCGCTCCGCCGCCGCCGCCCCAGGCTTGCACGGTGATTTGCGTCACGCCGGCCGGAATCGTAAAGGTGTTCGTCCCCGCCGCGGAATAGATGTTGGTGATGGTTTGCCCCGAGGCTTGCCCACTGGTCACAAAACCGGCGAGCAAGATAGATGGAAGCAAGCGACAAAGCTGCGTAATACTTTTCATGGCAGGACTCCTGTACAGATGCGAGAATCGAACGGTAAAGTCGGGAAGAGAGGTGTGGGTGAACATAGCAAATCCGATTCGCTAAACCGGACTAGAACTGGGCGCGATAAAAAATCGCCATCACGATTGTCTTCGTTCATGAACATACTCCCCGATGGTTTGAACGTAGTAATTTACCTCCAGACAATCAAGGAAATTTTCTCAAAATTGAAATATTTTGCTGTTCCGGTTGTTTTGTCCGAGATTAATACCCCAAGTAACGCAATTATCTTGCGGTTTTGCTCTCAAACCCATCCCCCGCCCCCCCCTTTTCTAGTCCGAAAAGACTATGTGCGGGTCGGGTAATAACCTATTTTTACTAGAATTAATGTTGTTGGTACGCCATTGGCTTGCCACAACGATTACCCTCGCTATAAATGAATGTAACAAACTGCTATACAGGTGGTTAAGGCATAACCCGCCAGAAATATTTACCCGGCGAACTGAAATCAATGGTCATGAAACCTGATAAATCGCTTAATTGGCATAAAAAAAGTGTACCGAACCGGATGCTCCCTGTTTTGCGGTATAATGCCAACCTAGATTGATCCACTCTGCGCTGGATACCATGTGCCGCTCGTGATACACCTCCGCCATGAAACATCTCTGGGCGCCCTGGCGCATCGAGTATATTACGGCATCCAAGCAGGACGGTTGTTTCCTCTGCCGCTATTTCGGGGAGGATCGCGATGAAGCGAACCTGGTGCTGGCCCGCGGCCCGACCTGCGGCGTGGTGATCAACCGCTATCCCTACACCGGCGGCCACCTGATGGTGTGTCCGTACCGCCACATTTCATCGCTGGCCGAACTTACCGAAGCGGAAATGTTGGAAATCATGCGCTGGACCTCCCTGTCCGTGGAAATTTTAAAGCGCCACATGAAGCCGGACGGCTTTAACATCGGCATCAACCTCGGCGAGGCGGGAGGCGCCGGACTCAAGGACCATCTGCACCAGCACATCGTGCCCCGTTGGATCGGCGATACCAACTTTTCCTCGGTCCTCGGCGATGTCCGGGTTATTCCCCAAGCGCTGGAGGCGCTGTGGGCGGAACTTAATCCCTCCTTTGCCGCCTGCTCCGTGGCCTGATCACAGGCGCTCAGCGGCGACTCACGGCGGGGCACATCCATGATTGGCTGATTTAATGTGACGCAGGCATCCTTGCCTGTGCACGGACCTGAGCCAGGCGGGAATCC
>CALMYG010000197.1 GCA_937873455.1 uncultured Verrucomicrobiota bacterium
ACCAGAAACCAGAATCCAGTATCCAGCATCCAGAAACTAGAAACCCGCCTGCGACAAGGCTTGGGCGGAAAAGAAAAAGAGATTCGTGTGTACGAGTAGGTGTACGAGTACGGTTTCGATTCTATCGTTTACCAGGCGGTCCTAAAATGAACCTGCAGCCGATCACAGCATGGTCATGTCGAGCGAAGTCGAGACATCTCTGCTTGTTGATGCGGCTGAGATTCCTCGACTGCGCTCGGAATGACACAAGAGAAAACAGGGGACAGAGAAGTTATGGCAACTTCGGAAAGCGCGGAAGGGGGGAACTGGATGCTGGATGCTGGATACTAGATGCTGGATGCTGGGCGCAAGGAGTCTGGATACTGGAAACTAGAAACTAGAATCTAGAATCCAGAGACCAGAAACCAGAATCCAGTATCCAGCATCCAGAAACTAGAAACCCGCCTGCGACAAGGCTTGGGCGGAAAAGAAAAAGAGATTCGTGTGTACGAGTAGGTGTACGAGTACGGTTTCGATTCTATCGTTTACCAGGCGGTCCTAAAATGAACCTGCAGCCGATCACAGCATGGTCATGTCGAGCGAAGTCGAGACATCTCTGCTTGTTGATGCGGCTGAGATTCCTCGACTGCGCTCGGAATGACACAAGAGAAAACAGGGGACAGAGAAGTTATGGCGCACCGGTTCCGGTTTTCGTGTTCCGATGATGCGTAGGATGTCGACGGCATCAGTATTCGATCAGGTAGTAACAGGTCCGGTCGCGGGCGCCGTCGATTTCGAAGACACCGTCGCGCACGGGAATGGCTTTGTTGGTGGGGACACCGTCGTGGCCAAGTAAGACCACGCGCTTGGGCGTCCGCTTACTGCCGATCCGGGCTTTGACCGGTTCCATGAGGAGCGGACCTTTCCCGGCGTCGAGAAGGATCTCGTCGTCCAGGATCCGCATACCGGTGTTGCGGGCGCGGGCAATGGCGGTGACCAGTACGCGTGAGGCGTCGGCCAGCGTTTCCCGGCGGCCCAGGGCGGTGACGTAAATGGCGGCGAAGCGGGAATCCGGTTCGATCCAGATATCCCCCAGCCGGTGACGTTGTCCGGCGGCAAACCCTACTACGGCCTTGGTACCGGCGGAATCGATGGTGAAATACCCGTCGGCGGCGCGCGCGCCCGGACGCCAGAACAATTCGCCGGTGGATGATGCCAGTCCGCCATCGCGCCGGAATTCATCCAGCGAAATTGTCGGCGTTTCTTCAAATGCCTCGGTGAACGCCACGGTGCTCCGCAGTACCGCCAACGCCTCGGCGGGAACCCGGTCGCTGGTGAAGGCCTTGATGTCGCCGTCCTGGACGACCTCGTCCATGAAACCCAGCCGGCCTTGATGCAGGGAGGGCATGTGTACGTTGCGGACCGCCTGGCGTTCGGCGGTTTTGACGTCGCCGCGCAGCACCTGCCGCGAGACTGCCGGGAAAATCCCGATGATCGGCGGATTCATGACATCGCGCCAGGCGTGGGTCGGCAATTCCCGGTTGATGCGACCATCGTCCTCGTTTTGGAAAATGAAGGACACATCCCAGCCCTGAAGCCCCATCCCGTAGGCGCCGATGATGGCCGGGCCCTCGACGCTCCACTCGGTCGGTTTTTTGTGCACCCACTCGGACAGCATGAAGGGCAGGCCGGCGACTTGTTGCATTCCCGCGCTGAGCATGCCGGAACCGGGACGGGAGAGCATGGAGGCGGTGACGATGCGCGGGCCGGAGGCGCCGCCAAAATAGTTGTGCCGGTCGATCATGCCGATGCGGGCGTCGGAATGCAGATTGTAGTAATGACTGAACGCGCGACCGGCCTGCCAGTTGGAGGCGATGATTTCGCCCTCGTAGCCGGTGGCGCGAATGGCCGCGACGTACCGGTCATAGAAATCGTTCTGCACCTCGTACCAATACAACATGGTATCCATCAGGCGCGCGCGGCGGAACTCCTGGGAGCCTTCGAGTTGTTCGGGATCGTAGAACCAGGGATTGCCGGCCGGGACAATGGATTTCCCCGCGACGCTTTCATCGAGGAAACCTTCCTCGACGAAACTGTTCAGCGCCTCATCGCCCCAGGCCGCGAGCAGCGCCTCTTCCAACTCATAGCGTTTCAGGAGCCAGGCGGTGAAATCCGCGGCGGCGCGGCGGCGCAGGGTCGGGTGTTTTCTCAACGCATCCATGGTGTTGAAAAACAAGGCGCTTTCTTCGTTGATCAGCTCCACCACGGCCACGGCGGGATCATCGGCATAGCGAAAACCGGTGTGGGGGTTTTTGTGATTGAGCAAAAACACGACCTGCTCAATCTGCATGTCCTGCAATTCCCGGGCGAGGAAGATCGTGCCGGCGCCGGTGTGAATACGACCGCTTTCATCCATGGGCGGGAATTCATCGATGTAGGGAATCCGGGTCTTGTCGCCCACGCGCGGGCGCACCCCGAAGGTGGAGGACAACTTCACATAAATGCCGGCCTCTTTGAGGCGGTGGACGAAGTAGTCCATGCGCTCGAGTCCCTCGGGATCGAGCTTGGTGAACGAATCCTTCGATTGAATGCCCGCCCAGCCCGCGCCATCGGCGTATTTGTGCAGGCGCACGGCATTGATGCCATAGGCCGCGTAAAGACGGGCGCGGCGGTCGGCGAGGTCCTTGGACGGTGCGCAGGTGACATAATTTAAATTAAGCCCCCACAAGGTGATCGGGGCGTCATGGTACATGAGCTGGTCGCCACGGCGGGTGATGCGCCCGTGTTGGCCGGCGGGTTTATCCAACCAGTCCGCCATGCTGAAGACGCTGTTCGCGGATGGTGCGTCGCCGGGTTGGAAGGCAAACCAGGCGTCCAGCGAGTCGGACGGCGGAACCGCGTCGGGATGGGTATAAAACGCGACCGGCGCGGGCATTTCGACCAGGATGCGCAGGCGGGCCGGTTGGTCTTTCTTCAACTGATCGCGGGCCAGGACAATGCGCACCTCCTGGTCGGCCACAATTTCGACCGGGGGATCGAACAGAAAGCGGGTTTTGCCCTGCCGGGCGTCCACGATTTCCGCGTAACGGATCGATTCCCCGAGCGTTTCTCTTTCCAGCGGCAACGGGAAGGACCGCTCCCCGCCATCCACCCGTTTTACGGTGATGCGTCCGCCGTTAAACGCCTCCGCGCCGGCGTGCAAACCAACCCGGAGCATGGTCACGGCGGTATCCTGGACGGCGCGGGCCTCGTAGCGAACTTCCCAGCGATCGGGTTTGGTCTGGAGGGCCTTGGCCTCCACCGTCACTTCCACGCCATTGGCGGTGGTCCGGGTCAGGCCATGAAATTCCTTGCCGGAGGATTTGATTTCGCTCTTGAAGGAAAGGTACGACCAGTTGGCCCCCCACCCTCCCGCCTGGAGGTCGAAGTAGGTTTGGCCGTTATGACGCGTCATGAGGGTTCGGCCATCGGAGGGAAACACGAGAGAAGCGGCCCGGGCCGGGTGCGTGATGACAATCATGGAAAGAACGAGGAATGCGAATCGTGCGTTGAAACGGCGGGCGGGTGTTTTCATGTCGTGATCCTGGTGTTCTCGATCGGGCTTTTTCGTCTTCTCTGCCGACGCAGGCATGGGAGTGGAGTCCATACCGTGGAGCCTACATGATACGGCAGAACCGACCTAGCGATATGAACGGTTTTACGGGGGCGCATCGCTGAATGGCGGCAAAGGGATGCGGTGGATGAGCCGGGCGGAAATCCGTCGGCGGGGAGTCGTTT